>WGMP01000052.1 GCA_016124975.1 Phycisphaera sp. | reverse complement strand
CATCCTCGGCCTCCACCATGCGCGCGGCGAGTGGAAGGCCGCGCTCGACGAACTGCTCGGGGCGCGCGGCTCGCCGTTCCCGCCGCACCAGCTCGAGGCGCGCGAGCGATACGAGGCGGGTGACCACGAAGGCGCGGCCGAGCGCTGGGGCCGCAACGACCAGGCCGAGCGCATCGCGCTGCGGGCGCTCGCGCGCGGCCGCGACCACGCTGGCGCCGTGCGCGCGATTCCGCCGCATGTGAAGTCGTTCTGGATGAGCGCGCTGCAGGGCGCGGTCTACAACGCGACGCTCGGTGCGCGCGTCGCCGACGGAACCTTCGACACGGTGCTCGCGGGCGATGTCGCGGTGCTTGCGGGAAAGTCGTCGATGTTTCCCGTCGCGCTCGACGCAAGCGACGCCGAACTCGCCGAACTCCGCGCGCGCTGCACCGCGCTCGACCTCTCGCCCGCCGGGCCGATCCACGGCCCGAAGATGGTCGAGGCGCAAGGCAAGCCGCTCGAGCATGAGCGCGCCGCGCTCGCCATGTTCGGCGCCGACGAGTCGCTCTTTGCGCCGCCCGCCCTCGAAGGCGACGGCGCGCGCCGCCCGCTGCGCATCACCATGCGAGACTGGTCGGTCGACGCAGGCGTCGACGAGCACGGCGGCTACATCCGCATCGCGTTCGACCTGCCGAAGGGCGCGTTCGCAACGGTGCTCTGCCGCGAGATCATCGGCGGCGCCTGACCGCTCTAGATCTGACCGCTCGCGACCGGCGTCGGGCTGAGGCTTCGCCTCGGGTCTGCACCTCTCGCTCGCTCAGGCGTTCCGCGCACCAGAGGGAGCCGCCGCAGCGGTGCAGCCGAACCTGGCCTCGCAAGCCCACCGAGGCGCGGCAGAAACCGGGTGGACCACCGACACGCGCAGCCAAATATCCGTGCGCTGTGCTGGCAAAAAATCACAGATAACGAGCTCTTGCCCATTGACAACGGGGGGGCGGGCGGTAGATTCGCCGCGTGCCCGCTGCCGAGCGTAGTGCTCCGCGCAGGGGACGGGAACCGATCGAAGAGGGAGACGGCATGATGGCGAGCTTCATGGAGCGGATTGGGCTCGGAGGCGAAAGGGCAAGCGAACTCGTCGGTTTGGCTTTCGCTTCCTGCTTTACTGGCTCGATCCATGCCCAAATGCTGAGTATCGATGTCGATGGTAATGGCATTCCCGATTCGATAACGGCTGCGACGGATGGTGGAAGTCCGTTGTTTGTCTTGACTCGATCAGACGGTTCTGAACTGGTCGTTCACGGCCTCCCCGCTTCGGCGACCACCGAGATTCGGGTGCTTCCACCTGCCGATCTCGACGGCGATGGGTGTCTCGATCTCGTGATCGGAACCCCCTTTTCGGGTTCAGGACGAGTCTGGGTCTTCGGCGGTGCGGCTTCGGCAGTTGGAAGTCTGCATGCATCGCAAGCCACGTTCTGCATACAGTCGGCGATGCCGGGCGCAGTGCGTTTCGGCGAGGCGTTGGGCCTCCTGCCCGGCGACGTCTTCGGCGGGCCGCCGTGCCTCCGTGTTTGCTCGACTTTGGATGTGTCTGACGGCGACAGCTACCCTCGTGTCGAGGTGTTTCGTCTAGACACCGCGCGGCTACTGCTGGTTGCGGAGGGACATGGGTCGCTGACCGACGTGTGGGCGGATCGCGGCGATGGAACTCGAGATGGCGTAGTAGACGCCCTTGACGTTCCCCTCTCCCTGGGACGCGTTGGGTCGCTCGCGTCTTATGACGGCGATCTAGATGGAGATGGACTGGTGACCGTGGGCGACGTGGCGTTGCTCGTGGGCGACGCGGCTCTCGCGAGTTCGAGCACGGTCGGTGACTGGTCTTCTGTGGTGCAGGCAATGATGCAGCGGAGAGGCGGGGTGGCGGAGTGGGGCATGCCAATGCTCCTTGTATCGGCAGGTCCGGGCGCGCAGCCCCCCGCACCGACGCCATCCGGCACAGGGGTGTTCTACTGCGCGAGACCAAAGGACGGTCCGTACTGGAACTGGCCCTGGTACCTGGCGCCGTTCTGCCATGCCTACCTCCAGATCGGAGATTGGACACAGGGCTTCGGCGGAAATCCAGTTGAGAGCCTCAACGATGGACGGTCTCGGAAGTGCTGGGAAGCGAGGAAGAGGAGCACGGGCTCAATGACCGTCGGCGGCGCTGTAATCAATTGCGAAGACGCGACCATCGAGCAGATTCAGCGGTGCGTCAAGGATCTGGCGATGGCAGGCGGAGTTTGCCAGCAGTATCACGAGATATGCAACAACTGCGGAGATTGGGTCATGGATATCCTCGACGCATGCTGTCTTGAAGGCAGCTATCTGCCGTACCTTGTCTACTAATGGCCATTGCACTCCTTCTCCTACTGTTCCTTGCGATCGCCGTTGGCGCAGTCATGCTGCGAGACCTTCCTCGCCGTAAGCAGGTTGGCTTCGCGTTTCTCGCGACTGGTTGGACAGCGATCGTGTCTGTGATCGGTTACTCCATCGGGGGCATCGGGCCGCAGTATCGAGGGGATATTGCGCTGCTGCAGCTCCTTCGTGAGACAGCGGGTGCGTTGGATGCCGGCGAGTGCGAGCGAACCCGCGCCGCGTTCGCCGAGGCGGATCGCCTCATCTCGGCTGGCGGGAGCGTCCACGAGGGCGCAGCGCTCGTTCGCACGCGCCTTCGGGGTGCTGCCGATGCTCCTGTGCAGACGAAGCCGGCCGAGTAGCGGCGCCGCGCTTACGAAGACGCCGAGGAGGGGAGTCACGGGGGTCGCGGGTGAAGGGGGGGGCAACCATCCGTAGACGCATGCGGGTGGAAGCATCAGCGCAGGTTCGCGCATCGTAGTTGTTCAAAGGGGCCCGCCGGCTCTGGTCGAGTCGGCGGGCCCTCTTCCTTTGATGGTGGGGCAGGGTCAGGCAGGAGCGGGGCAATCTCAAGCCGTGTCCTCCGGTGTCGCGTTGTGGCGTCTAGACCAAGTCAGATTTCCGGGGGCCATAGGGGCATCCGTGGGCATCCACGGTCAGACCTTGCCACCCCCCTCGGCGGGCGCGCTCGGCACGGCTGCTGCGTCGTCGGAGGGCGGCCGTTGCGGCCGGCTGACCTTGATGACCGGGCTCTGTCGACCGTTGGCTGCGGCGACGACGAGATCCACTTGCCGCGTGATCGTGATTCGACGCTTGTCGCGGCCTCGCTCCTTTTCGACCACGTAGCCGGCCTGCTCGAGGATCTTCGTCTTGCGCTTCAGCGCGTCGCCCAGCCCACTTGCGGTTCGGGGGAAGTCCTTCGAGAGCGGTATGCCCCCATTTCCCAATTCGGTGTCGCGGGCCTGCGCAAGGAGGTCGGTCGCCGTTCCGTTCCACTCCATGGAACTCTTGAGCACGCGGGTGATACCTTCGACAACGGGATCGGCGCCGCACAGGTCGGCGTGCGTCGTCTCCTGCGAGCTCTTCCATGCCGCGACGATCGCCCCGTCCGCGAAGCCGAGGGCGGGCTCTGCAGCCGTCGCGAAGCACGCGGCATCCTCGAGCCGGTGGCGCGGCGTGACCGTCGTGTCCTCGCCATCGCGGAGCGCGAGGGCGGCGGCATCGAGGATCGCCCCGAGGATGAGCGGGAGGTCCTGCCGGAACTCGCGTCGGACCTGCGACTCCTTCCGCTTGGCGTCGGGCGGCAGTTCGTGCTCGATGAAGATGGACCGGCTCACGAGGTCCTCGCGCTGGATGCCCGGCGTGATGCCGTTCAGGACGACCGGGTTCCGAACCCGCAGCGTGTGCAGGTTGCCTTGGCTATAGAGAAGCCGGACCTGCCGCGCGGCGCCGGTGGTGAGACAGCAGAGCGCGTCGCTGATGTCAGCGTCGACCCGGGAGAGGTTGTCGAAGCTCAGCACGTGCTGGCCCGACGCGATCGTGAAGAGATCCTCCTCCTTCTCGGGGAACTCCCCGCGCGCGTCGAGCCCCACGACGGGATCGCAGATCGCGCGCACGAGCTCGGTCGTGAAGGACTTGCCTGACTCGGCCGGCCCCGAGAGGCAGAGGATCGGGAACGCACCCTCGGGCACGAAGGTCGCGACGATGAATCCGACGAGCGCAGGCCAGTGCGCT
Organism: Phycisphaera sp.; assembly: GCA_016124975.1. Taxonomy (GTDB): domain Bacteria; phylum Planctomycetota; class Phycisphaerae; order Phycisphaerales; family SM1A02; genus QWPT01. The sequence continues at coordinate 61,876 of WGMP01000052.1, read as the reverse complement.
TCCGACACGTTCGGGAGGTGTCGCCGCAGCAGGTCGACGCTCCCCCCGCGTGCGGGGGTCGGAAGCGTGTCCGCGTTGTCGGCGTGGCGGAAGAGCACTGGGCCGCCCTCGACGACCTCCCATCCCTGCGGGGTGATCTTGACGACCTCGTTCGTGGCGGGGCCGAGCGAGAGCCAGATCGCACCATCCTTCGCCGCGATGCGGGATGCGACGGGCTCGCGTTCGCACCCGAAACCGCGGGCTTCGAGGTGCGCGATCGCCTCGGCGACCATCGACGCCCCTGGACCGCGGCCGAGGCGCTTGTAGCAGAGTTCGCGGAACCCCTTCAGGAACCGGTCGTCACGCGTGCAGAACCACCGGTCGGATTCTCGAATCCCGGCCTCGGCGCCGAGTGAGCCGAGCCTTGCAAAGACCAGCGACGCGTTGCCGATCGTTCCATGGCGAAGCTCGAGTCCTTCGGTGAGGTCCGCGACCTCGTAGGCGAGCTTGCCTGGGGCGATGTTTCGGAGCGCGGGCCGGTCGGACTGCGGATGCGATGCGGCGGTGGTCGGGCCCGAGTCCGATCGGGCGGGTTCGCCGACTGGACCCGGTGAAGGCTGCTCGACGGCGGCCTCGCGGCCGGGCAGCTCGATGTTCGAGGCGATCGGCGCACCGCCCAGGTTCTCGGTGAGATCACGAAGCACGGCGGACCTCCTTCGCGGCGTTCATGACGTCCTCGCGGCTTGCCCCCGCGATCACCCACGCTCGCACGTCTTTGATGTCAGGCGGTGGCTGGAGGCGATGGATCGTCGCGTGGGGCATCGCCTCGCCGACGAGCTGCGCCACGCCGTCCGCGGCGCGCGCGCCGGTGCGGCGCTCGCCGTCGTTGTCGCCGACGACCACGATCCTCGGCGTCGAGAGCCCGGCCGCGTGCGCCTTGAGGCAGTCGATCTGTCGGGCGTCGATGCCGCAGCTCCAGCGGCCGACCGCGTGCAGTCCGAGCTGCGTCGCGGCGAGCGTGTCGCTCGGACCTTCGCAGGCGAAGATCATGTCGTCGTGGTCGGGCCGGTGCTTCGGCAGCAGGAGCCCGGCGGTCGAGTTCGGCTCGCAGATCCACTTCAGCGCCCCGGGCTTCGGCGCGACCTTGCGGTAGCGGATCCCGATCGCGGCAGGGGGGCTGAGCTGGAGCGCAGGGAACGCCATGGCGTCGAGCGTCTCGTTGAAGCCGACCGGGAATGCGTCGAACACCTCGTGCGAGAGGCCGAGGCTTGCGGCAGCCCGCATGCGCTGCCGTGCGTCGAACGCTTCGACGCAGCGACGGAGCTCTGCCCCGAAGTCCTTGACGGCGTGAGGCGTGGTCGGCTTGGCCTTCGCGCGTACCGCCTGGGGCATGCGGCGTTGGCGCGGCGGGATCGAGTGGAACCAGCCGTCGAAGAGCGGTGCCGGGAGCTTCGACTCCTCGCGGCAGCAGATCACTTCGTCGCCGAAGGGGCTCGTCATGCACCAGTCGGGGTGCCCGCAGACGGAGCATGGCAAGGCTCGCGTGACGCGAAGCCAGCGGTGGGGGTTGCTCATGGGCGGGCCCCCTTGGCGCGAAGCGCCTCATGGACGTCCTCGACGCGCCAGAAGCGGCTGCGGCCGATTCGGACGGGCTGAGGGAGATCGCCCTTGGCGCACCACCGGCTGACCGTGCGGCGGGAGACATCAAGGGACTCTGCGAGGGAGGCTGCCGTGTAGAAGTGAGGTCTCATGGGGTCGGGGCTCCTTTGGGCGGGTACGAGGCGGACGAAGGGGTTCTGCGTCTGCATAAGTCCTATAACTTTTGGCATGAAGGACATTGTACCCCTTTGACTTTTGATGTCCATTTCTCAAGCCCCCTGGCAAGAAATGTCACGACAGAACTCGGCCCTTCGAGCACTGGCTGGGTCGGCTCGGGTTTCCCGATTCCACGACCCCCAGTGACGGCCGTGACGACCGTGACGACCCTCGCCGCGACTGTCAAGGCCGCAGCCTCGGAGACTTGGGGCAGGTCGAGCGGGTTTGCCGAGTGTCCGAACGGCGGCGCTGATCCCCTGGACTTGCGTACGTTGGTTGAGCCTGTTTAGAACCTTGGGTTCTTCCTCAGGATTTACCTCTAGGTTCTACCTTCATAGAACGTACGCAAGTCCTGAGGGTCCTCGGTGGGCGACGCGCGGCAATGGATCGATGCTGAGCGACACTTATCGAGGTGCGAGCCCGACCTTGAGCAACGCCACGATCGCCGCACGAATCTCGCGGCGCAGCCTCGGCCACGCCTTGACGAGTTCCGCGAGCTCGGGAGGAAGTTCACGATCGACTGCGATGCAATCTGCGATGCGCTCATCGGCTTGAGTGGACTTTCCCGATGTTTTAGGGCGGGCTTCGAATCCCTCTGGGGTCACTCACAGCGCCCGCGGCGAAGCCGCGGGCGCTGTCGTGATTGAGCGGTCGCGGCTGCGGCCGCTTCCTTCGGTGCTTGGGCGCTTCCTTTGGTGCTTGGGCGCTTTCGCTCGTGCTGGGCGCCGGGCTCAGCTCCAGTTTCCGAGGAGCACCGCGAGGTCGCTGCCGTCCACCACGCCGTCCGGCTCGATGTCTGCGCTCGGGTCGGCGGTTCCCCATGCGGCGAGCAGGGCCGTGAGGTCCTCGGCGTCGACGGCGCCGTCGCAGTCGAGGTCGCCTGCGACGCAGCGGGATGCCAGCGCCGCCTCGACGGCCTTCAGCGCGTTGACGCGGCCGTGACCGAAGGTCGGGTCCCAGCCGGTCGCGCCGCGGTCGTCCGCGGTCGACTCGAGGATGGACCGTACGCCTGCTGCGTCGAGCTCAGGATTCGCAGACCAGATGAGCGCGGCAAGGCCCGCGACATGCGGGCACGCCATGCTCGTTCCCGACTGCCAGGTGTAGGAGTTCGCCTGGAAGAGCGTGTCGTAGGTCGAGTAGACATCGACGCCGGGCGCGACCACATCGAGCTCGGGTCCCGTCGTCGTGAACGATGCGATCAGGTCTCGGTTGTCGGTCGCCCCCACGGCGATCACGGGTGCGTACACCGCTGGCGCGCCGATCGGGGCCCCCGCGGTGTTCCCGCTCGCTGCGACGATCACCTTGCCCGCGGCCGCGGCGTACTCGACCGCGTCCTCGATGATCGCGCTCAGTCCCGGGAACCCAAGCGACATCGAGAGCACATCTGCGCCGTTGTCCGCGGCCCATGCGATGCCTTCCGCGACATCGCCCTCCGTGCCGCTTCCGAGCGTGGTCAGCACCTTGACGGGCATGATCCGTGCTCCCCACGAGACGCCCGCGATGCCGACGCCGTTGTTGCTCTCCGCCGCCGCGATTCCTGCGCAGTGCGTGCCGTGGCTGATGAGCCAGCTGTCGTCGGTGCTCGAGTTGTCGTTGATCGTGTTGCGTCCCGCGACGAGCTTGTCGTTGAGGTCGGGGTGGCTCGCGCTGACGCCCGTGTCGATGATGGCGATGGTCACATCGGCGCCGCCCGTGTGGAGCGACCATGCCTCAGGAAGATCGAGGTCGGAGTCCGCGACGCCCGCAATGCCCTGGATTGTCTGGCCGGTGTTGTGGAGGCCGTACTGCAAGGAGAAACTCGCGTCGTTCGGCATGACGGTGCCCGCACCGAGGACTCCACCGAGACCTTCGAGCTCGATGCGTTCGACGGCGGGCGCTGCCAGCGCGCGGCTTGCGGTGCGAAGCGCGTCGACGAGCGCGGGCGTGTCGGTTCCCGCGGGGAGCTCGATGCGGTGCCAGCGCGCGAGTCCGACGGTGGCCTCGACGGCGGCATTGGTCGGAAGGACCGCGAAAGCGCGCGCGACCTTCGACGCACCTGCGTCGCGGAGGAGCGTGTTCATCTCGGTGGCGCGTGTGCCGGTGGCGCACCGGAGCTCGGGCGTGCCTCCCGCGAGGCGCAGGGCCGCACGCGGCGCGAGCTTCACGAGGATCGCATCGGAGCGATGGCCGCCGACCGTGTCCGCGGCGGCGACGGGGCCGCGATAGCGGACGATGGAATCCGCGTCTGGGGCGCGGAGCAGGACGGGGGGCTCTGCGGCGTGCGTCGTCGCAAGAGTGGTCGGGAGAACGAACGCGGTCGCCGCGCAGAGCGCGATCGATCCGATCAATCCACCGTGGGCATCCACCATGTTGGCCTCCTTCTGTTTGTGCCAGTGAGGAGGCGATGCTAGCGCGGGACTCCGCCTTTCGGGGCGGGAAATCGCGCGGATCAGTTCCAGTTGTTGAGCAGGATGCCGAGGTCCGCCGCGCCCGTGGTGCCGTCGCCGTCGAGGTCGGCCGCGGCCGAGCCCCAGCTGTCGAGGAGCAGGGTGAGGTCTGCGGCGTTCACGATGCCGTCGCCGTTCAGGTCGCCGGGGGTCGTGGTGCCGCACTCCTTGCAGAGGTCGGCCGCCGCGTCGGCGCAGAGCGTGTCCCACTCGAAGCTGCAGCAGAAGGCGTCGGCCGTGCAGACGAGTTCGCAGCACGCAGCGTCCGAGCACGAGGGCGTCCCGTTCGCGCTGCAGCAGTCGCCCGCGAGCGGGCTGCCGCAGCGCTCCGAGCACGCGCCGCAGACGAGGATCGCTTCATCGGCGCAGGCCTGGTCCCACGCCCCTTCGCAGCAGAAGGGGTCGGCGGTGCAGATCGCGAGGCAGCACTCGCTGTCCGAACAGGCGGGCGTGGTGCGGGCCTCGCAGCAGTCGCCCGCATCGGGGAGGCCGCAGCCTGTGGTGCAGACCGTGCAGCCCTCGGCCGCGATGTTCGCGCAGAACTGGTCCCACGACTCGACGCAGCAGAACGGGTCGAGCACGCACACCGCGAGGCAGCAGTTCGCGTCGGCGCAGCCAGGCGAGTTCGAGGGCTGGCAGCAGTTCGCGCCGCCCGACACGCCGCAGACTCCGCCGCAGTCTCCGCAGAGGATTCCCGCGGCCTCGGCGCAAGCCGCGTCCCATGCGACCTCGCAGCAGAGGCCGTCGAACGCGCACACCGCCTCGCAGCAGAGGCCGTCCGAGCAGCTCGGGGTCGCATGGGGCGAGCAGCAGTCGCCTGAGCCTGGCGCACCGCAGCCGATTCCGCAGATACCGCACGAGTCGAGCGCAGCGTTCGCGCACACCGCATCCCACGCGTCGGAGCAGCAGAAGGGATCCGCGGCGCAGACCCGCTCGCAGCAGGTCGCATCCGAACACGACGGCGCCGCGCGCGCGATGCAGCACTCGCCCGCGGCGGGGCTGCCGCACTCGTCGGCACAGGTGCCGCAGAACTCGATCGCAGCCGTCGCGCACTTCTCGTCCCACTGGACATCGCAGCAGAAGCTGTCTGCCGCGCAGATCAGCGTGCAGCAGAAGGTGTCGTTGCACGCAGGCGTGGTCTTCGCCTCGCAGCAGTCGCCCGAGTTGGGAGCGCCGCAGCCGACGCCGCAGACACCGCAGGCAAGCTGCGCCTGCCCCGCGCAGACCGTGTCCCACTCGCCCTCGCAGCAGAACGGGTCGACATCGCAGATCGCCTCGCAGCAGTCCGCGTTCGAGCAGCCGGGTCCCTCGTGCGGCACGCAGCAGTCTTCGCTTGAACCGCCGCCGCACGGACTCGAGCAGACGCCGCAGAACTGCGCGGCGGTCTGGGCGCAGAACTGGTCCCACTCGACGTCGCAGCAGAAGCTGTCGGACGCGCAGACGAGCGTGCAGCAGGGCGCGTTCGAGCACGCCGGCGTGAGCTTGGGCGCGCAGCACCCGCCCGCCGAGGGCACGCCGCAGCCGACGCCGCAGACGCCGCAGTTCGCCTGCGCGAGCGCCGCGCAGACTGCGTCCCATTGCACGCCGCAGCAGAAGGGATCGGCGCCGCAGATCACCTGGCAGCACGCTTGGTCCGAGCAGCCCGGGCTTGCGTGGGCGATGCAGCAGCTCGCGGGGTTCGACCCGCACTGGGCGTGGGCGAACCGAATCGGCCAGACCACGGCCGACAGCAGTGCGACGGTGAGGAAGACGACGCGGAGGTGCATGCGTGGGGTCAAGTTCGGATCGATCGGACACGGCGCACGGGCCGTCCGCAGAGGGCCCATGCGCCAAGATCCGAACCTAACTCGTTTCAGAATCGATGCTTCCAAGAACCGTTGAAATCACGAAGTTCGGGCGATTGCTCGAGCGCAGCCACGAGACGCCGTCCGAGAACGAGAGTGATGGCGCAGCGCGTCCTCCCAACGCGGCCGCGACCGGCATGGCGGGGGTGCGCGATCCGCGGTCTCTTCGAGGCGATGCTGCGGCCCTTCGACGAGGCATCAGGTCTGCTGCGGATGACCGCGACGCGAGTCCGCGCGGGAGCGACGCTTCGCAAGAAGGGCTTTGCTATACTCCGCGACCCGTGACACGCGGGCCCGCAAGGGAACGCGTGATGTCTGGCCCCATCGTCTAGCCTGGTTCAGGACATATCCCTCTCACGGATAGAACAGGGGTTCGAATCCCCTTGGGGTCACTGAAACGACGCGCCCGCGGCACAGCCGCGGGCGTTGTCGTTTTCAGCAGCTCGTGCACGCTCGGGTCGCGCAAGCCTGCAGCGTGCAGTTGGCCCGAATCGAGGTTGACGCGCTGTCCCGCGCGCCTGCCTCGTCCGAGCCGACGCCACGAGCCTCGCAGGTCGCCAGTCTCCGCCCGCGCCCGCGCCCGACGCCCGTGCCCGACGCCCGTCGGGACGCCTGCCGTGACGCGGCCGACGGGGCGCGCGCGATGTTCGCGTGGGCCGCGCGAGCAGGGCAGAAGGGGATGACTCGAGCGGAAAGTTCGCCACTCCACCAAGCGCAGTCGCGCGGGTTCCTGTCTTTCTTTCCAACGGCCTCGACACGAAGGCCGCGCACAGCCTTCAGGAGCTTCATGTGAACGGCCCGCAGAGATCCCTTACCTCGTCCGCTCGGATCACCGCGGCGTCGCCCCGCCTCGCCTGCATCTCACGCGCCGCGAGCGTGGTCGTCGTCTCGGCTGTCGCCCTCGCCGTTTGCAGTCAATCGCACGCGCAGACCGCCTGCGACGCCGACATCGACGGCGATGGCGCCGTGGGTCCTGCGGACCTCGCCCTCCTGCTCGGTGCATGGGGGGGCTGCGCGGGTTGCGGCGCCGACATCACGGCCGACGGCGTCGTCGACGGCGCCGACCTCAGCACCCTGCTCGGGCTGTGGGGCGCCTTCTGTTCGCCGCTCCCGTGGGCGACCGTGCTTGAGCCAGCGCCGAACCCCGCGGTCGTGACGGATGTCACCCTGCGCAAAGCGATCGCCGCGACGGGCCTGCCGTGGCGCGTGCGCGACGACGCCACGGGAATCGAGATGGTGCTCGTCCCGCCGGGAACACTCAGCATGGGCTGCTCGTCGTCGATCAACTACGAGTGCGCGACCATCGAGTCGCCGATCCACCAGGTGACCCTCACCAACGCGTTCTACATGGGACGCTTCGAGGTGACGCAGGCCCAGTGGACCGCGCGCATGGGCGCGAATCCCTCGTTCTTCCAAGGCCCCGCCTATCCCGATGCGGCGAGCCGGCCGGTCGATCGGGTCTCTTGGCTCTCAATCCAACCCTTTCTCGCGGGGTCGGGGCTTCGGCTTCCAACCGAGGCGGAGTGGGAGTTTGCATGCCGCGCGGGCACCGACACGGCGTTCCACTCCATGCCCCGGTTCCCGAACGGCACGAGCGATGACGCACAGCTTGGGACGATCGCGTGGTTCGGGCCGAATGCGGGCGGCCAGACGCGGCCCGTGGGGCAGAAGGCGGCGAACGCGCTCGGCCTCCATGACATGCTCGGCAACACCTGGGAATGGGTGGACGATTGGTTCGGCTTCTACGCGCCTGATGCGCAGACCAATCCGGCGGGGCCTGGCTCGGGGACCCTTCGCGTGATACGCGGTGGTGCGTGGGCGTCCGATGGCTGCGTCCCGATCATCGCCTGCTACCCGCGCACCTCGCTCCGTGATGGGGGCACCCAAGATGGGGCTTCGTTCGACCGAGGCTTCCGCGTCGCGCGCAATCCGTAGCTGAGCTGCGAAGGGCGGCCCTCCGCCGACCCAGCCGAGGGTCGATGGGCCATGCCGAGTTCCCCCTTGGCGCATCCTCAAGGCCCAGAGGTCTCGAAACCTCCGGTAGAGGAATCAAATTCTCTTCGAACTTGCACAACCTGCGGCCGAGACGCTTGCCCCGTCCCTGAATCAGGGTTAGCCTCCGCGACGGAGGGAGAATGTCGCGATTTGGCGCTGTGCCGAGTCGCGTGAGCGAGAAAGGGGCGAGCGCGCTGGAAACGCGCTCACTGGACACATTCTGAGAGTTGCCACCCGAGTCTGTGGACTCGTGAAGGCCCTGCATGCACGCGGCAGGTTTTGCAGCCGCGCTGTGGTTGGGGTTTCGCACGGGTTGGACGGGCTCTCCGCACTGCGGAGCGGGCTGTGGCTCTTTGGCACGGTGTCCTGAAACGGTCTGACTCATCGAAAACGCGTCGTCGCCTGCGTGATTCCACGGCCTTCGCCGTCGAAGCCCTCAGGCGGGCTCCCGCTGAAGGTGTTCCTGCAGCGGGCCCCAACGGCGAAGCGGCTTTCGGCGAGCGCAGCATCGGGGAGCAAACGAACATGGAACGACCCGTCGTCCTGTGCTTTCTGGACTACTACCTCCCGGGCTTCCGCGCGGGAGGTCCGACTCGAACCATTGCGAACCTCGTCGACACGCTTGGCGACGAGATCGACTTCCGCATCGTGACCCGCGATCGCGACTGTGGCGACCAGAAGCCCTACGAGGGCGTCCGCATCGACGGGTGGAACACCGTGGGCAAGGCCAAGGTGTTCTACGCGAGCCCCGCGAAGCTCTCGATGCGGGGGCTGCGCGAGGTCATCCGGGGCACGCCGCACGACGCGGTCTACCTGAACAGCTTCATGAGCCCGAGGATGACGAGCATCCCGCTCATGCTGCGTCGACTCAAGCAGGTTCCGAACCGTCCTTGGATCATCGCGCCGCGCGGCGAGCTCGCCATGAGCGCGTTGACGCAGAAAGCGGCGAAGAAGCGCGCGTATCTGGCTGCGGCCAAGATGAGCGGACTCTACGAGGGCTTGGTGTGGCAGGCGTCGGCGCCCCATGAGGCCGCGGACATTCGTCGCGTGATGGGCGCGCGTGCGGCGGACATCGTCGTGGCCCCTGACCTTCCCCGTCCCGCGCGGGACGCGGACTTCGGCCGAGTCGACCTCTCTGCTGGCGCGGACCGGCCGCTCAAGCTGGTGTTCCTCGGTCGAATCGCCCCCGTCAAGAACCTCGACTTCCTGCTCGAGGTCCTCTCGACCGTGCGTCGCGATGTCGAGCTGACCATCTACGGTCTGCGCGATGTGCCGGAGTACTGGTCGCGCTGCGAGTCGCTCATGTCGGCGCTGCCTGCGAACGTGCGTGCGTCCTATGCGGGTGGAGTGGCGCCCGAGAGCGTTCTCGAGGCGTTCGCGGGGCATGACCTGTTCGTCTTCCCGAGCCGTGGAGAGAACTTCGGCCATGTCGTCCTCGAGTCGCTGACGGCGGGGACTCCTGTCCTCGTGAGCGACCAGACGCCGTGGCGGCAGGAGGGCGATGGTGCGCTCGAGGTGCTTCCGCTCGGCGACAAGACGCTGTGGCGCGATGCCATTGAGCGGTGGGCCACGCTTGATCGTGGCGAGTGGCAGTCGCGTCATGAGAACGCGCTCGAGTTTGCGCGCGACTACATCGAAAATCGCGCTGGGACGGCCGAGAGCCGCGAGCTCTTCTTCGAGGCGATCGGCGTGCCCGTCGAGACCGTCCCAACCGCTCCGCTGCGCCTTCGCCCTGCACCGAGCATGCCTTCGCGCGTCGCGGCCGCCCTGCAGATGCTGCCCGCATCCGAGGCCGAGCCCGAGCTCGCGCTCGCAAGCGCTCCGCGCAGCGTCGCATGACCGTCGTCCGAGTGCGCGTCGCGGCTTCACGGGCGCTGCCCGTGGGTCGAGCCTGAGCGGAGTCTCGGCTCGGCGCGCATTTCCGCGCACCGAGCGGGAGATCCGCCGATAGACCCACCGTGACCGCGCTCCGAATCCCGATCGACATCCCCAATGCGCCGACGAGTGTGGTCGTGGAGCGCGGCGCGGTGTCGCGGTTGGGAGAGGTGCTGGCGGCGGAGCGCGTGCGGGTCGAGGGGCGCGTCGTCGTCCTCGCCGTCGATAACGCGGTGCATGGGTCCCACGGCGCTCGCGCCGAGCGAGCGCTCGCCGCCGCGGGTGCGCGCGTGGCCACCGTTGCGCTGACGGCGGACGAGCGCAGGAAGTCGATGCGCGCGGTCGAGGAAGTCTGGTCCGCCGCGCTCGCGGCCGGAGCCGACCGAGGCTCCCTCGTCGTTGCGCTCGGCGGCGGCCTCGTCGGCGACCTCGCGGGCTTCGCTGCTGCGACCTACATGCGCGGTATCGACCTCGTGCAGGTGCCGACGACGCTCCTTGCCATGGTCGATGCATCGATCGGCGGGAAGACGGGCGTCAACCTCGAGCTGCCGGGCGGCGGGCTCGGGAAGAACCTCGCGGGCGCTTTTTGGCAGCCGAAGGTGACGGTCGCGGATGCGGACACGCTCTCGACGCTGCCGATCCGCGAGCTGCGCGCGGGCCTCGCGGAATGCGCTAAGCACGCTGTGATCGCGGGGGAGGACTCCTTTGCGGCGCTCGAGCGCGATGCCTCTGCTCTCGCCGAGGGCGACCCTGCGGCGCTCGACCGGCTTATCCCCGCATCGGCGTCGATCAAGGCGCGGATCGTCTCACGCGACCCCTTCGAGCGCGGCGAACGCGCGCAACTCAACCTCGGCCACACCTTCGGACACGCGATCGAGACGATTCCCGAGCTCGGGCTTCTCCACGGCGAGGCCGTCGCCATCGGAATGGTCGCGGCCTGTCGCTGCGCGGCCGCCGCGGGCCGCCTCGACGACGGAACGGCTGCCAGGATCGAGGCGCTCCTTCACGCGCTTCGCCTGCCCACGAGGCTTTCCACGGGGCTTTCCACGAGCCTTCCGAGCGCCGCCTCTGCCGCCGACATCCGCCGCCGCATGGGGTTCGACAAGAAGAATGACGGAATCGGGGGGACGCGCACGCTCCGCCTCGTCTTGCCGAGCGCGATCGGAACGGTCGAGATCGTCGCGGATGCGCCCGAGCGGGCGGTCGCCGCGGGCCTCGCCTCGATCGGCGCCGGCCATTGAGTCGGCGTACACGCTGGATGCTGCGCCGCGCCCTGCGAAAAATGCCGTCGCTTCTCAGATTTGACCGATATCCCGCGCGATGCGCGTTGTTGCGATCGTGAACCAGAAGGGCGGCTGTGGCAAGACCACGACCGCCGTCAACCTCGCCGCGGTCCTTGCCCGCGACGGCGCCCGCACGCTGCTCGTCGACATGGATCCACAGTCGCACTGCGCGGCTGGTCTCGGCGTGCCCGAGCAGACGCTCGAGCGCACCGTCGCCGACGCAATCCTGGCGGACCACGCGTCGGCGCCCTCGGCCGACGACTATCTCTGGGATGTCGCGCGCAACCTGCGGCTCCTTCCGTCGAGCGTCTCGCTTGCGGCGCTCGAAGCGCCGAGCGGCCCGCTCGCCTCGCGACTCGACCGCGACAGGCGCCTCGCGCGCGTCCTCTCAGCGTGGCGCGGGGGCTTCGACTGGTGCGTCGTCGACTGCCCGCCGACCATCGGCCTCCTGACCTTCAATGCGCTGCGCGCCGCCGACCTCGTGCTCGTCCCCGTCGAGACGGGGTACTTCAGCCTGAAGGGCGCCGAGAGGCAGATCGAGACGATCCAGGCGGTCGTGCGCCGATTCGGGCGGGACATTCCCTTCCGCCTGCTTCCGACGCTCGTGAACGAGTCGCGCGCCCTCTCGCGCGATGTCGTCGCGACGCTGGCGCGCCGCTTCCCCGATGCGCTTCTTCCGCTCTCGGTGCGGGAACACGAGGAACTCCGCGACGCCGCGAGCTATGGGCAGGCGATCACCGAGTTCGCGCCCGAATCCGAGGCCGTTCGCGACTTCGACGCGCTGGCGCGATGGCTCCGTGAGGAAGTGCCGGACGGTCGCGCGCTCGATGGGTACGACGGGATGTCCGCGTCGGTACGCGTCGCGCTCGAGCGCGACCCCTTGCGCGAACCACCCGTGATCGAGACCTTCGCGGTGCGCCCAGAGCCGACTCTGCAGCCCGAGCCTGCCGCACATGCCGAATTCGCTGCCAGTGCGCCGACGGCGCGCGGGGGCGTCTCCTCAGGCTCGGACCGTCTGCCTGATCGCGCGACGGATCGTGTCGCCGATCGCGCCACCGATCGCGCCACCGATCGCGCCACCGATCTCGCCGCGCGCCTTCGCATGCTGCCCGACCGCGCGCGGACCGCTGCACCAGCTGGCGGAGGCTTCGGTGTCCGCGCGGGGCGCGACGGCGTCGTTGTCTTCACGCAGCCCTCGTCGCCGCGGACGATGAGCGTCGTCGGCGCGTTCAACGGATGGCGGCACGATGCGCTTCCCTTCCGCGCGACCACCGATGGCGCGCGGCTTGAGGCGCAGGTCGCGCTTCCGCCGGGCCGCCATGCCTACCGCATCGTCGTCGACGGCGTGGAGACGCTCGATGAGTTCAACCTCCACCGCACCGCGCAGCCTGGCGAACTCGGCGTGAACCTCGTCGAGGTCCCCGCGCCCGCCGCGCCCGACCACCGCGCCGCGCTTCATGCAGCGGAGTACCGCCGATGACGATCGCCCGCGAGAATCCGTTTGACCGAAACCTCGACGCCTTCCTCGGCCCCGCACAGGCCGCGGCCGTGTCGCGCCCGCGGACTGTGCTTCTCGTGGGCAACCTGCCCATGATGAGCGGGCTGTGGATCTCGCAGTACGCAGACCGCGAGGCCCGCGACAGGGGCCCCGTGTGTCTTCTGCGCATGGAGCGCGACGCGGTGCAGGTCGAGGTCTTCCGCACGGGTGGCGCGCGGCCCGCGGTTCGTCCGCAGGCGACGCTTGCGGAGGCGCTGCGCGCGGTTGCGCCGCTCGTCGGAGCGTGGTTCATCGTGCCGCCGACGCCGTCGGGGGTGTCGATTCCCGACGCGACCGAGGAGGTCGTGGTTCTGACGGGCGCGGACGAACCTGCCGTTGTCGCGGCATACACCCTTGTAAAGGACTCCGTCGAGCGCATGCGTGCGCGTCCCTCACGCGCCGGCGCCGCACGGGCCGCGCTGCCTGGCTCTGCGCCACGCGTGTCGGTGGCGGTGCTCGGCGCGGACGACGACGCGTGCCGCGCCGTCTCGAGCACGCTCGACCGCACCATGCGCGCGTTCCTCAAGGTGGAGCTTCCCGTGCGCGGCGGCCTGCAGCGGGTCGCAGCGGTCGAGAGCGTTCTGCGTGGGACATTCGACGCGCGCGAGATGTCGCTCGAGGACCTCTTCGCCGAGATCGACGCGGCTGAGGCCGCCGCCGAATCGTCGCCCGCGCTGCACGCGACAGCGCCTCTTGAGCAGCCCGTGCGCGAGCGATTTGCGTCGCGCCCCGAGCGTCTGCCGCCGCGCCGACCCGCCGCCACGCCGAGCGCGGCGATCAATGGCGCGGCGGGTGCAGCGGCCACGCCGTCCGCCGAGCTTGAGGCGCGTCTTGCGCCCACGCTGCCGTTTCCGCGGTCGCGTGCAGCACGCGCGGACGACGCCGTCGTCGAACCGAAGCCCGCGCGTTCCGCCTCCGTCATGCCCTCGGCCGCAGCGCCCGCTGCAGCACCCGCCGCGCTGGCCCCCGCGCCCGCCGCGAGCGCCACGATCGGCCGCGCACGAGAGGTCGAGTCGGACCTTCCCGATGCGCTCGTTGCGCTCCTCGACGGCCTGGCGCCCCTCGCGATCCGCGCGCCGCGCGACAAGTCCGTCGAGCTTGCGCTCGATGGCGAAGGCGTGCTGCATGTCGTCGGTCGCGCGCGCGATGCGGCCGCGATCCTGCGCGTCGCCGCGTGGGCGCGCGAGCACGCCGAACTTCTCGCGATGGCCGATGCACGCGTCGTGCGAAAGGAGCCGCTCGTCGACCTCGTCGTCGCCGACCTCCGCGACGCCCGTGCGGTCGACGGCGCGCGCGTGCATCTCCTCACGCTCGTCGAGATCGGCGGCAGGCGCGGATACCTCGCGCAGCTCGTGCCCGCGTGACGCGCGCCCGCTCGGCGCGACTCTGCGCGGCGCGGCCCTGATCAGGCGGGAAGCACGGCCTCGAGCACGCGCATCAGGTTCGCGTGCGCGAATCCCTCGCGGGTGCCGCCAAGCGCCGCGAAGCCCGCCGCTTCGAGCGCCTCGAGCAGCTTCGCGTAGTCGCCCGTCGACTGCACCTCGAGCGGCAGCGACTCGCGCCCGAATCCGCCGTCGAGGTCGCTGCCGAGGCCCACGCGGTCCGTGCCTACGATGCGCGCCACATGCATCGTGTGCGCCACGCAGTCATGGATCGTCGCGCGACGATCGGCGGCGAGGAACCTCCCGTAGAGATTGAGGCCGATCCAGCCGTCGCGGTCGCGGATCGCGGCGATCTGCGCGTCGGTGATGTGGCGCTCGCTCTCGGGAAGCAGCGCCTGCGCGTTCGAGTGCGACGCGATCACGCGCGCGTCCGTCGCCGCGAGAAGATCGTCGAACGCCGCGCGCGAGAGGTGCGACGCATCGTGCAGGACGCCGCACGCATCGAGCGCCTCGACGAAGCGCCGCCCGACATCGGTCAGGCCGCCCGCGCGCGCGTTGCCCCCCGCGTAGCGGCTGCCGTGTCCCCAGCTCATGCCCACGACGCGCAGCCCGCGCGCGTGCCACCACGCCACCTCGTCGGGCGAGCGGATCGGATCGGCGCACTCCATGAGGATCACGATCCCCGGGGCGCCTTCGCCCGCCGCTGCGCGCGCGAGGTCGCCGCGTGTGCGGACGATCGCGATCTCGCCCGCGCGCTCCATCGCCTCGTACCACTCGAGCTGGAGGAGACCCGCGCGGTGCGCGCCCTCCTGGTCGAGCGAGTCGCGGTAGGCGGCGCGGTCCTTCGCGGGGTCGCCGCCGAGCTCGGTGAAGATCGTGCCGAGCGCGACGCGCACGCGGCCTTGCCGCATCGACGCGAGAGTGAGCGCGTGCGGCGCGTCGTCGGGAACCGCGGCGCGCATGTCGCGCCCGTTGACGGCGAGATAGGCGAGGTCGAGGTGGCCGTCGGCCCAGAAGGGCGTGTGCGTCATGGTTTCGGCACGGTAGCGGTGGGGCGCGCAGGAGGTCGGCGAGGGCGCTACGCTCTCCGCCGTGCCAGAGGGATCCGAGCCAACTCCTCCGCTGGCGGCAGACCCCGCGCCGCCGCTCGCTCCGCCCGACCGCCCCGCGGGTGCGGGAGCGGTGGATGCAACCGAGTTCGCCCGCGCGGAGGACAGGCGCCGCAGGCGCTTCGCGGCGCTCATCGTGGCGGGCGCGACGGGCGCGCTCCTATCGACGGCGTGGTCGTTGAAGCCCTCGAACCGTGGTTTTGGGACGCACGAGGCGCTTGGGCTTCCGCCGTGTTCGTGGCCCGCGCAGTTCGGGATACCATGCCCTTCCTGCGGCATGACGACCGCCTTCGCCTATGCGGCGAAGGGCGACCTCGTCGCGAGCTTCATGACGCAGCCTCTCGGTTGCCTGCTTGCGGTCGCGGCGGGCATGGCGTTCGTGGCCTCGGTGTGGACGCTTGTCTCGGGCAAGACGGTCCTCCCCGTCTACGAGCGCCTCTGGAATGCGCGCAGCGCGTGGCTGGTCGGCCTCGTTGCGCTCCTCGCCTGGGGATACAAGGCCGCGATGATGCGCGGCTGGATGGAGTGACGGGCCGCAGGCCTCGAACGAAAGAACGATGCGAACGATGCCACGACAGAGAGACGCCCTTTCGCCGTCCGCTTCCGCGCGGACGAGCCGCACGCCGCTCGCCGCTCGATGCGCCGCGGCGCTCTTGGCCGTGACGGCGCTCGTCGCGGCGCCTGGATGCGTCGCGGGCGCGATCGGCGCCCTCGGCGAACAGATCGAGCGCGGCAAGAAGCTCGATGTTCCCGCGGAGTACGACGGCCTCGAGAACCAGACCGTCGCCGTCGTCGTCAACGCCGACTACGCCACGCTCGTCGAGCACCCGACCGTGATCGGCCAGATCACCGCGAACGTCGCGGCGCGCATCCGCGCGTTCGTGAAGGGCGCCTCTGTGCTCCCGCCTGGCGAGGTCCTCGACTGGCAGTACCGCACCCCGCAGTGGCGTGCGCTCGCCTACGGCGAGATCGCGCGCGAGCTCGGCGTCAACCGCCTCGTCCACATCGACCTCTACGAGTTCCGCCTGCATCCGACGGGCAACAGCTATCTCTGGGACGGCGCAGCGGGCGCGACGATCGGCGTGATCGAGGCAGACACCTTCGCGCCCGACGAGTTCGTCTACACCACGAACATCATGGTGCGCTTCCCCGACAAGGAAGGCGTGGGCCGCGAGGCCGCGCGACGCGAGGACATCGAGCGCGGGCTGCTGACGCTGTTCATCCAGCGCACCTCGTGGCTCTTCTACCGCCACATCGAGGACAAGTATCCGAACCGCTGAGGCGCGGCGGTGCGCACTGACGCGCCGCGGCGCAGGCCGAGTCGCGACGGGCAGAGACGAACGACGACGAGACACGCCATGCATGACCGAACGAAGACCAATCCCATGAAGACGGCGCGCGTCCTCCTCTCGCTCGGTGCGCTGGCGCTCTCGGCGCCCGCCCTCACTTCGTGCAACATCGTCACGCCCGTCGCGTATGTCATCGAGGGCCCGGGGCAGATCGAGGCGGAGTTCACGCTCGCCGACAAGAAGACGGTGGTCTTCGTCGACGACCCGCGCAACATCCTTCCTCGCAGCGCGCTTCTCACCGCGATCGGCGACGGCGTGAGCTTCGACCTCATGGAGCGCGAGATCCTCTCCTCGACGGTGTCGACCGCGCAGGCGATCTCCGTCGCGCGCAGCATGTCGGGCGGCGATGCGCGCAACCTCGCGTCGATCGAGAAGATCGGCCGCGCGCTCGACTGCGCGCAGGTGATCCACATCCAGCCGTTCATCTTCGACCTCTACGGCCGCAGCGACAGCCAGGGCCTTCGCCCGACGATCAGCGTGCGCGTGAAGGTGCTCGATCTCGACGCGAAGGCGCGCGTCTTCCCCGCCGCCGAGTCGCAGCCCGAGGGCCGCGAGGTCATGGCGACGATCCGCGAGACCTCGCTCGGTGGCGCGATGTCGCGCTCGAACATCATCGCGGTCGAGGACCGTCTCGTGCAGCGCGCGGCCCTCGAGGTTTCGCGGCTCTTCTACAAGCACGACCGCGTCGACCTCGGCGAGAACCTCGGGACGCGCAGGCGGTGAACGGCGGGGCGGGCGCTGCGGATCTGGCCGAGCGTGAGCGTGTGGACGCGCGTGAGGACCTGCCGAGGTCGCAGCCCGCGACGCTTCATGTCGTCTGCTTCGAGGAGTCGGGCGAGTGCACGCTCGAGCGGATCGCCCGCGAGGCGGGCGAGCATGACGGCGTCGAGATCCTCGGGCCTGCGGCATTCGCGGCGCGGATCCACGCCTATGCGCCAAAGTGCGCGGGCGCCATCGAGCAGATCGCGCGCATCGGCGGCGTGAACTACGCCATGCTTGCGCCGCGCCGCGCCGTCACGGCGCGCGGAGGGCCGCGACATTGGACTGAACTCATGCCCGGGCCGACGAGCCTGTCGGAACTGCGGAAGCACGCGGGCGAAGACGGCTCGATCGGCCTCGCGCACGATGCGTGGTTTCAGTCGATGCCCGCGTTCCTGCAGCCGGACGCCATCACCGTCGTGCACGGCCCGATCGCGGAAGCCTTGGTGATCGCGCATCGGCAGTCGGGACCGCCCTCCGACGACGACCCGCGCGACGGACTCCGCCGCGCAGGCGTGCCCTGCGCGCTTCCGCCCGCGCCCGCATGGCCCGAGGGGCGCCGCGCGCGTATCCGCCGCGAGCTCGGCCTCGCCCCGCGCGACATCGCGGTGCTCGTCGGCTGCGAGCGCGCCGAGACGGTCGATCTCTCCTTCCTCACGCGCGGCGTGGGCATGACGGTCGTCGGAGGTGCGCCAATCCGTCTCGTGGTGTCGCCCGAGACGCCGCGCTGGCAGGAGATCGACGCGTTCCTGCGCGGCGCTGCGAACGGCAAGCCGATCGTCGTCGACGCGCGCGTCGAGCGGCCGTGGGAACTTCTTCCCGCGCTCGACGCCTGCGTGCTCGACCGCGACGGCGCGCTTGAGCGACCCGATGTCTGCGCGGGCTGGCGTCCGCCCGAACGCCTGCCGCGCTCGGTCGCCGCTGCGGGGGACGCAGTCTCGTCGCTCCCCGCGCTGTGGGCGCTCGCCTGCGGCGTGCCCGCGCTCGTGCATGCGTCGATCGACCTCGGTGCGCACGCGGGGCACGCCCTCGTGTCGCGCTTCGACCGCGATGTCGCGGAGCTCGCGCGCAGGCTCGCATGCGCGGGCAAACCCTGAGGGATTGATGCCCGGGATTGCGGTCTCGCACGGTCCCGACCATCGGGGTCGCTCATCAAGGGTGCCCGGGGACGAAGTCCCCGGAACGCCAATCGTCGGAGTTGAAGGCTGACACCACCCGTTCCGCGGACTGAAGTCCACGGGCACCCATGATTCTCGTGTCGCACGATTCGGATCGTCAGAGTCCCCACCCTTGGTCGTCGTCTCGCACGATTCGGATCGTCGGAGTCCCTCATCATGGGTGCCCGCATGCTTCAGCATGCGGAACGCAGATCGTCGGAGTCGACGGCTGACATCGCCCGTTCCTCGGACTTCGTCCAAGGGCACCTGTGCGTGTCGCGTCGCGCGGTTCGCGTCGTCCGGGTCGCCATCGAGCCATGTCGGCTGCCGCAGCGCTGCCCTTCAGGCCGCTGCTCGGCTCAGAGAGACCCGAAGAGCTTGATCGCCGCGTCGCGATACAGGCTCCTGAGGAGATCGCTCGGAAGGGCGAGGCCCTTGAGAGGCGGCGCATCGAGCGGCGTGTGGCGCTCGGGGTCGACCATGTGGAGGTCGGGATCCGAGATCGGCGACGCGCACTCGCCCGACGCCTCCCACATCATGCGCAGCGCCCAGTAGCGGCTTGCGTAGAGGTCGTGCGCCTCGTCGCGGCTCGTCGCCTTCTTCGCCATCTCGCTTGCCTTGTCGCCCGCGCGCAGGTGGTCGTCGGTCGTCACAGTGTCGGTGCCGAAGAGGATGCGGCCGCGCCACTTCGCGAGGAACGACACGACCTCGTCGCGCGGGTGCCGCCCGAGCTCGCGCACCATCCACTTGGTCGCGCTCGTGTCGAGATGGAGGTTCGGGTGCGCCTCGAGCAGTGCGTCGAGGAACGCGAGGTCCTCGGGAAATCCGCCCATGTGCGCCGCGATCCACGGCATGGCGAATCGGTCAAGCGCGCGGCGGAGCGGCGTGTAGTGGTCGAGCTTGGCGCCGTAGCGCGCGGCGTCCTTGTACTTCGTCCTGAACCAGGTGTCGGGGTCCGCGACATGCACCATGCACATCATCCCGAGCCTCTCCGCGAGCTTCATCTGCTCGAGCCGCGCGGGCTCGCCGAGGTCGAAGAGGCGCGGGTCGCCCGCTTCGGCGGCGAGCTCCGTGATGCGCGGCGCGTTCCAGAACTTCACGATGCGCACGCCGTGCTCGCGATAGCGCTCGATGCGGCGCAGATAGCCGTCGCCGTGGCCCTCGCGGCGGTCTGGATGCATGAAGTCGGGGAAGGCGATGAACTCGAGCGCGTCGCCGAACCGCTCGCGCAGCGCGGGAATGTCCTCGACGCGGCTCATCGAGTAGGTGCGCTCGACGCCGTAGGCCCTCGCGATCGGCGCCCACAGCGCGCTCGCCTCGAGGCCGTTGATGTGGGCGTGGACATCGATGATGCCGTAGCCAAGCTGCGGGAGGCGCGTCGCCTCCGCGCCGTAGTCGAGGCCGAGTCGATTCGAAGGTGCGTCGGGGCGCGCGACCCGCGCATGCGTGGGCATCTGCATGGGCGCGGACTCTAGGCGACCCTCAGCGCGTGCGTGCGCCGCGCTGCGCGCCCTTCGTGCGCGGGCGCTCGGCAGGCGACTCCGCCGCGGTGGCGAGGTCCGCGGGGGCGCGCAGGCGTCGGCCGCGCGTGTCGCCCGCACGCGCCGCGTGCAGCGCGGCGTGAAGCCGTTGCGCGGGTGCGTCGCCGATTCCCGCCGCGTGCACGAGCCCGATGTAGAGCTCGAAGTTCGTCTCCATGTCGAGGTGGCGGACCACCTCGCAGTCGAACCACGCCACGGCGCGGGTCACGATCGGCGCGCCGAGCACGCCGACCTTGTGCGGATAGGTGAGGAACGGGTCCTCGCCGATGCGGCGGTCGGGCCCGAAGACGCGTTGGACGAGCCGCTCGTTCGGGTCAAGAAGCGAGAGCGCGAAGGTGCGGCTGTCGCGGATCAGCGGCGAAAGGGGGTGTCCCTTCTCCATCGCGACGAGCAGCATCGGTGGCACCGTTCCGCACTGCTGCACCCGATGCACGAGCCTGCCGTCGCGCACCTCGCCATGGCCCGAGGTGAGCAGGTACTCGCCCGACGGGATGCGGGTGAGCGCGGACAAGGTCTCCTCGGTGGGGGGCGGAATCATGGGGCGGTCTGGTCGATCCAGTCGAGCGCATCGGGGCGCTCGCTGCGGTGGGGCGGTGGTGGGGGATGTCGGTCGCGGGCGCGGGTCGGGCCACGGACGGAGTGGCACGGACGCGGCACAAGGAGGTGAGATCTAACCCCAGAAATATGGGGCATTTACGAGCAAGTTCCAAACGGGAGTGCCTGAGAGCGGCAAAAATAGTTGCAACAAAAAGTGCAGAAGCGTGTCCCGAGGTGTTGCAAGGTGGGGCGAGGTGCAGTACCTTCCCCGCGTCCGAGCGGGCGCCAACCATGTTTCTCGGCGAGTACGAACATTCCCTCGACTCGAAGCAGCGGTTGGCGATTCCCGTGGAGATTCGCGACGAGTGGAAGCCTGAGCGGCACGGATCGATGTTCATCGCCGCGCCAGGACAAACGGGTGGTCTCTGGCTTTGGCCTGAGAAGAAGTTCGAGGAGTACGCCGACCGCATCGAGAGCGGTCTGGTGACGCAAGAGGAAGTGGCGCGGCACAACCGCCAGCTCTTCTCGCGCGCGGCGAGGGTGCCCTTCGACAGTTCGGGGCGCGTGCGCATTCCCGATCGGCTGCTGCAGGAGTTTGGCCTGAGCGGCACGGTGGTGATCCTCGGCGTGCGCGACCACCTCGAGCTGACGACCCGCGAGCAGCGGGTGCGCGAGATGGCTGCGATGGCGGGCGCGTGAGCCGGGTGCGTGAGCGCGAAGGCACACGCGAAGGCAAGCGAAAGGTGTGAAAGCGTGGATGGCGCGGCCGAGCCCGAAGGGGCGCGGAGGCGATTGGAACGAACAAGCCGCTGGCTCGACACGGATCGTCGTGTCAGCGGTCGCAAGGGACGCCGCCTCGCGCGGCGGCGGGATCGCGGAAGCGCACGGATGCGCCTCTGCAAGGCCGGAAACGGCTGAAATCCCGCGCCAGCCTGCGCACCGGGTGCGCGCAGGCATCCTGCGCTTCGCTCTGCCTGGCCAAGGACGGCCAGGCCTTCGATGCGGCCGGCACGGATCGCCGGCTGGCACGATGCGCGGCCTCGGTCTTCGCAGACCGGGGCCGCTTTTCTTTTGCTTCGCTCCGCACACCGTCCCGCGCGCAAAGAAAAGACGCCGCGAATGGCGGCGTCGTGTGCGTGTCGAGCTGGTCGCGAGCGCGCTCAGCCGCCTTCTGTGGCGGGGCGGATCGAGCCGATCACATTCGCGCCCTCTTCCGCGCCGCTCGAGACGATCTGGTCGGCGACCTCGCGGCGGTGGACCTGCACGGTGCGGGGGAAGTCGAAGGCCACCCGCACGCGGTCGCCCTTGATCGACACGATGCGCACGACTCCGATCGGCGACGCGGGGTCACCGATCACAACCTCTTCGTTCTCGCGTCGGGTGATCACAAGCATGGTGGGGACCTCCTGCCCAGGCCGAGCGGCCTCTCCGCCACTTGGCGGACTCAGAGAGACTACCCGAGGTTTCGGGGAATCGGAAGCGCGAAGAGCGAGTTTCCCCGAGGCGGCGACCGATGCAATTTCTGCCGAGGACAGGGTTTGGAGCCTGCGACGGGCTGAGAACCTGTCTTGCGCGGAGCGCGAGGGCGCTTCGGGCGGGCCGGATCTCGCGCGGGGCCCGGGTTTCAAGGAGTTCGCACGGGTCCTTACGAGATGGCCTCGACCCTGATCGACTCGCCGAGCTCCGATCGGAGGGTGCGCTCGATGCCGTGGTGGAGGGTCATGTGCGCGGACGGGCAGCCGACGCAGGCGCCGTGGAGGCGGATGCGCACGAGCCCGTCGTCGGTGACGGACACGAGCTCGACATCGCCGCCGTCGTCCTGGATGGCGGGGCGGATCAGCCCGAGGAGGCGCTCGACCTTGGCCACGAACTCAGGGCTCGCCGCGCGGGCGCCGTGGCCTTGTCCTTCTTCGTGTTGGTTGCGCGCCGATGCCATGGACGGCCGATGATACGGTCTTGGCGGCGGGATGTAGGCTGTGCCGGGCCGATGGCGGCGCGGAACCAGCCGGGAACCGCGACGAGGCCATGTGGCGACGAGGTCATGTGGCCGCGAGGTCATGAGGCGACGAGGTCGGGTGCAACCGCAGCAGGAGGCGAGAACCATGCGAAGGATGTCGCGTTCGGGTGACGAAGTCTGTGTCGGATGCGTCGTGCGGTCGGGTGCAGGCCTGCGCGCGCCGCTCCTCCGTGCGCCCCTCCTCATTGCGATGTGCGCGGTGCTTGGCCTCGGATCCTGCACGCAGGGCCCCGAGAGCGTCGACGACCCCGCGGCGGTGCTCTCGGTGACAGGGCGCGGGCGCGAGCGCTACTTCGACGCGATCGACGCGGCGCGCCTGCGCGGTGTCGACGAGGCCACGAAGTCGGCGCTGCGGCGCATGATCGCGGCAGACGGCTACCCGATCGACGCGCGCGAGCGTGCGTTCGACCTTCTCTTCGAGACGGATCGCGCTGCGGTCGTCGCGGCGCTTGAGAACAGCCTGCCGCGCATGGGCGATGTCACCTGGCGACGCCGCGTGTGCGAGCTGATCGGCGAGCGCGGCATGACCGAGCTCGTGCCGACCCTGATCCGCGCGTGGGCGAACACGGTGCCCGGCCTCGCGGGCGACGATGTGCGGCCCGAGCGCGCGGCGCTTGGCGCGCTCGTCGGCGAGCCGCAGGTCGGGCCGACGCTCCTCCGCACCATGCGCGAGGCGAACCCGCTGACGCAGGCGAACCTGCGCGCGCGCTGCTGGGAGCTCCTGATGAAGTCTGGCGACGCTGCGACCTTGCGCGGGTTGCTTGCGGACCCCGCATCGATTCGCGACGACGCCATGCTCATCGACCTCTCGCGCGTCGCCGTGTCGCTCGGCGTCCTTCCGACCACGCGCGAGGAGATCCTGTGGGCGCGCGCACTGTGCGCGCCGTCGCGCGCGCTCGCATTCGACGAGGCGCAGGCCGCGCTCGCGCTGCTTCCCAAGGAGCGCCGCGAGGCGCTCGAGCTGCGCGCGATTCCCGCCGTCGTCGCGGCCGCGCGGCGGCGGCCCTCGCTTCTCGAGGCGTCGGAGAGCGAGCTCTTCGCGGAGGTCGAGGCGCGCACGAAGGGCCGCAAGAAGGTCGCGCCCGACTTCACGGGCTACGGCGACGGGTTCTCGGAGACGCTCTACCAGGTGCGCGAGAAGCTCGTGTGGAGCGACCTCCTCGCGATGTGCCTCGCGCTCGACCTCCTCGACGAGCCCGCGCTTCTCACCCACCTCTTCGAGGTCGCGGACCGCGACCGTGAGGACCGCTCGACCGAGTACGGCGGCGTCGTCGCGCTCGGGGAAGGGTCGTCTGGCGAGTTCCTCGAGTTCGCGCCGCGCGCGAAGACGGGCGACCTCCGCTACGAGAGCCCGCAGGCGCTCTTCGACGCGCTCTACACGGGGCTCTTCCATGTGCACTTCCACGCGCAGAACTACGAGAACACGCGCTACGCGGGGCCGCACCTCGGCGACTTCGCCTTCGCCGACAGTTCGCGCGCGAACGGTCTCGTCTTCACCTTCCTCTCGGCGGATCTCCTCGGCGTCGACTTCTACCGCCATGGACGGGTCGTCGTCGACCTCGGCGGCGTGCGAAGGCCGCGCGGCTGAGATGCACGCGAGGCGGACGGGACGCTCCCGAGCGGTGGCGCCATGCAACTTGCCCTGATCTTCCAGCTTTCGATCGCGCTCCTCGCGGGCGAACTCGCGGGGACGAGCGGGCTCGGCGCGTGGACGGGCGCGATCGCCGCGGCGGCGGGGCCTCTTCTTGTGCTTCTCGTGGGCCGCGCGCTCGCGGCGCGTGCGGAAGCGAGCATGGACGCGATCGAGTCTGGCGGGCCCGAGCGCTTCTTCGCGTTCCAGTCGAAGGGGCCGTGGCTTGCGGCCTTCTGCATGGCGATCGGCGCGTCGAGCGAGCTTCCGCGCGTGGCGCCCGGTGCACTTGGCGCATTCGGCGTGTCCGCGTTTCTCTTCGCGTGCGGAATCGCCTCGATCCTCGCGGGCCATTGGAACGCATGGCGGATCGAGCGGCGGATTCGCGAGGCGACCATCATCCGCACGCTCGACGAGGCGCGGCCGCTTGTGCCGATGCCCTCGCGCATGGCGTATGTGCTGGCGCAGGCGCGCGCGGGGCTCCTCCCTGTCCTCGCGCCGCTCGTCGTGCCCGTGGCGCTCTCTGAGGCGGGGCGTGCGATCGCTGCGGTGCATGCGCCGGGCGACGAGGCGATCGGGCAGTTCGCAGGGGCTGTCGTGGGAATCGCGATCGTCTTCCTGAGCGTTCCCATCCTCATTCCGCCGATCCTCGGGCTCGTGCGGCTTGCACCCGGCCCGCTGCGCGACGACCTCGAGGCGCTCGCGCGCGACGCGGGCGTCGGCGTGCGCGAGATCTGGGTCTGGCCGACCGACGGACTCGTGGCGAACGCGGCCGTGATCGGCGTCTTCCCGAGGCTCCGCTGCGTCATGCTCTCCGACGCGCTCCTCGAGTGCATGCCGCGCGAGCAGGTGCTTGCGGTCATGGCGCACGAGCTCGGGCATGTGACGCGCAGGCACCTTCTCTGGCTTCTTCCCGTGATCCTCGCGTGCTGGTCGGTCGCGGGCTTCGTCGCGGCGCCGCTTGCGGAGTGGGCGTATCACGCGGTCGCGCCCGAGATGGGCGAATCGTCGCGCGAGTCGCTCGTCGGCGCGCTCGTCCTCGCGCGCGATGCCGCTGTGCTCGTCCTCGGGCTCGCGGCCTTTGGCTATGCGAGCCGCCGCTTCGAGCGCCAGGCCGACACCGACGCCGTGCGGCTCCTGAGCGAGCGCGCGGGAAGCGCCGAGGCGACGCCCGCCGCCGTGGCCGCGATGTCGGGCGCGCTTGCGTCGGTTGCGTTCCTGAACAGGGTTCCGCCCGAGCGGCCGAGCTGGCGCCACGGCTCGATCGCGTGGCGGCGGCGCCATCTCGCGACGCTTGCGGGCGTTCCGCTCGGCCCGCTCGCGGTCGACCGCTTCGTGTCGTTCCTTGGGTGGAGCTCGGTGGCGATCGTGCTTCTCGCGATCGCGTGGAACTGGCACGCCGCGGCGACCGCCGTGACGGAAGGCATGTGACGGGTACACTCGCCCCATGCGCTTCACGAAGATGCATGGACTCGGCAACGACTATGTGTACATCGACGGTTCGCACGATCCGTCGCTCGACTACGCGCGCGCCGCGCGGCTCGTGAGCGACCGCCACTTCGCGGTCGGAAGCGACGGGCTCATCGCGGTGTGCGCGCCGTCGTCGCGGGACGCCGACATCCGCATGCGCATGTTCAACGCAGACGGAAGCGAAGGCGAGATGTGCGGCAACGGCATCCGCTGCGTCGCGAAGTTCGCGGTCGACCGCGGCATGGCGAACGCGAACCCGCTGCGCGTCGAGACGGGGCGCGGCGTGCTCGAGGTCTGGTGGGAGCGCGGCGCAGACGGCAGGGTCGGGCGCGCGAGCGTCTTGATGGGGGCGCCGATCCTCGAGCATGCGCGCATTCCCGCACGCATCGAGGGCGTGGCGCCCGATGCGCGCGTGGCGGGGCGCGCGGTCGATCTCGCGCGATGGGGCGAAGGCTGGTGGCAGGCGGCGGGCGTCGAACCGCACATCACGCTTGTCTCGATGGGAAACCCGCATGTCGTCTTCGCGTGCGAAGACCCGTGGAAGGTGCCGCTTGAACTCGTCGGGCCGCGCATCGAGCGCGACGCGTGGTTTCCCGCGCGCATCAACGCGCACTTCGTGCGGTTCGGGCCGCCAACAGGCGAAGCCGGGAAAGCACGAGGCGAAGCCGGGAAAGCACGAGGCGAAGCCGGGATAGCCATCGCCGAGGCGCTCATGCGCACCTGGGAGCGTGGCTCGGGCATCACCCTTGCCTGCGGCACAGGCGCCAGCGCCGTGTGCGTGGCGGGTGTTCTCCTTGGGAAGTGCGGCCGCACGCTCGAGGCGACGCTTCCAGGCGGCGCGCTCTCGCTCGAGTGGCCAGGGGAGGGCGAGCAGGTGCACATGACGGGGCCCGCGACAGAGGTCTACGAGGGCGAGGTCGATCTCGAGAGCCTGGCCGCGTCGCAGTCGTTGGCGCCGTCGACGGCAGGAGCGGCACATGTCTAGCGCGCTTTCGAACGAGGAGACGGCGCTCGCAGCGTGGATCGCCTCGCGCCGCGCGGCGATGGAGCGCGATCTCGAGCGCTTCGTGGCGATTCCGACGGGCACGGGCCACGAGACGGGGCTCGCGGAGTTCCGCGCCATCATGCGCGCGCGGCTTGAGGCGCTCGGCGCCGACATCGATGAGATTCCAGGCGACCCGCGGCCCGCGTGGATCGTGCAGCCGGGGCAGCGCGCGGATGCGCCGCCGCCGCCATCGCTTCGCGCGGCGAAGCACGGCGGCGCTGGCCGAAGCGTCCTCATCACGGGCCACCTCGACACCGTGCACGACCCGTTCGGCTCGTTCCAGACGCTTGCGCGCGAGTCGTCCGACCGCGCCGTCGGCCCCGGCGCCATCGACATGAAGGGCGGGCTCGTGGCGATGCTCTTCGCGCTCGAGGCGCTCGCCGCCACGAAGGTGCCCGTCGCGTGGACGGTGCTCCTCAACTCGGACGAAGAGACGGGCAGCCTGCACAGCCAGCGCGCGATCCGCGCCGAAGCCCGCGCGTGCGCCACGCGCGGGGGCTTCGGCCTCGCGATGGAGCCGTCGCTTCCCGATGGGTCGCTCGTCCTCGAGCGGCTCGGAAGCGCGACCTTCCGCATCGAGTGCGAGGGCCGCGCCGCGCACGCAGGGCGCGATTTCGCGCAGGGGGTCTCCGCCGTGAATGCGCTCGCCGCGAAGATCCTCGACGCCGCCAAGCTCGTCGACCTCGACGCAGGGACGGTCGTCAACATCGGGCCGCTCGAAGGGGCGAAGGCGACCAACATCGTGGCCGACCGCGCCCGCGCGTGGGGGAACGCGCGGTTCCGCGACGCCGCGCGTGAAGAACTCGTGAAGAAGGGGCTCGTGTCGCTCGCGAGCGCCGCCGACGCGCCGCTGCCGCGCACGCGCGTCGAATACGAGTCGAACCGTCCCGCGAAGCCCGAGACGCCAGCGGTGCGCGCGCTCGCCGACGAGGTGCGCGCGATCGGCGAGGCGCTTGGTGAGAAGGTCGGCTTCGGGAAGTCGGGCGGTGTCTCCGACGGAAACCTCATGCAGGCCGAGGGGCTGCCCACGCTCGACACCATGGGCCCGCGCGGCGGAAACCTGCACCGCACCGACGAGTACATCGACCTCGACTCGCTCGCGCCGCGGGCTGCCATGCTCGCCGTCATGCTCTCGCGCGCGGCGAAAGCCTGATAACCACGCGAATTCGCTTCGCCTAGGCTACAGCCACCCCGCGCGGACGGACGAAAACAGTCCCGTGCGCGCGCGGTTGGCCCGCGCGCGTCGCCTTCAGAGAACCCCATGCACTCCACGCTCGACCCAACCGAGGCGCTCGGCGCCTCGCTCCGTTCCAACGCCGCCATCGACGCATCGATTCGCGACATCGTCGCGGAGGTCGTCGCGAAGAGCCGCCTGCTCACGGGCGCGCGCCCCGCGCGCGAGGGTGCGAAGGAGACGCTCGCGGGCTGGCTCAAGCGCGCGACCGAAGTGCGCGGACGCGGACCGCTCTACCCCTATCTCGGCTCAGGCCTCGGGAACGGCGCGCTCGTCGAGCTCGTCGACGGCAGCGTCAAGTGGGACCTCATCAACGGAATCGGCGTGCACATGTTCGGGCACAGCGATCCGGGGCTCATCGAGGCCTCGCTGCGCGCGTCGCTCTCAGACCTCGTGATGCAGGGAAACCTGCAGTACAACGAAGACGCGATCCTCTTCGGCGAGTTCCTCGCGCAGGAGGCCGCGCGCAGCTCGCGTCTCAAGCACTGCTTCATCACGAACTCGGGCTGCATGGCGAACGAGGCAGCGCTCAAGGTCTGCCAGCAGAAGACGAGCGGTGCACCCCGCATCATCGCCTTCGCAGACTGCTTCATGGGCCGCTCGACCACGATGTCGCAGATCGGCGACACGGCCGCCTATCGACAGGGCCTCGCGCTCAACATCCTCGTCGACTACCTGCCGTTCTTCGACGCATCGATGGGGGTCGAGCGCTCGATCGACATGACGCTCTGGCACCTGAAGCAGCTCATCCATCGCTATCCGGGCGAACACTGCTGCCTGATCGCCGAGCTCGTGCAGGGCGAGGGCGGCTTCAACACCGCGCCGCGCGAGTTCTTCGTGAAGCTCTTCGAGGAAGCGCGCCGCGCTGGCATCCCGATCTGGGACGATGAGGTGCAGACCTTCGGCCGCACCGAGAGCATGTACTGCTTCGAGCGGCTCGATCTCGGCGAGTACATCGATGTCGTCACCGTCGGCAAGATCACCCAGGCCTGCGCGTGCCTCTACACGGCCGACATGAACCCGGGCCCAGGGCTCCTCTCGGGCACTTTCGCAGCGTCGTCGAGCGCGTTCGGCACGGGGCTCTCGATCCTGCGGCGCCTCCAGTCGGGCGGCTACTACGGGCCTGATGGCCGCATCGCGCGCCTGCACGCGGCCTATCGCCAGCACGCCATGGCGTTCGTCGCGAAGCACCCCGAGTGGTTCCCGCCCGCGTTGAACTCGCTCGGGCGCCCGACGACGGAACTCGTCGCGGGCACGGGCGGCATGATGCGCCTGACGCCCTTCGGCGGAAACCGCGAGAAGATCGGCCGCCTCCTCGCGAACCTCTTCGAGGACGGCGTGATCGCCTTCAGCTGCGGCCACGGACCGTACCACCTGCGCTTCCTCCCGCCCGTCGGCGTGATGAAGCCCGAGGAGTTCGCGCCTGTCTTCGAGATCATGGAGAAGTCGTTCGCGCGCACGGCCTGAGCCGCGCCGCGCGGAGGAAGACGCATGTTCATCATCAGACCCGCCATCCTCGACGACCTGCCGACGCTTCTCAAGCTCGCGAAGATGGTGCACTTCATCAATCTTCCCGCGGACAAGGAGCTGCTCGCCTCGAAGATCGGCCGCAGCCGCCGCAGCTTCGCGGGCGACGTCGACGACATCCGCCACCGCGAGTTCATGTTCGTGCTCGAGGACGGCGAGTCGGACGAGGTCGTCGGGACCTGCTCGATCCTCTGCTGCGTCTCGTGGGAAGGGCGGCCGCACATCTATCTGAAGACGGGCAAGCGCTCGTTCTACAGCGAGGACCTCCAGCTCGGGCAGACGCATGTGACGCTCGAGCTCGGGACCGACACGAGCGGGCCGAGCGAGGTCGGCGGCCTGATCCTCGCGCCTGGGTTCCGCGGTCGCCCGGAGCGGCTCGGGTCGCTCCTCTCGCTCATCCGCTTCCACTTCATCGGGCTTCACCGCGAGATGTTCGCAGAGCGGATCCTCGCCGAGATGATGGGCCCGCTCACGCCAGACTCGGGCACGCTCCTCTGGGAGTACCTCGGGCGGCGCTTCATCAACCTGTCGTACAAGGAGGCAGACCTCTTCAGCTCGCGCTCGAAGGAGTTCCTGCTTTCCCTGTGGCCGAAGGGCGAGATCTACGCGTCGCTCCTGCCGCCCGAGGCGCGCGCCCTGATCGGCAAGGTCGGCGAGGAGACGGAGCCCGCGAAGCGCATGCTCGAGAAGCAGGGCTTCAAGCACCACGGGCATGTCGACCCGTTCGACGGCGGTCCGTATCTCGACGCCGCGATCGCGGAGGTGCCGATCGTGAAGGCGACGGCCACGCGCCATGTGACCGCGATCCGCGAGGCGGGCTCGTCGCAGGAGGCGTTCGTCAGCTACAAGGGCCGCGGCGGGTTCCGCGCGACGCGCAGCCGCTACGACCTCGCGGGCGAGCGCATCGCGCTTCCCGTCGCCACGCTCGAGGCGATCGGCGCGCCGCACGACGCCGTGGTTGGCTTCACGCCGCTGCCGGAGTCGAAGTCTCCGAAGCGCCGTGGCGCGAAGAAGGGCTGAATCATGCTTCTTTCCGAGGCGTATCTCGCGCAGGCTCCGAGCGACTACATCGACGGCGCGTTCCGCCCGCTCTCGGGCGACGGCATCGTGACGCGCGACCCCGCGCGGCCGAGCGGCGTCGTGTGGGCTGGTTCGCCCGTGGCGGCGCACGCGGAGGATGCCGTGGCCGCCGCGCGGCGCGCGTTTCCCGCGTGGGCGGCGCTTCCCCTTGACACGCGGCGCGCGCACCTCGAGCGCTGGCGCGAGACCTGCGTGAAGCACGCGGGGCGGCTCGCCGCCGCGATCTCGCGCGAAATCGGCAAGGTGAAGTGGGAGGCGGAGCTCGAGGCGAAGATCGTCGCCGAGAAGGTCACGATCACGCTCGAGGAGCGTGTCCTCGCGCGCATCGCGGGCTTCGAGGTCGCTGCGGGCGCGGGCAAGACGGGCGTCTGCACCTTCAGGCCGCACGGCGTGATGACCGTGCTCGGGCCCTACAACTTTCCCGCGCACCTTCCGAACGGCCACATCGTGCCCGCGCTCCTCGCGGGCAACACGATCGTCTTCAAGCCAAGCGAGAAGGGCGCGTCGGTCGGGCAGCTGCTGGCCGAGCTTGCGCACGAGGCGGGGTTCCCCGCGGGCGTCTTCAATGTCGTCCAGGGCGGCGGCGCGATCGCGTCGCGGCTTGCCACGCACCCCGAGGTCGACGGTGTCCTCTTCACGGGGTCGTTTCCCGTCGGTCGGCGCATCCTCGAGGCGAACCTCGACACGCCGGGGCGCCTCGTCGCGCTCGAGATGGGCGGGTCGAACCCCGCTGTCGTGACCGCGAAGGCCGATCTCCGCCGCGCCGCGATCGAGTGCGTGCGCGCCGCGTTCGCGACCACGGGCCAGCGCTGCACCTGCACGCGCCGCATCGTCGTCGCCGACTCCGTCGCGGACCGATTCGTCCCGATGGTGCTGCGACTCGCGTCGACGCTCGTCGTCGCGGCGGCCGACGACGGCGTTCCCGCCTTCATGGGGCCGCTCGTGACCGCGGAGGCGCGCGACGCGGTCCTTCGCGCGCAGGCCGCGCTCGCCGCGCGCGGGCGCCTGCTCCTCGAGGCCTCGGCGCTTGAACGCGAGGGGTTCTTCCTGTCGCCCGGCGCCGTCGAGGTCGAGCGCTTCGAGCGCCGCGCCGACGAAGAAGAAATCTTCGGACCTTTCGTCCAGATTTCCCGCGCGCGTGACCTTGACGACGCGATCGCGCAGGCGAACGCCACGAACTTCGGCCTCGCAGCGAGCGTCTTCACCGACGACCGGTCCGAGTGGGAGGCCTTCTTCGCGGGTGTCCGCGCGGGATGCCTCAATTGGAACGCGGGAACGGCGGGGGCGAGCAGCAAACTGCCGTTCGGCGGCCTCGGGCGCTCGGGGAACCACAGGCCGGCGGGGGCGTTCGCGGTCGATTCCGTGGCCTACCCCGTGGCCACGATGATCGACCTCGCCGAGCCCGTCGTCCCGCAGGGGATGCTGGTCGACGCACGCGCGCTCGGTGCCTCGGCGTAGCCATTGGAGGCGACGGCCGAGGGGCGAATCGAGGAAAAGCGCGCCTATTCGGTTTCTCGGTGAGAGATTCCGCCCGCGGCTCTCGTACTCTCACCCGAAGTGTCGATGTCTGCCTCGGTCGGGCGCATCGGACAGCCCCGCGGGACCGAACCCGCCACAACCGAACTCTCGATGGTGCGGCGTCGCGTGCTGCGGAAAGGCACACGGCGCCGCGCCGCCTTTTTGCGGGTATCAACGGCGTTCGCGCCCGCCGCACCGCCGCTCGCGCTCCAGGACATCGCTTCGGAGGACCCCGCGCGGCAGCGCGCTGACATTCTTGCGCGGCAGCGCGCTGACATTCTTGCGCGGCAGCGCGGTGACATCCGCGCGCGGGAGCCGCGGGGCTCCGTCGAAGCTTCGCGCGCCTCGTCGCACTCCGCCGCACGATCCGTCGGGGTTCTCGGGCAGGCCACAGGCCTGTCCGTTCGATTGCGCCCAATCCGATCGGGGCGGATTGGCGCTGGTCCCGTCGGAGGCTACCTTCACGGGGCGTTCCATCGACGGGGACTTCTTCGGTGGGGACTTCTTCGGTGGGGACTTGATCGATGGGGTCGTCTCCCTCGGAGAACCGAGAATGCTCCGTCGGAAACGGCTCAGAACGATGGACTGCGCGGGGTGCATGCGGGCGTGAATGAAGACACTGGACATCAAGAAGGCGAGCTTCGGAAGGGGCCCGCCGCAGACGCTGGCGCGAAGACCGACGAGCTCGCGCCGCTTGTCTATGCCGAGCTGCGCGCGCTGGCGGCGGCCTTCATGCGGGGGCAGCCGCGCGAGCACACCCTCCAACCGACGGCCCTTGTGAACGAGGCCTACATCCGTCTCGCGTCGAGTTCACCCGAGGCGCTCCGCAGCCGCTCCCATTTCGTCGCGGTGGCGGCCAAGGCGATGCGGCAGGTGCTCATCAACCACGCGATCGCCAAGAAGACCACCAAGCGCGGAGGCGGTGCCACGCGTGTCTCGCTCGAGTCGGTCGAAGGTGGCTTGGCGGGGGGTGCTGCGGTCGCGGGCAGGTCGGCCGGGGCCGCAACGGTCGAGTACGACTGGCTCGAGATCCTCGCGCTCCACGAGGCGCTCGAGCGGCTCGAGGGGTTCGACCCGCGCCGTGCGGCGGTGGTCGAGGCGAAGGTCTTCGGCGGGCTGACCAACGAGCAGATCGCCGAGGTGCTTGGGGTGTCGCTGTCGACCGTCGACAGCGACTGGAGGACCGCTCGGGCGTGGTTTGCCAAGGAGATGCGCGCGCCGTGCGTCGATGGCGCAGACGGCGGGAATCGGCGAAATCCGTGACCGAACGGCTGGGTGTTCCCGCCTCGGTTCTTGTCTCGACGAGTACGGGAGCGTCTCCCAAGCCTTCATGGACTCTTCCGCACGCCCGCCCTCCTCGAACGACGCCGCGCAGCGCTATCGCGAGGTGACCGCGCTGTTCGACGCGATCCGTGACCTCCCCGATGCGCAGGCGCGCGCAAGCATCGGGCAGCACCCGTCGGCCGAGGTCCGCGGCGAGGTGCTCGAGATGCTCGAGGCCGACCGCAGGAACGAGAGCCCGCTGCGGACGATCGTGGATGTGGTCGGCGCGATCGACGAGGCTTCGGCGCCGAGCGAGATCCCGACGCGGATCGGCGACTACTCCGTGACGGGCCTCCTCGGCCAGGGCGGCGGCGGGGTGGTGCTGAAGGGGACCTGCCCGAAGTCGGGCGAAACGGTGGCGATCAAGGTGCTCGGAATCGGCGCGTGGAGCAGCCGCGCGCTCGGTCGTTTCCGCCAGGAGGTGAAGCTGCTCGGGCACCTCTCGCACCCGGGCATCGCGCGGATCCTCGATGCGGGCACCGATCGCTCTGGGGTTTCGCCGCACCCCTACTTCGTGATGGAGTTCGTGGACGGAGCGTCGCTGTCGGCGTGGCGCCGCGCGGCGCCGCGCACGCCGCGCGAGGTGGTGGCGCTCTTCGCGGAGATCGTCGAGGCGGTGGCATACTCGCACGCGCGCGGCATCACGCACCGCGACCTGAAGCCGAGCAACATCCTCGTGACCACCGACGGCCACCCGAAGATCCTCGACTTCGGCGTGGCGTCCGTGGCGACGGGCGCCGATCCAGCGCTCGACCCCTTGCGCACCCTGACGATGATGCTTCAGCTCGGCCGCACGCGCCATGCCGACGGCGCGGCTGCGGGCGGGAGCGCAGGAACCGCCGAGGGCGCCGTCGTCGGAACGCTTCCGTATATGTCTCCTGAGCAGATCTCGGGCACGCAGACGGTGGATGCGCGGAGCGATCTCTATGCGCTCGGCGTGATGATGTACGAGGCGCTCTGCGGAAGGCTGCCCTACGACCTCTCGCTGCGCTCGCTGACCGACGCTGCGCTTGTGATCCGCAGCGAGATCCCCACGACGATTGGCCGCATCGACCGCAGCCTGCGCGGCGACCTCGAGGTCATGGTGTCGCGCCTCCTCGAGAAGCGCCCCGTGGACCGCTACCAGAGCGCGCAGGAGCTGCTCGAGGACCTCGATAGGTACCTGCGGGGCCAGCGGACGCGGATCCGCCGGATCCCGATGCATGTCCGCGCGGCGCGCTTCGCGAGGCGCTATCCCGCGTATGTCGCCGTCTCTTCGTTCCTCGCGCTCGTCGCGCTCGGGTCGCTCGGCTACGCGGGCTATCTCGTCGCGGAGGAGCGGTTTATCGCGGCGCGTCGCGTCGAGTCCGAGGTCGATGCGATGAGGGCCGAGCTCTCGGCCGCGGCATTCGCGGTCGGGCGCGGGCAGCCCATCGCCGCGATCCAGGCGCTGGAGCGGATCGAGGAGAGCCGGCGCAACTGGGCGTGGCGCGCGGTCGACCGTCACTTCGGCCGCGGCTCGCTCGTGTCTTTCGTCTTCTACTACCCGAACGAGCTCCACGCCTGCGGGAATCGCGTCTTCGTCCGCGAGGCGGCCAACGGCGGGCACGCCGCGATGTACGACCTTCGCGGCGGAACGCGGAAGCCCCTCGATGTCACCGCGGAAGATGTCGCGCTTGCGGTGTCGCCCGACGGCGCGCGGATGGTGCGCGGGTTCCTGAGTGATGGTCGGCTGATCGTGTGCTCGACGGAGGACGGCGCAACCCTCGATGTGCTGGCAAGCCCGCTCGTGCAGATCGACGCGCTCGCGTGGTCGGACGATGGGTCGACGCTCGCGCTGGCGAATCGGCGCGGAGAACTCGGTGCGATCGATCTCGCGAGCGGAGACGCACGGCGGGTCGAGACGGGGTGGGCGCAGGCCGATGGCAAGGTCGTGGACATCCGCATCGTGGACCACACCGTCCTCGCCGCGATCGAGGGCGACGGCGCGATCCACGCGTGGCGCCTCCCGACCCTCGGCGGGCTGGGCGAGCTTCGCAGGATCCCGCTCGGCGAGTTCACCGCGTCGCGCCTCGATGCGGCGCGGATCGACGGGGCGCTGCATGCCGCGGTGGGCACCGAGCAGGGCGCCGTCGCCCTCATCGAGATCGAGCGCGGCGAGGTGGAGCGCAGGCTCGACTTTGCGTCGAGTCCGATCATGGCCGTTGCGATCGAGCCGCGGCGTGGGCTTGTGTTCGCAGGATGCGGCGAGCGCGCCGACAGGCGTGTGGGCACCATGCAGGCGTGGGATCTCGCGACCGGCGAACCAGTGGGGACGCTTGCGACGCGATCCTGGGCGGTGTCGGTCGACTTCTCCGACGACGGCGAGATGCTCTTCCTCGGCGAGGCGTACGGCGAGTTGAGGCGGATCTCCGTCGAGCGCGACCTGCTGGCCCCGGCCATCGGCGGGCCGTCGATGCGCGTCGAGCACATGGCGTTCGCGGGCGACGGCCGCATGGTCGTGTCGACGGCGGAGGGAGTGTTCTGGTGGGACTGGGACCGCGATCGGCAGGCCTCGCGCGTGCGGCTCGAGCGCTGGCCCTTGCCGAGCGAGGCGATCGCAGGCCGGCCCTTCGCGGTGATTTCGGTCGAGCGTGACGCCCCCGGCGGCGAGCGGCGGGCGATGCTCGCCGTGGTCGACCGCGACACGGCGCGGGTGCGGTTCTTCGACGAGTCGGGCACGGCGGTCGGCGACGCGGCGATCGATGCGCTGTCTTCGCGCGATGCGCCCGTCTCGATCGCGCCCACGCGGCGCGGCTTCGTCGTCGGCGCGGGCAGGCGGATCATGTCCTACGCCGTGCTCCCGTCGGGCACGGCGGTGCGCGCCGAGCGGATCGCGGCGACCGAGTGCGAGGGCACGGTGCGCAGCGTCGCCTCGACCCCCGAGGGGGACGCGCTGGTAGCGACCATCGATGGGCGTGGCGATGCGAACCCGCAGTTGATCGCGTTGACCGCGAACGGCCGCGGATCCATGTCGCAGTCGTGGCAGCGACCGCTGACGCGTGCGAAGGACGGCGTGCTCGAGGTCGCCGCGATCTCCGCCGACGGCGGCTGCGCGTTCGCCGTATGGGGGGCCAACGCCCTCGGGGTCTTCGAGCTGGCGCTCGGCGCGAACATCTTCGTGGCGGCCGACTTCGCGCCGTGGAACATCGATCGCGAGGCCGTCGCGCTCTGCATGTCGCCCGACGACCGCGCGCTGGCGGTGCGATTCGCCGACGGAAGCGTGCGCATCATCGAGGCGGGTGCGGCGGCCGAGCCGAAGGAGCCACGGCCATGACGGGGCTCCTTCGCATGCTTGCAGCGGCCTGCACCGTCGCGATCGCGGGCGCGGCGTCTGCGCAGTTGGACATCGAGCCGCGCGGCGACGACGGCGCGGCCGCCGTCGACTTCCTCTCGCTCGTGCGCGCGGTCGCAGACGAGTCGCGCGGCATCGCGATCCCTGGTGTCGTCTTCTCGAGCGCGATCCACTCGTCGCGCGACCTCGGCTCGATCGCGCCCGACGAGCCGATCTCATGGTTCTCCGAGGCCGACTCGGGCAACGCGATCCGCGTCGAGCGCATCGACGGCCGCTCGGAATGGGTCCTTGCGGAACTGAAGGGTTCGGGAGCGCTGACGCGTCTCGTGCTCAACGCCACGGTGGGCACGCGCGATGCGGTGCTGCGCATTCGGCTCGACGGGGGCCCCGAACCTGTGGTCGAGTGGCGGCTTCGCGACATCGAGGGCGAAGTCGCGCCCCTCCTCGCGCCGTTCCTGTCGTGGGAGCCCGAGCCCCTTCCGCCCCTCGGGCCCGCGCCCACCATTCGCGCCGAGCCAGGCGTCGGGACGGTCGACTGCAGCTTGCCGATTCCGTTCGCGCGCTCGTGCGTGGTCACGCTTGATAGACGCCCCGACCTCTATCGCATCGAGTCGGTCGCGTTTGCGGAGGGCGTGCGCGTGACGCCGCTCGCACAAACGGACCTCGCCCGATCGATGCCCGAGCTGCGCACGGCGGGCGAGGCGATGCAAGCCCGCGTGGACAGCCGTCCGAACGCAGGTTCCACCGGTCTCGTCGCCGAGCCACTTGCGCCGGCGGCGCGCATCGAGCGCGTGGTGGAGACGGGCGGCGTGATCCGTCGCCTCGCGGTCAGGATCGATCCCATGCAGGCGCTGCGCGCGGTGCGCGAACTCTGGGTCGAGTGCGACTTCGACGGCGAGGCCTCTCTCCGCATGCCGCTCGGGCACTTCATAGGGCTCGGCGAAGGATCCGGGCCGACCGCGGACGCGTTCCGCGCGGTCGGCGCCGACGGGTCGATGGAGTTTCGCCTGCCCATGCCGTTTGCGCGAAGCGCCCGCGTCGCGATCGCGAACCGCGGCGCAGCGCCGCTCGGTTGCGCCCTCGCGATCCTCGAGCTCACTCCTCCTGAAGCGGCGGGGCCGCCGCAGCTCCTGCATGGCGCCGTCCGCTTTCACAACCGCCTCGCCGTGTCGGCGCCGATCGAGGTCGAGCTCGCGCGCATCGAGGGAAGTGGCGTGCTCGTCGCCGAGACCCATGCCCACTTCGCGGCGATGCCGAACTGGTGGCCGACGGGCGACGACCGCTGGCGCATCGACGGCCGCGACGAGCTCGCGGGGCCGTCGTTCGATCTGGCCTTCGGCAGCGCTCCGGGGCTGCCGCGTCTCTCGCGCGGCACGCTCGTCGCGATTCCCGCGCGCGCCGACCACCACGGCGCGATCCGCTGGAGCGCTGCGCGCGTGCGCAGGCTCGATGCGCTGCGGTTCTCGCAGTCGCTCGTCGGCTCGATGGAGCTCTTTCCCGTCGCGGCTCCGACCGCCATTCCCGACTGCGAGATCAGCCTCGCACACGGCGTCCTCTGGTACGCCGCCGCAGGCGCAAGCCGCGGGGTCGGGTTCGACGACCCCGCCGCGATGCCCGGGGTCGCGACGCCGAGAAACCTCGCGCCGCTTCGCGAGACCTTTCCGCCGGCACCTGGCGCAGAGTGGTTTGAGTTCGAGCAGCTTCCGATCTCGCGGTGGGTCCAGTCGGCCTACTGGGCGCCGCGACCGTTCGGGACGAGCTCTCCGCAGCATGCGTGGGGCAACGGGTGGTGCATCGGCATGCAGGCGATCGGAGTCGGCGACTTCATCGAGTTCGTGGTGCCCGCGCGCGACGCGGGCCCGCGGCGGCTCGAGGTGCGCTTCGCGCAGCTCCTCGAGGCTGCGAAGATCGCGGTCACGGTGAACGGCACGCGCGTGCCTGGCGAGATCGCACTGACCTCGCCGACGCCCGAGCCGAGCGAACTCGTCGACATCGGCGTCCATGCGCCGAAGGACGGCGCATTCATCGTGCGCTTCGCGGCGGCGGGCTATGGCGAAGGTTCGCGCACCCGCATGCACATGCAGATGGACGGCATCCGCGTGTCGCCGCCGTAAGGCCTCGCGCGTCTCGGCCCGCTCGCGGCGCGTCTCAGCCCACTCGCTCGTCGAGCCACGCGGGGATCTGGTCAAGCGCCACGCGGTCCTGCGCCTGCGTGTCGCGGTGGCGGATCGTCGCGGTGCCGTTCGCGGCGCCGTCGTGGTCGATGGTGATGCAGAAGGGCGTTCCCACCTCGTCCATGCGCGCATAGCGCTTGCCGATCGACTGCTTCTCGTCGAACTCGACCGCGTGCTTCCTGCGCAGGTCGCGGTAGAGGCGCTCCGCGATCTCGGGAAGGCCGTCCTTGTTGACGAGCGGGAAGACGCCCGCCTTCACGGGCGCCATGCGCGGCGTGAAGTTCATGTAGACGCCCGACGCGCGCGACGGATCGGCCGTGTAGGCCTCGCAGAGGAGCGCGAGCGTGCCGCGGTCGGCGCCCGCCGACGGCTCGATCACATGCGGGAAGTAGCGCTCGGCGCGCTCCTGGTCGAAGTAGCGCATCTTGTCGCCCTTGCCGCAGTGGGTGGCGTGCGCCTTC
This sequence comes from Phycisphaera sp., assembly GCA_016124975.1. Lineage (GTDB taxonomy): Bacteria > Planctomycetota > Phycisphaerae > Phycisphaerales > SM1A02 > QWPT01. Next base: position 22,496 of record WGMP01000052.1, on the reverse strand, counting down.
AGGTCGAAGTCGGCGCGGTGGGCGATCCCCTCGAGCTCGCCGAAGCCTGGCGCCGTGAACGGGAAGCGGTACTCGATGTCGCTCGTTCCCGCGCCTTCCTTCGCATAGTGCGCGAGTTCGTCGCGGTCATGCTCGCGGAGGATGAGGTTCTCTCCCGCGAGGCCGATCTTCTGCCACCACGAGAAGCGCCAGTCGCGCCACCACCTGTACCACTCGTTCGCGGTGTCGGGGCGGATGAAGAACTCGATCTCCATCTGCTCGAACTCGCGGCTGCGGAAGGTGAAGTTGCGCGGCGTGACCTCGTTGCGGAAGGACTTGCCCATCTGCGCGATGCCGAACGGAACGCGCACGCGCGATGAGTCGACCACGTTCCAGAAGTTCACGAAGATGCCCTGCGCCGTCTCGGGCCGCAGGTACGCGAGCGAGTTCTCGTCGCGGATGGCGCCGCAGTGGGTCTCGAACATCAGGTTGAACATGCGCGGCTCGGTCAGCGTGCCCGCCTCCTTCGCATGCGGGCCGACGGTACGCGCGCGCTCCTCGGCCGAGATCGAAAGGAAGGGGCGCAGCGCATGCACCGCGGGGTCAAGGCCGTCGCGCTTCTCATACTTGGTGAGCGCCTTCGTCGCGGCCGCACGCTGCTCGTCGTCGTTCTCGACGAACGCATAGAGCCGCGCACCCGCGGCGGTCGAGCCGAGCACCGCGAGATGGTCGGCGCGGTAGCGCTGCTTGCTCTCCTTGCAGTCGACCATCGGGTCGTTGAACCCGCCGACATGGCCAGAGGCGACCCAGGTCTTCGGGTTCATGATGATCGTGGTCTCGAGCCCGACGATGTCGACGGCGTTCCCATCGGGTCCGATGAGCTCGCGCTCGACCACGTCGTTCCACCACGCGTTCTTCAGGTTTCGCTTGAGCGCGGCGCCCATCGGCCCGTAATCCCAGAAGCCGTTGATGCCGCCGTAGATCTCGGAGGACTGGAAGATGAAGCCGCGGCGGCGGCAGAGGGCGACGATGTCGTCCATCTTCTTCGGGGCGGCGGGGGTGGGCGAAGGGGAGGTGACTTCGGACATGGTGGCTTCCTCAGGGGGAACGCAGGATATCGGCTCGGGTCGCGGCCCCGAGTGCAGGGATTCCCGCGGGTTTCTCGTCACGACGGCTTGAGGCCGATCAGCGTGAAGAGCTCCATGCGCGCGGCGGGGTTCGTGAGGAACGAGCCGTGGAGCTTCGAGGTGGTGGTGACGGCGCCAGGCTGGCGGACGCCGCGGTAGCACATGCAGAAGTGCCGCGCCTGGATCACGACCGCGACGCCGTGGGGGCGCAGGGTGGTGTTGATCGCGTTCGCGATCTGCGCGGTCAGCTTCTCCTGGACCTGGAGGCGCTTCGAGTAGATGTCGACCACGCGGGCGAGCTTTGACAGTCCGACCACGCGCCCGTTCGGGATGTAGGCGACATGCGCCTTCCCGACGAACGGCACCATGTGGTGCTCGCAGTGGCTGTGGACCTCGATGTCCTGCAGGAGCACGAGCTCGTCGTAGCCCTCGATCTCGCCGAAGGTCCGCTGCAGGGGCTCGATCGGGTCGGCCGAATAGCCCCAGAAGTGCTCGTGCATGGCCTTGACCACGCGGGCGGGGGTGTCGAGGAGCCCCTCGCGGTCGGGGTCGTCGCCGATGTAGCCAAGCAGCGCCCGCACATGCGCCATGGCGGCCTTCGCTTCGGGCGAGTTGAGGTCTGGTTCCTGCATGGGAAGGGGCAGATGGTAGCGCGGCGATCGGGGTGGCGCACCTGTGCCAAGGCTCCGAGAACGCCGTATCCTGCGCCCATGCGCACTTCGACCTCCCCGCGCCGTGGCGGCGCCCTCACGAAAGTCCTCGTCGTCCTCGTCCTTCTCGTCGTATTGGTGGTTGGCGGCGGCATCCTCCTCATCGACTCGGTCGCGCGCGCGGGCATCGCCGCAGCGGGCACCTACGCGCTCGGCGCGAAGACATCGGTCGCAGAGGCGTCGATCGGAATCATGTCGGGCAAGACCGCGATCCGCGGGCTCGAGGTTGACAATCCGAAGGGCTACGCGCAGGAGGTGAAGTTCGTCACGCTCGGCGAGATTGCGGTCGACGCGACCCTTGGGAACCTGACGGGCGAGAAGATCGTGATCGACCGCGTGGCGCTCTCGAACCTCGTGGTCGACATCGAGAAGGGTGCCGACGGAACGCTCAATGTGAACGCGGTCGTCGACAGCATCAAGAAGGTCACGGGTGCCGGCAAGCCCGCGGACCAGCCCGCCGACAAGCCCGCGGGCGAGTCGAAGGAAGCGCTCATCAAAGAGCTCCGCCTCGAGAAGGTGCAGGTCAACCTGCGAAACCTCGTCGGTGGCAAGGACGGCGTCGTCGAGGTGAAGCTCCCCGACATCGTGCTGCGCGACCTTTCCTCGAAGGGCGGTGTCGATGTCCTCGCAAGCGAGGTGTCGGGCGTCGTAATCGCATCCGTCATGCAGGCGGTCGTCGCCGCCAACATCGAGGGCCTCGGCGCCGATGTCCTCGGCGGTCTCCAGGGCGCCGTCGACGGGCTTGGCGAAGCGATCGGCGGTCCGCTCAAGGACGCGGTCGGCAAGGGCATCGAAGGCGCGGCCGCCGCGCTCAAGGATGTCGGCAAGGGACTCGGCGATGTGGGCAAGAAGCTCGGCGAAGAGGCGGGCAAGGCGCTCGAGGGCGCTGGTGATGCGGTCAAGAAGGGCGTCGGCGACGCGATCGACGGCATCTTCGGAGGCAAGAAGTGAGCGAGGTTCCCGCGGCCTACGCCGCTGCGGGCGCCGCGCACCGCGCGCTCTGGTCCGGCCGCATCGACGGCACCGACGCCGATCTCGCGCGCTGGCACCAGCTCGTCTCGTTCCTCGACCTCCGCGGCGAGCTCGAGCACTTCTTTGATCCGACGATCGTCTTCATCGGCTACGCGAGCGACCTCGGCGTCCGGCAGAACCTCGGACGCGCGGGTGCCGCGGAGGGGCCCGCCAGGCTTCGCGCGCGCATGGCCGCGTTTCCCGCGGTCGAGGGCATCACGCTGCTCGACGCAGGCGACATCGTCGAGGGCCGCACCGTCCTCGAGACGCAGGAGGCGCTCGCGTGGGCCGTCGAGCGCATCGTGCGTGCGGGCGCCATGCCCGTCATCCTCGGCGGTGGCCACGACATGGCGTATGGCCACTTCCTCGGCGCCGCACGCGCGCGCGGTGCGGCGCCCGCGTGCGTCAACTTCGACGCGCACCTCGACCTCAGGCCGATCCCCGAGTCGGGCCCGAACTCCGGCACGCCCTTCACGCAGGCGTGGGAGTGGTGCCAGGCGAACGGCAAGCGGTTCCTCTATGCAGCGTTCGGCGTGCAGCGGCTCGGCAACACCGAGCGGCTCTTCAGCCGCGCCATCGAGGCAGGCTCGCTTCTCGTCGATGTCGACGGCTTCGCCCTCGACACCATCGAGGAGGTGATGGAGGCGCTCAACGACGAGGTCGGCGACGCGGAGATCTGCCTGTCCGTCGATCTCGATGTGTTCGCCTCTGCCTACGCGCCGGGCGTCAGCGCGCCGACCGCGATGGGCCTCGTGCCCGATGCGGCGTTCCGCAGGATCTACAGGGGTCTTCTCGAAAGCGAGCGCATGATCGGGATCGAGATCGCCGAGCTCTCGCCGCCGCTCGATCAAGACGACCGCACCGCGCGGCTTGGCGCGGCGCTCATCTACGAGGTCGCGATCGCGCTTGCGGAGGTCGAGAAGGAGCACAGCGCGCCTGCGGACGGCGTCGACGGAGATGCGGACGGCGATGCAGGCGGCGACGGTGACGGTCCGCGTGGGCCCGCCGAGGAAGAGCCGTGAGCGCGATCAGGATCGGCGTCGATCTCGGCGGCACGAAGATCGAGGCAGCCGCGGTGCGCGGCGAGTCGGAGATCCTGTGGCGCGAGCGGGTGCCGACGCCGCAAGGCGACTACGAGGGCACCGTGCGTGCCGTGGCGTCGCTCGTCGCGCGGCTTGCCGCAGACTGTGCGCTCGATGGGGCGACCCCCGTCGGACTCGGCGCGCCAGGGTCGATCTCTCCCGTCTCTGGCCTGCAGCGGAACTCGAACTCGACCTGCCTCAACGGTCGCCCGTTCGTCGAGGATCTCTCTCGCGCCCTCGCGCGGCCCGTGCGCATGGCGAACGACGCGAACTGCTTCGCGCTCGCCGAGGCGGTCGCGGGCGCCGCGCGCGAGGCGCGCGTCGTCTTCGGCGTGATCCTCGGCACGGGCGTCGGCGGGGGCGTCGTCATCGACCGCATCGCCCGCGAAGGCCGCAACGCGGTCGGCGGCGAGTTCGGCCACGGCGAGCAGCAGGGGCTCGCGCGCGAGGCGCTGGCGTCGGGCGCGCCGCACGCCCCGCGCGCCTGCTACTGCGGCCTGGTCGACTGCCGCGAGCAGTATCTCTCGGGCCCCTCCGTCGAGCGCGAGTTCGCGCGCGCTACGGGCCGCACGCTGCGGCTTCCCGAGATCGAGCGCGCGGCGGATGCGGGCGATGTCGATGCGCAGGCCGCGATCGCGCGCTGGAGCGCGCGGCTCGCGGTGTCGCTTGCGGATGTCGTCAATCTCCTCGACCCCGACGCAATCGTCCTCGGCGGCGGCGCGAGCAACCTGCGCGCCGCCACGGACGCCGTGCCCGCCCTCGTCGCGCGTGCCGTCTTCGGCGACAGCTTCACGACCCCGATCCGCCGCGCCGAACTCGGCGACAGCGCGGGCGTCGTCGGCGCCGCATGGCTCTGGTGAGGCTGCGCGTTCCAGCGCCGTCGGCGTGAACTCGGGTCAACGAAGTCGATGGGCCATGAGTGCCCGCAGACGAAGTCTGCGGAACGTCGATCGTCGGAGTCGACGGCTGACACCATCCGTTCCTTGGACCTCGCCCAAGGAACCCGGGCGTTCGTCGCGCGAGAGTCACTGGGGCTCACGCCCGTGATCCATCGGATTGTTCATCGCGCCAGTTTGTTGCGCAAGTGCTTCGCGTGGTCCAACATGACCATGTTGGCGAGAGGTGCATGCACTACCGAGGTTTCGGCATGCCCAGACGCCCCGATAAGAGGGCCACGCCGACTTCTCCAAGAATCTCGTCAAAGTGCCATTGCGCACTTGACGTGGCACAGGAGTTGCGTATCTTCAAGGCGCAACCGCGGTCAGCAAAGGCAGGATCCGATTGCAGGCGATCGGGCGAGGTTCAGGATGCGAGGTTGGGGACTCAGGACGAAGGACCATTGTGCTGGGACAGTGCCAGAAAGATCAGAACTTTCGATTGATCAAGGAGTTCGGAATGGGATGCTCTCTCTCTCTCTCTCTCTCTCTCTCTCTCTCTTCATGACTTCGGCGGCGATCGCATCGACGCCTCCGCTTTCTCCGCCGAGTGATTGGAAGCCGATTGAGCCCCCCATCGACGGATGGAACGACTTCGACTGTGCGATTTTCTGGCAGTGGAGAGAGGTGCCCGCCTCGGGGCCGCACGATCCCGTTTTCTGTACCGCGCCGGACTGGGGCCTTCAGGATCCAAGCAACGCGTTTCCGCCCGTTTCGGTCCTTCAGCCGGAGGTCTGCACACGCATCGGCGGCCCTTGGTGGTTCAATATTGAACTCCCAATCGCATACTACTGGGCGCAGTGCGACAAGTTCTCCCGATCACCCGCCGGCTGGACCAGTGTCGAGTCAGCGTCGCGGCTGACGCAGCGGAGCGGGCGTTGTGACTCGTGTCAAGAGATCGTCATCCCGGACGGGAACTCCGTCAATGCGCAGGATCGGCTCGTCATTCGGTTTCTCCCGCTTCTGGACGCCAAGCCGATTCGCGTGGGTCTCCGAGCGAAGACGAAGATTAGACTCGTCGGCAGACTTGAAGTAGGGAACTGCGACGCAGCGTTTGCGCAGGCGTATCTTCACGCGAAGACGGACTTCAAGCCGGGAATCTGGAGCGCGGAGATTGCCGCTGAGATGGAGCTGGAGAATCAGGGCACACTCGCAGCGACCGTCGACCAGACTCTGCGGAATCCCGGGCATGTCCTGACGACAGCCACTGGGATTTCGATCGGTGGCTCTGGCACGGGAGGCTCGTTCAATATCGGGTTCAACAAGTCGACCCAGACCCCTCCCTCGAGGTATGCGGTCAGTTTGGATCATCCCCGCTCCATGGAGTTCTACGCTGCGTGGTGCATCGCACCGCCTCCAAGCGGCAATGTTGCCGAGTTCACTGCATCGGTCGACTTGGAGACGGACACGCATGTCACCCAGGATCAGGCGCACGAGACGAGGGCGAAGGCGATTGCAGAGACCCTCGTTCTGAAGTTCACAAGAGAGCCGCTGTCTCCTGAGGAGGAGCCTTGCAGCGAGTGCATGGGCGGTCAGCCGGCGGTCGGCCCACAGGACTTTCCAGGCGGAGGAGGTGGCCAGTGATTCGATCCCAGCCGATCTCGATCGCGTCGGGCGCCGAGTGGACGCGAGGGCTGGGGTGTGTTCTCTGGGCGGTCCTGTTCGCGACGGGCGCGCCGGCGTCATCGCAGGTATCAGATCCGCCTGTTGCCGCGCAGGAGGGAACGGCCGTCGACGCGGTACCAACGGCGCGCTCGCTCGAGGCGTGGCTCGCGCTCGCGCTCAACGACGGCCAACCCGAGGAGCAGTGCTGGTTCATCGACGCGGACGGCACATGGACGCTGAGGCAGCCCGCCGAGACCATTGCCATCGTGGTTGCGAGGCGCGAGGCGGCTACTCCCGAGCGCGCGGCGCGCGTGGTGCTCGGGCCCGTGCTGATGAGCGGCGCGTTGCGGCCCGCGGCGAACGACGGCGCTGCGGCGCGAAAGGCGGCGCTCGTCCAGCGGGTGCTGGGGCTCTCGTTCGCCCAGGCGTCTGTCGCCGCGAACGCCCAGGCCGCAAGCCATTTCCACGCCGAGGTCGTGCTGGAGCCCGCATCCGCCGTGCTCGGCGTGCCCGCGCCGCTCTCGTCGGACGCGCTCGACAAGTCTCTCGAGTACGCGAGCCTGCAGGCGTTCGTCGCGCTCGATGCCCGCTGCGCGCCGCGTGGAACCGCCGCGCAGACCGAGGAGGAGATCGAGCGCTGGCAAGGGTCCGCGATCGCCGAGGCGTCTGCGCTCGCGAGCCACGGAGTCAAGCTTCTTTCCGACGCGCGCGCGCGCGCGAGCACGCCAGGGGAGGAAGCCGTTGCCCCCGCGCCGCCGGCGACCGAGACGGCCGCTTCGAAGCCTGACGCAAAGGCACGCGAGCTTCCGCTGCTCCCGCCGCGGCATCCACTTGGCTTCGTGGCATGGGCTGTCGCAGTGGATGGGCAGCAGGCGCTCAAGCGCGCGAACGGCGACATCGACGGCGCCGATGCGGATGTCGCGAATCTGCGCCATGTGTTGCGGAGCGCGGGCGCGTCGCGCAGCGCCGACCTGGTCGCGATGCGAATCCCGCTTCGGTCCGCCGGCTTCCAGTCGTGGTCCCACTCGCCGCACTTCCCGCTCGATGCATGGGATCTCGCCGCCACCGTGTCCCAGGGAGTCGACGCCCGACGACGGCTGGTCGAGCGGCTGCACGAACTCGCGCGCAAGTATGCGGTGCTCGGCGGCTTCCCGCAGGAATCGCTCGATGAGCTCGAGATGCGTTTCGCCATGCTGGAGTCGAACCTGCCCATCGGCTGGTCGATGACGGCGAGCGATCAGTCGGCCATCTCCGAGCATCTCGAGGCACGGTTGAACGGAAGCATGCGGCAGGGCATCGACCGTGTGCAGGCCCGCACGGTGGTGTGGGAGATGTACGCCGCGGCATGGAACCTCAGCGGTGCGCTTCCTCGCGAGGTCCTCGAGGCGCGCGCTGCGCAGCGGGCGCGGTTTGAGGCGGCGCTGCGCGAGCCACTTGCGCTGATCGGTAACCACGATGCCGCGGAGGCTGTCCTTGCTGCGATCCGCCTCACGGTGAGCTCTCCCTTCCAGCCGGCGACGCTCTGCCCTGCGGGCATTCACAAGGAGCGGGAGGCGCTTCAGTATCTCGGGGAGATCGCCGCGAGGATCAGTGAGGACGACCGGATGAGTTTGCGACAGTGGCCGAAGGGCAGCCCGAACTGGCAGAATTGGGTGAACTATTATGTTGGCGGGATGCTCGCAGACATGTTCGGCCCGCTTTCGAGCGACATCTCGACGCGTCCGCGTCATCGCGTGGTGCCGCTCATTCCCTTCCCCGATGCAAGCAGCTACTTCTCTTCCTCGACGGGACAGCCGTCCTTCCCAAGGCTGATCGTTCGGTAGCCCGTCGGACGCTTGCCGCCGCTGCGGTGGCGCCCTCTGGCGTGAATCACGATCACCGGAATCGGAAGGCCATGAGTGCCCGCAGACGAAGTCTGCGGAGCGACGCTCGTCGGAGTCGACGGCTGACATCACCCGTTCCGCATGCTGAAGCATGCGGGCACCCCTGATTTTCGTGTCGCAAGGTTCAGGTCGTGGGAGTCGCTCACCAGGGGTGCCCGCAGGTTTCAACCTGCTGAACGACACGCGTCGGAGTCGACGGCTGGCGTCATCCGTTCCGCATGCTGAAGCATGCGGGCACCCCTGATTTTCGTGGCGCAAGGTTCAGGTCGTCGGAGTCGTTCACCAGGGGTGCCCGCAGGTTTCAACCTGCGGAACGCGAACCGTCGGAGTCGACGGCTGGCGTCATCCGTTCCGCATGCTGAAGCATGCGGGCACCCCTGATTTTCGTGGCGTGCGGTTCAGGTCGTCGGAGTCGCTCACCAGGGGTGCCCGCAGGTTTCAACCTGCGGAACGACAACCGTCGGAGTCGAAGGCTGACACCATCCGTTCCGCATGCTGAAGCATGCGGGCACCCAAGAGAGTCGACGCTCAGGCGCGCATCTCCATTTCAAAGGCAATTGATCTCATTCCAATCGACTTCTCCGCAATCGCTCCAACTGTCCAAACGCCCTGAACAGGGGGCATCCCGCCCTTCGCGGGGCAGGGCTTTGACAAATTTTTGAATTCATCCGTCAATGACTTGATGCTCGCCTCGTCTTGCGTAGATTGGTGCATCGGCTCAGCCGGGAAAGGCAGGATCGGATGGCAATGACTCGGGCGAGGATCGGCATGGGACCAAGGACCAAGGACCAAGGACCAAGGACTAAGGACCAAGGACTAAGTACCAAGGACCACGCGATCGCCTCTGTGGGGATCGATCGATGGCTCTTGGCAGCCCGAATCCGGCGCTGATTCGGGGCGCACGGGGGGATCTTCGACGAGGTGGTTTGGACGATTGCAAAGGGAGGCTCGTGATGGCACAACGGAATCGCAAGGCGAGGTCAGGGATTGTCTACGGCGCGGCGGTCGCCATCGGCGCGCTCACATCGGCGCAGACGGTCTCCGCGGAGGTCGTCCAGTACAGCGACCGCGCGGAGTGGGAGGCGGTCACGGGCGCTGTGACCACGATCGGGATGCCCGACATTCCGCAGACTTCCTTCGGCTTCGGCGGCCACTTCGCGCCGATGGGGGTGACCAACCTCACGATGCACGGCGTTGCGCTCGACGCGGTGCAGGCCGACTTCTGGGGTGTGCCCACGGGAACCGTGGCCTTCTACGCGGGGGCTTCGCCGATGTCGAACACGGTTCGGTTTGCCGCGCCGATTCACTCCGTGGCGCTCGACTTTCGGCTGTTTGCTGGCTTTTACTTCTATCTGAGGCTCGGAGATCAACTGGTCGGCCAGGGCTTTTTCATCCCGACACCCGACCCGACCTACCAGACCGAGTTTTTCGGCTTGACGAGCACCGCCAGCTTCGATCGGATCAACATCCATACGTCAAGCATCGGATGGGGTGTCGGCCGCAGCATCTCCTTCGAGACGATCATCCCCGCGCCTGCTGCGGGGGCGGTGGCGTTGCTCGGCCTCGCGCCGCTCGCGGCGATCCGCAGGCGGCGGTGAGGCGCGGCGCCGCGTGGCTTTGGTGACGAGACAGGCGCGGCCGAGCGCTGCTGGCGTTTGTGCGCGGCGGTATCGACGGCTGACATCATCCGTGCCCGCGGGCTTCACCCCGCGGAACGCCGCGCTGCAAACCGCTCGGGGTCGAGCATCGAGCAGTCGAAGCAGGGCTTCTCGCCTGCGACGAGCTCGGCCATCGCCTTTCCCGTGACGGGGCCGAGCGTCATGCCCATCATCGCGTGGCCTGTCGCGACGAAGAGTCCGGGCTTCGAGCGCACGCCGCCGATCGCGGGCATGCCGTCCGAGGTGCACGGCCGGTAGCCCGCCCACTCGGAGGCGACCTTCAGCCTGTCGAGCCCGCGGAGATACGCCGTGCTCCCGCGCATGAGCATCGCGAGCCGCTCGCGCATCCATGGCTCGTCGAGCGGGCCGATCTCGAGCGTGCCCGCGAGGCGAAGCTGGCGCTTCCCGTCGCGCGCCATCGGCGTCACGGCGACGAAGGTCTCGTGCAGCACCATGCCCGTCGACGGGCTCGGCGGCGGCGCGTCGGCTGGGTAGTCGAGCTGCAGGTGGTAGCCGCGCGCGCCCTGCATGGGAATCGCGACGCCCGCGAGACGCCCGAGCGCGTCGCTCCAGATTCCCGCGGCGAGGACAACGGCGTCTGCCGCGATCATCTCGCCCGACTCGAGGAGGACGCCGTCGACCGCGCCCGAGGGCCGCTGGCGGAATCCCTTCACGGTCGCGTCGAAGCGCAGCGCGACGCCGTGCTTCGGCAGCGCGCGCACGAGCCCCGCGATCAGGTCGTCCGGCGCGCAGTGGGCGCTGTCCTTCATGTGGATCGCGCCCGCGACTTCGCCCGTGAAGCATGGGTCGCGGTGCCGCAGGTCGTCACCCTCGATCCGCTCCCAGCGGTAGCCGAACCGCTCGAGGCTCTTCGCCTCCGCCTCGGCGTGCGCCATGTTCTCAGGCTTCATCACCACATCGAGCCAGCCGTCGCGCGCGTAGTCGCACTGAATCGACTCCTCGGCGAGGATCCCCTCGAGCACCTCGAGCGTCTGCCAGCCCATCGCGCACAGCACCTCCATGCAGCGGTCGAGGTGGCGCTGGTTGCAGTGGAGGTGGAAGTTCCAGAGCCACGAGACGAGCTCACGGTCGACGCGCGGCTTGATGTAGAGGGGCGCCGTGCGCGAGAACATCCACTTCAGCCCGCGCCACGAGACCCCGGGGCGCGTGAGCGGATAGTGCCCGATCGAGAGAAGCCCCGCGTTGCCGCCGCTCGCGCCGTCCGCGATCGCGCGCGGCGGCTCGCGGTCGAGGAGCGTCACGGCGAAGCCCTTCTTCGCGAGGTGCCACGCCGTCGACGCGCCCACGATTCCCGCGCCGACGACGACGACATGGCGCCCGCGCGACGCGGGAGCCGCCGCCGAGGTGAGAGCGTGGTGCGTGAAGGAACCTGGCGCGCCTGGATCGGACATGCCGCGCAGGGTAGCGCGGCCAAAAAGAGCGCGGAGCGGACGCCGGCGCCAGGCCGACGCCCGCTCCGCGGGGCGCTGCGGGTCGGTCGAAATCAGCCCTTCTTGAGGGCGGCCTCGTACTCGGCGAGCACGGTGACCATCTCGTCCTTCATGCGGCCGTCGGCGGACTTTGCGATCGCGGACTTCTGCAGCTCGATCGCGCGCACCGTGTTCCCCATGCGGAACTCGACACGGGCGAGGGTGTCGAGGATCGACCCGTCGTTCTCCTTGGTCAGCTCGACCGCGCGCGAGGCGGCCTTGTGCGCGATCGCGAGGTTCGGCTCGGCGACGCCGCCGTTCGGGTCGACGATCGTCCACGCGAGCGCGTTGAGCATCATGGCGTTGCCGTTTGCGTTCGCGAGGATCTCCTCCGCGATCGGCCACGCCTCTGCGGGCAGCTTCGCGGGGCCCGCGAGCACCTGGACGAGCGTCATGCGCAGGTCGTCGCTCGGCCGCTTCGCAAGCTGCTCGCGCAGCGCTGCGAGCACCTCGGTGTAGTCGCCGCTCTGGCGCGCGGCGCGCATCGCCATCGAGATCGCGCGGCGCGCGGCCTCGGCCTCGCGGCGCGTGCTGAACTCCGCCTTCGCGGCGTCGATGTCCCAGCTGCCCGCGACGATCTTCTCGAGGGGCGCGTCCATCGACATCGGGTGGCCGATCCACGCGACGCGGCCTTCGCCGTCGACGATGAAGGTGCAGGGGATGCCCGACTGTCCGGCGGCCTCCATCCACGGACGGCTCATCTTCTCGCGGTCGCCAACATAGGCCACGCGGTAGCCCATGCCGTCGCCCTTGCCGTCGACGAAGTCCTTCACCTTCGCGAACTTCGCGGCCTCGTCAGGGCCGCGCTCGCTGGCGGCGACGCCGACGAAGCGGACATCGGGGTACTTCGCCTGAAGCTCGGTGAGGTGCGGGATGGCGGCGATGCACGGTCCGCACCAGGTCGCCCAGAACTCCATCACATGGACCTTGCCCGACTCGAGCGACTCGAAGGGGTCGCCCTTCACCCAGCTGTCGACCGCGAACGCGGGCGCCTTGTCGCCGACCGAGAGCGGCGCGGGCGCAGCGGGGCGCTCCTGCGCGGCGGGCGAGGCGGGCGCGATCTTGGTCGCGGGCACCGCGTCCTGCGCGAGCGTGGTGTGTGCGAAGCTGAGGACGGTCGCGAGCGAGAGCGTGGTCAGGATCTTCATGAAGTCGCCTTTCGTACTGTGTGCGAGCGCACACTGTACACGCGACCGCCGCGGGCTGAGCCTGTCTTTCGCGAGGTCTGCGCGAGGAAACAGCCGCAGTGCAGCCTGCGTTCAGCGCAGCGCGGCCTCGACCGTGTTGCGAAGAAGCATCGCCACCGTCATCGGCCCGACCCCGCCGGGAACGGGGGAGAGGAAACCCGCGACCTCGCGCACCTCGTCGAACGCGACATCGCCGACCGTCATCGACTTTCCGTCGGGGCCGGCGATGCGGTTGATGCCGACATCGATGACGACGGCGCCCGGCTTCACCATGTCGCCCTTGATGAGGCCGGGAACACCCGCCGCCGCGACAAGCACATCGGCCGAGCGCGTGAGGTCTGCGATGCCGCGGGTGAACTTGTTGGTCGAGATCACCGTCGCCTCCGCGCGCATCAGGAGGACCGCGATCGGCTTCCCGACGATGTTCGAGGCGCCCACGATCACGCAGCGCGCGCCGCGCAGCTCGACGCCCGTCGACTCGATCATCTCGACCGACGCGAGCGCGGTGCAGGGCACGAGGCTGCGTCGCCCATAGACGACATTGCCGATGTTCGCGGGGTTGACGCCCTCGACATCCTTCTCGGGCGCGATGAGCGACTGGATGCGCTCGACATCGACGCCCGCGGGAAGCGGCAGGTGCAGCATGATCGCGCGCACGTCGTCTTCCGTGTTGAGAAGAAGGATGCGCCCCGCGATGTCGTCGTAGCCTGCGCCGTCGGGCAGGCGGTGGAGGCGGTAGTCGATGCCGACCGCGGCGCAGGTCTTCGCCTGGTTCTCGGCGTAGATCGCGGCCGCGCGGTCGCTGCCGACGAGCACCGCGTCGAGCCGTACGGGTCGCCCCGCGGCCTTGATGCGCGACACGAGGTTCTCGCGGACGCGCGCGCTGAGTTCCTTGCCGTCGATGACTTGGGCGGTCATCGCGCGGCTCCCGTGGCTCGCGCATCGAACGCAGGCAGCGCGAGCTTCGCCAGCGCCTCCTCGTAGCGCGCGATCGTCGCAGCGACGACATCGGCGGGTAGCTCCGGGCCGGGCGCCTCCTTGTTCCACTTCTTCTCCGCGACGAGCCGCAGGAGATGGTTCCGCACGAACTGCTTGTCGTAGCTCTGCTGGTCGCGCCCCGCCGCATAGTCGTCCGCAGGCCAGTAGCGCGACGAATCGGGCGTGAGCACCTCGTCGACGAGGATGAGCTCGTCGGTCGCTTGGCCGTCGGCGCCAAGCGCGAAGCCGAACTCGAACTTGGTGTCCGCGAGGATCACGCCGCGCGAAAGCGCGTAGTCCGCCGCCGCCGAGTAGATCGCGAGGGTGAGCGCGCGCAGGCGCGACATGAGGTCCGTGCCGACGAGTTCGCACGCGCGCTCGAACGGGATGTTCTCGTCGTGGCCCTCCTCGGCCTTCGTCGCGGGCGTGAAGATCGGCTCGGGCAGGCGCGCGCACTGGGTCAGGCCTGCGGGCAGGGGAATGCCGCAGACCGTCCCCGACCGCTGGTACTCGACCCAGCCGCTTCCCGCGAGGTAGCCGCGCGCTACGCACTCGATCGGCACGACCTTCGCCGCGCGGCACAGCATCGAGCGGCCCGCGAGCATGGCGCGGTCGGCGTCGGAGAGCCCCGCGACCGACGAGAGGTCTGTGCCGAGCACATGGTCGCCGACGAGCCCGCGCGTCCTGAGGAACGCGAACCAACCGAGGCTCATCGTGGTGAGGATCCGGCCCTTCCCTGGAACGGGCGTCGGCATCACCACATCGAACGCGCTCAGCCGGTCGGTCGCCACGATGAGAAGCGGCGACGCGGGGTCGGTCGCGGTGCGGTAGACATCGCGCACCTTCCCCTGGCGTCTGCCGGGAAGAGGGAGGTCGGTGCGGAAGACGCCCTCGCGCGAGGTCGCCGCCGATGGTGCCGCAGAACATGCAGGAATCGAAGAGGCCATCCGCAGGGAGAGTACACTTGAACGCGGCCGCGCGGGCCGCGGCCGATCCGGGGTGACCGCGGGTCGGCGACGGACCGCTTTTTTCGACTCCTTCCGCCAGCATCCGTCATCGCGCGCCCGTTCCTGCGTTCTCTCTTCCGCCCGCCGCCGTGCACCAGTTCCGCGTCCATGATCCGCTCGGCCCCGACCCGCACGCGCCCGCCGCGCGCGGCGAAGGCGGCCAGCTGCAGTGGGACCTTTCCTCGTGCCACCTCCTCGGCCCCGACGGACGGCCCGCGCGCGGCGCGTTCAAGCAGGTGAACGGGTCGATCTACGCGCGCCCGGCGAACGACACCCCGATCGGCCTCGCGCTTGTGGTCGATGTCGGGCCGCGCGGGCGCATGATGCTGCAGACCTGCTTCCTGCCCGCCCGCGAGCGGCCATACGAGCTCTTCCTCGAGATCGCGCGCTGGCTCATCAAGCAGTTCGTCGAGGACTGCGAGACCTGGCAGATGTGGAACCCCGCGCTCGCCCAGGACGCTATCGAGCTTTGGGAGCGCGCGCGCGCGTCGTTCCGCGAGGCCCTGCGCTGCGACGACCCCGTGGAGGCCGAGCGCCTCGCGCGCCGCGCCGTGGCCGACGGCCTCGACGCGGGAGAGGCGCTCGCGGTCCATCACGCCGATCACCTCGTCTCGCGGCGCGCGCGCCGCAAGGCCGTCAGCGCGACCACGCTCGGCGTCTGCATCGACCCTGCGGTCGCGCCGAACGCCGCCAGCGTCGCGGCGCTGCGCCGCTTCGATGTCGCGTGCGTGCGGACGCCGTGGCGGCTCATCGAGCCCGTCGAGGGCAAGCTCGACTTCTCGCCCATCGATGCGTGGGTCAAGAGCTGCCTCGCCGAGCGGAAGCCCATCGTGCTCGGGCCGTTCGTCGACTTCGGCACGACCGACGGCGAGCCGCACGCGCTGCCGCATCATGTGCTGGCCGCGCGCGGCGACGCGAAGAGGATGCGAGAGCTCGTGTGGGCGCATGTGCGCGCGCTCGCCGCGCGCTACGCCCGCACGACCCCGCTCGTGATCGCCGCGAGCGGCGCCAACTGCGCGGGCTGGCACGACGAGGGCATCGACCGCATGGTCGACCTCACGCGAACCGCGGTCGCCGCCGTCCGCGATGTCGCGCGCGAGGCGAAGGTCATCGTCGAGCTCCAGTCGCCCGCCGCCGAGAGCTGGCGCGGCACGAAGGGCACGGCGTGGCCGACCTCGTTCCTGCAGCGGCTCGTCGCCGAGAACCTCAACCTCGCGGCAGCAGGCGTGCGCATCGCGCAGGGCGCATCGGGCGACCCCGTGCGCGACCTCATGACGACCGCAGGGCTTCTCGACGGTTATGTGGGGCGCGAGCTTCCCGTCTTCGTGACGGGGTTTGGCGTTCCGAGCGCGGACGATGGCAGCGCGATGTCGTTCGCACGCGGGGTGTGGACGCCGCGTCGGGTGGGCGACGCGGGCGCGGGCGCAGTCGCGCCAGCCGATCCGCCGCACGACGACGCGCCGCCGAAGTGGTCTCCGCGCACGCAGGCCGAGTGGGGCGGGGCGCTCTTCTCGATCGTCCTCGCGCGCACCTTCCTCGAGGGCGCGTGGTGGTCTCGGCTTCAGGACGCTCCGACGGGACCGCGCGACGGCGTTCTCGACGCGCAGGGGCAGCCGAAGCCCGTCTTCGCGCGGCTCCTTGCGCTGCGCGAGCGGATCGAGCGCGACGCGAGGGCGCACCAGGCGTCGAGGTCGGCGCGGTGAGCGGGGAGGCAGCCAGCACGCAGGGCGCACCGTCCGCAGCCGGGTTCGGCGCGTGGGCCGTCGTCGTCGCCATCGTGTCGGCCGCCGCGCTCGCCCGCGCCTCGCCTCCCGCAGACCGCGAGTTGCCCGCGCCGCGCGTGGCGCCGCCCGTCCATCGCGTCGATCTCGCGCACGCCGAGGCCGACGAGATCGCGCTTCTTCCCGAGATCGGCCCGCGCCTCGCGGCCACGATCGTCGCCGACCGCGACGCGCACGGCGCGTTCGAGTCGGTCGACGACCTCTTGCGCGTGCGCGGCATCGGCCCCGCGAAGCTTGCGCTCCTCGCCGACTGCGTCCGCGTGGCGGGAGACGACGAGGCATCGGAACCCGACGCCGCGCGGGAAGCGCCATGAGCGGGACAAGTGGCGTCGCCGACATCGAGCCGACCGTGGCTGCGCTCCTCGAGCGGCATCTCGCGACGCTTGTCGCGCGCGCCCTTGCGCGTGGCGGCACCGTCGCCGTCGAGGGCTCCGCGGGAAGTCTTCCGTCCTTCATCGCGCTCGCCGCGGCGCGATCGGCCGACCGCGTTCCGACGGGCACCGTTCTGCTCGTCGTCGCCCATCTCGACGAAGCCGACGACGCCGTCGAGGAGCTGCGCGCGCTCGGCGTCGACGCGGCGCTCTTTCCCGCGATCGAGGTCCTTCCAGGCGAATCCGCGCCGAGCGCAGAGCTCACGGTCGCGCGCCTCGCCGTCGTGCGCAAGCTCGCGGAAGGTTCGGCGCCCGCCGCGATCGTGGCGCCGTTCGCGGCGCTCATGCAGGCCGTTCCCGAACCCGACCGGCTGCCGAAGCTTGTGCGCACGCTGCGCGCGGGCGCACGCGTCTCGCCGACCGAGCTCGTCGCGTGGCTCGTCGACGGCGGGTACGCGCGCGTCGACGCGGTCGAATCGCCTGGCGAAGTCGCCGTGCGCGGCGGCATCGTCGATGTCTGCCCGCCAGGCGGCGGCGCGGCCGTGCGACTCGACTTCTTCGGCGACGAGATCGAGCGGATCTTCGAGATCGATCTCGCCACGCAGGCGTCCGATCGGCGCGTCGACTCGGTCGAGCTCGTCGCGGTCAACCTCGATGCCGCCCTCGGCGACGCAAAGACAGGCAAGGGCGCGCGGCCGCTCGCACAAGGCCTTCCCGACGGATCCATCGTCGTCCTCGCGGAGATGTCGGAGATTCTCGAGCAGGCGCGCGCCTACTGGGACCGCGTGCGCGACGGCCGCGGCGTCTACGCGCCGCCCGCGACGCTGACTGCCCTCGTGCGCCGCGCGGCGGCCGTGCTCGAGCTGCACGCCTTCGGCTCGGCAGGCGGAGGCGGGCACGGCGGCGCGGGCATCGAGCGCCTCGGTGCGCGCGTCCTGCCTGCGTTCGACGAAGACGCGCATCGCGCGGCGGGGGAGTTCGCGGCGCTCTCCGAGGGCGCCGCGGCGCGCGCGATCTTCTGCGAGAGCGACGCCGAGCGCGCGCGCATCAGCGATATCCTCGCGCGGCACATGCCCGTCGCAGAGGTGTCGCGCCCCGTCGCGCACCTCGCGCGCGGGTTTGCGATCGGCGAGGGCGAGGGCGCCTGCGTCCTCGTCCCAGCGTCGGAGCTCCTCCATCGCGCCCCCGTGCGTCGCCGCGGCAGGTCGCTCGCGGGAGGGCGCGCGAAGGACGCGTTCCTCGCCTTCGAGGCGGGCGACTATGTCGTCCACCGCGACCACGGCATCGCGCGCTTCGTCGGCCTGCAGCTCCTCTCGCCCGACGGGCAGCGCGCGGGCGAAGGCGGCTCGGACCGCGCGGCGCTGCAGGAGTTCCTCACGCTCGAGTTCGACCAAGGCGCCAAGATCCATGTGCCCGCGTCGCGCATCGAGCTCGTCCAGCGCTATGTCGGCGCGGGCGGCACGCGGCCGAAGCTGTCGACCCTCGGCGGTCGCCGCTGGAAGAAGGCGAAGGAGGAGGCGGAGGAGAGCGCGCGCGACTTCGCGGGCGAGCTCCTGCGCGTCCAGGCCGCGCGCGCCGCGACCAAGGGCATCGCCTATCCCGCCGACAGCGACTGGCAGCGCGAGTTCGAGGCGCAGTTTCCCTACGAGGAGACCGAGGACCAGCTGACTGCGATCGGCGCCACCAAGCGCGACATGGAGCGCGCGCGGCCGATGGACCGCCTCGTCTGCGGCGATGTCGGCTTCGGCAAGACCGAGATCGCGATCCGCGCCGCGTTCAAGGCGGTCGACTCGGGCAAGCAGGTCGCGGTCCTCGTGCCGACGACGGTCCTCTGCGAGCAGCACGAGCGCAGCTTCCGCGACCGATTCCGCGGATACCCCTTCCGCGTCGAGAGCGTGAGCCGCTTCAAGACCGACGCCGAGCAGAAGTCCACGCTCGACGCCCTCGCGCGCGGCGAGGTCGATGTGATCATCGGCACGCACCGCCTCCTCTCGAAGGATGTCGTCTTCAAGGACCTCGGCCTCGTCGTCGTCGACGAGGAGCAGCGCTTCGGCGTCGAGCACAAGCAGCGCCTCCTCGAGTTCCGCGTCACGGCCGATGTGCTCACGCTCTCGGCGACGCCGATTCCGCGCACGCTCCACATGTCGATGCTCGGCCTGCGCGACATCAGCTCGCTGACGACGGCGCCCGCCGACCGCCGCGCGATCGTGACCGAGGTGATCCCGCACAACGAGCGCCGCATCCAGCAGGCGCTCCAGCGCGAGCTCGCGCGCGAGGGGCAGGTCTTCTTCGTCCACAACAGGATCAGCGACCTCTTCACCGTGGCCGACGACCTGCGGCGCCTCGCACCCGAGGCGCGCATCGTGGTCGGGCACGGCCAGATGCAGCCGAAGGAGCTCGAGGACGCCATGCTGCGCTTCATGCGCCGCGAGGCCGACATCCTCGTGTCGACCACGATCATCGAGTCGGGCATCGACATCCCGACCGCGAACACGATGATCATCAACAACGCGCACATGTTCGGCCTCGCCGAGCTCCACCAGCTGCGCGGCCGCGTGGGGCGCTGGAAGCACCGCGCGTACTGCTACCTCGTCCTCCCGAAGGACCGCCCCGTGCGAGAGGAGGCGCTGAAGCGGCTGCACGCCCTCGAGGAGTTCTCGATGCTCGGCGCAGGCTTCCGCATCGCCATGCGCGACCTCGAGATCCGCGGCGCGGGCAACCTCCTCGGCGAGGAGCAGAGCGGCCACATCGCCGCCGTCGGCTACGAGATGTACTGCCACCTCCTCGAGCAGGCCGTGGCCGCGCTCTCGAACGCCGTGAAGGTCACGCCGCTCGACACGGTGGTCGACATCGGCCTCGCGGGAAGCGTGCCGAAGGCGTGGATCCCGAGCGACGCCCGCCGCATGGAGGCCTACCGCCGCATCGGGCAGGCCGACACGCTCGCAGCGCTCTCAAAGGTCGCGTCCGACCTCGAGAGCGCCTATGGCGAGCCGCCCCTCGCGACGCGCGAGCTCCTCGAGCTCGCCGAGATCCGCCTGCGCGCCGCCACGCTCGGCATCCGCACGCTCGTGCGCAAGGATCAGGATGTCATCCTCCGCACCACGCGGCCGCGCGACCTCGAGGCGCTCTTCGCAGGCGTGCAGGGCGTCGTGCGCGTGGTCGGCTCACCCGACGACACTGGCCTCACCGATGTCTACTTCCGCCCCCCGAAGGCGTTCCTCGAGCCGAAGTCGCTCTCCGCGGTCCTGCGCAGGCGCCTCGCGGTGTAGGGGCGCACGCGCAGGGCAAAATGCTGCGACACCTCGCGGGGCAGAGCCGATACATTCCACCGCCTCGGGCGTGGAGCGCCCGAGCCACGGCGCCTGAACGGGCGCGCACCCAGAGTTGACGGAAAGTGAACACTCCAAGGATGGAACCCATGCCCGCCACCGCCACGACCCGACGCGAAGTCCTGCCGCAGACCCGTCGCTCCGTCACCCACAAGTTCGCGATCAACGGCCACGAGGGCTACCTCAGCATCGGACTCTTCGAGGATGGCCGCCCTGGCGAGATCTTCATCAAGATGTCGAAGGAGGGCTCGACCCTCTCTGGCCTGATCCAAGGCTTCTGCCGGGCGTTCAGCCTCTGCCTCCAGCACGGGCTCCCGATCGACGAGGCCTGCGAGCGGTTCCGCGGCATGCGCTTCGAGCCGATGGGCGCGACCTCGAACCCCGAGATCCCCGAGTGCTCTAGCATTCTCGACTATGTCGCGCGCTACCTGCAGTCGGAGTTCTGCGAGACGCGCTGAAGGCGGCGGCCAACCCCGAGGCGCGCGTCGCGCGCCCGTCGGCTTCTTCCGTCGGCCTCACCTTCTCCCTCATTGACGCCTCGAAAGGCACAACGAGAACGCCCCGACCTTGCGGCCGGGGCGTTCTTCTTTGGTTCAGACTGCCAGCAGGGGCGCCCTGCGGACGGTCGTCAAATCGTTGTCACTCGGCCGCGGCCTTGGCCTTGCCACGGCGCGGGCCCTTGGCTTCCTCGACCGCGTCCTCGGCCTCGGAGGCCTCGACGGCGGCTGCGGCGGCCTCCTCGGCCTCCTTCTGGGCCTGCAGCATCTCGAGCGCGCGGTCTGCGGCGACATCGATCGTGACATCGGCGCGGAGGTCCTTCTCGAACTGGATCGTGCAGGTGTAGCTGCCGATGCGGCGGAAGGGGTTCGCGAGGCGCACGGCGCGCATGTCGACGGCATAGCCAGCCGCGACGAGCGCGTCGGCGATGTCGCGCTGGGTGATCGAGCCGTAGAGGACGCCCTGGTCGTTACAGCTGCGGACGAGCTTGATGGCCACGCCCTCGAGCTTGGCGATGGTCTCCTCGCGAAGCTTGCGCTGCGCGGCGAGCTCGGCCAGCGCCTTCGCGCGGGCTTCCTTCAGCGCCTCGACCTTCTCGTCGGTCGGGTGCTCGGCGAGCGCGTGCGGAAGCAGGTAGTTGCGGGCGAAGCCGGCGCGCACCTTGACGATGTCGCCGACGATGCCGAGGTTCTCGACATTGCGAAGAAGAAGCAGTTCAACAGGTCGTGCCATAGGTCGCTGTCCTGGGGCGTCGGGCCCCGTGAGTTAGGACGCGGTCGACCAACGCGGTCGAGTGCGCCCAACGAGTGGCGAGCCGCGCAGTATGGACGAAACCCTCTTCAAAGGGAAGGGCCACAGGCGCTTGCGAGGGGGAGGATGACGGAAGGGGAGCAGCTCGCCGGGCGCGAGGGGCGTTCGCTGGCGGAACGGGGTCGGGACAATCTTCGCGAAAAACCCCCAAACGCCGTCGGGACCGCCGAACACCCTAGTAGAATCCGAACATCGGCGACATTCGGGTCGCGCCGAGCCAATCCGAACGCTCGCAGGATGCGGGTGGAAAGAGCGATCGCCGCCGAGCAGTTCCAAGTCGGACGGGCGGCGAATCGGATATCAAGCGTGCCACCGCGCGAAACGGGAAAAGAACCCCGAACCAACCTGGCCTTGCGGAAGACCCGCAACGGCCGCCAACCTGAAGGAGAGATTCGATGGCCAGCTACAACAAGGTCCTTCTCATGGGCAACCTCACCCGCGATGTGCAGCTCAAGAGCACGTCGGGCGGGCAGTCCGTCGCGGAGATCGGTCTTGCGCTCAACCGCAAGTACAAGACGAAGGACGGCCAGGACCGCGAAGAGGTCACCTATGTCGACTGCGAGTGCTGGGGCCCTCGCGCCGAGGTGATCAGCAAGTACTTCTCGAAGGGCAAGCCCATCTTCATCGAGGGGCGTCTCAAGCTCGACACCTGGGAAGACAAGGACGGCCAGAAGCGCTCCAAGCTCCGCGTCGTCGTCGATGACTTCCAGTTCGTCGGCGGCCAGGGCGGCGGTGGTGGCGGTGGAGGCGGCGGCGGCGACTACGCGCGCGAAGACAGCGGCGGCTACGCGCCGTCTCGCTCGTCGGGCGGCGGCGGTGGCGGTGGCCGCGGCGGCCACTCGGGCATCCAGGAAGACGAGATTCCGTTTTAGGAGCGCTCGCCGCTGCGGCGGCTCGCTTTGGTGTTGCGGCGAGTTTGAGCGCTCGTCGCTGCGGCGGCTCGCTTTGGTGTTGCGGCGAGTTTGAGCGCTCGTCGCTGCGGCGGCTCGCTTTGGTGTTGCGGCGAGTTTGAGCGCTCGTCGCTGCGGCGGCTCGCTTTGGTGTTGCGGCGAGTT
>WGMP01000051.1 GCA_016124975.1 Phycisphaera sp. | reverse complement strand
CAGCATGCGGAACGCCAACCGTCGGAGTCGACGGCCGACATCATCCGTTCCGCGCACTGCGGCCCACGGCCGCCCCTGACTGTCGTGTCTCATGATTCAGATCGTCGGAGTCCCCAAACATGATTGTCGTGTCGGACGATGCACACCGTCGGAGTCCCCAAGCAAGGGGTGCCCGCATGCTTCAGCATGCGGAACGCCAACCGTCGGAGTCGACGGCTGACATCACCCGTTCCGCGGACTGAAGTCCACGGGCACCCCTGATTGTCGTGTCGCACGATTCAGATCGTCGGAGTCCTTGACCTTCGTGTCGGGTGCCTTCGTGTCGAACGGCGTTCGTGTCGGACGACTCGGTTCGTCGGAGTCGACGGCTGACATCATCCGACCCGCTCCTGTCACGCCACGGGCGTGGGCGCCATCTTCGTGAACACGAAGCTCTTGCCCTGGTAGTCGACGCGCACGCTGTCGCCGTCGCCGATCTCGCCCGACAGGATCTTGCCCGCGAGGCCATTCTCGATGCGCTGCTGGATGACGCGCTTCAAGGGGCGCGCGCCGAACTGCGGGTCGTAGCCCTCGCTTGCAAGCGCCGCGGTCGCGGCTGCGGTCACGCCGAGCGTGATGCCGCGCGCGGCGAGGCGCTTGCGCAGGTTTCCGAGCTGGATCTCGACGATGCCCGCCAGCTGCTCGCGGCCAAGCGCGTGGAAGATCACGGTGTCGTCGATCCGGTTGATGAGCTCGGGCCGCAGGTGCTTCTTCAGGATGCCGCGCACATGCGCCTCGATCACAGACTCGTCCTCGTGGCGGTCGGTCATCTCGAGGATCGCGTGCGACCCGATGTTCGAAGTCATCACCACGATCGTGTTCGAGAAGTCGACGGTGCGGCCCTGGCCGTCGGTCAGGCGGCCATCGTCGAGCAACTGGAGGAGCACATTCGACACATCAGGGTGCGCCTTCTCCATCTCGTCGAAGAGCACGACGCAGTAGGGCCGGCGCCGCACCGCCTCGGTGAGCTGGCCGCCCTCGTCGTGACCGACATAGCCTGGCGGAGAACCGATGAGCCGCGCCACCGCGTGCTGCTCCATGTACTCGCTCATGTCGATGCGCTGAATCGCCTCCTCGGTGTCGAAGAGGTATCCCGCGAGCGCCTTGCAGAGCTCGGTCTTGCCGACGCCCGTCGGACCAAGGAAGAGGAACGACCCGATCGGCCGGTTCGCCTCGCCAAGGCCCGCGCGGTTGCGGCGCACGGCCTCGCTGACCGCTGCCACCGCCTCGCGCTGCCCGACGACGCGCCGCGCGAGCTCGTCCTCCATGTGGAGGAGCTTCTCGCGCTCGCTCTCGACGAGCTTCGCGACGGGAATGCCCGTCCACTTCGCGACGACCTCGGCGATCTGCTCGCTGTCGACCTCTTCCTTGACGAGCGCCGTGCCTTCGGCCTGGCGGCGACGGAACGACTCCTCGGCCGCCTTCAGCCGCTGCTCGAGGTCGCGCAGCTCGCCGTACTGGATGCGCGACGCGCTCTCGAAGTCGCCGCGGCGCTTCGCCTGCTCGAGCTCGATGTTCTTCTTCTCGATCTCGGCCTGCACGCTCTTGACGGCATCGAGCTCCTTCTTCTCGAGCTCCCAGCGCGCGGTCATCGCGCGGTCCTTCTCGTTGAAGTCGGCGAGCTCCTCCTCGATCGCGCCGAGGCGCTTCTTGCTCTCCGCGTCCTTCTCGAGCTTGAGCGCCTCGCGCTCGATCTCGAGCTGCATCACGCGGCGCTTGATCTCGTCGAGCTCGGCAGGCATCGAGTCGTTCTCGATGCGCAGCTTCGACGCCGCCTCGTCGAGAAGGTCAATCGCCTTGTCGGGCAGGAAGCGGTCCGCGATGTAGCGCTGCGACAGCGTCGCCGCCGACACGATGGCGCCGTCCTGGATGCGCACGCCGTGGTGCGTCTCGTAGCGCTCCTTCAGGCCGCGCAGGATCGCGATGGTGTCGGCGAGGCTCGGCTCGCCGACGAAGACAGGCTGGAACCGCCGCTCGAACGCGGGGTCCTTCTCGACATGCTTGCGGTACTCGTCGAGCGTGGTCGCGCCGATGCAGCGGAGTTCGCCGCGCGCAAGCGCCGGCTTCAACAGCTGCCCCGCGCCGACAGCGCCCTCGCTCTGGCCTGCGCCCACGATCGTGTGGAGCTCGTCGATGAAGAGGATGATGCGGCCCTCGCTCGACGCGACCTCGCGGAGCACGGCCTTGAGCCGCTCTTCGAACTCGCCGCGGTACTTCGCACCTGCGAGCAGCTGTCCGACATCGAGCGCCACGATGCGCGACTCGCGCATCGACTCGGGGCAGTCGCCGTTCACGATGCGGATCGCGAGGCCCTCGGCGATCGCGGTCTTGCCGACGCCGGGCTCGCCGATGAGCACAGGGTTGTTCTTCGTGCGCCGCGACAAGACCTGCATGCAGCGGCGGATCTCTTCGTCGCGGCCGATGACGGGATCGATCTTCCCTTGCTGCGCCTTCTCGACGAGGTCGATGCCGTACTTCTTGAGCGCCTCGTAGGTCGACTCCGCGTTCTGGTCGGTGACGTTCGAGACGCCCGACGCCTTGCGGATCGCCTCGACGGCCGACAGCACGCGCTTGCGGTCGATTCCCAGCGTCGAAAGCACTTCCTTCGCGCCCGACTTCACCTCGGCGAGCGCGAGCAGCAGGTGCTCGGTCGACACATACGCGTCCTTCATCTTCTGCGCGTCGCGCTCGGCGGCGCCGAGGACCTCGATGAGTTCACGCGAGGCGTTGCCTGTGGTCGCGCCCTGCACCTTGGGCAGGCGGCGCAGCTCGGCCTCGGCGACGCTCAGGACGCGCGCAGCGTCGACGCCCGCCTTCTGCAGGATCGTGCCCGCCGTAGAGCCCTTCTCAACAAGCAGCGCCGAGAGAAGGTGGACAGGCGTGATCTCGGGGTTGGTGGCGCCCGCCGCGAGGTTCTGCGCGGCGGACACGGCTTCCTGGGCGAGGGTGGTGAACTTGTCGAATCGCATGGCGTGTGGTCCCTTCCTTCCGCGCGCGGCGCGGCGCCGCGGGGAGCTGACCGACACGCAAACGCCGCGCCAGTTCCCTTCGGCCGCGGGGGCGCGTCTCGGTTGCCGAAGGCGGCTGAACGCGCCATGCCGCTGCCGTTTGGGCAGTCCACCGCCGCGGTGCCCGGAAGATGCTGTTATCGTTCTCGCCATCATGGCGCCACGCGCCAGAAGGGGCCCCACATGATGCAGGCTTTCGAACTCGGAACCGCCGTCCTCGCGCAGTCGGATCAGGATGCCGCCATCGCAGCAGGCATCCTCGGCCTGGGAGTCGCGATCATCGTGGCCAGCCTGCTGGTGGGCCTCATCATCAGCGGCATCATCATCTGGCTCGTGTGGGATGCCTTCCGCGTGCTTCCCGCTTCGGCGCAGAAGCTTCCCGCAAACCTGCTGTGGATCGGACTGGTTCCCTGCATCGGCATCATCATGCAGCTCGTGATGGCGATCCTCGTGCCGCTCTCCTTCAAGGACGCCTTCGCGGCGCGCGGGCGAACCGATGTAGGCGACTGCGGGCTCGTCTTCGGCATCTGCTTCGCCGCAGGCATGTTGGGCTCGTTCCTGCCCTTCCTCGGCTTCGTCTTCGCCATCGGCGCCCTCGTCTGCCTAGTTCTCCTGATCGTCAAGCTGCGGCAGCTGAAGGCCCTCTGGCAGTCGATGGGCTCCGCGCCCTCGGCGCCGACCTGGGGCTGATCGCAGGCCGCACGCGCGCCCGCTTCGCGTCGAGTCGCGTCAGCGATACTCGACGGGGAACCCGGGCGGGACGAGCTCGTCGCGAAGGTTGAGCCAGCCGACGAGCCACTCGAAGGCGTCGACGAGGCGCGGGCCAGGGCGGTTGAACATCTGGTTCCCGTCGACGATCGCGATCGATCGGCGGGGCGAGTCTATGACCGCAGGAAGAAGCGGCCACCAGCGCGTCTTCGCGAGGTCCTCGAAGTCGACGCGGGCGCGCGCGAGGTCGAAGCCGCACGGGCAGACGATGACGCGCTCGGGCGCGGCCTCGAGGATCTCCTCGGGCGACACGCGGCGGCTCTTCGCGCCGAGCTTGTTGAGCGAGTGCCTGCCGCCCGCCGCCTCGATGAGGCCGGGCGTCCAGTGCCCGCCCACGAACGGCGGGTCGCACCATTCGAGGAACAGGACCTCGGGGCCAGGGACATACGGATTCACGAAATCGACCGCGCTCCAGTAGCGCGCGCGCAGCTCGACCATGGCGCGTTCGGCGGCGTCCGCGCGGCCGACCGCCTCGCCGACCTTGAGGAGGTCGTCGAAGACATCGAACACGGTCTTCGGGTCGAGGCTCAGGATGCGCGGCTTCGACGGGAGCGCGGCGGCGATCCGTTCGACGCCGCGGAGGTCGATCGAGCAGACCTCGCAGAGATCCTGCGTCAGGATCACATCGGGCGCGAGCTCGGCGAGCAGGCGTTCGTCGAGTTCATAGAGGCTCTGCCCCGCAGCGAGGCTTGCGGAGACCTCGGCGTCGATCGCGGCCGACGCGCCGCCGTGCGTGCGCGCCTTCGTCAGCACAGGGAGATGCGCGAGCGTCGGCGGAAAGTCGCACTCGTGGCTTCGGCCGACGAGGAGCGGTGCGCCGCCGATCGCGACGAGGAGTTCGGTGGCGGACGGGAGGAGGCTGACGACGCGCATCCGCCCAAGGTAGCGTCCTCGGGCGTCGGGCCTGCGCACGCGATGGCGTAGGATGGTCGCCGTGCCCGACTTCGCCTACATCGCCCGCGACGGAGGTGGCCGACGCGTGTCGGGCCGCACGGAAGCCGCGAGCGAGGCTGCGGTTCTTGCCGAACTCGCAGCGCGGGGCCTCGCGCCGATCCGCGTGCGGCCCGCGAACGCGGCGCGTCGCGGCGGGCGCATCGGCACGCGCGCCCTCGCGGGAAGCTACAGGCAGCTCAGTGAACTTCTGCGCGCGGGCGTGCCGCTCCTGCGCGCGCTGCGGCTTCTCGCGCGGGCCCGATCGCACCCCGCGCTCGCGGCCGCGTGGGGCGAGGTAGCCGACCGCCTCGCCGCGGGCGAGCGGCTCGCCGACGCGATGGAGGGCCGCAACGGCGTCTTCGCGCCCGTCCACATCGCCATGGTGCGCGCGGGCGAGCGCGGCGCGTTCCTCGAGCCCGTCCTCGCGCGCCTCGCGTCGCTCCTCGAGCAGCAGGCGGACCTCCGCGGCAAGGTGCTCGGAAACCTGCTCTACCCCGTGCTTCTCCTCCTCGTCGGGTTCGGCATCGTCGTGGCCGCGCTCGTCTTCTTCGTGCCGAAGTTCGAGGAGTACTTCATGAAGATGCCCGAGCTCCCCTTCGCGACGCGGATTCTGCTCGGGACGAGCGCGCTCGTCACAGAGCACGCGTGGCTCATGGGCGGGCTCGCGGTCGCGGCGCTCGTCGGCGTGGTCGCGGCCGCGCGCAGCCCGCGCGTGCGCGTCGCCGTGGTGCGGCGTCTCATGCGCGTGCCCGTCCTCGGCCCGCTCTTCTCGTCGATCGCCGTCGCGCGGTTCGCGCGCATGCTCGGCACGCTTCTCGAGAACGGGATCCCCATGCTGCAGGCGCTGGGAATCGCGCGCGATTCCGCGGGAAACCCCGTGCTCGCCACCGCGGTCGACGCGGCCGCGGAGGCCGTCCGTCACGGCGAGCCGCTGTCGCGGCCCCTCGCTGAAAGCGGACTTTTCCCCGAGGAAGTCGTGGAGATGATCTCGGTCGGCGAGAGCGCGAACAACCTTCCTTCGGTGCTCGTCCGCCTCGCCGACACGCTCGAGTCGCGCATCGACCGCATGCTCGCCACGCTGCTGCGCCTCATGGAGCCCGCGATGCTTCTCCTCATCGCGGCGGTCGTGCTCTTCATCTTCCTCGCGCTCGTGGTGCCGATGATGCAGCTCTCGTCGCAGCTGTGAGTGACCGATAAAGGCTGCAGGGCAATCTGCACCTTGCGTGCGCGTTTCGCCCTTGGCGCGGGGCCGCGCCGCGTGCCGCGGCTACACTCGCCGTCCCCGCGGGCGACGCCCGCATGGACACGCGGAGACCACCATGCAGAAGCGTATGAAGACGCGCATCCGACGCAACGGCTTCACCATCCTCGAACTCCTCATCGTGATCGGCATCCTGCTCGCGATCGGCGGGCTCGTGCTCGTGAATCTCCTCGGCGCCAGCGACAAGTCCGACATCGGGCTGACGCAGGTGCAGATCAACACCTTCAAGAACGAGCTGATGAAGTTCCGCGTCGAGATGAAGCGCTGGCCGACCGAGGAGGAGGGCCTCGCCGTCCTCTGGTCGAAGGACGCGCTCGCCAACGAGGAGGACCGCGCCAAGTACACGCGGCCGTACCTCGCCGAGCCCGCGCCGCGCGACCGCTGGGGACGCGAGTGGATCTACCGCCAGCCGAGCACGATCGTCGAGGGCGCCGACTTCGATGTCGTCTCCCTTGGCCCCGATGGCGAGGAAGGCACCGAGGACGACATCACGAATCACACCGCGCGCCAGGACGCGGCGGGCGACGACTTCAGCGAATTCTCGGGCGGTTCGGGCGCTTCGGGCGGCTGACGCAGCGGTGGGCAAGCGACTTCCATGAACGCGACCCGTGACAACCACGAAGCGAAGCGCCGCGCGGCTCCATCGCGCCGGCGCGGCGTGTCGCTTCTCGAGGTGATGATCGCCCTCGCGATCGTGATCGCGACGGCTGCGCTCGTTCTTCCGTGGACGGCGGGCTGGCTCGGAGACCGAGAGCTCGACCAGGCCGAGGACCAGCTCGCGATGCAGTTCCTGATGGCGCGCGCCGCGGCGCGCGAGCAGGGGCGGCCCGTCGAGGTCGTGGTCGAGGTCGGTGGCGAGGTCGATTCACTCACGCGCGGCGCAGGCAGCGTCGAGGCGCGCTGGATGTCGCCGGCGGTGGTTCCCGGCGACGACGACGCGCTGGAGGACGGCTTCCTCGGGTTCGCGGGCGAAGACGACATTCCGTCCGCGATCAAGGCGAGCTGGGCGCGATTCGACCTCCCGCGCGGCGTGAGCGTGGCGCTCGAGGCGGAAGACGCCGATGGTCGAGACGCCGAAGAAGCGGCAGGTGGAGTCGGCGACATGCGCGCGCGCGGCGATTCGGTCGCGAAGGCAGCCGCGTCCGATGGCGCGAAGAGCATGGGCTCGCAGACCCTCGCGATCTTCCTGCCAGACGGAACAGCCGTGTTTGCGCCGATTTTCCTGCTGTCGACCGACGCGGGCGCGATCCGTGCGCTGCAGGTCGACAGCGTGACTGGCAAGACGAAGGCCATCGCCGCGCGAGGCAACGGGTCCGATGGAACCAGCGGCGACGATGCGCTCGAGCGTCCCGAGTTCGAGCGGCCTGAGTTTGAGCGTCCCGAGTTCGAGCCTCCTGTCGACGGCGTGCGCGGGGAGCGCGGCCGTTGAACTCGTCGCGGCGCGGCGCGTTGCGGCACAGCGCGGCGCGGAAGGTGCGCGGCGGCATTCTTCTCGAGCTTCTCGTTGCCATCGCGATCTTCGCGGCAGGTGCCGCGCTCACGCTCTCCGCGCTGCAGAGCGCGCTCGACGGCGTGCGTCGTGCGGAGCTTCGCGCGCGCGCGGAGGATCTCGCGGCGTCGCGCCTTGCGGAACTCGACGCAGGCCTCGTGAGCATTGGCGACCTCGGTGACTCCGATGACGGAGACCATTCGCAGGATGATGGCGA
The DNA here is from genome assembly GCA_016124975.1 of Phycisphaera sp. Lineage (GTDB taxonomy): Bacteria > Planctomycetota > Phycisphaerae > Phycisphaerales > SM1A02 > QWPT01. The sequence continues at coordinate 49,990 of WGMP01000051.1, read as the reverse complement.
CGCCGACGCGCTCGCCGTGACGATCGAGATCCTGCCTGCGCCGGGCGCCGCACGCGGAAGCGCGCTTTCGCTTGCGCGGGCGACCGTGCGCATGCGCGCCGACGCGGCCGCGGGCGCCGATGGCGCCGTGCTTGCCGTGGCCGAGCGCGTCGTGCGCACCTCGGAGGGCGCACGATGAGCGCGCGCCGCGGATTCACGCTGATCGAGGTGCTCGTCGGCATCGCCATCGGCGGGGCGCTCCTCGGTGCGCTCGGCGTCTTCACGCTCAACCTCACCGACACGCGCGCGCGCCTCGCCGAGATGACGGCGCGCGTCGACAGCGCCGAGGTCGTCTTCTCCGCGCTCGACCGCGCGCTGGCGACGGCCGTCGTCGAGGACGCGTCGCTCGGCGCGGGCGTCTCGGGCAACGAGTCCGCGCTGCGCGTGGTGCGCTCGGCGGTCGGGCTCGGCGGCGAGCGCGAGGCGCTCTTCGCGGAGACTGGCGTCGTCGAGGTGCGGCTCTCGCGAGGCGCTGCGCGGCTTGAGATCGTTCGCGACGGTCGCGCCGCTGCACTGCCCGCGCCCGTGCGCGCGATGCGCATCCGCTATCTCGGCGAGCGTGGATGGTCGGACGCCTTCGACAGCGGCGAATCAGGCGTGTTTCCCGCAGGAATCGAGGTCTCCATCTGGTTCGGCGGCGACGAGGAGGCGGAGCTCGCGGGGGGCGGTGCTTCCACGCGGAGCGATGCATCCACGGGCTCCGATGCCCGCACCGACGCCCGCGACGGCGTCGCAGGCGCACCCTCATCGGCCTCCTCGCTTTCCACGCTCGACGCACCTCCCGATCGACGCCGCTTCTTCCGCATCGCGGGTTCGCCGCGGGTCGATGCACTTGCGTTGCGCTCGATCCGCGACGGGGAGGGCTCGCCGTGAAGACCCGCCGCCGCACCCGCGCCGGATTCGCGCTCCTGGCGGTCGTCGTCGTGGTCGCGGCCGCCGTGCTTGTGACGACGGGCGCGCTCTTCGCCTCGCGCGCGGCCACGGTGCACGCGGCGGCGTCGGCGAGCGAGGCGCGGCTTCGCCACGCCGCGCTCGACGGCGTCGCGCTCATGGCGGATCGGCTGGCGCAGTCGCGCGCCGCGATTCTGGCGGGGGCGACGCCCGACGCGGAGTCGCTCGGCCTCGCCGACTCGCTTGTCTTCTCGACGGGTGAAGGCGCCGAGATGGTCGAGGTGCGCCTGGCGCCGATGCCCGGCGGTGGCTACATCGAGAGCGAGGGCGCCAAGCTCGACCTCGCGCGCGCGGGCGACGATGCGGTGGCCGCGCTTCTCGAGGACGCGTCGCCTGAACGCCGCGCGCTCATGGAGGCCGCGCGTTCCGTGCGCCCGCTGGCGTCGATCGATGGAGCCGCCTCGATCGTGGCGCCTGCGGAGCGGCTGCGCGCCCTGCGCGAGCTCCTCGGAGGCCTGCGCGTCGTGGGTACAGCGTTCAGCGAAGAGGCGCCGATGGAGCCAGAGGCGGGGCGTCCGCTGATCGCGCTTGTCACGGTGCACGCGCACGAGTCGCTCGTCTCGGCAGACGGCTCGCCGCGCGTCGACCTCGTGTCGCTTCTCGGCGAAGGCCCGTCGGGCGATGCGGCTCTCGCGTCGAGCGGCACCACTCCCGCCGCACTTGAGGAGTTCAGCGACGCGGAGCGCGAGGTCTTCCGCTCCGTGGTGCGGCAGTCGCGCGGAGCGGCCGACGACGCGCGCCTCGCCAGTGCGCTCGCGGGGCGCGGCGTTCCGCCTGAGCGCATCGCCGCGATCCTCGATCGCGTCACCACGCACGAGGGCGCGCTCGCGCCAGCGCGGCTCGATGTGGCGCGCGCCCCGCGCGAGGTGCTGACGGCGTTCCCCGGGCTCGGCGCAGAGGCCGCCGCGCGCATCGACGATGTGCGTGAATCGCTCGACGAGGACGAACGCGCCACGACCGCGTGGCTCGTCGACCGGCGCGTCCTTTCGCCCGAGCGCTATGCGGAGATCGTGGCGCAGGTGAGCCCGCGGTCGACGGCGTGGCGCTTCAGGGTCGAGGCCTCGAACATGCCGCTTGGCGCGGACGGCGACGCAGAGGACGGCGCGCAGGCTTCCGTCGCCTCTGCGGTGCCTGGCGTCGGCAGGCGCGTCGCGGCGTTCGACTGCATCGTCGATGTGGGCGCCGAGGAGCCGCGCATCGTCTTCCTGCGCGATGTGTCGCTCCTCGAGACCGCGCGCATTCTCGCGCGCGCCGAGTCGCAGGCGTCGGGCGTATCCCAGTCGAACGAGTCCGGCGCGCGGGACGCAATGCGCGATGATCCGCGAGAGGACTCGCGAGAGGAGCCGCTCGCGGCGACTCTCGCAGAGCCGCGCGAGCCCGCGCGAGCAGCCGCCCCGATGAATTCACCCCAATCCCGCCAGAGTCGGGTTGCCGAGCCGCAGCAGGCTGCGACAATGGAACCTCCGCCCGCGCGCCGCGCGCGCACGACGCCCACGGGGCGCGATGTACGAGTCGACAACGACTCGTGACGCGCACGCTCCCGCCCGCCCGAAGATGGGCGGCAACAGAAGAGACCGAAGACGCACGACCTCATGACCTCGTTCCCCGCACAGATCCTGCAGCGGCTCCAGCGCCCAGCGACGACCCGCACGGCGCCCGCCACAGCGCTTGACGCCGACGCGCGCACGGTGCGCGGCGTGCGCGCGGAACGCGGCGCGGGCGGCACCCTGTCGGTGATGGCCGCGGTCGAGGTTGAGGCCGAGGTTGAGGCCGAGGTCGAGGTCGAGGCTCAGACCGAAGCCGCCACTGGCGTCGAGGGGGCGATCGGAGCGGAAGTCGATCCGCGCGAGGCGTCGGCTGAAGGCGCCGTTCCTGCGGCGCGCGCCGGGCTCGCGAAGGAGGTCCGCGCGGCGCTCGGCCTCGGCGACGACCCGCCGCTCGTCGCGCTCTCGCGGGAGCAGACGCTCCTCGGCGAGGCGGAGCTTCCCTCGGACGACGAGGCGGAGGTCCGCAGCATGGCGCGTCTGGCGCTCGGCCGCGACTACGCGATCGAAGGCGTCGACTCCGCGGGCGACTTCATGCATGTCGACCGCTCGGACGGGCGGAGCACGGTGCTCTTGGCCGCGGCGCCGCGGCCCCGCATCGCGGAGACGCTTGCACGCGTGGGCGCGGTCACGGCGGCACGCGTGGCGATCCGCGCGCTTGGCGTCGTGTCGCTCCTTCGACGCGCGCCCGAGCTCGGCGCAGGAACGGTGCTTGCGATCGACGCGACGGCCGCGCAGTGCGAATGCACCGTCGCGCGCGACGGCAGGCTTCTCCAGTCGCGCGGCTTCTCGATCGCGGGCGAGGCGCAGTCTCGCGCGACCGCAATCCTCTCGGAGCTTCGCCGCATGCTCGCGGCGATGCGCGCGGCCGACCCGACGCTGCGGCTCGCGCGCGTCCTCGTGCTTGGCGACGCGGCGACGGCGACCGCCGTGCTCGCGGGCCTCGAGCCCGTGGCGGGTGTGCGCGGCGCGCGGCTCGAGTCGCACCCCGCCGTCTCGCTCGATCGGCTTGCGCCCGCGGCGCGCGAGGTCTTCCGCAGCGCGTGTTTCCCGCTCGCGGGGCTTCTCCTCGAGGATGGCGGCGATGGCCGCTCGATCGACCTCCTGCACCCGACCCCCGAGATCGATGTCGCCGCGCGCACGCGCCAGCGGATCCTCGCCGTCGCGGGCGTGATGGTGGTCGCCGCGCTTGCGGGCTGGACCTTCGGCGCGCGCTCGTGGCGCGACCTCGAGGAACAGCGCGCAGACCTCGAGGCGAAGGCGCGCAACGCGCTCCCCGAGCTGCGCCGCTCGAAGCGCGACGAGTTCCTCGTGCGCCACCTCGAGGTCGCGACGAAGGTCGAGCCGCAGTGGCTCGCCTATCTCGACGCCATCCATCGCTTCGCGCCAGACCAGGACGCGATCGTCTTCGAGGGCATCTCCGCGCAGCTCTCCGACTCCGAGGTCGAGTACACGCGCGAGGGCGCCTTCGTCTCGCGGCCGACGCTCCGCTTCGATCTCGCCGGCGAGGCGCGCGACCGCGCCACCGCCGACGCTCTCCGCGACGCCTTCGTGCGAGCGCGCGGCGTGACGCTCAGTTCGACCGGCGCGGACGGCCGCGGCGGGCAGCGCCTGCCCGCGCCGTTCGCCTACACGCTTCGCACGGCGGAACTCGCGCCGAAGCTTGGCGAGTCGGGCGAAGCCGCCGCGTCTCCCGCAGCGTCGGCGGAGGGCGCAGCGCCCGCGGCGTCGAAGGAGCGTACGCCATGAGCGACCCGCGCACGCCTCCCGCTGTCGACGCGCGCGTCGCCTCCGCTGCACGCGCTGCCAGTTTCCGCAAGCTCGCGCGGCGTTGGCCGATCTGGGCCGCAGGGGGCGGCGCGGTTCTGGCCATCGTCGTCGGCTTCCTCATGGGTGAGAAGCGCCTGACCAGCGAGCGCGAGAAGCTTCTTGCAGACATCGCGAACTTCCGCGGTGTCCTCACGAGCGCGCGTGCGGGGCGCGAGTCGCGCCCGCAGCTCGATGCGCGCATCCAAGCGTTCGCAGACCGCACGCTCGGCGGCTCCCTCGAGACGGTCGACAGCGAGATCCGCCGCCGCCTCAATCGGGCGTGCGAAGAAGTCGGTTTGACCGAGTTCTCGGTCTCAACGGGCACTGCCACGACTCGCTCGACCCCAGCCAAGGGCGAGTTCCGCTCTCCGGAGCAGCGCCGTCTGCGCGAGGAGCCTGATTTCGTCGAAGTTCAATCGACCCTGACGGCCTCTGGGCGGATCGACAAGATCTTTGCCCTGATGTTCCGCATGGAAGCGGAGCCTTGGCTCAAGCGCGTCGAGTCTTTCCGACTCGACCCAAGCGCGGACGCAGAAAAGGTCAGGTTGACTCTCAAGATGGTGAATCTCTTCCTGCCTGGGAGGTCGCCGAAGGAGCCGCTTGTCCTGCAGCCAGAGGCACTTGCGTCCGCGTCCCGATACGCGGCACTGTTCTCCTCGAACCCCTTCCAGTTGAAGACGCTTCCCGAGCGCGCCGCGGCCAGGAAGGGCGGGCGAGGAGGAGCAGAGCCGCCGACTGCGGTGGGCGTCACCGACCCCGCCGCACTCGCCGCGCCGAACAGCCCGTTCCCGTATGCGGAATGGCAGATCACGGGCATCGTGGACGGGCCAACAGGGCCCGAGGTCTGGTTGCGGCATCTCCAGAATGGAACGCCACTTACGCTGACGCCCGGTGCGGCCATCGGAGAGCTTGTTTTGCGCGGCGTCGAGTACGATGCCGCGCTGTTCGACGGCTTCGGAGCGTCGTTCCGAATCCAGGTCGGGAGCAACCTGATGCAACGGTCGTCCCTCGGCAAGTGAAGCAGGGCGGCGGTGGCATCTCGCCGCAGGGCGGCGATGTTTCGCGCGTGGTTCAGTGTGGTCGGATGCGCCGCTGTGCGGGCGCGTCAGCGAGAGGAGTCTCGAATGAAGAAGTCCCGGTCGAAGGAAACCAAGAAGGCGACGAAGGCGGGTAGGGACGGCGCGTCCCGCGACGCCCGCGTGCGCCACGCGCTTGGACTGGCACCGCTTCTCGCGGCCGCGATCGCGTCGCCCTCCGCCCTCGCCGACGACGCCCCGCAGGACGCCGCGCAGACGCCGCCCGCGGGCGTGGCGCAGCCCGCACCGCAGAATGCGAGCGGGGATGTCGGCTCGGTCCGCCTCCGCTTCAACTTCAAGGGCCAGACCTACGACCAGATCCTCGACTACTTCAGCCGCATGACGGGCTATCCCGTCGTGCGCGAGACGCCCGTCCCAACGGGCACCGTCGACTACATCTATCCGAAGGACTACACGCTTCCCGAGGCGATCGAGACGCTCAACATTCTCCTCCAGACGCAGGGCTGCATGCTGCGCGTCGAGGGCGGGCGGATGTTCCTGCAGAAGCTCGACGACATGAAGCGCGAGAACGTTCCGACCTTCGTCGGCACCGTGCCCGCGCAGGTCACCGACGACACGATCGTCACCGTCGTCCTGCCGCTTCTCAACGCGCAGGCGAAGCCCGTCGCCGAGCAGCTGCGCAACCTCGTCGCGACCTACGGGTCGGTCACCGCGCTCGAGCAGCAGAACGCCGTGCTCGTCGTCGAGACGGCCGCGCAGGTGCGCAGGCTCCAGCGCATCATCGACGAGCTCGACCGCCAGGATGTCGAGAACATCATCGAGTTCATCCCGATCCGCCACGCGCGCGCCTCGGAGCTCATCAAGAGCCTGCAGGCGCTTATGGGCGAGCGCGTGGTCGAGTTCGTGGTGAACCCCGCCGACGGAAAGCGCGTCAAGATCGAGGAGAACCGCGTGGCGGGCCTCGTCGTCGCGGCCGACGACCGCACGAACTCGATCGTGGCGCGCGGCGCGCGCGCGAAGATCGACCAGCTCAAGCAGACGATCGAACTCCTCGATGTGCCCGTCGAGGGCGGCGCGGCGCCGACCGCGGCGGGCGGCCGCGGGATGAAGACATTCCCCGTGACCAAGCTGAAGGCCGATGTCGCGAAGCAGCGGCTCGACCAGCTCTTCGCGTCGTATCCCGCCGACAAGAAGCCGACCATCGTCGCGCTGCCCGAGGCAGAGCGCGTGACGGTCGTCGGCGACCTCGCGTCGATCGACGACGCCGAGCGGCTCGTCGCGGAGATGGAGGGCTTCGACGCCTCGCGCGTGCGGCAGACGCCCGTGGTGCGCGAGCGTGCGCGCGGCGACCGCGCGATCGTGGCGCTCGAGCTCGAGAGCGCGTCGCCCGAGGCGATCCTCGCTGCGGTGCGCTCGCTTCTCTCGAAGCGGCAGCAGGACGAGACGGCGCTCGTGCCCGGCCCCGACGGACGCACGCTCCTCGTGTCGGGCGACTCCGCGGACATCGCGGGCATCCGCGCCATCGTCGAGACGCTCGACCGACCCGCGAACATCGAGCGGCAGGTGCGCTTGATGCGCGTCACGAGCTCGGACCCCGAGCAGAGCGTGTCGCGCGCGAGAGAGCTCTACGAGGCGCAGTCGCCCGCGGCCGACGCCGCGCGCAGCCTGCGCATCGAGCTCGACGCGCGCAGTCGCGAGCTCGTCCTCATCGGAAGCGCGCAGTCGATCTCGCGCTTCACGGAGCTCCTGAACCAGGTGGACGGCACGCGCGCGATCGACCGCGAGACGCTGCAGGTCCCCGTGGCGAACGCCGTGCCGTCGGAGCTTGCGCCCAAGCTGCGCGAGCTCGCGCGGCAGGTGCTTGACCCGCGCGACGGCACGCCCTTCGAGCCGCCCGTGATCGAGCCGCTCGACGCGACGAAGTCGGTGCTCGTGTCGGGCGCGCCGACGGCGGTGGCCGAGGTGCGGTCGCTTCTCTCGGGCCTCGACCGCCCGTCGCGCGACGCGTTCGCGTTCCGCGCGATTCCCGTGCCCGGAACCGACGCGGCGAAGCTCGTCGAGCGCGCCGACGGCGTCTATGCGCGCATCTCGCAGGGCGGCGACGCGGCGCTTGCGCGCCCCACGGTCGAGATCGACGGAACGAGCGGCGCGCTCCTCGTGTCGGGCGCGCGCGACGCCGTGCGGCTCTACGAGGACGCCATCGCGCAGGCGCGGCAGCTGATGCCGCCGCCGCGCACGGGCCGCATCATCGCGCTCCGCGCGGGCAGCGCGGCGGAGGTCGCCGCGAAGCTCGCGCCGCTCCTCCAGTCGGCGGCGCCCGTCGACCCGTCGCGCAGCGTTCCCGCGGTCGAGATCCGGGTGATCGAGCCGACCAACTCGCTCTTCGTGATCGGCGAGGCACCGCAGCTCGAGCTCGTCGCGTCGTTCATCGCCGACCTCGACGTGGCGTCGCCCGAGGCGATGCCGCCGATGCGGCTCCTCCAGGTGCGCGGCGGCGACGCGGCGCAGCTCGGCGCCATGCTCAGCGCGCGCTTCGACGCGCGCCCTGCGGACGAGCGCCGCGCGCGCCCCGTGCGCATCGCAAGCGACGCGGTCACCAACACGCTCATCGTCACCGCGCACACGGAGGTCTTCGAGGAGATCCGCGGATTCGTCGACGAGATGAACCGCGCGGGCGAGGCGGGCGGGCAGCCCGAGCGCGAGACCTTCGTCGTGGCGCTGAAGGCCGCGAAGGCGACCGACCTCGCGTCGGCGCTCGACAAGCTCTATCCGCCGCCGCCCGTTCCGCTCGATGCGCGCGGACGCCCGCTGCCGCACCTCCAGAAGCCGAAGGAGGTGTTCGTCACAGCGGACGCCGTTACGAACACGCTCATCGTCGAGGCGCCGCGCGAGCGCCGCGCCAGCTTCGAGCAGCTCGTCGAGACGCTCGACCGCACGCCGCTTCCGCCGCAGGCCGAGCTGCGCACCTATCGCGTCGACCGGGGCGACATCGAGCGCATCGCCGCGAGCCTGCGCGACCTCGCCGCGCGCGGCATGCTGGCGAAGCCCGCGGTCGATGGCGCGAAGCCCGTCGAGGTGATCGTCCAGACCGAGCCCGCAAGCCGCACGCTCATCGTTGCGGGCGACGCGACGACCTTCGAGAAGACAGAGCAGCTGCTGCGCCAGCTCCAGGCCGTGCCCGTCCGTCGCGCGGTGCGCGTGATCGACGCGGGCGGCGCGGACCTTGCGCAGCTCTCCGCGCGCGCGCTCAAGCTCGCGGGCCTCGAGCCCGCGGAAGGCCAGCTTCCGCTCGTCGAGGTCGAGGTCGACGCTGCGAACGGCACGATCGTCGCAAGCGGCGAGGAAGAGCCGCTCACGCGCTTCGCCGACGCATGCAGGCAGTTCCTCGGCGTGGCGCTTCCAGGCGCCGATGTGCGCGTGGTGCCGCTCGTCCATGCGCGCGCGGCCGACGCGAAGTCGGCGCTCGAAGGGCTCGCGGCGGGCCGGCTCGGTCAGGCCGCTGGGTTCCTGCGCGCGCCTGCGATCGAGGCGCTCGAGCAGACGAATTCGCTTCTCATCGCCGCGGAGCCGCGGCAGCACGAGCTTCTCTCGGCGATCCTCCGCAACATCGATGTGGCGTCGGGCGCGACGCCGCCCCTGCGCGTCCTCCAGCTCCGCAGCGCCGACGCCGCCACGCTCGCGGCGGCGCTCAACGCGCAGTATGCGCAGCGCGCGCCCGAGGAGAAGAGCGCACGCCCCGTGCAGATCACGGCCGAGGCGCAGACGAACGCGCTCATCGTGGCCGCGCATCCCGATCTCCTTCCCGAGATCCAGGGCATCGTCGAGGACCTCAACGGCTCGGCGCTCCAGTCAGGCTCCGACCGCGAGATCCGCATCTTCTCGCTGAAGGTCGCGCGCGCGGCCGAGCTTGCGCGCACGATCGACGAGATGTATCCCGCGCCGCCCGTGCCCGTCGACCCGCGCGGCCGCGCGCGCCCCGAGCTGCAGCCGCCGCGCGAGGTCGTGGTGCGCGCCGACGCGCAGACCAACTCGCTCATCGTCGATGCGCCGATCGCGCGCATGGCGGGGTTCGAGCGGCTCGTCGAGCAGCTCGACCGGGCGCAGGCGATGCCCGAGAGCGAGATCCGCACCTGGCGGCTCTCCGACGCGAACCTCGAGACCGTGGCGAAGACGATTCGCGACCTCGCCGCCGCAGGGCAGCTCGGCGCCGACGGATCGGCCACGATCGTGAGCGTCGAGCCCGTGTCGAAGACGCTCGTCGTCAGCGGCGCGCCCGATGTGTTCACGAAGGTCGAGCAGGTGGTGCGCGGCGTCGAGGGCGCGGCGCAGACGACGACCACGCTGCGCGTCTTCAAGCTGAAGGTCGCGCGCGCGGAGTCGCTCGCGCCGCTCGTGCGCGACGCGCTCGAAGGTCGCCTCGCGCAGATCGAGCCGTCGCTCGCGGGCCGCTCCGAGCGCGTCCTCGATGTGGCGGCCGACCGCCGCTCGAACGCGCTCATCGTGAGCGCGCCCGATGCGCTCATTCCCGTGGTCGAGGAGCTCGTGCGCCAGCTCGACGACGGCAGCGCGTCTGCGCTCGACCCCGTCGTCCGCGTGCGGCCGCTCATGTACGCCGACGCAGCGCTCGTGGCCGACGGCCTCTCGCAGGCGCTCGCGGGCGCTGTGCGCCCCGTCACGCGCGAACCGTTCGAGGTGAAGATCATTCCCGCGGCGGGCGCGAACGCGCTTCTTCTCGTCGGACCCGCGGGCGACCTCGATGAAGCCGAGAAGCTGCTCGCGCCCCTCGACGAGCGGCCCGCGCTCGACGCGGTCGACGCGCGCACCTTCACGCTCTCGAACGCGGACGCGGGGCTCCTCGCGCCGCTCGTGCAGCGGCTGCTCGCCGACCAGCAGGCGACCGATCCGCGCATCGTCCTCGAGCGCATGCGCCGCAACCGCGGCCAGGCCGACGCCACGCCGCCCGTGCGCGTCGAGGCCGACCCGCGCACGAACTCGCTCATCGTCTCGGGCGCCGCGCGCATCATGACGGTGGCCGAAGGGCTGATCCGCGAGCTCGACCGCGCAGGCGACGCCACGCAGCGGAGCTGGGCCGTCTTCACGCCCGCGAAGGCCGCCGCGACCGCGCTCGCAGACGAGGCGCGACGCGTCCTCGACGCGACGGGCTCGTCGGGCGTCAACCGCGTCGAGCTCTCCGCGCTCGCACAGTCGGGCGCGATCGTCATCGTCGGCCCCGCGGAGGGAACCGAGCGCGCGAAGACGCTGCTCGGCGAACTTGACGCGCGCGCCTTCGCCACGCCCGCAGCCGACTTCCGCGTCATCGACCTCGCGCACGCTGCGCCGTCGGTCGTCGCATCGGCGCTCGAGGCCATCCTCGGCGACCGCTCGCGCTGGCCAGCGTCGCTCGTCTCCGCGGCGCGCGCGGGCGCGCCCGTCGTCGAGCCGAAGGTCGCGGCCGACGAGCGCAACAACCGCGTGCTCGTCACGGCGCCGAGCGAGCTGATGGCCGTCGCGTCCGAGGTCGTCGCGCAGCTCGACCGCCCGAGGCAGGGCGATGCGCCCACCGAGATCCGCGTCTATCCGCTCTCGCAGGCGAGCGCGGCCGATGTCGCGAAGGCCGTGGAGCAGGCGCTCGCGGCGCGCGCGGCCGCGCGGCCGAATGCGCGGCGCGCGGTCGTGAGCGCGGAGACCTCGAGCAACTCGATCGTGGTCGCCGCGGAACCCGCGGAGCTTGCCGAGGTCGACGCCGTCGTCCGCACCATCGACGTGCGCGGGCCGCGCGACGCAGCGCGCGTGCGCACGGTGTTCCTCAAGAACGCGCGCGCAGGGCAGATGGCGCCGCTCGTCGAGCAGCTCCTCGCGGGCGAGGCGCGCCGCGCCGAGCGCGGACGCGCGGCCGCGGGCGCCGCGCTCGCCGTCGAGCCGTCGCTGCGCGTGATCGCCGACGAGCGCCTCAACGCCGTCGTCATCTCCGCGACTCCCGCCGCGCTCGACGCTGCCGAGGAGATGCTGCAGCAGCTCGATGTCGCCCCTGGGCAGGACACGGGCCGCTCGGTGCGCGTCCTCACGCTGCGCAACGCGGAGGCAACCGAGATCGCGAGCAGCCTCGTCGACCTCTTCGAGACCGACGATGGCACCGAGACGCCGCCCGTCATCCGCGTAAACGCCGCGAGCAACAGCCTGCTCGTGCGCGCGACCGACAGGCAGTTCACCACGATCGAGAGCGTGGTGGCGCGTCTTGACAACGCGACCGTGACGGGCGCGCGCGCGATGCGAGCGGTGCCGCTCGACCCCGCCAAGGGCGACGCCGAGGAGATGGCGCGCCTGCTGCGCCGTCTCATGGAGACCGGCGACGGCGAGGTCGAGGTCATCACCGTCGAGGAGCTTCTCAAGCGCTACGACCCGAAGCCCGCGCAGCCCGCGCCCGCATCCGCTCCCCCTGCGGGCGCGCAGGGCGCGCTGTGGCCGCCGCCGCTTCCCGCGCGGATGGCGTTCGTGACGCTTGCGTTCGCAACGCCGCTCCAGGCGCCGTCCGATGCGGTGGCATCGCAGGAAGCCGAAGCCAAGGACCAGTCAGGCGTCACCGTCGCGGTCGACAAGGAGACGAACTCTCTGCTTCTCCTCGGTTCGCCGCGCGAGATCGAGCGCGCCATGCGTCTCGTCGAGCAGGCGTCGAAGTCGCTGCCCGCGGAAGGGTCGCGCATCCGCGCGATCCAGCTTCCGCCGTCGGCCGACCCGACCAGCCTCGCGTCGGTCGTCGTCGGCGCGATCGCGCGCATCACGCCGCCGGGCGGCGCGGTCGGCGATCTCGCCAAGCGCGTCGCCGTCGTCGCCGACCCCGAGCGACGCGCGCTCCTCGTCGTGGCGAGCGACCGCGACTTCGAGACCGTCGGCCAGCTCGTGGCCACGCTCGCGCGCGGGCAGCAGACCGAGCAGGTCGTCGTGAAGAGCTATGTGCTCCGCAACGCGGGCGCGCAGCGCGTCGCCGAGTCGCTCCGCGCGGTTGCGAGCGATGGCGCTGGTGCGCGACTGCGCTCGCTTGCGGTGACGATCCTCGATGCGGGCCCCGATGGAGGCCGTGAGGCCGGCGAGCCCGCCGCGGCGCCGTTCGACCCGTCGCGCCTCCGCGTCGTCGTCGAGCGCGAGGCGAACGCCGTCACCGTTGTCGGCTCGCCCGAGGCGATCGCCTTCGCAGACCGCTTCATCGCCTTCGCAGACCGCGTCGAGCGCGCGGTCGACCCCGAGGTGCGGCTCATGCCGCTGCGTTCGGCGCGCGCGGGCGAGCTTGCGCGCAGCCTCCAGTCGATCTTCGCCGCGCGCGGCCGCGCGCTCACGGGGCAGGGCATGGTGGTCAGCGTGCCCGAGTTCGCCGCGGACGAGCGCACGAACACGCTCGTCGTCGCGGGCGGAGCGGGGCTCCTCCCCGAGGTCGAGCGACTCGTCGCGCGGCTCGACGAGCCCTCCGCGAAGGATCTCGCGCCACTCGAGACGATTCCTCTCGCAAGCGCGCGCGCAAGCGATGTTGCGAGCACCATCGAGCGCATCGTGATCGCGGCCGACCCGGGCCGCCGCGAGCGCGCGCGCGTCGTCGCAGATGACGCGGCGGGCGTGCTTCTCGTGCGCGCCGAGGACGCGATCCTCGCCGAGATCCGCGAGATCGTGCGCGAGGTCGACCGCAGCGCAACCCAGCAGTTCGCGATCCGCCAGCTGCGGCTCGAGCGCGCCGACGCGCAGCGCGTGGCGACTGCGCTGCAGAAGCTCTTCGACGACCGTGCGCAGCTCGCCGGCGGCGGTCGTGGCCGCGCGCAGCGCTCCGTGTCGATCCTCGGCGACGCGCGCAGCGCCATGCTCTTCGTGGCCGCTTCCGACGCCGACTTCGCCGAGATCGAGGAGCTCACGCGCGCCTTCGACGCGCCCGAGGTGGTTCCCGCCTACGAGTTCAAGGTGCACGCGCTGCGTCATGCGCGCGCGGGCGACCTCGCGCGCACGGTCGAGCAGATGCTCTCCGACATGGGCGGCGGCTCGCCCGAGGACTCGGCCACCGTGCGCGCCGACGAGCGCCGCAACGCGCTCATCGCGATCGGTCGCGGCGACCGGTTCGCGCTTGTCGGCGAGATCGTGGCCACGCTCGATGTGGCGCCCGACGAGGGCGCGCAGCGCGCGGTCCGCGCCTACGAGGTGCGCTTCGGAGACCTCGAGCAGGTGGCCGCGCTCGTGCGCGACACGCTCGGCGAGCGGCCGCAGCGGCCGTGGGAGACGGGCGCTGCGTCGACGGGCTCGCGCGTGGTCTCCGTGCCTCGCGCGGGTCGCATCCTCGTGCGCGCCACCGACGCGCAGCACGGCGAGGTCCGCACGCTGCTCGATTCGCTCGCGGCGACGCTCGTCGTCGAGAACCGCGAGACAGCGGTCGTCCCCGTCGAGTTCGCGCAGCCAGCGGAGCTCGCGGCGACGCTCAAGCAGTTCCTCGAGGACCGGGCGCAGGGCGAGGGCGGCGCGGGCCGCGCCACGATCGTCCCGAGCGCGTCGGGCGGCGCGCTCCTCGTCGCGGGAAGCGCCGACGATGTGCGCACCGTGCGCGACCTGGTGTCGCGGCTCGATCAGCCGCACGCAGGCGGCGAGCGGCGCAGCGACATCGTCGTCCTGAAGAAGGGCCAGGCCACCGACATCGCGCGCATGGTCGCCGAGCAGTTCCGCGGCCGCGGCGCAGCGAACGCAGGCGTGGCCGTCACGCCCGATGTCCGCACCAACAGCGTCCTCGTGAGCGCGCCGAGCGCGCAGTTCGAGCAGGTGCGCGCGCTCATCGAGCGCCTCGACGCGCCCGCGAGCGCCGAGGAAACGGTGATCCGCACCTTCTCGCTCACGGCCGCGCGCGCCGAGGAGGCGGTGCGCGTCCTCACGCAGTCGCTGCAGCTCGACCAGAAGGGCCGCACGCAGGGCGTCGCGGTGCGCGTCGACGAGAACGGGCCCGCCGTGCAGGTCAACGCGCGCATCGTGGCAGACCGACGCTCGAACTCGCTCGTCGTCACGGCGACCGCGGAGAGCTTCCCCGTCATCGAGAAGCTGCTCGCGGAGCTCGAGGAGACGCCGACCCGCTCGCCGATCGAGTTCCGCGTGATCGCGCTCGCGAACGCAAGCGCGAGCGAGGTGTCGCTGACGCTCGCGCGGCTCCTCGCGGCGCAGGCCACCGACGGCGCCACCACCGAGCCCGCGCGCGTCGAGGCCGACACCGCGGAGAACAGGCTCATCGTCGCCGCGACCGCCGAGCAGTTCGCCACGATCACCGAGATCATCAAGGCGGTCGATGTCGCGCCCTCGGTGCGCCGCACCACCGACTTCGTTCCGCTCGCGAACGCGAAGGCGCGCGGCGTGCAGGAGGCGCTCAGCTACTTCTACGGCCAGTTCGCCCTCGACGCCGACAGCCCCGCGAAGAAGTCGGTGCGCATCGTCGCCGACGAAGGCACGAACTCGCTCGTGATCTCCGCCGAGGAGTCCGAGTGGCCCGCGATCCGCGAGCTGGTGGCGCGCCTCGACAGCGAGCAGTACGACGGTTCGCGGCAGCTTCGCGTGGTCGCGCTCAGGCACGCCGACGCGCGCAGCGTCGCCGCCGCCATCAACGAGGCGTTCCGCCCGCAGCCGCAGCAGCTTCCGCCGCAGAAGCAGGGCGAGCAGCCGCAGCAGGTGGTCGTCCAGCAGAACCCCGAGGACGCGGTCACCGCGAGCGCCGACGAGTTCTCGAACAACATCGTCGTGGCCGCGAGCCTGACGAACATGCGCAAGATCGAGGCGATCATCGCGCAGCTCGACCAGCCCGACTTCGCGCAGCTTCCGCCGCCGCGTCTCATCGAGGTGCGGACGGGGAACCCCGAGCAGCTCGCGCGCGCGATCGAGCGCGTCTATAGCCCGATCCGCCGCAGCGGCCGCGACACGGGCCTGCGCATCGTGGGCGACCAGACGAGCAACGCGCTCATCGTGCGCGCAAGCGAGGAGGACTTCGCGCAGATCGCGGCGATCGCAGAGGCGCTGCAGCAGCAGGCCGCGGAGCAGGGGCTGCGCGTCCAGCTCCTCAAGCTCGAGAAGGCGCCCGCCTCGCGCGTCGCGGGCGCGATCCGCGAGGCGTTCACGCAGCGCGCGCGCCAGGCGGGGCTTCCGCTCTCGATCCAGATCGACACCGTCTCGAACGGCCTCGTCGTCGCGTCGACGGGCCCGCTCTTCGAGGAGATCCGCGCGCTCGTCGAACAGCTCGACGCGCTCGCGCCCGACCAGTCGAAGGGGATCTTCATCATCGATCTCGTCAACATCGCGCCCGAGGCGGCGAAGAAGGTGATCGAGGACATCGGCCTCGACCGCCCGCAGCCGCTCGACGGCGTGTCGCGCCTCGTGTCCGAGCCGCTGCGCGTGTCGGTCGCGAGCGGACGCGCGGCGCTCGTCATCGTGGCGAACCCCGCCGACCGCGAGACGATCGTCTCGCTCCTCAAGTCGATCGACATGGATCCCCCTGGCGCCGACGCGAGCGTGCGCGTGGTGCGGCTCCGCAACGCGGCGGCCGCAAGCGTGGCCGCGACGCTGAACGCGATGGTGGCGCAGGCCTCCGCGCCCGCGGCGCAGGGCGCGCGGCAGGGCGAGCTCGCGCGCGCGCTCCAGGAGCAGGTGCGGCGCCTGCGCATCGAGCCCGACGGCGCGGGCGAGTCGATCGCGCTCGACCTCCAGAAGCCCGTCAAGGTGCTCGCCGACGCGACGAGCAACACGCTCATCCTCGCCTCGACCGCGGAGAATGTGCGCGCCCTCGAGGAAGCCGCGCGGCTCTTCGACACGCTGCCCGTCACCGACGCAGCGGTCGTGCGCGTCTTCCCGCTCGACAACATCCAGGCCACGCAGTTCGCGCGCATCGTGCGCGACCTCTTCACGCAGGGGAAGCAGATCGGCGTCCTGCAGGGCACGCAGGTGCGCGCGCAGGCCGCGGGCGCCACGGGCACCGCGCTCGCGCAGGACATCGCGATCTCGGTCGACGACCGCACCAACACCGTCGTCGTCGCAGGAAAGGAGGAGGCGGTCGCCATGGTCGAGGTGCTCCGCGAGCGCCTCGACTCGCAGGTCGCGGTCGGCTGGATGGAGCCGCGCATCGTGCGCCTCCGCTTCGCCGACGCGCGCACGGTCGCCGACACGCTCCGTGCAGTGCTCGTCGAAGGGTCGACGCAGCTTCCCGAGAGCGCGCCGCTCCAGAAGCAGGTCGGCCGCATCCGCATGGCGCGCGCCGCGGAGGGCGGCGATGCGAGGCAGGCGATCGAGAGCGATGTCTTCGTGCCCTTCACGCAGCTCGTGATCCGTCCCGACGCGACCACGAACTCGCTCATCCTCGTCGGCAGCGTGCAGAACCTCGCGATCGTCGAGGAGCTTCTCACGCAGCTCGACACCGAGGCGTCGGCGCCCGGCTCCGTCGTGCGCGTCTATCCGCTCGAGAACGCAAGCGCCTCGCGCCTCGGGCCGCTCCTCGTCCAGCTCTTCGACCAGCAGTTCGCCGCGAAGACGATCCGCGAGGAGGACCGCGTCCGCGTCATTCCCGACGAGCGGCTCAACTCGATCGTCGTCTCGACCAGCGCGCGGTCGTTCGCGGTGGTCGAGGAGCTCCTGCGCCAGCTCGACCGCACGGTCGCCCCCGACATCCGCGAGATCCGCACGCTCGAGCTCGAGCACGCGAGCGCGCCGCGCCTCGCCGCGATCCTCCAGCGCATGATGGACGCGCGCGTCGACCGCCTCGCGCGCGCCAACCCGCAGACCGCAGACCTCGAGCGCGCCACCATCGCCGCGGACGACCGCACGAACCGACTCCTCGTCGCGGCTGGCGCCGACTCGTTCGATGTCGTGCGCTCGCTCGTCGCCGAGCTCGACACGCCCGAGCTCCTCGAGGAGTCGGGCGTCGAGGTCGTCCCCGTGGTCAAGGCGAACCTCGACAGGCTCGCGTCCGCGATCGGGCAGATCCTCG
This sequence comes from Phycisphaera sp., assembly GCA_016124975.1. GTDB lineage: Bacteria > Planctomycetota > Phycisphaerae > Phycisphaerales > SM1A02 > QWPT01. The sequence continues at coordinate 32,633 of WGMP01000051.1, read as the reverse complement.
ACCGCCGCTATGCCGAGCTCACGCCCGAGGTCGCGCGCCGCGTGAAGCCGCTCGTCATCGCCGATCCGCGCACCTCGAGCCTGCTCGTCGCGGGCGGCCCCGAGGACGCGGCGCTGGTGCGCCAGATCGTGGCGCGCCTCGAGGAGATCCCGTCGAATCCTGCGGTGGGCGTGCATGTCCTTCCGCTCGCCGCCGCGCGCGCGGAGTCGATCGCGCCGCGCATCCAGCAGCTGATGCGCGACCGCACCGCGTCGCTCGGCGCGTCGCAGACGCCGTCCGACGCGGTCTCGATCGCGCCTGATGTGGCGTCGAACTCGCTCATCGTCGCCGCGAGCGAGGAGAACCTCGAGGTCGTGAAGGGCCTCGTCGAGCTGCTCGCCCGCGCGGCGGAGGACCAGCTCGCGGGCAGGCCGTTCGAGGTCATCATGCTGTCGAAGAACTCCGCGCCCGAGATGGTGCGCATGCTCGACGACATGTATGTGCGCGAGGAGAACCGCCGCCGCGGCGAGAACACCGTGCGCGTGTCGGCCGACGCGCGCCTCAACGCCGTCGTCGCGAGCGGCCCCGAGGCCGACATCGCCGCCATCCGCCGCCTCGTCGACGAGCTCGACGGCGCGCGGCCGCAGACGGTCGTCGAGATCAAGTACATCCCGCTCCAGGGCGCGAATGTGCAGGAGACGGTCGGGCTGATCCAGTCGGTCCTCTCGGGCAACTCCCTCGCGGGCCGCGGCGGGCAGCAGGCCACGATCCTCAAGTACCTCAAGGAGATCGAGGTCCAGAACAGCGGCGACCCGGGCGTCACGGAGGTCGAGATGGAGATCTCGACCGCGACGCGCCAGTCGATCTCGCTCGTTCCCGATGTGCGCACGAACACGGTGATCGTGCGCGCGCCGCGCGAGTCGATGCAGCTCATCGAGCGCATGATCCGCGACCTCGACAGCTCGACGAGCGGAAGCCAGAACATCCGCATCTTCCGCCTCGCGAATGCGGACGCGGACTCGATGGCGCGCATCCTCAAGGAGCTCTTCAACCTGCGCCAGTCGGGCAACCTCTATGTGCTCAAGCCGCGCGAGGACGGCGCCGCGCCCGTGGACGGCGCGACCGCGCCCGAGGCGGCGGCCGCAGGCGCGGGAACGCTCGGCTCCGACCTCACGCTCGTCCCCGACGACCGTCAGCAGCTCTCGATCACGGTCGACGACCGCACGAACTCGCTGCTCGTCTCGGGCACGCCGACCTACCTCGACCTCGTCGACAAGGTGGTGAAGGAGCTCGACGCGCAGGAGGCGAACGAGCGCGAGACCTATGTCTACAAGCTGAAGAACGCGACCGCGACCGAGGTCGCGCGCGTGGTGAACGAGTTCGTCAGCGAAGACCAGCGCAAGCTGCTGCAGACGCTCTCGACCGACGAGCTTCCGAGCGCGGCGAAGCTCCTCGAGCGCGAGGTCACGATCGTCGGCGACCAGAAGTCGAACACGGTGCTCGTCAACGCGAGCCCGCGCTACCTCGAGAAGGTGCGCTCGATCATCGACGAGCTCGATGTCGATCCTCCGCAGGTGCTCATCCAGGTGCTCCTCGCGGAGGTGTCGCTCGACTCGAGCGAGGCGCTCGGCCCCGAGTTCGGGCGCGGCCGCATCGGCACGGTCGACGTGACCGCGGGCATGGGCAACATCCCCGGGATCGGCGGCCGCACGGGCAACCAGCTGCTCGGCTCGCTCTTCTCGAACTCGGGCACGCCCAATGTGGCGATCGGCGCCGAGGACTTCGAGCTCCTCATCAACGCGCTCGCCTCGCAGAGCCGCGTGCAGGTCCTCTCGAACCCGTCGGTCATGGTCGAGAACAACTCCGACGGCTTCATCCAGGTCGGCGAGACGATCCGCCTTCCCGACTCGGTCAGCTTCTCGAGCGCGGGGCAGCAGTCGAGCGTCACGCCCGAGGACATCGGCATCCTGCTCAAGGTCACGCCGTCGATCAATCCCGAGGGCTTCGTCCGCATGGAGATCGAGCCCGAGATCTCGCGCCTCTCGCTCCAGACCACGCAGATCTCTGAGAACTTCAACAGCCCCGTGGTCACGCGGCGCCGCGCCACCACGACCGTCACCGTGAAGGACGGGCAGACCGTCGTGATCGGCGGCCTCATCAGCGACCGCTTCGAGCGCGTCGACCGCAAGATCCCGCTCCTCGGCGACATCCCGATCGTCGGGTCGCTCTTCCGTCAGTTCAAGGAGAACTCGTCGAAGACCGAGCTCCTCATCGTGCTCACGCCGCATGTGGTGCGCTCGCCGTCGCAGGGCGGCGGCGACCGCGCGCGCGAGCTCAGCGACCAGATGCTCGACAAGCTCACGCTTCCGCCCGAGCTTCTCGAACAGATCCGCCGCGGCGAGCTCGAGGGGATGCGCGTGAAGACCTCGAACGACGCGAGGCCGCGCACGAAGCCTGACGCGAACTCCGACGCGGGCTCCGACGCCGCGCCGACGCCCGATGCCGGAGGCACCGATGCACCGCCGCAGTGACGCGCGGGTCCGCGCGGCGTGCGCGATGTTCGCAGCGGCGCTGCTGTGCGCAGGCTGCCAGACCACCGTCACCACCTCCGACGGCACGCCGCCTGCGCCGAAGCCGACCGCAGGCCCGACCACGCCCGAGAGCGCCCGCCCCAACGCGATCGCCGTCACCTTCGGGCCGAAACCCGCCGACACAGACGGGAACCTGCTGCCCGACACGCTACAGGTGACGGCCTATCTCTTCGCGCGCCCACATCCTGCGCCGCTCTTCGCGGAGGGCAGCTTCCACTTCGCGATCTACCGCCTCGGCGAGTCGGGCACGCCCGAGTCTCCGGGCGCCGCGCCGCTGCGCACCTGGGTGTTCGACGCCGACGCCGTGCGCGCGGCGCGTTCGCGCGCGCTCGTCGGGCCGTGCCACGAGTTCCAGCTGTCGCTGCTCGCCTCGCGCGGCACCGACGCGCTTCCCGTCGAGAGCGTGGACCTTGTCGCATGGTTCGCGCCCGACGACGGCGGCGACCTCGTCGGGCTCCGCGGCGTACGCAGCGTGCAGTTCCCGCGTCCGCTCCGCTGAAATCGAGCTCCGCATCGCACGACGCCTCCACTCGTGCGCCACGACACGCACGGGTGCCCTTGGACAAAGTCCAAGGAACGGATGATGTCAGCCGTCGACTCCGACGCGTGTCGTTCCGTGGACTTCGTCCACGGGCACCCGTGGTTGGCGACTCCGACGACCCGAACCGCACGACACGACCCGCATGGGTGCCCTTGGACAAAGTCCAAGGAACGGATGACGCCAGCCGTCGACTCCGACGCGTGTCGTTCCGGGGACTTCGTCCCCGGGCACCCGTGATCGTCGACTCCGACGACCCGAACCGCACGACACGACCCGCACGGGTGCCCTTGGACAAAGTCCAAGGAACGGACGACGCCAGCCGTCGACTCCGACGCGTGTCGTTCCGTGGACTTCGTCCACGGGCACCCGTGATCGTCGACTCCGACGAATTGAACCAAGCGCCTCGACCCCCGCGCTTCGAATCGCGCGGCAGCAGACCGTCGCCCGAAGCCCGAATCACGCGTTCGGGGTCGTCCCGGTGAAGACCCGCTCGACATCCTGAACACCCCCAAAACGCGACGGCGGCGCCCGAGAGGACGCCGCCGTGGCGAGTGTTCATGTGTGAACTGGGGATCCTAGATTCGAACTAGGACAAACTGAACCAGAATCAGTTGTGCTACCGTTACACCAATCCCCAATCGGTGATGCGCGCATAGTAGCCGCCTCGCGGCCGAGATCAAGTCGGTGCGGGCGAGCGGCGGGCTCGGTCGCGCGCGCGATTATCCGCACCTCGACGCGGGGTTTGCGTCGACGCTGGCGCCGCGCGGCAGGAAGCGCTCTGCGATCTGGATCGCGTTCAGCGCGGCGCCCTTGCGAATCTGGTCTCCGCACACGAAGAGCGCCGCGCCGCGCCCGTCCTCGACGCTCGGGTCCATGCGGATCCGGCCGACGAGGACATCGTCCTTGCCCGCCGCATCGAGCGGCTCGGGGAAGCGGTTCGCGGCGCGGTCGTCGACGATGCGCAGGCCATGGCCCTCGCGCTCGGCCTCCGCGAGGATCGCGCGGATCTCGTGCTCGCTCGTCGCGCGCCCGAACTCGAGGAACAGCGCCTCGGCATGGGCGCGCAGCGTGGGCACGCGCACGCAGGTCGCGGCCACGCGCACCGAGTCGTCGGCCCAGATGCGCCGCGTCTCGGTGAGAAGCTTGCGCTCCTCCTCGTTGAACCCGTCGTCGCCCACGGCCGAGTTGTGGCTGAAGACATTGAAGAGGTACTGGCGGCCGAAGATGCGCGTGTCGAACGGTGCGCCCTGCGCGAACGCATGCGCCTGCGACTCGAGCTCGGCCATCGCGGCGGCGCCCGCGCCCGACGCGGCCTGGTAGGTCGCCGCCACCATGCGCACGACGCGCAGCGCGCGGTGGAGCGGAGTCGCCGCCACGAGCGCGATGATGGTCGAGCAGTTCGGGTTGGCGATGATGGCGGGGAGGTCGACCGCCGCGAGCGCCTCGGGGTTCACCTCGGGCACGACGAGCGGGCACGCGGGGTCCGCGCGGAACGCGCTCGAGTTATCGACGACGAGCGCGCCCGCGTCGCGCAAGCGGGGCGCCCACTCCTTCGAGACCGACTTTCCCGCCGAGAAGAGCGCGAGGTCGATGCCGCGCAGCGTTCCGTCGCGCGCAGCGTCCTCGAGCGACTCGCAGGCGATGTCGTGGCCGCGGAACGCGATGCGCGTGCCCGCCGAGCGCTGCGACGCGAAGAGGCGCAGCCGGGCGAGCGGAAACGCACGCTCCTCGAGGATCGCAAGCATCTCGCGTCCGACGGCGCCCGTGGCGCCCACGATGGCAACGGCAGGTTCGTGCGGCAGTCGCAGCATGGAGGGCGGATCGTATCGCGCGCCGCGCCGAAGCGCCTATCCTCTCGCCCTATGACGACAGCCGTGGGCACGCGCACCGTCTCGAGGCATGGATCCGACACGGTCACCGAAGGAATCAGGGTCGTCGTGCGGCCCGAGTTCATGCCGTCGCAGTCCTCGCCCGCGGACCGACGCTTCCTCTTCAGCTACAGCGTGACGATCCGCAACGAGGGCTCCGCGCGCGTGCGCCTCGCGACGCGCTCATGGAAGATCGTCGACGCCGACGGCGAGGAGCGCGTCGTGGAAGGCCCCGGCGTCGTGGGCCAGCACCCCGAGCTCGGTCCCGGCGACAGCTTCGAGTACGCGAGCTTCTGCCCCATGCTCACCGCTTGGGGCACGATGGAAGGCCACTTCACCTTCGAGCGCGACGGCAAGCCGTTCGAGGTCGCGGTGGGGCGCTTCTATCTCGTGTCGTGAAGCGACGAGCGGCCGCAGCGCGCGGGCGCCGCGTCGATCGACCTGGAAGGCTTGGAGAACCGGGCGCCACAGCCCGAGGCCATGGCGCCCGGCGATATCCGTCGACTTCCTCGGGCCCCGCCTTCGGGGAGGCCGTGGTGCGCGACTGCGCTCAGCGCCGCCGCCGCGCGCAAAGTCCCGCGGCCGCGAGCAGCGCAAGCGCGCCCGGCGTCGGCACGATCGTTCCCTCGAGCGTGAACGCCATGTCCCACCTGCTTTGGCCAAGCACGTCGACCGTCACAGGATTCGACCCGTATCCGAACGCGCCGCCCGGGTTCTGCCACATCGCCTGCGCCCCGTTGGTCGTGGTCGAGAGCCGCCAGAACCACTGGCCACCGAGATCGAACTCGCGCTCGACCTGCGCCGCGATCCAGTAGGTGCCCGCCGCGAGCGTGATGCCCGTGAGGTCGAAGGTGAGCACGCCGCCGGACTGGAGCCCCGTCGCGCTCGCGATCGTCGTGGACCCAAGATCGGGCGCGGCGAGGAACCGCACGGTGATGGCGATGTCGTCGTCGCCGCTCCCTGTGCCGTTCTCGCCGTAGACGGTGAGTGCGGTCAGGTTGTAGGCATCGGTGATCGTGAAGTCGTCGAACGCACTGCAGGAGTAGCCCTCGTACGGCGAGCCGAACACCTGCGAGGCGATGCCTCCCTCGAGGGCGTCGGGCTGGTCGACGATGACGTCGGAAAGGCCGGTGGCCGTCAAACCCATGGCCGAAAGGACGGCTGCGAGAACGGCGGTCGAACGCGTGTGTCTCATCTCTTCTCTCCTCCAAGTAGGCGCCGCGAGGCGCAGGAGCGAGAGGCTAGGGCTCGACGCCCGTCGCGGCGAGGCGCCGCCGCCGAATCACGCGTCTTCCCGCATCTGTCCCCGCAGGAACTGTCCCGAGGCTCACATGTAGGAGAGCCTGCGCGGCCAAGACACGAGGTTCGCGTGGTGCTTCACACGCTCGAGCGTCGCCTCGGCCACCTTGTTCGCGCGCTCGCAGCCGGCCTTGAGGATCTCGAGCACGAGGTCGTCGCGGCCCTCGTACTTCGCGCGGCGCTCGCGCATCGGCGCGAGCAGCTCGTTGACCGCGGCCGCGACCTCGAGCTTCACATGGCCGTCGCCGATGTTGTCGCCCTTCGCGTACTTCTCCTCGAGCTCGGCCACGCGCGCCTTGTCGGTGATGAAGGTGCGCACATACTGGAAGAGCACATTGTTCGTGTCGCCGGGCTCCGTCGGGCTCTGTCGGCCCGTGAAGATCTTCTTGACCTTCTTCTCGACCTCCTTCGGGTCGTCCGCGATGAAGATCGCGTTGTTGAGCGACTTCGACATCTTGTTGACGCCGTCGATCCCCATGAGGCGGCCGACTTCGCCGATCTCGGCGCGCGGAACGGGGAAGACGCCTCCGAGCCGCACATGGTCCTCGTCCTCGCAGTGCTCGTCGACCGCGCAGAAGACCTGGTTGAAGCGCCGCGCAACCTCGCGCGTCATCTCGAGGTGCGGAACCTGGTCCTCTCCGACGGGCACGCCCACGGGACGGAACGCGAGGATGTCGGCGGTCTGTCCGACGGCGTAGAGCGGGAAGCCGAACGAGTAGGTCTCGCCGAGGCCCTTCAGCTCGATCTCGGTCTTGAGCGTCGGGTTGCGCATCACGCGGTTGAACGGCAGGAGCATCGCGAAGAGGAAGGTGAGCTCCGCGATCGCGGGGATCTCGCTCTGCAGGAAGATCGTCGCCTTCTCGGGGTCGATGCCCATCGCGAGGTAGTCGCGCACGATGGCGATCGAGTCCCGCTTGATCTCGTCGCTCTTCGCAAGCCGCGTGGTGTACGCGTGCATGTTCGCGATGATGAAGTAGCAGTCGTGGGAGTCCTGGAGCGACACGCGGCGCTTCACGCTTCCCACCCAGTGCCCGAGGTGGAGCTGTCCCGTGGGCGTGTCGCCTGTCAGGATGCGGGGCTTGCCTTCGATCGCGTCGAGTGTGCTCATGGGGGCTGCTTTCCTGCGGTGGCGGCTGCGGCGCGGATGCCGTTGAGAAGCACGGCGCGCCGCGGCGCGCCGCGAGACACCTTGTATCGGCAAACGCGCGCCTCAGGCAAGCGTCACGGCCACATTCCACGCATTGAAGAGGGCGTGCAGCGCGATGGGCGCGAGCACGCCGCCCGTCTTCTCGCGCAGCAAGCCGAGCGCAAGACCGAGCGCGACGAGCATGGGCATGGCCACGGCTCGGCCCCCCGCGGGAATCGCGTCCCAGTGGATCGCCGCGAAGATCGCCGCGGTCAGCGCCGACGCGACGAGCGGTCCCGCGCCCGCGGCGCGGATCGTCGGCTGCATCACGCCGCGCCAGCCGAGTTCCTCGGCGACAGGGACGAGCACCGCCACATGGGCGAGCGTGGCGAGCGTGAAGAGGGTGTCGCCCTTCTCGAGCAGGATGCGCAGCGTCTCGTGCGACACCTCGGGCGGACGCGGAAGGCCGAACTGCTCGGCCACGGCGCCCGCGATGATTCCCACGGCGCCGACGAGCGGCAGCACGGCCACGAACGAAAGGGCGCCCGCTGCGATGGCCAGCTTCGCCGATGAGCCTTTCCGAGGCCCGTCGCGGAAGAGCCGCGAGGAGACGAGCAGGACCACGACGAGACACTGGAGGAGATTTCCGCAGACGCCGCGCAGGAGCCTTCCGTATTCGTCGTCGGTCGCGCCGAGGAGATGCGCCGCGGTCGCGCCGATCGTTCCTGCAAGGAGGAACGCGGCCATTCCCACCACGCCGACCATCGCGTCGACGGGGAGCCGCCCCGACGCCTCGCGCGCGGGGAGAAGCGCGCGCAGCCGCCGCGCGGTCGGCGGAAAGAGCAGGGCGGCGACGAGAAGCGCGAGCGACCCGAGCGCGATCATCTCTCCGAGCGGCCAGCCGCCGTCACCTCCGCCCGCGGCGGCGGGGGATTGGTCGGGAGATTGAAGGAGGAGCGCCAAACCGTCGATCATTGCGCACAGCGTACGATGTGCGGCCCCGCGTGGCGGAGCCATCGCGCGCGCGCCCGACCGCCATGATGCACGGCCTTCAGGACATCCTCGCGCACAAGGCCGCCGAAGTCGCGGAGGCCAAGGCGCGCGTGCCCGTCGAGGCGCTCAAGGAGCGCATCTCCGAGCTCGGCCGTCCGCGCAACTTCTTCCAGGCCGTCGTCGACCGCAGGCACCCGAACGCGACCCATGTCATCGCAGAGGTGAAGCGCATGAGCCCGTCGGCGGGCGTGATCCGCGCGGACTTCGACCCCGTCGCGATCGCGAAGGCCTATGCCGAGAACGGCGCAAGCGCCATATCCTGCCTCACCGACGCGCGCTTCTTCGGCGGCAGCCTCGAATTCATCCACGCGATTCGCGACGCAGTGAAGATTCCCGTGCTGCGCAAGGACTTCATCGTCGACCTCTACCAGGTGTGGGAATCGCGCGCGGCGGGCGCCGACGCCATCCTCCTGATCGCGGAGGCGCTGCCCGAGCGCGACATCATCGACTTCCAGATCCTCGCGACCGAGCTCGGCATGACGACGCTCATCGAGGTGCATGACGTCGACAACCTGCTGCGCATCGTGAATGTCGTCGGGTTCCCGCATGCGAGCTATTCGCTTCTCGGGATCAACAACCGCGACCTGCGCACGATGAAGACCTCGATCGAGCACTCGATGCGCCTCGCGGAGATGCTCGAGGACACGAGCGTCCTGGTGAGCGAAAGCGGCATCCGCACGCCCGACGACCTCGCGCGCCTGCGCGCGCACGGCATCCACATCGCCCTCGTCGGCGAGCACCTGATGAAGCAGCCCGATCCGGGCGCGGCGCTGCGGGAGCTGCTGGCGTGAGGCCAAGACGAGCGCGGAGCGAAGCGAAGCGCGAGCAAGTCGGCGAAAGGGGCTCGATGTGTGCCGTGTGGCATCACCTCTGGTGATGGCGGCCACGAACGCGCGGTGCGCGTCCAGGCTGCAGTCTGAAGGCACGCTGCGCGTACGAAGCCGCCACTACCCCCTGCTTCGCAGGGGGATAGTGCCACACGACACGACTCGCGACTCCCGCATCGAGGGCTCAGGCTTCGCTGCGCTCCGCCTTCGACACCGCCCTCACGCAAACAGCAGCCGCTCGGGCTTCTCGATCATGTCCTTGATGTGGATGAGGAAGCCGCAGGAGGCAGACGACGCCTCCGTACTGCCGATGTCCCAAAGAAAGTCGAGAAATCAAAGGACAATCGCTTGACTGTCATGGGGGGGGGTAGGTTGTGAAGCAATAGTCCCGAGAGGCCGTGTCTGGCCTCTTCACAACAAGGAGAACTGCCGTGGGTGAACCGAGATTCGCCAGATGGACGCTGTCATGCCTCGCCGCCGTGTCGGCGCTCGGATCGATTGGTTCGACTGCGATGGGGCAGTCGACGCCCGTCGCCGCGTACAAGATCAGCCCAGCCCTGGCTGTCGTCTCAGGACAGCCGACCACGGCCTTGGGTGCGGCGGTCGGCCAGGCCTACACCTTCATCCTGTGTGAAGAGTCTGGTCGAGAGATGCTCTGCGGCCTGTCGCCCGCGCCAGCCGGCTCGCACGCCGGCGACACGAGCTTGACCGCAGTCGGCTTCGCAACCCAGGAGCGCAGCCAACTGCTTGGTTCGTGCCTTCAGTTCACGGAGCAGGTCGGGGACACGCCGGTGCTCTGCACGGTGGGCGTCACCGCGTCGATGTACACCGTGGAGCTTGGCGACGGAAGCGTTCAGCAGGTCGCCGGCGAGGAGTTGATCCGCGCCTACACATCGCCGATGGGCACCTTCATCATTCGCAGCCTGCATGCGTTGGCGGTCGTCGACATCACGCCGCCCCGCGCGACCCATTTCGTCGTTGGTGTGGCGGATGAGAACGGCGAGGTGACGGAGCTCGTGTCATGGGCGCTTGACGAGGCGAGTCAACCCACGCTGCAGCAACTGAATGAATCAGATGAGGCCGTGCTGCTGGCGTCGGGGGGTACGTTGCAGCTCGCGTCAGACTCTGCGACCGTCGATGCCTGCATCGCGCAATGCAGACTTGAACAACTCGAGGAAGGGGCGCGGCTTTGGGGTGTTTTGCAAGATCATCTGGCAATGTGTGACAGTGATCCGCTTTCGGACCCAGCTGCTCAACAGTACATGCGTGATTGCATGGAGGATATGGCTGTCGGCGGTGGCATAGGTGGAGCTGCGATTGGATACTGTGTTGTCGGAGTGCCAGCGGGAGCCGCAGCGGCCCTTCCGTGTAGCGTGGCCGGACCAGTTGGTACGGTGGGCGGATTCTGTGTTGGTTTTGGGGTTGGAGGCTCTGCTGGTGCGGGATGGGGGCTCGCAGCGGGTGCCGCCTGCGGCGGACTTCTTGGCCGTTGTTGGGGCTGGTTTTGGTCTGAGGATGTCTGCCGAGATGCGGCTTGGGACAGCTACGCGCAGGGAATCCTGGACTCTGCCGCCGCGTACGATGCGTGTCGTACCGTTCGATGTGGTGGGTGATCGAGCGTGAATGAGTATCGCCTGAACCAACGGACTTACAAGTCTCCCATGCGGATCGACCGCCGACGCCGTATCCCGCGATGGGCGTGGTTGGTGTTCACGCGCGGAGGAGTCGCGGTCTTTGTGATCACCTTGGCTTTCTCGCGATGGGCGCCCGTGCCCGTTCCGCTTGCCATCGTGATCTTTGGCTGGGCAGGTACAGCCATGTTCTCGTGGTGGTTTGTAGCCAAGGAACGTGCTCGCGTTCGTCGGGTAGCTCGGACGCAGGGGTTCGATGTGTGCACCGCATGTTGGTCGACTCGTGCACTCCAGCCCGAAGATCAGCACTGCCCGGAATGCGGCGCACCGCGCGCGTGCTCCGTTTGCAAGCACCGCATCGAGGCGAACCAGTGCGCTTGCCCCGAGTGTGGGCGCGCCGTGTGGGGCCGTGTGCTGCGCGGGTGACGCATTGCCGAGCGCGCAGCGCGAGCGCAGAACCGTGCGGGTCGACAGCCTTCATGGGTGCCACTCAACCCCGTTAAGCATCTCCGCCTACGCCACGCACAGGCATCTCGCGATCTCCTCCTGCGTCGCGCGGCGCGCCGACACGCGGCCCGGCGACTCGTGCGCCTTCTTCCTCGGCCACGTCGGGTCGTGGCGCCTTCCGCGGCGCTTCCGCAGGTCGCGCGGCACCGCGCACGCCGCGAGGAGCTCCGGGAGCCGCAGCGTCGGGTCCTGCAGCGCCTCGACCACCCGCGCCGCCGAGCGCTCGTCCGCGCGGCCGCCCGCGCGCATCCGCCCGCGCGCACCGAGCAGCGCCACCACCGCGTGCGCGAGCATCGCGCCCTCCGCCTCGACCTCCGCGTGCCCGGGAAGCCGCGTCCGCATCCGGCCCGCGCGCATCGTCTGCTTCAGCTCGCGCCAGCACACCTCCGCGCTCCACCTCCTCCGGTACGCGAGCGCCACGTCGCGGTCCGTCAGCCGCCGCGGGTCGAGGACGTTCGTAAGCACGTCCATCCCGCCGAGCCTCACGAGCCGCACCTCGAGCGGCCGCCCGCCCGCGGCGAGCCCCCGCGGCCACAGGTACGACCGCCCGCGCGCGCCCGCGACGGGCGTCAGGCGCGACCCGCGCACCACGAAGCGGATGCCGCGGCGGTCGAGCTCCGACAGGAAGCCGAGCCCCCCGAATCCGGCGTCCATCACGAGGAGCGCGTCCGCGGGGAGCCCATCGAGCATCCCGAGGAGCAGCGCCCGCTCGCCGAGCCGCGCGCTCCCGAGCCGCCAGCGGAAGGGCGCGCGCAGCGTCGCGTGCACGAGCGCGACCAGCAGCGCCTGCGGCTCGCTCGTCTCGCGCGAGACGCCGCCGTGCGCGCGGAGGTTCGCGCGCGTGCGCGGCAGCGACACGCGCGTGCCGTCGACGGCGAAGGGCACGAAGCCGCGGATGCGCGTCGCGCGCGTGGTCGCCTCGAGGCAGCGGCGCTCGACCGCGGCGCGGCAGGAGTGCGCGGAGGCGAGCCCGGCGCGCAGGGCCGCGGCCATGAAGCCCTGGTACGAGCCGCCGACGCCGACGCCGCGCGCGGCGCGGACCGCCGAGACGACGATCGCGCGCGAGAGGTCGAGCGACGCGAGGACGAGGACGGCGACGAGCGCGCCGCGGGTCCACTTGGCGCGCCTGTCGGCGGGCGGCGGCTCGCGCGGGAGCCCGAGGATTTCGCTGATGGCGCGCGCGCCGGCGAGACGATAGCCTTCATGCGGCGTCCTGCCGCGCTTCTTCCGCAGACTCATAGAAGCCTCCTTGCTGGTGTCGTCACGCGTGACAACGGACCATCGGCAACGGAGGTTTTTCCTCGCCTGAAATCAGTTCGGCTCGATGCGGGGCGGCGCGATAGTCAACGGCGTTGGGTGGCACCCATTTTGGCTGTCGACGGCGGGCGTCGGTTGCTCGGGCTGCGCCCTCGGCTGCGCAGCCCTCACGCAAACAGCAGCCGCTCGGGCTTCTCGATCATGTCCTTGATGTGGATGAGGAAGCCCACGGCCTCGGCGCCGTCGATGATGCGGTGGTCGTAGCTGAGCGCGAGGTACATCATCGGGCGGATGGCGACCTGGCCGGGGTTCTTCGGGTCCTCGACGGCGCGCTTCTTGATCGCGTGCATGCCGAGGATGCCCGACTGCGGCGGGTTCAGGATCGGCGTCGACATGAGCGAGCCGTACACGCCGCCGTTCGAGATCGTGCCACTTCATCCCCGTGACACTTGGTCACCGCTGGGTACCCGCTTGTGCCCGCCAGAGACTCAGTACTGAGACTTGAAGGCAAAACCAAGCAGCAGTTGTATTGACAAAGAATATTGAGCGCGATATGCTCACCCTATGTGTGATTTCTGGCATCGTTCGATCGGCGCGCTGACAGCGGTTGCAGTGCTGTCCTCGTCGGCCGCGGGGCAGTCGATCGATCGGATGGTGCCGATCCATCCGATTCCGCGTTCGGTTGTTGAGGAATACCTCGCGGCCGTGGCCATTCCAGCGGCGTCGGCGGAGACGGCCCTTCAGGCGTACGAGGAGTACCGGCGGCAAGCCGACGAACGCATCGCCGAGGCGCGCATCGCCGTCCGTGACGCAGGCTTCGATGAACTGCAGGCGCTGTTTCGCGAGCACCACGGCGGTCGTGCGTTCAATCCCATCACTGGTGAAGGTGGGCTTGGCAACGACCCCGAGCAGAGACGGCAGAGGCAGGAGGTCTCTCACCGGATCGCGGTCTCCACGATTCCCGCGATCAACGGACACCGCAGGGCCATGCGAGAGTTGATCGAGTCGATGGAACGGGTCGCGAGCGAGTGCGCCGTCACGTTCCCGCGCCCTCGGTGGACGGTCCTGTCGAGCCTCGAGCTTCCGGCTTCGGACAACCCACTCAACCCGAAGCTCGTCGACATCGTCGCGCTCGCACGCGCTTCGTGGGAGCGTGGAGCGCTCGGCGCCTGCGGCGCGATGCTGCCACCCGAAGAGGCAGCGCGACTGCGGGCGCAGGTCACGCTCGTCCTGACCGACTGGTGCATGAAGGGGGAGGTCGCGCTGACGCGAACGCATCTGGCTCCCCGGTCGGCGTCGAACGGCTTTCCTCGCCCCGACTCCGTGAACATGGATGAGGTCTTCGCACGGACTGGCGCTCTCTGGCGGGAGCGCTTCCGAGGCAATGCGGATGCCGTGTCGAGGATTGCCGCGCTGCTGACGGACGCTGGCGGCGATGATCACGCGCTTCGGTGGGAGGACGAGCACCGCGCTGCGGTCTGCCCTCCGATCTTCGTCGCGTTCTGGCCGCACCAGCTCGGTGCGTGGATGCGTGCGCAGCCAGACGCCACGGCGGACGAGATCGAGCGTGCCGAAGCACTGGAGGCTCGCTACCGCGACGAACACGCGAGCCTTCGGGGTGCCGCGTTCCGACGCGTCGTGGCTGCGGCCGAGGTTTCTGGCTCCGCGACATTCGCGCCACGGGAATCAATCGCTCACGAACGGTGCAACGAGGCACTCCTGCGACTTCATCTCCATGGCCGCGAGACCATGATTCGGTTCGCAAGCGGCCTCACGCCCGAAATGCAGGAACGCCTGCGCCAGGAGTGGCTTGGGCTCAGCCGCGGCATCGCCGGCCCGCTGCCCGACCCAAGCCGCCTGCGCCCGGATTTGCGCGAAGCGCTCTTCGACTGGCCGTCGATGCCTTCGACATGGGGCTGGTAGGTCGACTCAAGGGTTCTACGAAGGAGACTGCTCATGAAGAGTACAAGTTCGCGGCTGATGGTGACGCTTCTCCTCCTCGGCGCCGCAGTGCCGCGGGCTGGCACTGCGGCCCGGCTCGATGGTCTCTCGCCCCTTCCAGACGGGGAGATTGTCGGGACCGAGGGGGAGTTCGGCGCGACCCTGTGCGTCAGTCACTCGAAGTGCACCGACGCGTTCAGCGTCGGCAGCGGCCTCGGCTGTGCGCAATGCACCGCCGTGAACAAGAGGTCGTTCTGCGTCGGCGGCACAGTGAATCCTTCGGGAGCGATCTGCTATCAGGGCAGCCTGCCGAACGGTTGCGGCCTCATCAAGTCGGGCTCGTGGGATTTCAGGGACATGCAGCTGTACTGCAACTCCGTGGAGACGGATCTGCCGTGTCCGCTCGTTCAGTGCGCGTACGGATCGACCACAAGCCCGTGAGGACAATGATGCGACGAAGCCTGAACACGGCACGACTTGCGGCAGCGGTGATGGTTCTGGGCATGGCGTCCCTGCCCGCGTCGACGACAGCAGCGTGTCAAGATCAATCCGTAGGGACAGCGCCCGTCGAAGAACGGATGGTGAAGGAGACCCTGTCGGCGCTGCGTGCGCTCGCGGATCGCGCATGTCCAGCAGACTCCGAGATCGAGGTGCTCGGACCAGCGGTGCTTTCCTGGGATGCGGATGCGAAGACATTTCCCACGGGTCGCATGGAGTCGCCGAACGACCGGCTGCCCGCCAAGGAGTACGGGAAGCGCCGCGTGCATTGGGAATTCTGTGATCGCGCGAGCAGGGTCAGTCTGAGGTCGGGCAGCGAAGGATCGACGCCAGAGATGCGATGGCAGTCGATCGGTGGAGTCTGGCATTGCTTCACGAGCGCGCCCGGCCAGCCCGCCGATCTTGAGATCCGGCGCGGGCTTTCCAGCGACTTCGCGGAAGTCAAGCTGCTCAGCGTGTTCAATGGTTGCGTTGCGTTTCCGTCGGTCCTTTCCACGCGGTCGCTGGCGGAGCATCTGGCCACCCTCAAGTGCACCATGACTCAGGCCTCGACCGACAGCACGACCGACAGAACGGCTGACAGCACGATCGTTCGATGGGAATCGCCCCGCGCCTCCGGGCGAGTGGAGATCGAGGTGGAGCTGGGCGCCCTCGACCGTCGATTGCGCCGCGTCTCCTACACGCAGTACCGATCCTCCGATTCACCCGGCGGGTCACCCGTGAGCAAGGTCGTGATGGCGGTCGATGCATGGGACGAGACTCCCGAGTTCTCTGGCCTGCCTCGCCGCGCGTACATCTGGAGCGGCTCGTTCGCGAGCAACGAGATCGCAGGTGTGACGGTCAAGCCGAGATTGAACTACATCGAGGTCGAGCGAATCTCGCTGGATGCCGCCGTATCGTGCGATGAGATGCAACGCGTGCCCGAGGTACCTCGGCACACGACGGTGCGGGATGATGCGCTTCGTATCCGGTACACGATTGGCGGCACTTCCCTCTGGATCGATGGCCGGACAGCGAAGCTCGAGAAGCCAATCGAGCGCGTCATCACGACGGAACTTCCCGCGCTGCTCGAAGGACGGCGACTGCCGTGACGACATCGATACGCACGATCCTCGCAGTGCTCCTTTCGCTTGCCGTTTCGGCGTGCGGGAAGAACGAGGAGACCGACGCAGGCGGACCTCGGCTCGTCGGGGCAACGACGCATGACTTCGGCGTCATCGAAGTCGAGGCAGTGCAGACGACGCGGCATCATCGGTTCGTGCTGACGAATGCGTCCGCGACACCGTTCGTGGTCGATCGGCTGGTTCCCACATGCGGATGCCTATCAGCGACCGTTGAGGCCTCCATCGTGCCGGCCGGCGGCGAACTGCGTGTGGACGTCACCTTTGTTGCCCAGCGGCCAGGCGTCGTCGCGCAAAGCGTCCGCGTCGTCGCCGATGGCGAGTTGCTCACGACGCTCGAAGTCAAGGCGCTCGGAGTGGTGGCAGCCGAGGGACTCGATGCGCACCACCTCGGCGAAGTCATCGGAGGGGGTCACCGTTTCCTGCTGACGCTGCGGACCCGCGCCGATGATCCACCACCGCCGCCGCAGGCGCACGGATCCAACGCAGCGGTCGTTGATGCGAAGCCGTGGGAGTTGGTCTTCCAGACCGAGGAGTCAAGGCGGTGGCAGGCCGTCGTGTCTATCGGAGTTTCATCCGTCGACTCGAGCGGGGCGTTGTGGCTCCGCTGTGGTGATTGGAACACGGTCGTGGCTGACTGGTGGAGATAGTCACCGCAACCTCTGCGAGGCGAGTGAGGTCGGTGGGTGCAAGCATCGCGAGCCTAAGCGGCACCCTCATGCTCGATGTCGAAGGCGACGCATCGCCGCCGGCCACAACGCATGCGGGCGGCTGCGCGCTCACGCAAACAGCAGCCGTTCGGGCTTCTCGATCATGTCCTTGATGTGGATGAGGAAGCCCACGGCCTCGGCGCCGTCGATGATGCGGTGGTCGTAGCTGAGCGCGAGGTACATCATCGGGCGGATGGCGACCTGGCCGGGGTTCTTCGGATCCTCGACGGCGCGCTTCTTGATCGCGTGCATGCCGAGGATGCCCGACTGCGGCGGGTTGAGGATCGGCGTCGACATCAGCGAGCCGTAGACTCCGCCGTTCGAGATCGTGAAGGTGCCGCCGGTCATCTCGTCGACCGAGAGCTTGCCGTCCTTCGCGCGGATGGCGAAGTCCTTGATCGTCGACTCGATCTGCGCGAAGGTCATCGCCTCTGCGTTGCGGAGGACGGGGACCACGAGGCCCTTCTCGGTGCCGACCGCGACGGCGACATCGCAGTAGTCGTGGTGCTCGATCTCCATCTCGGCGCCCTGGCCGACGATGTAGGCGTTGACGCGCGGATACTTGCGCAGCGCGCTGGTCGCAGCCTTCACGAAGAAGCTCATGAAGCCGAGGCCGATGCCGTGCTGCTTCTCGAACGCCTCCTTGTGCTCGCCGCGCAGGCGCATGACCTCGGTCATGTCGCACTCGTTGAAGGTCGTGAGCATCGCGGCGCTGTGCTGCGCGTGGACGAGTCGCTCTGCGATCTTCTGGCGGAGCTTCGTCATCTTCTCGCGGCGCGTGCCGCGCGAGCCAGGGGTCGCAGCGACGGCGACGCGCATCTTCACCTCAGCGCCGCCAGCGCTCCCAGCACCAGAGGGAGCCGCCGCAGCGGCGACCGCCGAAGACGACGCGGCGACCGCCGAAGACGACGCGGCAGCGAGCACATCATCCTTCATCACACGGCCCGACGGGCCGGTGCCGGCGAGAGTCGTCGCATTCACGCCTTTCTCCGCCGCGACCTTCTTCGCGACGCCCGACACGCGTGCGGGCTCCTCAGCCTTCGCGCCCGCAGCGGCCGCAGGCGCCGCCGCCACCGCTTTCGCGCCTGCCGGCGCGGCCACGCTCGTATCGATGGCCGCCACGACCGCTCCGACCTTGATGCCGTCGCCCTTCTTGGTCGCGATCTTCAGCGCGCCCGCCGCGGGCGCCCGCAGCTCGAGCGTCGCCTTGTCCGACTCGATCTCGGCGAGCAGTTCGTCCTTCTCCACATATGCGCCGTCTTCCTTCAGCCAGCCGCTGAGGCTCACTTCGGTGATGGACTCGCCGGGAGATGGGATCGTGATGTCGACAGCCATGTCAGTTGCCTTCCGTGCTCTGGAGTTCGGTCAATCCACGCGCCTCTCGGCGCGCAGGCTTACTTCTGTGCGGTTTCCTTCTTGGTGCCCGGGCCGCCAGCGGGTCCGTCGCCCGCCTTCGCGGCGCCGATCGCCTGCGAGAGGATCTTGTCCTGCTCGATCGCGTGCTGCTTCTGGCTGCCGACCGCGGGGCTCGCCGAATCGGGGCGGCCGATGTAGTCGACATCGATCCCCATCAGTTCCTTGAGCTGCGCCTGCGCGAAGCGATACGCGCCCATGTTGCGCGGCTCTTCCTGCACCCAGGCGAACTTCTTCGCGTTCGGGTAGGTCGCGAGCGTCTTCGTGAGCGCGCCGTCGGGGAAGGGGTAGAGCTGCTCAAGGCGCACGATCGCGGTCGTGGTCTGGCCGCTCTTCTCGCGCTGCGCGGCGAGCTCGTGGTAGATCTTGCCCGAGCAGAGAAGCACCTTGTTCACGGCCGCGTTGTCGGTGACGCCCACATCGGGCAGCACCTGGCGGAAGTGGCCGAACACGAACGCCTCGGTGCGGCTCACGGCGGCGGGGAGGCGCAGCATCGACTTCGGCGTCATCACGACGAGCGGCTTGCGGAACGACTGCTTGACCTGCTTGCGGATCAGGTGGAAGACCTGCGCCGAGGTCGTCGGGTAGACGACCTGCATGTTGTCGTCGGAGCAGAGCTGGAGGAACCGCTCGAGGCGCGCGCTCGAGTGCTCGGGCCCCTGGCCTTCGTAGCCGTGGGGGAGCAGCATCACGAGGCCCGTCGAGCGCTTCCACTTCGCCTCGCCCGAGGCGAGGAACTGGTCGATGATGACCTGCGCGCCGTTCGCGAAGTCGCCGAACTGCGCTTCCCAGATCACGAGCATGCGCGGGTCGCCGAGCGAATAGCCGTACTCGTAGCCGAGCACGGCGTTCTCGGTGAGCGGCGAGTTGTGCACGCAGAAGCGCGCCTGCTTCTCGTCGAGCGTGTTCAGCGAGCAGAAGCCCTCGCCCGTGTTCTGGCAGTTCACCACGCAGTGGCGGTGGCTGAAGGTGCCGCGCTCGACATCCTGCCCCGAGAGGCGCACGGGGTGGCCTTCGGTGAGGAGCGACGCGTAGGCGAGCATCTCGGCGAGCGCCCAGTCGATCTGCCCCGCGGCGACGGCGCCTGCGCGCTGCTCGAGGAGGCGCGACACCGTCTTGTGGAGCTGCGCGTGGTCGGGCGCGGCGCCAAGCTTCTTCGCGAGCTTCTCGAGGGTCTCCTGCGGCACGCCCGTCTCGACGGGCTCGTGCGAGTACTGGCCCGTGAGGCCCGCCCAGGTGCTCTTGAACGGATCGATGATCGGATCGATCGGCTGCTTCTTCGCGGCAGTCTGCGCCTCGTCCATCACGCCGTTGCGCGCGGCGAGCATCGCGTCGACCTCGGCCTCGCTCACGACGCCTTCGCCGACGAGCTTCGCGCGGTAGGTCTTGAACGCGGTGCGCGCCTTCTTCACGCGGCCGTAGAGAAGCGGCTGCGTGAACATCGGCTCGTCTGTCTCGTTGTGGCCGTTCTTCCGGTAGCACCACATCTCGACCACGATGTCGTGGCCGAACGCCTGGCGCCAGTCGATCGCGAGCCTCGCGGCCCACGCGCACGCCTCGGCGTCGTCGCCGTTGACATGGATGACGGGGCAGTCGTAGCCCTTCGCGCTGTCGGTGCAGTAGTTGCCGCAGAAGGTGTCGCGCGGGTTCGTGGTGAAGCCGACCTGGTTGTTGACGACGACATGGATCGTGCCGCCGACGGTGTAGCCGTCGAGGTGCATCATGTTGAAGCACTCGGCCACGATGCCCTGGCCCGGGAACGCCGCGTCGCCGTGGATGAGGACGGGCACGACCATCTTGCGCTCGGCGTCGCCCATCAGGCGCTGCTTGCCGCGGCAGCGGCCCATCACCACGCCATTCACGAACTCAAGGTGCGACGGATTCGCGGCGAGCACCACGCGGAGCGGCTGTCCCGTCGAGGTCGTGTGCTCGTTCGAGTAGCCCATGTGGTACTTCACGTCGCCGCCGCCCGACGCGAACGCCGCGGTCCACGCCTCGTCGAACTCGGTGAAGATCTGCTGCAGGTTCTTGCCGACAATGTTCGCGAGGACATTCAGGCGGCCGCGGTGCGCCATGCCGAAGGTGAACTCGCGGACGCCGAGCGCGGGGCCCGACTCGAGCACGCCGTCGAGCAGCGGAATCAGCGACTCGCCGCCTTCGAGGCCGAAGCGCTTCTTGCCGACATAGCGGTTCGCGAGGAAGTTCTCGAAGCTGTCCGCCTCGAGGAGCTTCGACAGGATGCGCTTCTTCGTATCGGCGCCGAACTGCGGGCGGTTGCGCGTTCCTTCGAGGCGCTTCGCGAGCCACGCGCGGCGCTCGGACGACTGGATGTGCATGTACTCGACGCCCATCGTGCCGCAGTAGGTCTCCTCGAGGCACGCGATGATGTCGGCGAGCGGCGAGGGGTTGTCGAGCGGGAGCGTGCCCGGGTCGAACGACTGGCCGAGGGCTTCGTCGTCGAGGCCGACCGCCTCGAGCGTGAGGTCCTCGGGGAACGGCCGCGTGGTGCCGAGCGGGTCGAGCTGCGACGCGAGGTGGCCGTAGGTGCGGTAGCGGTGGATGAGGTCGTCGACGCGTCTTTGAGCGGTCGCCGCTGCGGCGGCTCCCTCTGGTGCTCGCGGTGCGGTCGGTGGCACGACGGCTCCCTCAGGTGCTCGCGGTGCGATCGATGGCACGACGGCGCCCTCCGCCCCCTCGAGCTTCAACCCCAGCTCGAACCCGAGGAAGAAGTTCTTCCACTCGGGTCCGACGGAGTCAGGGTTCGCCTTGAACTGCGCGAACAGCGCCTCGACATAGTCGGGCTGCCAGCTGTTCACAGACTGGGGGGCGTGGGGGTGAGAACCGTCCTTGTTGGCACCCATGCGGGCCATCTCGTGGGCCATCTCGTGCGCTCCAATCTTGCACACACACGCGATGCGACAGCGCGCGCGTACGGCGCGCGAGGCAAAGCGGGGCGATTGTAGGGGAAAATGCGGCGGTTTTCTCTGCGGAAACAGGGCGTCAGACGACGCTCAGCGCGTCGACATCGACCGCCAGTTCCTCGCCAAGCTTGAGGAGCCCGCGCGACCGCGCCTCGGCGAGAACGCGGGAGATCTCGGCCGCGCTGTCCGAGAGGAGCTCGATCTGCCGGCGGTACTTCCCGGCGATGCGGGCGATCGGGCAGACGGAGGGGCCGCGAACCTCGACCGCGCCCGCGAACGAGCGGAGCGCATGGGTCAGGGCCACGGCGCGCTCGGCGCACTCCGACTCCCCGGGATGGCGCAGGATGAGCCGAGCGAGTCGGCGGTGGGGGGGGAGTCCGAACTCCTTGCGGTCGGCCAGTTCCTGCGCGGCGAAGCGCTCGAAGTCGTGGCTCGCGGCGAGGCGGATGGCGGGCGTCTCGGGCTCGAAGCTCTGGATGACCGCGCGGCCAGGGTTTGCGCCGCGGCCCGCGCGGCCCGACACCTGCGAGACGAGCTGGAAGGTGCGCTCTGCGGCGCGGAAGTCGGGAAGCGCGAGCGCTGTGTCGGCGCTGATGACGCCGACGAGCCGCACATTGGGGAAATCAAGCCCCTTCGCGATCATCTGCGTTCCCATCAGCACCTTGACCTCGCCCTTCCCGAAGCGCTCGAGCGCGTCGTGGAAGTGCTTCGCGGTCTGCATGGTGTCGCCGTCGACGCGCAGCATCGTCTCGCCCTCGACGAGGCTCGGGAAGAGCCGCGTGAGCTCCTCCTCGACGCGCTGCGTTCCGAGGCCGAACACGGTGACGGGCTTGCCGCACTCGGGGCATTGCTTCGGCAGCAGTTGTTCGGCGAGGCAATGGTGGCAGCGCACGAAGCTCTTGCGCGCGGCGCCCGTCGCATCGACATGGCAGACCATTCCTGCGTCGCACTCGGTGCAGGTCAGCATCCAGTCGCAGCGCTGGTCGCTGCAGGCGATGTAGTTCGCGTAGCCGCGGCGGTTGAGAAGAAGCAGCACCTGCCCGCCTTCGCGCAGCGTCTTCTCCATCGACTCGCGCAGGGTCGGGCCGACGAGGTTCACGCGCCGATCGCGGATTTCGCGGCGTTCTGCGCCAAAATCGACGACCGTCACCTTCGGCACATTGAGCCCGGGCGCACGCTTCGTCAGGCGATGGAGCGTCGAGATCCTGCGCTCGATTGCGTTCATCCAGCTCTCGAGGCTCGGGGTCGCGCTTCCGAGGACGACGGGGCACTTCGCGATCTGCGCGCGGCGGATCGCGGCGTCGCGGCCGTGGTAGCGGGGGGCCGAGTCCTGCTTGTAGCCGGGCTCGTGTTCCTCGTCGACGATGACGAGGCCGAGTGAATCATCGGGAATCGGCGCGAACAGCGCGCTGCGCGCCCCGACGACGACATCGGCGCCGCCCTCGGCGAGAAGCTGCCACTGCTGGTTGCGCTGCGCGTCGGTGAGGCCTGAATGAAGCACAGCGACCTTCGCGGTCGCGAGGCGCGCGGCGATGCGGCCGACCGTCTGCGGCGTCAGCGAGATCTCGGGGACGAGCAGGATCGCGCGCTTCCCGCGGCGCACGCATTCTTCAAGGAGACGGATGTAGATCTCGGTCTTGCCCGAGCCCGTGACGCCGAAGACGAGGTGCTGCGCGAACTGGCCGAAATCGCGGGAAATCGCGGCAATCGCTGCGGATTGCTCGGCCGTCGGCTCGGGTGCGGGCGCGATGTTGCCTGCGCGCGCGATGAAGCTCGCCTCGAACGAGGTCTTCTTCGTGGCGACGAGATGGCCCGACGCGATCAACCGCTTGAGCGGTTCGACCGACGAGTAGCCCGCGGCTTCGGCAAGATCCGCGATCTCGATCGGGCGCGGCAAGGTCGCGAGCACATCGAGCGCGTGCTGCTGGCGCTTCGTGATCTTCACGATGACGGTCTTGGCTCCCGCCGCCGGCGCAGGCGCAAGATCGACGAGCGTGCGCTCGACGCGCCCGATCGCCTTGCGCACCGCGGCCGGCAAGATCGACGCAAGCGTCATCCCGATCGGACACGCGTAGTACGCGCTGATCCAGCGCGCGAACTGCATGAGTTCGCCCGGAAGCACGACGCCCGAAGGATCGACGCCGAGGATCGGCTTGATCTTCTCGCGCGGAATCCCAATGTCCTCGCCCTCGGCGATGCGCCGCACGATCCACCCCGCGGTCGGCGTCTCGCCCCGCCCAAGCGGCACCTCGACGCGCGCGCCATCGGGCAGCTGCGCAAGTTCGCGCGGCAGCGCGTAGGTCAACCCGTCGGGCGACCGGTCGACAGCCCGCTCGACCGCGACGACGACGAGCGGGAGCGTTTCGGTGCTGGAGTTGGTTGCGAAGAGCGACACGGGGCGGCGAAGGCCACAGCCTATCCGCCGCACGGCGCACGGGAATCGGGCGTTTCCGCAGCGATCGGACGGGTCATGCCCGGCAGGTCAGTTCAACATCACCGACCGAAATCCGCTGAATCGCGCGGGGCGGAACCAAATGCGCGTCGAACTCCCGCGTACACCCGCGGCAGGCCTCGCCCGCGTTGGGCCGCCTTCCTTCAACTCGAGAAATCAGATGGCCACTCTCTCCTCCATCCTCGGTCGTGTTTCTTTCGCAGTCCGCCGCGCGCGGGCGCGCGGGCCCGTTGCGGTGCTGTCGGCGTTCGCCGCCGCAGTGGTCGCGCTCCTCGCGCCGGGCGCGGCGCACGCGCAGTGCGAGGGGCGTTGGCTGACGGGCCCGGAGCAACTCCTGAACGGGCCGGACTCCTTCGTTACCACCTTCGCCACGCTTCCGAACGGCGACCTCGTCGTGGGCGGCGAATTCACGACCGCAGGCGGCGTGGCGGCGAACAACATCGCGCGTTGGGACGGCTCGTCCTGGCATCGGCTTGGGTCGGGCATAGACGAAATCGTTTACGCCCTCGCAGTTCTACCGAACGGCGACTTGGTTGCGGGCGGCTGGTTCAGCACTGCCGGCGGCGTGTCGGCGAACAACATCGCGCGTTGGAACGGTGCGACATGGGTTCCGCTTGGGTCGGGGATGAATTACGCTGTGCGCGCCCTCGCCGTGCTGCCGAACGGCGACATCGTCGCGGGCGGCGACTTCAGCTCCGCCAACGGCGTGGTGGCGAACCGCATCGCGCGATGGGACGGCTCGTCCTGGTCTACGCTCGGGGCGGGGCTGTCCGCAGGACCCGACAATGCCTTTGTATTCGACCTCGCCGTGCTTCCGAACGGCGACCTGGTCGCGGGCGGCTTCTTCACGACCGCGGGCGGCGTGTCGGCGAACGGTATCGCACGGTGGAACGGCTCGTCGTGGTCTCCGATCGGGTCTGGGTTCGACGGTTCGGTACGCGCGCTCGCCGTGCTTCCGAACGGCGAGCTCGTGGCGGGCGGCGGCGTCGTATCGGCGAACAACATCGCGCGGTGGAACGGCTCGTCGTGGTCTCCGCTTGGGTCTGGAATGAAAGGGCAGGTGTCGTCTCTCGCCGTGCTTCCGAACGGCGACCTTGTCGCAGGCGGCTCGTTCACCAGAGCCGGCGGTGTGGTGGCGAACCGCATCGCGCGATGGGACGGTTCGTCGTGGTCTCCGCTCGGGTCGGGGGTATCCGCGGGCACGTCCCTCACCTTCGTGGACGCGCTCTCCGTACTGTCGAACGGCGACCTCGTCGCGGGAGGCAACTTCACCGCCGCCGACGGTGCGGAAGCGAACAACATCGCGCGGTGGAACGGCTCTTCCTGGGCTCCGCTCAGCCCAGCCTCGGGGTTGTCCAGTGCGGTGTATGCCTTCGCCGCGCTGCCGAGCGGCGACCTCGTCATGGGAGGCGACTTCACCGCCGCCGCCGGGGTCACGGTCAACCGAATCGCACGCTTGAACGGCTCGTCGTGGTCTCCGTTCGGGTCGGGGGTATCCGCGGGCACGGCCGGCACCTTCGTGAGCGCGCTCTCCGTACTGTCGAACGGCGACCTCGTCGCGGGGGGCAACTTCACCGCCGCCGACGGTGCGAAGGCGAACAACATCGCTCGGTGGGACGGCTCATCCTGGGCTTCGCTCGGGTCTGGGGTGGACAGCTCGGTGTTCGCTCTCGCCGAGCTGCCGAACGGCGACGTCGTCGCGGGCGGCTTCTTCACGACCGCGGGCGGCGCGGCAGCGAACCGCATCGCGCGATGGGACGGCTCGTCCTGGCATGAGCTTGGGTCGGGGATGAACGACACCGTGCGCGCCCTCACCGTGCTGCCGAACGGCGACATCGTCGCAGGCGGCAACTTCACCACCGCCAGCGGCGTGGTGGCGAACCGCATCGCGCGTTGGGACGGCTCATCGTGGGCGCCGCTGGGATCTGGGATGAACGGCACCGTGCGCGCCCTCACCGTGCTTCCGAACGGCGATCTCGTGGCGGGCGGCAAGTTCACGACCGTCGGCGGCGTGGCGGCGAACAACATCGCGCGTTGGAACGGCTCGTCGTGGTCTCCGCTTGGATCTGGGATCAGCGACATCGTGTACGCGCTCAGCGTGCTTCCGAACGGCGACCTTGTCGCGGGCGGCGTCTTCCCCCTTGCTGGCGGCGCGCCTGCGAACTGCATTGCGCGCTGGAATGGTTTGTCGTGGTCTCCGCTCGGATCGGGGATCTCTGCGGCATCCAACGATCGCTTCATATCAGCCGCCGCCGTGCTTCCGAACGGCGAGCTCGTCGCGGGTGGCCGATTCTCGACCGCCGGTGGCGTCCCGTCCAACTACTTCGCTCGCTGGACCGACACCGGCATCCCGTGGGTCGCGCAGCAGCCTGCCGCGCAGTCGATCGACGCCGGCGCCACGCTCACGCTCGCTGCCGCGTGCGCCTCGGGCTACGACTTCGACGGCGCTGTCAGCTTCCAGTGGCAGCGCAACGGCGTGGACATCGCGAACGGCGACAGCGGCGCGTCGAAGGGTGGCGGTGAAGTCTCGGGCGCGAGCGGCGCGCTGACCGCGACCGTGCTCTCGACCACGCTCACGATCACCGACGCGCGTCCGTCCGACGCAGGCGAGTACACCGTGGTCTTCACGAACAGCTGTGGCGCCGCGACGAGCGTGGCGGCGGCGGTGGCGATCACGACTCCGTGCCTCGCGGACCTCACGGGCGACGGCCTCGTCGGCTCCGCCGACCTCGGCGTCCTCCTGAACGCATGGGGCACGAAGGGTTCGCCCGCCGACCTCACGGGCGACGGCAGCGTCGACTCCGCAGACCTCGCCGCGCTGTTGAGCGCGTGGGGTGCGTGCGGGTGAGCGAACCAAGTGCCGCGCGGGGGTTTCGCGCGTCGCGCACCCCCGCGCGCCGCTCGGCTACACTCGCCCACCATGCAAGCCACGAAACTCGCGCGCCTCGCCCTTGAGGACGGGTCGGTCTTCCACGGTCAGGCCTTCGGCGGATCGCTGCACGATCTCGAGGGCTCGGGCGAAGTCGTCTTCAACACCGCCATGTGCGGCTACCAGGAGGCGCTCACCGATCTCTCCTACACGGGGCAGATCCTCACGATGACCGCCACCGAGATCGGGAACTACGGCGTCGCCCCCGAGGACATCGAGAGCGCGCGGCCGTGCGTCGCGGGCTTCGTGGTGCGCGAACTCTCGCGGATCGCGTCGAACCAGCGCTCCGCGCACACGCTCTCCGACTGGCTCGCCGACGCGGGAATTCCCGCGATCTCCGGCATCGACACCCGCGCGCTCGTGCGGCGCCTGCGGATCGGCGGCGCGATGCGCGGCGTGATCTCGTCGGTCTCGCTCGCCGATGCAAGCGACCTCGAGCTCGTGGCGCGTGCGCGCGCCATCCCATCGATGGCGGGCGCCAACCTCGCCGCCAAGGTGAGCCCTGCGTGCAGCGGTTTCTTCGAGGAATCGCTCGGCGAGTGGGCCCCGCGCGGCGGCCTCTTCGTCGACGCGAAGCCGTCGCCCGCGGGCCGCGCCGCGGGTGAGCTCTTCAAGGTCGTCGCCATCGACTGCGGCGCCAAGCGCAACATCTACCGCCACCTCGTCGAGCGGAACTGCGCCGTCGAGTTCCTGCCGCACACGGCGACCGCCGACGAGATCCGCGCCCGCAAGCCCGACGGACTCTTCATCTCGAACGGTCCCGGCGACCCCGCGGTCGTCCAGACGGTCATCGACACGCTGCGCGCCGTGGCGGGGGAGGTCCCGACCTTCGGGATCTGCCTCGGCCACCAGCTGCTGGCGCTTGCCCTCGGCGCGACCACCTGGAAGCTGAAGTTCGGCCACCGCGGCGCCAACCAGCCTGTGCGCAACCTGTTGACTGGCCGCGTCGAGATCACGAGCCAGAACCACGGCTTCTGCGTCGACGAGACGAGCCTGCGCGCCGCGGGCGGCGAGCCGACGCACATCCATCTGAACGACGGCACGCTCGCGGGCTTCCGCCACACGAAGAAGCCGATCTTCAGCGTGCAGTACCACCCCGAGGCAAGCCCCGGGCCGCACGACTCGGCGTACCTCTTCGATGTCTTCGTCGAGATGATGTCGACGCGTAAGCCTATTGGAGCGCAGGAGATGGAGCGCGCGCAGGCGGCGTTGGCCGCGGTCGTGCGCGTCTGACGCCGTCGCCAGCGGCTGGCGCATCCGTGCCTCGTGGCGGCCAGGGCAGCCCGAGGTTGCCATCGGCCCCGTCGCATGCCCGTCGCATGCCCCATCGCATGCCCCATCGCGTCCACCGACGCCGCAGCGAGGCGCTCGTCCGTTCCCGTCGGGTGGCCGTTCGGTCTACCGCGGCGGATGTTGACACGAGGGCCTGTCCCGTGAAACGCGGACGCCCACGCGAGGCGGATTCAGATTCCGAAACGATTCCTGTAGCCGTGCGTCGCCGCTCCTTGCGGGAGTTCGGGACGGGGAGTACCTTGCGCGGCTCCGCAGCGGTGGGCACGATCTGTCAGGATCGTGCAAGCCGGATGGGGACGCAGGCACCGCCGCGCGTAGAAGCAGCACCTGACGGGGCCCTCGGGCCTCGCACAGGGCCGCAACGCCGCGGGCGAGTGTAGGCAGCGCGTATCGAGAGCGTGAGTTTCGAGTTCCGCACACCTCTTGTGGGTGCCTCAGGAGTACAGAATGCAGCGCAGCACGAAGATCGAGCAGACCTTCATCACGACGCAAGTCGGCACGGCTCAGGGCGGCATGCGTGGTTCGCGCACCGTTGCGGGCCTGGTGGCGGTCGCGCTCGTCGGTTCGTCGCCCTGGATGGCGGCGTGGTCGAACATGACGCTTGCGCAGGATGCGCCCACGCCCCCCGCTGCGGAGCCGGCTCCCGCCGAGGCTCCGGCCGAGGAGGCGCCCGCCGCCGAGACCCCCGCTGAGCAGCCCCCGGCCGAGGCCGCCCCGAGCGGACCGTCCGCTGCGGACATCGAGGCGACCCGCACCGCCGCCCGCGAGGCCATGTCTCGCAGCGAGTGGCGCAAGGCCATCGACCTCTGGTCGTCCCTCCAGGTCGCCGCTCCCGGCGACCCAGAGGCCGCGCGCGGCATGCAGCGCGCTCAGGCGATGCTCGACCAGGCGTCGCTCCTCGCTGATGTCGGCTCCGACCTCGCGCTGCGCAAGCAGCGCGCGCAGGTCGAGGTGACCTCGCTCGTCGCGAACTCGACCCAGCTGATGTCCGCTGGCGACTTCGCGGGCGCGCACCGCGAGGCGCTCCAGGCCAAGCTTCGCCTCGACCGCGACCGCATGGTGTTCCCTGCGGCCGAATACGGCGACCTCTCGCGCGAGATCGAGTCCCTCCTCGAGCAGATCGAGGTCGGCAAGACGAACGCAGCGCTCGCCCGCGAGGAAGCGGCCCGCCGCGAGGCGACCACCGCCAGCGCCGCGCGCCAGAAGGCCGAGATGGAGTCGCGCGCCAAGGCGATCGACGAGCGTCTCCTCCGCGTGCGCCAGCTCCAGATGGAGATGAAGTACGACGAGGCGCTCCAGGTCGTCGGCGAGATCCTCTTCCTCGAGCCGAACAATCCCGCCGCGCAGGCGCTCGAGGCCGTGCTCAAGACGAGCCGCCTCTATGTCGACTACAGCCGCACCGAGCGGCGTCGCAACGAGGCCTACGCGGAGTTCTCCGCCGACATCCTCGACCGCACGGTTCCGCCGATGCGCAACATGACTGGCCCGGGCCCGCGCTCGGTGACGGGCGTGGTCGAGTATCCCGAGGACTGGCCTTCGCTCAGCGACATGCGCCTCCGCGACCGCGCGAGCGGCTACCGCGAGAGCACGGTCAACCGCGCCGCGATGGTCGCGATGCAGAAGCCCGTCTCGGTGAACTTCAACAACAACACCATCGAGCAGGTCTTCAGCTTCATGAACGAGGTCAGCGGGGTCGACTTCTACCCCGACTGGAAGGCGCTCGACGCCGTCGGCATCCGCGCCGACGACACCGTGTCGCTCTCGCTTGACAACGTGCCTGCGGAAGTCGCGCTCAAGCGCGTCATCGAGCAGCTCGGCGACGACGGTTCGCGCCCCGACTACTCGGTCGAGGACGGCGTGGTCGTCGTCAGCTCGCCCGAGATGCTTCGCAAGAAGACCCTCACGATCGTCTACGACATCCGCGACCTCCTCTTCGAGGTTCCGTACTTCGACAACGCGCCTGACTTCAGCCTCAGCTCGGCCCTCGAGCAGGGCAACCAGGGTGGCCAGGGCGGTGGTGGCGGCGGCGGCTTCGGTGGCGGCGGCGGCGGCTTCGGCGGCGGCGGCGGCGGCTTCGGTGGTGGTGGCGGCGGCGGCGGCAGCGGCGGCGGCGGCATCATCGGCGATGTCGACGAGGATCCGGACCGTCGGTCGCGCGAAGAGCTCATCGAGCAGATCACCACGATCATCCAGGAGCAGATCGACCCCGAAGGCTGGAAGGACAACGGCGGCGACACGGGTGCGATCCAGGAGCTCAACGGCAACCTGATCATCACGAACACCTCGCGCAACCACCGCGACATCGAGGGCCTGCTCACGCAGCTCCGCGCGATCCGCGCGCTCCAGATCAACTACGAGGCGCGCGTCATCGGCGTCACGAGCGAGTGGTTCGAGCAGATCGGCGTCGACCTCGACCTCTACTTCAACACCAACGACAGCATGTGGAACGCGGCCCGCGGCGCGGACCCGAACTTCAACATCAGCGACTTCTTCTTCCAGGGCGGACCCGGCAAGGGCCAGCTGAAGGATCCTGTCGTGTTCGGCCCGCTCGGCGCAGGTCAGGGTGCAGGCGATGTCGCCAACACCCCCGCGACGGGCAACGCCTTCGGCATCCCCACCGCGGACGGCTCCGACATCACCTATGTCTACGGTCCCGTCGGTTCGCCTGTCCGCCGTCAGAGCGGATGGACCCCGATCGGCGTGACGCAGGATTCGTCGAGCATCACGAACACCATCGGCGCGGGCGTCGTGACGGGCATCGGCGGCACCATCCTGAGCCAGGGCCTGTCGGCTGCGACCACGGGCTTCAGCTACATGGACGACATCCAGGTCGACCTCCTCATCAAGGCGACCCAGGCCGACCAGCGCAATGTCGTGCTCACCGCACCGCGCCTGACCCTGATGAACGGCCAGCGGTCGTTCATCACGATCTCGCGCAACATCGCCTTCATCGCGGGCCTCACGCCCTCGGTCGGCGACGCCGCGGGCTTCGCGGCTCCGCAGACTGGCGTCGTCCAGGACGGCTTCGTCCTCGATGTCGAGGGCGTCATCTCGGCAGATCGTCGCTATGTCACGATGACGGTGGCGTTCGACACGAGCGCGGTCCTCGGCTTCGACGAAGTGCCCGTCACGGGCGCCGTCGGCGGCACGGGCACCGCGGGTGGCCGGGGCAGCGAGTTCGGTGGCTCGATCCAGCTGCCCGACGTGCGCGTCCAGTCGATCCGCACCACCGTCAGCGTTCCCGACAAGGGCACGATCCTGATGGGCGGCCAGCGCAACTTCAACCAGGTCGAGATCGAGTCGGGCGTCCCCGTCCTCTCGAAGATCCCGATCGTCAACCGCTTCTTCACGAACCGCATCGACTCCGAGACGGAAGGCACCACCGTCATGCTGATGCGGCCAGAGATCGTGATCCAGAGCGAGAACGAGGACCTCCTCTTCCCGGGCCTCGTCGACCAGTTGAGCAACATCGGCGGCTGATCGCAGCAAGTGATTCTCACGGCGGCGGCGGGCTTCCCGCCGCCGCCGTTCTCTTTGGCACTGGCGGGAGTCGGCCTTCCCACTGTGCTATCGTGCCCGCAGACAGATTCCTCGGAGCTTCCATGGCAGCAAGCGCATCGCACATCAGCGTCCGCAAGATCGACGGCGTCATGCGCGTCGACTTCGTCGACCGCAACATCCTCGACGAGCTGAACATCCACCAGATCGGCATCGAGCTCATGAAGGCGGTCGAGGCGGAGTTCCGCCCGAAGGTGGTGCTCGTGTTCCGCAACGTGGAGCACCTGTCCTCGGCCGCGTTCGGCACGCTGATCAGCCTGAAGGGCCGCGTCGAGAGCCGCGACGGACAGCTGCGGCTGTGCGAGATTCAGCCGCGCATCCGCGAGGCGTTCACCATCACCAAGCTCGACCGCCTGTTCGCGATCCACGACAGCTACGACGCGGCGGTGCAGAGCTTCAGCTGACAGAGACCCGCCGTGGCCGCTGCGTGCGGCACGGCACCGAGCGCATCACGCA
Source organism: Phycisphaera sp. (assembly GCA_016124975.1). Taxonomy (GTDB): domain Bacteria; phylum Planctomycetota; class Phycisphaerae; order Phycisphaerales; family SM1A02; genus QWPT01. The sequence goes on along the minus strand of WGMP01000051.1, from coordinate 662 downwards.
GCCGACATGAGCCAGCCACCGTCCGCCTTCCAGCGCGACTTCACCCTGCACGAGCTCCGAGAGGGGCTCGAGCAGGTGCATGAGGCGTCCACCACGGCGCTCGCGGCGCACGGCTACGACGAGGGCGCCATGTTCGCCATCCGCCTTGCGATCGAGGAGGCCGTGGTGAACGCCTTCCGCCACGGAAACCGCAACGACCCGACCAAGGTCGTCTTCTTCCGCGCGCGCGTCGACGGAACCGAGGCCGTGTTCGAGATCGAGGACCAGGGCCCGGGCTTCGACCCGAAGGCGATTCCCGATCCGACCGACCAGTTCAACATCGAGATGCCCTCGGGCCGCGGCGTGATGCTCATCAAGGCCTACATGACCGAGGCCGAATACATCCCGCCGGGCAACAGGCTGCGGATGGTGTATCGCAAGCCGCAGGCGTGAGCGTCGCGGGCCACCGCATCGCCGCGTCTGGCCTCTGTGCTCCGCAAGCGCATCCCGCCAGTGTTCCCGAGGCGATCGCTGTCAGGGCTCTAGGTTCTGTCTGACGGATCCCCGAAGACCAAAGAAGCGCGCGGCGCCCGGATGGCAAGGAGGCGAAACGAAGCTGTATCCGCAGCGATACAGCGAGTTGAAGCCGACGCCGCCAGCCGGGATGCCGCGCGATTCGACGT
>WGMP01000037.1 GCA_016124975.1 Phycisphaera sp. | reverse complement strand
CGCCGCGCCGAGCGCAAGCGCCGCGAGCGAGCCCATTCGTGAATCCCCTGAACCCAGCCCCATCCATTCCGTGAAGGTCGCCATCGTGCCGTCTCCTTCTTCAAGGTGAGCGTGTCCCGCGGCGTCGGGCGACATGCCGGGTGGCGGGGACTTGGCGAAGGTACCCCCCCCCATTTTACTTGTCAAGAGCAAATCACGCTGTTTCTGTGATTTTATTCCACCCGCACGGAATGACGACGCGCTCGGCAGAATCGCGCCCAGCCTCACGACCGCCCGCACGCGCGGCACGCGCCACGGCGCGCGCGGCGGCGCTCGATCAAGGCCATGAGCGAAGCGGATCTGCTCGCGCGCGTTCTTCAGATCTGTCGACGCATCACGCGGTGTGCGTGCGTATGCCTGCACCGCACGGAGGATCTCGATACCCACAAGGCTGCTGACACGCGCCCCGCGCCCCTCGGATGGCGGCCACTCGATCGCGCCGTTGAACGGCTGCCGCCGCCGGCAAGCGCCTCCGCCCGCACGCTGCGCTTTCCGTATCATCGCCGCCATGCAGCCCGATGCGGCTATCTCCGCAGATCCGACGCCCCTCTTGTGGGCGGTGCTGCCTGTCGCTGCGTATCTCGTCGGCAGCTTTCCGACGGCGCATCTCCTCGCGCGCTCGCGCGGGGTCGACCTCGGCGCCGTCGGAAGCAGGAACTACGGCGCGACGAACCTCGGCCGCACGCTCGGCCGCTCGTGGGGAATCCTGTGCTTTGCGGTCGATGCGCTGAAGGGCGCGCTTCCCGTTCTTGTCGCGGGGTGGCTCCTCGGCGCGCTCGGTGCGCCCGCGGGCGGCGTTTCGACTGAGACCGCATGGTGCTGGCTCGCGGTTGCGCTCGCGGCGATCCTCGGGCACACGCTCTCGCCGTGGATCGGCTTCAAGGGCGGCAAGGGCGTCGCCACGGGCTTCGGCGCGCTCGCCGCGATGTGGCCCGTGCTCACGCTGCCGGCGGGGCTTGCCATCGTCCTCTGGGCAGCGATCCTCGCGATTTCCCGCATCATCAGCCTTGCGTCGATGGTCGCCGCGATCTCGATCCCCTGCTCTGTGCTGGTCGCGGCGCTGGCGGCGAACGGCCTCGCAGGCGTGCGCGCTGCGGTGCCGTTTCTCGCGGCGACAGGCGTGATCGCCGCGTTCGTGGTGTGGAAGCACCGCGCGAACATCGCGCGGATGCGCGTGGGCACGGAGCCCAAGGTCGGACGCAAGAGCGACGCTGCGAAGAGCGACGACGCGAAGACCGTAGCTGCGGCCGCGGGCGAGACGCCTGAAGCCGAGACGAAGTGAGATTCCAGCGAAGTGAGACCCCCGTGAGCACCGACCAAAGCCAACACGACGGCTACCGCTCCCCGCTCGAGACGCGCAACGCAAGCCGCGAGATGCGCGCCCTGTGGAGCGAACGCCGCAAGTTCGGGCTCTGGCGCCGCATCTGGCTCGCGCTCGCCGAAAGCCAGCACGAGCTCGGCATGCCCGTCACCCGTGCGCAGGTCGACGCGATCCGCGCGCACCTCGACGACATCGACTTCGAAGCCGCCGCGCGCCACGAGTCGCGCCTCCGCCACGATGTGATGGCGCATGTCCACACGCTCGGCGACGCAGCCCCCGAGGCGCGCGCCATCATCCACTTCGGCGCCACGAGCCAGGATGTCGTCTGCAACGCAGACACGATCCTCCTGCGCGACGCGCTTGATCTCACCGCAGGCAAGCTCGCCCGCGCCATCGACCGCCTCGCCACCTTCGCCGCGCGACACCGCGCGCTCCCGACCCTCGGATTCACGCACTTCCAGCCCGCGCAGCCGACCACCGTCGGCAAGCGCGCCACGCTCTGGGCGCAGGACTTCGCCATCGCGCTCGAATCGGTCGAGTTCGCGCGCAATGCGCTGCGCCTGCGCGGCCTCCGCGGCGCGACGGGCACGCAGGCGTCCTACCTCGGCCTCCTTGACGGCGACGGCGCGAAGGTCGACGACCTCGAGCAGCGCTTCGCCGCGAAGCTCGGCTGGCCGAAGGACCGCATGCTCAGCGTGTGCGGCCAGACCTACCCGCGCCTTGTCGACGCGCAGGTCGTCGCGGCGCTCGCCGTCGCCGCAAGCGCGATCCACAAGTGCGCCACCGACATCCGTCTCCTCGCGAACAAGAAGGAGATCGAGGAACCGTTCGAGAAGGAGCAGATCGGCTCGTCTGCGATGGCCTACAAGCGCAACCCCATGCGCTGCGAGCGCGCCTGCGGCCTCGCGCGCTTCGTGATGGGCCTCGTGAACGACCCACTCCAGACGCACGCGACCCAGTGGCTCGAGCGCACGCTCGACGACAGCTCGAACCGCCGCCTCGTGCTGCCAGAGGCGTTCCTCGCCCTCGACGGCGCGCTCGACATCATGGCGAACGTCGCCGAAGGCCTCGTGGTGTGGGAAGCGACCGTCGCCGCGAACCTCGCGGCCGAACTCCCCTTCATGGCGAGCGAGAACATCATGCTCGAGGCCACGCGCGCGGGCGCAGACCGCCAGGAGGCGCACGAGGCGATTCGCGTCCATTCGATGAAGGCGGCCGAGGAAGTGAAGAAGCACGGAAAGCCCAACGATCTCATCGCGCGGCTCCGCGCCGACCCGTTCTTCGCCAAGGTCGACCTCGACGGCGCGCTCGACCCCGCGCGCTTCGTCGGACGCGCCCCCGAGCAGGTTGACCGCTTCATCGCGACCGTGGTCGCACCGATCCGCGCGCGCCACGCGGCGGCGCTCTCGACGAACGCGGAGCTCCGCGTCTGAGCGACCACGCCTGAGCGACCACGCCCGACGAGACACGCCATGCCCATTCCACGACTCGTCCTCGACCGTGCCGCGCTTCTCGTGATCGATGTGCAGGATCGGCTCCTGCCCACGATCTTCGACGGCGACCGCGTGGTCGCCAACTGCGCCGCGGCGCTCAAGCTCGCGGAGGCGCTCGCGATTCCCGCGATCGTGACCGAGCAGTACACGAAGGGGCTCGGCCACAGCGCGCCCGCGATCCGCGAGGCGGCGGGCACCCGCGCCCCGATCATCGAGAAGACGCGCTTCAGCGCGCTCACCCCCGAGGTCGATGCATTCCTCTCGGCCCGCCGCGCCGAAGACATCCTCGTCGCGGGCGTCGAGGCCCATGTCTGCGTGGCGCAGACCGTGCTCGATCTTCTCGCAAGCGGCCGCCAGCCGTACCTCCTGACCGACGCGATCTCGGCGGGCGCGCCCGACCAGATCGCGCCCGCGCTGCGGCGCCTCGAGCGGGCGGGAGCAGTCCCAACCGGTGTCCTGGCCGCGGGATACGAACTCCTCGCCGACGCCACGAATCCGCAATTCAAGGCGGTTCTGGGGGTCGTGAAGACACTTCGCGCCCCTTTGCCGCTACCCTAGCGCCGCACTCGACCCCTTCCTCGGGGCACGGCCCGCGTCGGTCCGCCCCCCTTCCCCAGCGACAGGAGATCACGATGGAACTCTACGAAAGGCTCTGCGCCCTGGTCCGCGAAGTCGAGGACGACATGAAGAAGGCCAACGGCGGCAACAAGGCCGCGGGAACCCGCGTCCGCAAGGCCATGCAGGACATCAAGGAGACCGCGCAGGAGATCCGCGCGAAGGTCCTCGAGATGCGCGGCACGGAGGAAGGCGGGGCCTGAGCCTCGTCGGAATCGCGTGGCAAGCCTTCCGCTGATCGATCTCTCCACGATCGACCTCTCCCAGACCGTCTGCGACAGCGCAGGCCTCGACGAGTATCTGCCCCAGACGGGGCCGATGCGTCAGGTGGATCGCATCGTCTGGGCGAACGAGATCTACAAGAAGTGCGTCGCCGTCAAGGAAGTCCGCGGCGACGAGTTCTGGTGCGAGCATCACATCAAGGGCCGTCCGCTCTACCCGGGCGTCCTGATGATCGAGTCGACCGCGCAGGCCGCGAGCTGGCTCTTCCGCAAGCAGTGGCCCGCGCTTGGCTTCCTCGGCTTCCTGCGCTGCGACGAGACCTGCTTCCGCGGGCAGGTCGTGCCGGGCGACACCTTCGTGATCCTCGTCGAGGAGATCGACGCAAGCCCCCGCCGCTTCATCTCGAAGACGCAGGGGCTCGTGCGCGGCAAGCTCGTCTTCGAGGCCAAGATCACGGGCATGGCGATCTGAACCGCGCCAGCCGCGCGGCGCGCAAACGCCATGCTTCCGCCGCTCCGATTCGAACCGATCCTGAAGCCCCGCGCGTGGGGCGGCGGTCGACTGCCGCTCTCTGCGCAGCCGTCTCGCCTCGCAGCCGCCGCTGCGGCGCCGTCGAAACCTGTCGGCGAGTCGTGCCCCATCGGCGAATCGTGGGAGGTCGCCGACCTCGACGAGGCCCCTCGCGGCGACGCGACTTCGATCGTGGCCGAGGGCCCGTTCGCGGGCCGCTCAATTCATGAACTGCGCCTTTCGCACGAGGACGAACTGCTCGGCATCGCCTCGCGCGGCCCGCGCGGCGCGTTTCCGCTCCTCGTGAAGTATCTCGACGCGCGCGAGAACCTCTCGGTGCAGGTCCACCCGAGCCCCGCCTACGCCCGCGCCCATCCGAAGGCGCACCTCAAGACGGAGGCGTGGGTGATCGTGGATGCAGCACCCCATGCGCGGGTCTATCGGGGTCTGCGTGCATCGACGACGCCCGAGGCGTTCGCGCGCGCGCTCGCCGCGGGTACGGTGCTCGAGCATCTCGAGGTCTTCGAGGTCGCGCGCGGCGACTGCATCTACCTCCCGAGCGGCACCTGCCATGCGCTCGGGGCGGGCCTTCTTGTCGCCGAGGTGCAGACACCAAGCGACACCACCTTCCGCGTCTGGGACTGGAACCGCAACGACCCTGCGCGGCCGCTCCACCTCGACGAAGCGCGCGCGTCGATCCTCTTCGGCGGGGCGCAGTCGGACGGGGTGCGGGGCGTGGTCCGCGCGGCCGACGCCGAGACCCTCGCGGCCGCCGGCGTCACGACCCGCCTCCTCTGCGGCGCACCCGCGTTCCGCCTCGAGTGGATGGAGACGGCCGAGGCCGCTGCGATCCCGATCGAGGCGACGGGCGTTCCCGAGGTCTGGATGACGATCGATGGCGTGGTGCGCTGGCAAACGGCGTCAGGAGAGCTGCGCGCCAACCGCGGCGCGACGGTCCTTCGACCCGCCGCCGTCGAGGCGGGCGAGGTCGTTCTCGCCCCCGGCACCACCGTGCTGCGCGCGTTCTGCCCAAGCCCTCTCGACCGCGCGACCTGACGCGGACCCGCCGCCCTACCCTGCACGGAGTCCCGTGCTGGAATGCCCGATGCGGCGGGCGCGTCCATCGCGCGCCGCATGGGAATCCCCGAGCGGCAGGAGCGACGAAATCGATGGGACAGCCGTTCTCTGAGCGAGTCCTCAAGCACTGGATCGAGCGCCTGACGCCCGGGCTCGTCCAACTGTCGTTCGGCATCTGCCATGACCGCCACCGCGCCGAGGAGATCGTGCAGGAGGCGTTCGTGCGCCTCTGGAAGTCGCCGCCCGACGCGGGCGAGGTCGCGATCTCGAGCTGGATGCGCGCGACGGTGACGAACCTCTCGATCAGCGTGATCCGTCGCAAGAAGCGCACTTGGACGCTCATCGACGAGTCGGGCACCGCGCGCGACCTCCGCGCCGAGCGGCCGGGCGCGGAGCTCGAGCGCCGCGAGAGCCTCGCGCGCGTCGGTGCCGCGCTCGAGCGGCTCGACCCCGACAAGCGCGCGATGATCATGCTCCGCGTGAACGAGGGCCTCTCCTACGAGGCGATCGCCGCGCACCTCGGCGTCCCCGTCGGGACCGTGATGAGCAGGCTCAACAGGGCGCGCCTCGCGCTTCTTGGCGAACTGCGCGGCGACGAGGGCGACGCCGACGACGGGCGCGGCGGCGAGGGTGCGGGCGACCAGCCGCGCGTGCGCCCGAGCGACTTCAACATCGACGACTATCGCGAGCGGCCTCGGTCCGCCGTGCGTGGATGATGGAGCACCGTGGGTCGAGGAAGAGAGCGGATGGCGGAAGCGAAAGGAAGACACCATGCAGACGACCACGACAGGACACCCGCTTGAGCCCACCGCATGCGATCGCGCGAAGGCGTCGCTCTCGGCGTATCTCGACGACGAGCTTCCGCGCGAGGAGCGGCTGACGATCGATGCGCATCTCGTCGGCTGCGGCGCGTGCAGAGGGCTCGTCGAGCGCGCGGAAGCGCTCGACAACGACCTCCGCGCGCGCTTCGCGAGCGACGAGGCCGCGGCCGCAGAGGCGCTCGGCGACGAGGGCGTCTCGGTGGCGTCGATCGAGGCGGGCGTGCTCGCGGCGATTCGCCCCGAGAGCACGGGCGCCGCACGCTGGTGGCCGCGCATCGCGGCGGCGGCGGTCGTCGTCGTCGCGGTCGGCGGAAGCCTCGCCGTGTGGAATAGCCGCGAGATCCCGGAGTCCCTGCGTCCCGCAGGTCCCGGCGAGTTCGGTGGCTCGTTCGCGGGCGCACCGCTCCGCGTGGCGCCGCCCGCCGTGCCCTCGGGCGCGAGCGTGCGCCTCGCGTCGCTCTCGGTCGACGACCGCCAGGCGCTCTATGCGACGAGCCTGATCCTCGACAACGCACGCCGCACGGCGTTCGTCGACGAGGACCGCCGAGTCGAGCTGCGCGAGACCGTGCGCTACGACGAGCTCGTCGACAGGCTCGATGCGCTGCTTCCGAAGCTGCCCGCCGAGGAGCGAGAGACCGTCGCGCTTGCGCGCGACCTCACCGAACGGCTCGTCGACGCGGCCGACGACCCGCGCGAATGGGTCGACCTCCAGCAGCAGGTCGAGGCGCGCGGCCTCGCGCCCTCGATCGAGATCCTGAGCAGCGCGCGCTAGGTTCCGTGTGACGGAACCGAAGGACCCTGCGGCGGCGCGTCAGCGACTTCGCGGACGCATTTGACGCAACTCTTGCGCCAAGCGCAGCCAATCGCGGCGTTCTGCAAGACGCGAAACGCCCCGCGCGCAAAACGAATCCGCCGCGCCGTATATTCCCCCTTGCGAATGGACTCGCTCGGACCGATCTCGTTCCAGATGCACGCGCAGCGCGCCGCCGAGGCCTACGGGGCCCGTCGCGCAGCGCCGCGCCCCGTCAGTTCCGTGAGTCCCGTCTCGTCCGCGTCGCCCGCACCGCGGGTTGGTGGCGATGGTTTCGCGCCTGCGCGCGGAGCAGCGCCCGCGCGCGGCTCCGTGGCGGCGGATGGCCGTATCGAGGCGCCGGTCGCGCGCCCCGCCACCAGAGAAGAGCGCGCCGCGCTCGTGGCGCGAAAGCCCTCGGGCGAGCGAACGGTCGGCGGCGTGCCCGCCTCGGCCGAGGAGGTCGCGAAGCTCGTCTCAGGCGCCGTCGACTCCCCCGTCTCGCGCGGCCAAGGCTTCGATTCGGCGGCTCCCATGCAGCCCGTTGCGACGCGACAGACCACCGCGGGCAACTTCGCGCTCTACACCCGCGCCGCGGATCGGCTCGAGGTCGCGACCTCCGTCGCGCTCGGCCGCACCTTCGACGCGCGTGGCTGACGGAAGTCCATTCTCCATCGAAACCTACGGCCGATGCGCCATCGGGGCTCCCATGCCCGCGCCCACTGCGTGCGCCGCGTTGCTCGGCGCCCCCGCCACGCCTCGACCCTTTGCAGATTCTTCGTCGCGCGGGTATCTTCTCCGTCCCTCTGTGAAATCCGTCACGAACTCCGCGAGGGGTCCGTGTCCATCGGTCGTTTGTCCGTCGCATGCCCCTTCCTTGGGGCCGCCGCCATCGGTGCGGCGAGAAAGTTGGAGCCCACATGGCCAGTACAGGCACCGTCATTCAGGTCATCGGATCGACCTTCGACGCGCAGTTCCCCGAGGCGAATCTGCCCGAGATCTACAACGCCGTGCATGTCTCGTTCGAGACGCGCGGACAGAAGATGACCCTCGTCGGCGAGGTCGCCAAGCACCTCGGCGGCGGACAGGTCCGCTGCGTCGCGCTCGCGTCGACCGACGGCGTGAAGCGCGGCGACGCGTGCATCGACACGGGCGCCCCCGTCCGCGTCCCGGTCGGTGAAGGCGTCCTCGGCCGCGTGTTCAACCTCCTCGGCCAGCCCGTCGACGAGCGCGGCCCCGTCGCCGCGCAGAAGACCGCGCCGATCCACCGCAAGCCGCCCGAGTTCATCGAGCTCAACCCGAAGACCGAGATCCTCGAGACGGGCATCAAGGTCATCGACCTGCTCTGCCCGTTCGTCCGCGGTGGAAAGATCGGTCTCTTCGGCGGTGCAGGCGTCGGCAAGACCGTCGTCATCCAGGAGATGATCGCGCGCGTCGCTCGTAACTTCGGTGGCTACTCGGTGTTCGCAGGCGTCGGCGAGCGCACCCGCGAGGGCAACGACCTCTGGCTCGAGATGCAGGAGGCCGAGTACACCGACGCGAGCGGCAAGAAGATGCACGTGCTCGACAAGGTGGCGATGGTGTTCGGCCAGATGAACGAGCCGCCGGGCGCGCGTCTGCGCGTCGCCCTTTCGGCGCTCACCATGGCGGAAGAGTTCCGTGACGCGTCGGGCAAGGAGACCCTGCTCTTCGTCGACAACGTGTTCCGCTTCACCCAGGCGGGTTCGGAAGTGTCGGCGCTCCTCGGCCGCATGCCGAGCGCCGTCGGCTACCAGCCCAACCTCGCGACCGAGATGGGCGCGCTCCAGGAGCGCATCACCTCGACGCGTCAGGGCGCCATCACCTCGGTGCAGGCGATCTATGTTCCCGCAGACGACCTCACCGACCCCGCGCCCGCGACGACCTTCAGCCACCTCGACGCGTTCATCGTGCTCGAGCGCAAGATCGCCGAGAAGGGCATCTACCCCGCCGTCGATCCGCTCTCGTCGACCTCGCGCATCCTCGACCCGCAGGTGCTCGGCGAGCGCCACTACAAGGTGGCGCGCCGCGTGCAGGGCATCCTGCAGCGCTACAAGGACCTGCAGGACATCATCGCCATCCTAGGCGTCGACGAGCTCTCCGAAGAGGACAAGCGCACCGTCGCCCGCGCCCGCAAGATCGAGCGCTTCCTCTCGCAGCCGTTCTACGTCGGCGAAGTGTTCACGGGCATCCCCGGCGTCACCTGCCCGCTCGCGGAGACGATCGAGAGCTTCTCGAGCCTCTGCGATGGCGAGGCCGACGACCTCCCCGAGAGCGCCTTCATGTATGTCGGCTCGCTCGCCGACGCGCGCGCGAAGGCCGAGAAGATGGCCGCGTCTGTCTGACCGACGCAGCGCCACCAACCTGAATACAGACGCCCCCGCCTTGCGCGGGGGCGTTTGCTTGACGGACGGCGCGGGACAGGCGACCGTGCGCGCGTGACCGCCTCTCCATCCGTCGCCCTCGTCGCGCTCGCGCTCCTCGTCTTCTGCACGGGAAGCCTCAGCCTCGCCTGCAACCCGTCGCAGGATTCGGCCCGCAAGCCGAGTTCGCTCGTGCCCGCGCCGCGCACGGACGAGTGGGCGGTCGCGCGAGAGAAGGAGTGCATCCGCCGTGCGCGCGAGTCGGCGCCCGCGAGGCTCGTCTTCGTCGGCGACTCGATCACGCAGTCGTGGGAGGATCCGGGAAAGGCCGCGTGGGATGCGCATCTCGCGCCGCTCGGCGCCGTCAACCTCGGGAACTCGGGCGACCGCACGGAGCATGTGCTCCACCGCCTCGCCGAGGCGCCCCTCACGCGGCTCGAGCCCGAGCATGTCTTCATCCTCATCGGCACGAACAACCTCGGCCACGGCTCGAGCAACGCTGCGGAGACGCTCGCGGGCGTGAGGGCGGTCGCCGAGACGATCGCAGCGCAGTGCCCGGAGGCCGCCGTCCACATCATCGAGATCTTTCCGCGCGGCGAGGCGTTCAACGCGATGCGCGGCGACATCCTTCAGATCAACCAGGCGCTGCGCGCGTGGGTCGCCGCGCAGCGCAACCCGCGGCTCTCCATCCACGCGATCGGCGACGCGTTCGTCTCGTCCGACGGGACCATCTCGAAGGACCTGATGCCCGATGCGCTCCACCTCACGCCGAAGGCCTACGGGATGTGGGCCGAGGCGGTGCTGCGGATCGTGGCGGGCTGAGCGCGCGGCGACGACCGCGGCCGCGCGTCACCAGTCGCCGACGCGCTTGCGCTTGCGTCCACGAAGCGCCTCGGTCTCGGCGTTCTCAAGCTCGACCCACTGGGGCGCCGTCTTCGAGAGGACGCGCCCCTGCGCGTCGAACACCACCGAGTAGGCGCGGTCGGGGTCGCCGCGGAACGCCGCGCTCGACGCCATGCTCGAGAGCCCGTCGCCCCACTGCAGGCGCTCGCCGTCGACGCCGTCGTTCGCGCGCTCGAGCCGCCAGGTCGAGCTCGGCTCGCCGAGAAGCCCGACGACATCATCCTTGGTCATGCCCTGGCTGACGAGGTCGAAGCGCTCGACGACCTGCTGCGAGGCGCAGGATGCGAGGAGAAGGACGGCGGCGAGCAACGCGAGACGCATGGCGTGATTGTCGCGGCTTCCGTCGAACCGCACAAGCGGAACACGCGTCAGTTCGCGTGCGCGGATGCAAGCACGACGCCCTCCGCCTTCGCGGCCTTCGCGAGCGCCGCGTCGAAGGTCGCGAGCGCGGACTTCGTGCGGATGGCAAGCTCGAGATAGCTCGCGTCGTAGGCGCTCAGGCGATGCGCCTCGGCGAGTTCGGCGATGCGGAGCGAGGACGCGATGTCGGGCGCGGGCTCGACATGGATGCAGAGATCGAAGGCGTCGAGAAGCGACTCCCCCGCCTCCGTCTCCGTCATCAGCTTCGCGCGCACGCCGATTCGGATCGCGTTGATCAGCTCGAACACGATCAAGGACGGCGCAACCAGTTCGCCCGCGGCCCGAATGGCCGCGCGGGCATGCGCCACCCGTGCGCTCGGGCCAAGGGCGTCGGCGATCAGGGGAACGACGAACGACGCATCGATGACGGTGTCCTGCTTGGCACGCACGCGATCACTTTCTCCCTTCCCTGATCCACGACATCATTTCCTCGAACGGGACCTGCCTCGGCAACTGCAGCCTCCGCTTCTCCATCCGCTCGAGCGCCGCCGCGCGCCGCGACTCGACCGTGTCCTCGGGCACGTTCTGAAGGACGGCGATCCGCCGCCCGTGGCGCGTGATGTAGATCGTGTCGCCGCGCTCGACCATGCGCAGGACTGCGGAGAAGTTGGCCTTCGCCTCGGCGGTGGGGATCTCGCGGACCATGTTCTGACTATAACTTCTGGTCAGAGGAAGCTCGGCATTCTGTGCTGTTTTTCTGGTCACTTTTTCCTTGCGGCGCCCGTCCATTACGCTTGCGGAAGGACCCCCGCCACGGCTGAATCGTCGTCCACCGCCCCGCACGCGAAGCCCGCGCCACTCGTCCTCGGCGAGGCGTCCGCCCGCGCCGTCGCGGCGCTTGTCGCGAAGCACGGCGAATCGCAGCGCGCGGCCGCCGAAGCCGGCGTCGCCCGCGTCGCGGCGCGCTGGAGCGCGAACGACGGCGACGCGGCCGCCTTCGAAGCGTTCTGCACGAAGCACTTCGTCGCAGACCCAGCCGAGCACACACGGCTCCTCGCGCGCGTCGAGGGCGCGCTCGAGCAGATCTCGGGCCATCTCTACGAGATGCGCCGCACGCTGCGCCGCCATCACGACCTGCGCGGCGACGAGTTCGAGGGCGTCGACGACATCCTCGCGCAGTTCGATCCGTCGCCTGATCTCTCCGAGCAGCTCTACCGCCAGAAGCTCGCGCACCTCGCGCTCTTGAACTTCGCGCGGCCGAAGCTCGACGAGATGCTGCGCGACGGCCCGTCGTGGTCGGTCGACCAGTGGGTCGGCGCGCGCGTGGCGCACCAGTTCGGCCCGCGCATTCCCGCGGAGCTCTCCGACCGCGCGCGCAAGAACTCGTTCGAGGCGGGCAAGTTCGTCGCCGACTTCCATGTCCCCGTCGGCGGCCTCGTCGATGCGAACGGCAAGCGCTGGTTCGAGGCCGACCGCAGGCTCATCGCCCACTGGCTCGTGCGCGAGGAGATCAAGGCGGGCTACGGCGACCCGGACGGCGTGCACAAGCAGCGCGCGCTGTCGTGGGTGATGGCGCGGCACATCGACGGCACGATCCCCGTGCGCGTGATGAACGGAAGCGAGAAGCGCGACTGGAACCCCGCGAAGAACACCGTCGCGGGCGGCGAGCCGGGCGAACTCCTCGGCCTCGTGCGCTACGAGCACTGGATCAAGAACTTCCGCATGGCGCAGGAGTTCGACCCGCTGTACCCAGAGGAGCCGACCGCGATCGCACGCAAGTTCGCGCTCGAGCGCGAGATGCCCGAGACCGAAGTCGAGAAGCTGATGGTCGATCTCCTCGAGTCGCCCGTGCGCAAGGACATCGCAGCGTTCATGGCGAAGAAGCTCGGTCGCACGCTCGAGGCGTTCGACATCTACTTCGACGACATCGTCGAGGCGAAGCCCGCAGGCGAGATGAACGCCGCCGTGAAGGCGCGCTTCAGCGACGTGAAGGACCTCGAGAGGAAGCTGCCGACCGTGCTGCGCGAACTCGGCTTCAGCGCAGAGGACGCCGACTTCCTCGGCACCCGTATCCGCGTCGAGGTCTGCAAGGGCGCGGGCCACGCGATGCGGCCCGAGCTCGAGGGCTACGGCGCGTGGCTGCGCACCTCGAGCCTCGAGAAGGAGATCGGCTGGGACGGCTTCGACACCGCGATGCACGAGCTCGGCCACAACCTCGAGCAGCTGTGCTCGACCTACTTCGTGAAGCGCCCCGCGATGCGCGGCGTGCCGAACACGGCGTGCACCGAGGCGTTCGCGTTCCTCTACCAGTCGCTCGCGAAGCGCGTGATCGGGGTCGAAAGCGCCGCCGAGGCCGAGCGCCAGTTCGCGGTCGATTCGGTGGCGACGATGCTCGCCGCATGCCAGATTGCGGGCCCGTCGCTCCTTGAGCTGCGCGCGTGGCGCTGGCTCTACGCGAACCCGAAGGCGACCGCCGCCGAGCTGCGCGCCGAAGTGCTGCGCATCGCGCAGGACCTCTGGAAGTCGTACTACGAGCGCGATTTCGGCCAGGATCCCTACAACATCCTCGCCGCGTACCAGCACATGATCGCGCACCCGTTGTATCTGCCCGACTACACCCTCGGCCACATGATGAGCCACCAGATCCGCTCGTACATGCGCGGCAAGGACCTCGCCGCCGAGACGAAGCGCATCACGAGCCTCGGCTGCCTGACGCCCGACCTGTGGATGCGCCGCGCGGTAGGAAGTCCGGTGTCGCCCGAGCCCCTTGCGCGCGATGCGGCGGTTGGGTTGAAGTTTCTCGGTCACGCCGCGACCCGCTGACCGCAATGACCGCGTGTTCCTAAGACTCCTCGTCCCACCCGCGCTCCCCGGACGCGGCCGCCGACGCCGCGCGCCACCCGGCGGAGAGGCGAGGTTCTGCGGTGACTGATCCCCGAAACCACGGTCTGCGAGGATCCTGGAAGGCGATGAGGCGAGCGATGCTGCCGCCGCACCGATCTCGCGAGTCGACGCCGATGCGGCCCGACCGCGAGCCCGCTCGGAGCGGGCAGGCGGCGTCTCGGGTGCTCCCATGGCCTGCCGAGGAGCCGAGGGGCAAGTAGCCTGCAAGGTTCGCAAGGCGGGGCCTTCCAAACGAGCCCTCGGGCCTGCCACCCTGCTCAGGATCCACAAGTCAGCCCCCACGCCTCCTTCACCCAAGTGTCCGATCTGCGGTCTCGGATTTTTAGTTTAAGACGATTGACTCTTGAAGATCAGCGGATAGTCTGCGTAGCGACGGGTGAATGTACTGCGGTCGGCTGCGGTGCGAAGGGAAATCAACGAAGATCGGAACCCTCGATGAAGACGGATTGGATGGCCTGTTCCACGGGAATCGGGAACGGGAATCGGGCACGGGAATCGGGCACGGGAATCGGGCACGGGAATCGGGCACGGGAATCGGGCACGGGGCTAGCTTCGACGCGCGGCGCCGTTGCGGCGGCGGTCGCGCTTCTCGCAGCATTCGGATTTGGAGCGACCATGACGGCCGCGCAGTCGTGTCCGCCTGAGTCGCCGCCGCGGCTCTACCACCCGCGGCCGCTTGTGAAGCTGGGCGGGCTCGGCGAGTGCAGTTGGGTTCTCAACTCCTTCGACAAGGCTGCGTGGTACGCCGGTTCCGAAGCGGGAAGCGATCAGCTTGGCGTCCTGGGAGTCAATGTGCATGGCGAGATCGTCGGTACCGAGATCGCCAGCGGGAACTGCCTTCGACCGCGACCATTCGTCTACCTGCCCGTCGCGAAGTACGGCAAGAGCGCGGGCAAGCACGACCTGATCACCTGGTCCGGCGGTTCCTCCGAGGAGATGGGCTACGCCTGGGACATCACCGACGACGGGCTCGTGGTCGGAGGTGTCGGTGGGCGGCCAGACACGCTCGCCGACGGCACTTGCAGGGCAATCGCGTGGGACCTCGCAGACGGATGCGCGACCATCGCGCTCGATGCATCGCCGGATGCGCGAAATGTGTGGTCGATGGCCATTGCGGCCGAGCCGTATCCCGAGCCGAATGAAGAGGTTCGCATCGTCGGCGTCACCGGCTACACCTGCCCGCTCTGGCGCCGCAATGCCCGCTTCCTGCTGGCGACGAACACCAGCGCCATCGTGCACGCCGCCCAGCCCCCTGGGTACGGCCTCCACGGCTCGTACGACCGCGCGCTTCGCAGTTGGGCGTGCGATGTCGCCAACTTCGCGAATCCGGTCGGCGGCTTCGACTGGCCTTCGGCGATCGATCCTGACGAGTACGAGCCCAATGTGAATTGCCCGGCGCCGTGGAGTGCGACAACGACGAGTTGCGACCTGCCGTTCTGGTGCGGCGCGCAGTTCATGTGGGCCACCGGGTGGCCCTTCACCGATTTCTACAGACGCGACCCATTTGTGAGCCCGCCCGAGGCGATCGCGGGGCAGGAGACCAGGGTGCGATCGATCTCGCATGACGCGGCGTTCAACTCCGCGATCAGCGACTTTGTGGTCGCGGGGCAGTTCTACAAGCCCGTGCAGACCTGCCGCTGGATTCCGGCAGTGTGGAAGTACGGAGTGCCGGACACGGCGATCGAGCTGCCGCTTCCGGACGGCGTCGACGATGCCACCGCGCAGCGCTGGCAGGAGTCCGTCGGCGAGTGCGGGCCGGATGTGGTTGTCGGGTGGCGGACAAGGGTTGCCCCAGCGAGCGGCATCGTCTGGAGCCGCTGCCCCAACGCCGATCCATGGGACTTCTGCGTTGAAGCTGCGGACAATCTCACGCCGCAGAACGATGTCGACACCGGCTTCGACATCCTCCAGATCTACGAAGTACTCGACTCCGGCGAGATGCTTGCGATCGTGCGCGACTCGGTCAGCGCCGAAGGGTCGCGCGGACACTACGCCGCGATCCTCGGTCTCGCGGGCGACTTCAACCGCGACTGGGCCGTCGGAAGTCCCGACCTTGCGGCTCTTCTCTCGGCCTGGGGCTCGACCTCGTCGATGGAGCTCGACCTCTCTCAGGACGGCGTCGTCAATTCCGGCGACCTCAGCCACCTGCTCGCGCTGTGGACCGGAAGCGCGCAGCGCGCACTCAAGCTCTCCTGCGGCGCAGAGTTCTGTCTGCCGGAAGCCGAGTCGTTCAGCGAGTCGCTGCAAGACGAGGAGCTCGACGCGCTCTCCCATGCCCTTGCCGCGTTCGGATTCGACTCCGTCGACGCGTTCCGCGCTGCCGCGCTCGAACTCGACGACGCGCAACTCGACTTCACCTGCCATGCCATGCACTGCTTCATGCAGGCCTACTCGGAGAACCTCTAATGACGACTCGACCCACCTGCACCGCGCTCGCGACCTGCGGTACGATGTTCGCGTGCTTCTCCGCAAACGCCGAGATCACCATCTACAACAACGATTTCGCCGGATGGCAGGCCGTCGCCGGGCAGTTCACCACCGTCGACTTCGTCGAGGACAGCCAACCCGGGTTCGTGTACTTCGACCACTACGCGTCGCTGGGAGTGCTGCTGCACTACGAGTTTCCGTTCGATCCGGCGGTACCGTTTTGGTATCGGTACGACACGACCAACTCGCCCTACGGGGCTTGGCTACACGACAACGGAGGGATACTGTCGACCGGCAACGCCCCTCCACTCAGGTTTCGCTTCACGGAAGCGATTCACGCGTTCGCAGCTCTCCCGCCCACGAACTCGACGATCCTTCAGCTCAGCTTGTATCGCAAGGGCGTCGCAATCGGAGGCGTGTTGTTTCAGTCGGCGCCGTGGGGCACGACACGTGGCGTCTACTCGTCGGAGGCGTTCGACGAGGTTCGTTTCGTAGGAAACTGGCAGATCGACGACATCTACTTCCAGACCATCCCCTCGCCGGGCGCGCTCGCGGTGCTGGCGCTTGCCATGCCGCTCGTCGGGCGTCGACGGAGATGAGCGTCGCGCGCGCGTGCGCGACGATGGACAGGCCCCGCGTGCGCGCGCTCCCGACGCGCGCGGAGGCCGGTCGGTCGGAAAACGCGAGGCTGAACGCGCGATCGTGGCCGAGGGTGGGCGACGAATCGACGCTCGCTCTCTCCGCCGCGTTCGGTTTCGACTCCGTCGACGCGTTCCGCGCCGCTGCCCTCGAACTCGACGACGCGCAACTCGAGTTCACCTGCCACGCCATGCACTGCTTCATGCAGGCCTACTTGGAGAACCTCCAATGAACCACCGACTCACTCGCGCGACGCTCTCGCTCTGCGGAGCTCTCCTGGCGTCTTCGTTCGCACACGCCGAGATCACCAT
>WGMP01000004.1 GCA_016124975.1 Phycisphaera sp. | reverse complement strand
CCGCCGCCTCCGTGCACCATGCGCCGAGCAGGATCGCGAGATCGGACGCGCCCACCATGCCGTCGCCGTCGAGGTCGCCCGCAAGCCCGCTCGGCACGGCTCGCAGCAACACGGCGCGGCGGACGGGATCTGTCCCGTCCGTCGGCGTGAACTCCGCCATGCCGACGGCGTCGCCTCGTGTGTTCACGCCGCGCAGGGCGCGGACGACGAACGAGGAGTAGCCCTCGATCGGCGGCGTCGGGGACACCATCTGGTTGATGTCGGCCACGGCCCAGTTCGAGACCTGGTCGCCCTCCGCGAACCAGACGAGGCCGCGCAGCGCGGGGTCTGGCTTGTCCACGATCTTCGTCGCCACATCACCAACAGCGAAGTGGCCGGCGCGGCGGCCGTTCGCCGTGAAGGGGTTCCGCTCGATGTCGAAGGCCTCTGAGCGCCGGAGGAGGGGGAGCATCGAGTCGGGGATAGGGAGACGGACGCCGATGGATGCATCCGCGTACAGACCACCATCGCCATTGCCGCACAGCGCGTCGGGCTCACCCGGTTGCCCGCACAGAGAAACGGGCGGGGTCCATGCGTACGCCCACCGTCCGCACGGTCGCACGAGAGTCACGGGGTCGCTTCCACCGCCTCCACCAGTCGTCGCAAGTTCCGGCCAAGCATCCGTCACGAACCCTACGGCGCTCCCGTCGTTCAGCACGGCGTACTGCCTCGCCGAGGCGCCAGGCTCCACCGCTGGATCGTCAGGCTCCTGCACGGGATCGGGCGTGAGGCATGTCCCGCAGTTGAGGAGGCCGGGCCCATCGCACGAGGGAGGATTCGGGCACAACTCTGCCGAAATCCACTGGCGGGCACGCAGGCCGAGCGGTCCGTGGCAGGTTTGATTGAAGAAGCAGGTCTCCCTCCATCCGCAGAGCAGCTCGCCGTTCGGGGAGATGCCGTACGCCGCCAAGCGACCGGCGGGAACCTGGCCGCTGGTGATGTCGGGCTCAGGGCAGCTCAAGCACGGCGTGCGCATGAGCGGCGGCGGCGCATCGAGATCGAGCCTCACGCTCGCAACGCGCTCGAAGCGAACCACCGGGACGGGGCCTCCGCAGAAAGGCCCTTCGAAGGTGAAGGCTGCCCACGGCTCGTCACCCTCGGAGACTGCGCCAAGCCAGCCGAAGTCCCGAACCGGCTCTTGAGATTGCGGGTCGGGCTGGGGCGGTGAGATCGCCCGCACGAAGGGCGTGGGTGCGTCGCTGATCCGCCATGCGGCCGCTCGGGGAACGAAGAACTCTGCGAGGTTGGGATCCTGGCCCATGTCCCCCACGATCCAACCGGCTGCGTTGACATCGCGGGCGATCGAGGGCGTGGTGGGCGAAGGCGCGCCGTTCGGCAGCAGCGCGGGCAGGAACTCGAGGTGCCCCGCGGGCCTGCCGAAGCGCGGTCGGTCGAGGTAGAAGAAGCCTTGGTAGACGGGCACGGCTGCGATCTGCCTGTTCATCTGTCCGACCACGATGCCGCAGTCGGTGACCTCGTAGGCGAGGTTGTAGCGAGTCGCAAGCGACGACCCGCCCGCTGGGCCCGAGTACTCGTCTGCGCCGAGCACGACGAGTTCGTAGTGCGACACGCCCGAACTTGCTCGGAAGGGCCCCGCTTCGTCGCCAGATTGTCCGAACGCAGGCGCCGCGCCTGCGAGCGCGATGGCGGCCGCGAGCGATGCGCCCGCGCCGAAGCGGGGAAGCCGCCGCGCACCTACGAGATGAGCTTCACAGGGTGGAGTGGTCCTTGGTCCTTGGTCCTTGGTCCTTGGTCCTTGGTCCTTGGTCCTTGGTCCTTGGTCCTTGGTCCTTGGTCCTTGGTCCTTGGTCCTTGGTCCCATGCCGATCCTCGCCCGAGTCATTGCCATCCGATCCTGCCTTTCCCGGCTGAGCCGATGCCCCAATCTACGCAAGATGGTGCGGGCATCAAGTCATTGACGGATGAATTCAAGAAATTTGCCGAAGCCCTACCCCACGAAGGGCGGGATGCCCCCCCGTTCAGGGCGTTTGGACACTTGGAGCGATTGCGGAGAAGTCTATGGAAATGAGAGCGCTTGACTTCGCGCTGGACATGTGAGCCTGAGAGTTGACTCACTTTGGTGCCCCCATGCTTCAGCAGGCGGAACGGATGATGCCAGCCGTCGACTCCGACGGTCGTCGTTCCGGGCTTGCGGCCGAGGCACGGACGATGTCATGCCTCGAGTCTCGCGCGCTCCAGAGCGTCACGCGAGCGGCATCGCTCGCGAACGCTCCGAACCGCTCGTCGCCTTCGCGACGATCTCGCGCACCTTCGCAGCGATCGCGGCGGCGTCGAGGCCGACCTCGGCGAGTTGCTCCTTGCGCTCGCCCTGGTAGACCCAGCCGTCGGGCATCGCGAGGCGCGTGATGTGCCGCGTGTCGATGCCGCGCTCGTTGCAGGCCTCGAGGACGCAGGCGCCGAAGCCGCCGCGGATCGAGTGGTCCTCGATCGTGACGATCGGGACGCCGCGCGCGACGAGGCTTGCGACGAGGTCGATGTCGACGGGCTTCGCGAAGCGCGCGTCGTAGAGATCGGCGTGGATTCCCTCGGCGGCGAGCTCCTTCGCGGCCTCGCCCGCGTCGATCACGCTCGTGCCGTAGCCGAGGAGCGCGACCTGGGGGTCTGCGTGCTTGACGAGCGCCCGCGCCTTTCCGAGCGCGAACGGCGGGCACGCCTCGCCTGCGAACATGCCGCTCACGCTGTCGCGCGGGTAGCGGACGGCCGAGAGCCCGTCCTCGAAGTTCGCCATGAACTCGACCGCAGCGCGGAGGCTCGGCTCATCCATTGCGGCCATGAGGCACGCCTTGGGAAGCGTCGCGAGCAGCGCGATGTCGCAGAAACCGTGGTGCACGGCGCCGTCACCACCGACGAAGCCGGCGCGGTCGAGGCAGAGGCGCACGGGAAGGCCTTGGAGCGAGGCCTCCTGGAAGCACTGGTCGAAGGCACGCTGGAGGAAGGTCGAGTACACCGCGAAGAACGGCTTCCAGCCCGTCTTTGCGAGGCCCGCCATCATGTCGAGCGCGTGGCTCTCGCAGATCCCCGTGTCGAAGACGCGGTCGGGGAAGCGGTTCATCACCTTCGAGACGCCCGTTCCATCGGGCATTGCCGCGGTGCAGGCCACGACCTTCGGGTCGCGCGTCATGAGGTCGCCGAGGATGTCGCCGAATGCGCTCGTGAAGCTGCGGGCGCTCTTCTTGAGCTCGACGCGGCAACCCTCGCTGACGAGCTCCTCGCCGTCGTCGTTCACGACGCTGAACGGGCTCGGCGAGTGGAAGGTCGTCGAGTCGCCTTCTGCGAACTTGTATCCCTTGCCCTTGATCGTCTTCACATGGAGGACCATCGGGCGGTCGAAGTGCTTGGCCTCGTTGAGGATGTCGATGAGCGACGGGAGGTCGTGGCCGTCGACGGGGCCGACGGTGACGAGCCCGAAGTGCTCGAACCAGTTGTCCTCGCTCACGAAGCTCTTCGACATCTCGCCGAGCCTGTGATAGACATCGGCGAGCGCCTTCCCGCCCGGCATGTGCTTCGAGAGCTCCTTCGCGGCCTTGCGGAACTCGCCGTAGGTCTGCGACAGGCGCACGCGGTCGAAGTAGGCCGCCATCGCGCCCTGCGGCTTCGCGATCGACATGCCATTGTCGTTGAGGATGACGAGGAACTGGCGCTTGAGGGTGCCCGCGTTGTTGAGGCCTTCCATCGCGACGCCGTTCACGATCGACGCGTCGCCGATGATCGACACCACGCGGCGGCCGTTCGGGTTTGCCTCCGAGTAGCCCTCGCCGTTCAGCGTGTCGCCGCGCGCCATGCCGACGGCGGTGGAGATCGCCGTTCCCGCGTGGCCGACCGAGAAGAGGTCGTAGTGGCTTTCACGGGGCTCGGGGAAGCCGGCCATGCCGTCGCGCTGGCGCAGCTTCGAGAGGAGCGGATAGCGGCCCGTCAGCAGCTTGTGCGGGTAGCACTGGTGGCCGACATCGAAGAGCAGGCGGTCGTGCGCGAAGTCGAACACGCGGTGCATCGCGATCGAGAGCTCGACGACGCCAAGGTTCGGCGCGAGGTGGCCGCCCGAGCGGGAGACCTGCTCGCAGATCGCGGTGCGCATCTCGGCGGCGAGGTCGCGGAGGGCGTCCATCGAGAGCGAGCGCAGGAGTTCCGGCGACTGGATGGACGGGAGGATCGAAGGGGAGGTCTTGTTGGGCACGCGGGTTCTCGCTGCGCTGTTCTCGGCCGTCGGTCAGGCGCCTCTCGCGCCCGCATCCTGCGGCGCGCGGGCGAACTCCTTTGGTCGGCCGACTGGGTTCGGCGATGATATCGCCCGCCGATGCAGCGCCGTGGGCAGAAGGGACGAAATCGGGGGGGAACGACTACGCAGGGCGCCCGATCGGGGATCGTCACTTGGTGCGCTGCGCGAGGAAATCGACGAGCGCCGAAAGTCGCGCCGCGCGAGGGCCGAACGGCTCGAGGGCCGCCCGCGCTTCGCACCCGAGGCGCTCGACCTCCCTGCGGCTCCCGTCGATCCCGTGGACGGCGGGGGCGGTGAGCTTGCCCGCCTCGGCGTCCTTGCCCGTGGCCTTGCCCGCGTGCTCGGCGGACTGGGTCGCGTCGATCAGGTCGTCGACGATCTGGAACATCAGCCCGATGGCCTGGCCGTATCGGGCGAGGCGCTCCTCGTGGTCGGCGGAGGCTGCCGCCGCCATCGCGCCGATGCGGCACGAGGCCTCGATGAGCGCGCCCGTCTTGTTGCGATGGACGAGCTCGAGGCGATCCGAGTCCGAGAGTCCATGCGGGAAGGTCCGCAGCGTGTCGTAGACCTGGCCGTTGATCATGGCCACGGTGCCGCGCAGCACCTCGGAGGCGATTCGTCCGCCCGCCACGGGCGAACGCGACGCGACGAGCGGGGCGAGCGCAAGCAGGGCGTCTCCCGCGAGGATGGCGAGCGCCTCGCCGAAGGCGATGTGGCAGGTCGGCTTTCCCCTGCGGAGGTCGTCGTCGTCGAGCGCGGGCAGGTCGTCGTGCACGAGGCTGAAGGCGTGGATGAACTCGATGGCGACCGCGGCGGGAAGGGCGTCGGCGAGCTCGCCGCCCACCGCGCGCGCGCATTCGAGGACGAGGATCGGGCGCAGCCGCTTTCCGCCCGCAAGGACGGCGTGCGAGCAGGCTGCGCGGAGGTCCTCGGCCAGTTCGGCCTCGCGCAGGGTTCGCGCCAGCGCGTCCTCGACCAGGGCGAGAAGCGCGGGATCGAGCGGCGTCTGATCGGGAGGGGCGACTCGTGGCTCGGCCGTCATGACGGCGGCAATGTAGGAGATCGCCGCCTTCCCTGCGCCGTCGATAGGATGCCCCCGATGCAGGAATCGTGGGACATCTTCGGACTTCTCGAGCGCGGCGGCTTCGTCATGTGGCCGCTCCTCGTCGTGAGCGTGGTGTCGCTCGCCGTGACCATCGAGCGGATCTGGTTCTGGTGGCACCTGCACTCCGCGCGCGAGACCGCGCGGGCGAAGCGGCTGCTCCGCGCGCTTCGCAACGGCGACCGTTCGAAGGCCGAGGAGTGCCTCGAGGAGCCCGGCGGCGTCTACGACCAGCTCGCGCGCAAGCTGCTGCAGGAAGGCCCGGACGATGCGATCGCGCTTGAGACGATCGAGGATCTGCGCGGCACCACGGAGCGGTTCAGCGGCGTGCTCTCCACGATCATCACCGCGAGTCCCATGCTCGGCATCCTCGGAACCGTGACGGGCATCATCCAATCATTCGAGCTCCTCGGCGGGGCGCGCACGATCGTCGACCCGCGCGATGTCTCGGGCGGCATCGCGGAGGCGCTCATCACGACGGCGGCGGGCCTCATCATCGCGCTCGCGACGCTGTTTCCCTACATGATCTTCAAGGCGCAGGCGGATCGCGCGCTGGGCCGATTCGAGGCCATCGTGTCGGCCGCGAAGCAGGGCCTCGGGCCGACACGGAACTGGTCGGTGCGCAAGTGATCCGTGCGTGCGCGGTCGGTCGTGCGGTCGCGGTGTCGTGCGCCGTCGCGCTTTCGGCACCATCGCTCGCAGCCGCCGCGGCGCCGAACCAGGAAGCGGCCGCGGAGCGCGCGCCTGAACCCGAGCCCTTCGACCGATTGGCCGCCGCGCGAAAGGTCGAGCCGTTCGTCCGCTCGCGCGCGCGCGACGGTCTCACCGCGTTCGACACGGCCACGCGCTTCTACAGGCGCGCCGATGGAACGGGGCCCGCGGTCACGCTCGTCGGCGTCGTCCACATCGGCGACAAGGCCTACTACGACGCGCTCGTCGATGTCCTCAGCGACCACGAGATCGTGCTCTACGAGAGCGTGCTGCCGCGCGGCGCGTTCGGCACGAGCGGCGCGGACGACCGCGAGCGGCAGATCAGAACGCAGGAGGCGATGCTGTTTCTTCGCGGCCTCGTCGAGGGATTCGTCGCCGCGAACGGCCGCGTGCCCGCGTCGACGGAGGAACTTCGCGACTTCGTGGTCGAGCGCGACAGCCGGCTCGCGCGGCCCTTCGCGCTTGCCTTCATGGACGGGTGGGGGCGCGCGCTCTCCTTCGCTGCGCTTGGCGCCGAGAGCGGGCGCGAAGGCGGCGACTTCAGGCTCTCGTCGCTTGGCCGCGATGGGCGCGCGGGCGGGCGCGACCTCGACCTCGACCTCGTTCTCTCGCGGCTTCCAGAGCGTGCGCCCGACGCGGGCCCGTCGGCCGCCCCCGCGCGCCGCAAGGACGGACGCGACCTCTACGGCGAGCTCGCGGGCGCGCTCGGCGTGGCGCTCCAGGTTCGTTCGATCGACTACGACCGCGCAGGCTGGGAGCCCGCCGATCTGCCGCTCGAGGAGCTCCTCGACCGCCTGTGGAAGCGCGGCGAGCGCAGCGCTGCGCTCGAGATGCTCTCGGCCGACGGCGGCTTCGCGCAGGGCGTCCTTCGCTTCTTGCTTTCGATCGTCTCGAACTCGCCGTCCTTCAAGCGGATGGTCATCCAGGCGCTCGGGCAGGCGGGGGAAGGCGCATCAGCTGGGCTCGGCGAGGTCGACCGCAGGCTGATCCTCGACGAGCGCAACGACGCCGTGATCGAGCACCTGCGAGAGCTCCTCGCGCGCTCCGACGCGCCGCACTCCGTGGCGATCTTCTACGGCGCCGCGCACATGGCCGACTTCGAGGTGACGCTCGGGCGCGAGTTCGGGCTTGTTCCCGTGGAAACGCGATGGGACACGGCGATGTCGGTGGACGAGTGGAGCGTGTCGCGGCTTCGGTCCGCGATCGGGGCGCTCGAGCGCAGGTTGACGGACGAGGATGGCGACGACGACGCCGCACGGCGCGCGCGCGTCGAGACCCGGCTGGAGGAGCTCAGGGAGCGGCTTTCGCGCAAGCCGGCCGTCGAGTCGACGCCGTGAGAAGCGGCCGTGCGCTGCCGCGCGGGTTCGTCGGACGCACGGGTGCCGAGGCCCTTACGGGTGCGTGAACGCGATCGGATCGGTCGCGAGGTGGCCGACATTGATGAACCGTCCCTGGTTCATCAGTTCGCGCGGCGAAAGGAGCCGCGTGGAGCCGTCGACCTGCGCGCACTGAACCACATTGCGAATGCGCCGAAGCGGAACGCTCTCGGCGACGAACACCTGAATGCCCGCGCTGCCCTGGACGCGCGTCACCCCGGCGCCGCCCGAGGCAAGCGACGCAAACACACCACCGCCGCCCGCATCGCCGGCCGAGGCCTGCATGGCGTTGAAGGAGGGGCCGTCGGACGAGGCCCAGATCTGCTCCTCGGCGCGGGTGTGGGGCACGACCCACGCGCTGCCGCGCGCGAACTCGTCAGGATCCTTGTAGTAGCCAACCGCAGCCGCGGTGCTCGGGCAGAAGGTGATGAGCTCGGCGGGGCGCAGGATCTGGCTCCGCGAGCGGGCCACGACCTCCTGGCGCGGGACGAGGACACCCGGCGAGCTGAAGTATCCCGTGTCGGAATAGCGCATGCGCGCGCGGTTCTGCGCCACATCGAACTCGTACCAGCCGCCGACATAGAACGCGTTGTATCCAAAGGCGGGGTTCGCAGCGATTTCCGCGGGCGGGACATTCGCGAGGTCCTCGTAGTCCGACAGATAGCGGTAGAGGATCGAGCGGTCGTGGTCGAGGAAGGGAAGCAGGCGGTAGGGATAGGTCTCCGCGAACTGGGCGGGGACTTCGTTCCCGCTCTGGTCGCGCGTCCTGATCTTGAGCGCAGCCTGGGACTGCTGGTCCACGAAGCCGGGGAGGCAGCGGTCGTCGTTCTGGTTCGCGTAGAGGTCCCACGCGCGGCTGATCTGCGCGAGGTTCGAGAGGCCCTCGGTCTGGCGCGCCGTCTCGCCGCCGCGGGAGAGGCCGATCGAGATGAGCGAGAGCAGGACGGCGATGATGCCGATCACGACGAGGAGCTCGACGATCGTGAAGCCGCGCAGGCGCTTCAGGGCGGAGGTGGCGCGCGGCGAACGGAAGGGCTGGGTCTGCATCGCAAGGCACTATACGGAAGCGGGGGGCCTTCGATGGCGCGCAACCCCCCAAGTTGGGCCCCGGCGCGTTCGGACACCTTGGCGAATCGGGCAGGGACGGCCCCCCGGCCGCGCGTTCAGGCCCGATCCGAAGCCCGCGGCGCCGCGGGAACGGACACGCCGCCGATTCCGATCTGCTCGACGAGCCCCGCGCGGATCTTCTCGGCTCCCGAGCCGAGTTCGCCGATCGGGTCGGGGGGGACGATCTCGACCACCTTCTCGCCGAGCTTCGCCTCGCCGCGCTTCACCTTCGCCTCGAACTCACGGCACTCGTGGAGGAGGCGATCGAGGATCTCGGGCTCGGGCACATTGGCCACGCGCTGGCCCTGGACATAGATGATGCCGCGGCGGTCGCCCGCGAAGACGGCGACATCGGCGCCCTCGGCTTCGCCCGGGCCGTTCACGATGCAGCCCATCACGGCGACCTTGATCGGGAGCTCGAGCTCGGGCATCAGCTTCTTCTCGACTTCCTTCACCAGCGTGAAGAGGTCGACCTGGATGCGCCCGCAGGTCGGGCACGCGATGAGCTCGACGCCCTTGCGCTCGCGCTTGCCGAGGGAGTAGAGGAGCTCGAGCCCGTCCTTCACCTCGTCGATGTGGTCGCTCGCATACGAGATGCGCAGGGTGTCCCCGATGCCGTTCGCGATCAGCGTGCCGAGCGCGGCGATCGAGCGGACCGCGCCCGTCTCGCGCGGGCCCGCGTGGGTGACGCCGAGGTGGAGCGGATAGTCGAAGCGCTTCGAGATCTCGGTGTAGACATCGATCACCATTGCGGCGTCCATCGACTTGGCGCTGATCGCGACGTCGTGGAAGTCGCGCGCGTCGAAGATGTCGAGGTACTCCTCGAGCTTCGCGATCATGAGCGCGAGCATGTGGCCCGACTTGTGGCCTGCGAAGAACTTGCCGAGCTCCTCGGCGCGCTTCTGCTTGTCTTTCCGCTCGATGATCGAGCCTTCGTTCACGCCGATCCGGATCGGGATGCCGCGCTCCTTGCAGGCGTCGATCACCTTGTTCACCTGGTCGCGGTCGCTGATGTTGCCCGGGTTCAGGCGGATCTTGTGGACGCCCGCTTCGATCGCCTCGAGCGCGCGCTGGTAGTGGAAGTGGACATCGGCCACGATCGGGACCGACACCTGCTTCATGATCTCGACGAGGGCCTCGGTGTCCTTCCGCTCGGGAACGGCCACGCGGACCACATCGGCGCCCGCCTTTGCATAGCGCTCGATCTCGGCAACGCACGCATCGATGTCGTGCGTGTAGCCGGCGGTCATGGTCTGAACGGCGATTGGGGCGTCGCCGCCGATGCGGACGCGGCCGACTCGGTCGTCGCCGACGGTGATCTGACGGGTCTTTCGGCGTGGAGCCATAGGCTGGAAGTATAGGGGGCGCCCGCACGGGCTCGGGCGCGCTTCCTGTAGAGTGCGCGGCTGACCCAACCCACAGGAGGTCCTGCAGATGCAAGCCACGACCGCGCCGTATGTGCGAACCCGCCTCTCGGTGATGATGTTCCTGCAGTACGCGATCTGGGGTGCGTGGCTTCCCGTCCTCTACGCCTACCTCAGCGGACACCTCGGGTTCAGCGGCGCGGAGATCGGGTACTGCTTCTCGGCCGGCGCGATCGGCGCGCTGCTCGGGCCGTTCATCGCGGGGCAGCTGGCCGACCGCAGCTTCGCGACGCAGAGGATCCTCGCGGTCAGCCACCTGATCGGCGCCGGACTCGTCCTCGCGATGGGGATGACCACCAGCTTCCCCGTGTTCGTCGGTCTCGCGGTCGTCTACGGACTCGTCTACGCGCCCACGATGGCGCTCACGAACTCGCTCGCCTTTACGCATCTTCCCAACCGCGACACCGACTTCGGCCCCGTCCGGCTCTGGGGAACGATCGGCTGGATCGCCGTCGGCATCGCCGTCGGGCAGATCCTCTTCCGCTTCCACACGCCCGACGGCGCCTCGGCCGAGGAGGTCGTGGCCGCGCAGAACGCCGGGCGCGCCGTCGCGTTCCAGATCAGCGCGGGCGTGGGCCTGCTGATGGCGCTCTACTGCGTGACGCTTCCTAACACGCCGCCGACGAAGACGGCCGGCGAGAGCACCGCCTGGGCCGAGGCCTTCGGAGAGGTGCGTCGGCAGCCGCTCGTCACGCTCTTCCTCATCGCGGTGCCGGTCAGCATCATCCACCAGTTCTACTTCGTGCAGGCTGACGCGTTCATCGGCGGGGTCCAGGCGAAGGCCGGGACCGAGTCGGGGTTCTCGACCGCGATCAGCCAGGTGTTCGGCGTCGGGGGCGGGCTCATGACGCTCGGCCAGATGACGGAGATCGCCGTGCTCGCGCTCATGCCCTTCCTCGTCCGCGTCCTGTCGCGGAAGCAGCTCCTCCTGATCGGCCTGCTCGCCTATGCGGCGCGCATGGCGCTGTGGGCGTTCCTCCCCGACCTGCCCTTCGTCATCCTCGGCATCGCGCTGCACGGACTCTGCTTCGGCTGCTTCATCTTCGTCGCCTTCATGGTCGTCGACGAGTACACGACCTCGGATATCCGCGCGACGGCGCAGAACCTCTTCAACCTCGTCATCGTGGGGATCGGGACCATCGTGGGCAGCATCTTCGCGGCGAACGTGGTCGGCGAGTGGGCGAAGACCGACGCAGGGATGGACTACGAGCGGCTCTTCAGTGTTCCCATGTACATGGCGATCGTCTGCTTCGTGGCGATGCTCGTCTTCTATCCGTCGCGAAAGATCGCCCCGCCTGCGGCGGCCGCCTGACTTCCTGCGTAGGGATTCCGCGTGGCCAACGAGGCGAACATCACCGATGTCGGCGCGCTCGACGAGTTCCGTCGCGCGCTCATCCGCTTCCGCGAGGAGGTGAACGCGGCGATCGCGGAGGCCGACAGCGAGGTGAAGTCGACCTTCGTCTGGCTCGAGCGCGACCGCATGCTCCACTGGCGCCGTGCCGTGCCGCGGCTCGACGAGGAGCTGACGAGCGCGAAGTCCGCGCTCTACCGCAAGGAGGCGCAGACGATGGGGGACGGGCGCCGGCCGTCGGTGATCGACGAGAAGAAGGCGGTCGAGCGCGCCAAGCGCCGCTGCGAGGACGCGCGCGAGCGGCTCGAGCGGACGCGGCGGTGGCTGGCGCTGCTTGAGCGGGATGTGTCGCTCTTCAAGAGCGCAATGAGCCCGATCGCGTCGATGGTCGACCGCGATGTTCCCGATGCGATCCTCAGGCTTCGCAACATGGCGCTCGCGCTCGAGGCGTATCTTGCGACGCCGAGCGTCTCGCTTGGCGAGCAGCTCGAGCGCGCGCGCACGCGGGTCGCGTCGATGCGCCGCGCGGGCGAGCTGCGCAGCGCCGAGGAGGAGATGGAGCTCGACCGCGAGCGCGCGGCGCTCGAGGCAGACGAGAAGGCGCTGGCTCTGGCGCGCGACGCTGCGCTGCGCGCGCTCGATGGGGGCGGCCCGTGAGTCTCTCGGATTCCAAGGCGCGGCTCGTCTCTGCGCACAGGGACCTCATGCACGCGTGGTACCGCGTCTCCGAGGTCTGGCGCGATGACACGGCGCGCACCTTCCGCGAGCGGTCGATCGAGCCGATCGACCAGCAGCTGCGGGCTGCGATGAACGCGCTCGACGCCATGGAGGAGACGCTCCGTCGTGTGCGCAGCGAGTGCGGCGATCGGTGACCGCATCCGCCGCGGTGTGCATCGCGGTGCGCCTGGCCGCGTATAGACTGCCACCATGGCCAAGGCAATCGCTGACCCCGCGGAACTCCGTCGCTTCGCTCAGGACCTCCATCGCTTCAACGCCGAGCTGCAAGGGCAGGTCAGCGCGATGGGCGCCAAGATGGGCGCGCTGCAGGGCTCGTGGAAGGACCAGGAGCAGCAGAAGTTCGCGGAGGAGTTCGACCAGACCATGAAGGTCTTGGTGAAGTTCCTCCGCGTCTCCGAGCAGCATGTGCCGTTCCTCGTCCGCAAGGCGGAGCGGCTCGAGGAGTATCTCAAGCAGCGGTGAGTGCGCGGGGCGACGGGAAAATGCACGCCGCGCGGCTTTTTAACCGCGCGGCGTGGGTGTGTTCTGTTGTGTGGATCGTGCGCGTCAGCGGCGGCGGCGGGCAACGAGGCCGGCGACCCCGAGCAACGCGAGCGAGCCAGGGGTGGGGACAGCGACCAGCGAGAAGTTGTCGATGGCGAGACCTGCGTCGTTGCCACCGTCATTGAAGTCCGACCAACGGAGGAACAGGGTCGATCCATCCGTCCAGACGATGCTCGTGAGCGTGAAGCTGACGAGCGTCGAAGCTGCCGGGTTCAAGACACCGTTGGACGGGACCGGCGTGCCACCGACGATGTCGCCTTGCGCGTCCGCTGTGAGCCCGCTCGAAGAGAGGAAGTCGGTCGCCGTGGCCGAGCCCGACGAGAAGCCGTAGGCGAAGAGGAGCTTGTTCACGGCGACGGTGGACGTCCGGAACATCATCGCATCGAAGGTGATGGTGATGGTGTCGAGCGTCAGTCCCGAGGTGTTGGTGATCGCAACGCCGAAGGCAGCCGTGGTGCTGTTGGACGCGAGCGCACCGAGCGCGCGGTCAGGGTCGGAGCTCGGCTGGGCGTAGTTGAAGATTCCGCCCGAGTTGCCCGATCCATCGTTCGAGGTCGCGACGAGCGCGGTGCTGCCTGTGCCGGCGATGCGGGCAGCCTGCCAGAGACCATCGAGCCCAGCGATCACACCCTGCGCGTTGATGGCGCCACTCCCGACAACGGTCTGGTTGGTGGAACCCATCGAATCGAAGTTCTGGTTGTAGGTCAGCGAGCCAAAGGCGCAGGAGCTGACGGCGGCGGCGGCGGCCACGGAGAGGAGCTTGTTCATGAGGTGGGGCTCAGACGGGGGGACTCTGAACAGCCATGCCGAGGGAACTGCCTGCCGAGGCAGCAACGGCACGACAGCACGGGGCGCAAGGCGCCTGTGCCATCCCATAAGGCGAAAACCGCATGCGTGGACTGTCACGGACCCGCGCAAAACCATCGAGTTTGCATGACCTTCACAGTGGTCGTCAGGGCGCCACGATGGTCGCCAACCGCCCCCGGTTTCCGTAAGATCATGATTCCAAGGGAGTTCCGTTCTTCATGCAGCAGCCCCGTCTCTTCTCGGATCCTCAGGTCGCATCCTTCGCGGAGGGGCGGTTCCTCGACGGGGACGCCTCGGAGATCGAAGTCCTCGACCCGGCCACGGGTGCCGTGCTTGCTCGGGTGCGCGGGATTCAGGGCGCGACGGCCGCACGGGCGGCGGAGGCGAACGGGGTCGCCGCGCGAGCCATGCGGGCGCTGCCCGTCGATCGTCGCGTGGCGCTCGTGCGTGCGCTCGGCGCGGGCGTGCGGGCGGATCGCGACCGGTTGGCCGCGATCCTGACCGCCGAGAGCGGCAAACCCATCGTCGAGAGCCGTGGCGAGGTCGAGTATGCGGCGACCTTCTTCGACAACGCGGCGGCTGCGGCGGAGATGGCGGCGGGGGACATGCCTGCGGCGCGCGCGGCGGATCGACGCGTGGTCGTCCTGCGCGAGCCCGTCGGCGCGACCTTCGCGATCACGCCATGGAACTTCCCGCTTGCGATGGTCGCGCGCAAGCTGGCGCCTGCGCTGGCGGCAGGTTGTTCGCAGGCGGTGAAGCCGTCGGAGGAGACGCCGCTGACGGCGCTTGCCTTCGCAGAAATCTTCGCGCGCACCGCCGACGCGGTGGGCGCGCCGCGCGGCGCGTTCAGCGTGGTGGTGGGCGACGCGGCGACGATCGCGCGTGCGTTCATCGAGCACCCCGCGACGCGCAAGCTGACCTTCACGGGGTCGACAGAGGTCGGTCGGATTCTCGCCGCGCAGTGTGCGCCGAGGTTGATGCGCACGGCGCTTGAACTCGGCGGCAACGCGCCGCTCATTGTCTTCGGAGACGCCGACCTCGACCGGGCGGTCGAGCAGGCGATGCTCACGAAGTTCCGCTTCATGGGGCAGACCTGCATCTCGGCGAATCGATTTCTGCTCGAGGCCGGAATCGCAGGGGACTTTCTCGCGCGGCTCGAGGCGCGCATGCGCGCGCTCGCGGTCGGCGACCCGCGCGACGAGCGGACGCGCGTCGGTCCGCTCGTCAACGACGCCGCGATCGCGAAGGTCGAGCGCCATGTCGCCGACGCCGTCGCCCGCGGCGCGCGCGTGCGGCTCGGCGGCGCGCGCGTCAAGGTCGCTGGCTGCGCAGATCGTTTCTTCGCGCCGACGATCCTCGAGAACTGCACGCCGTCGATGGACTGCGCACGCGAGGAGACCTTCGGGCCCGTCGTCGCCGCAATGACCTTCGCGAGCGAGCGCGAGGCGGTCGAACTCGCGAACGCCTCGCCGTCGGGCCTCGCGGGCTATGTGATGACCCAGGACGCCGACCGCCTCTGGCGCGTCGCCGAAGCGCTCGACTGCGGCGTGGTCGGCGCCAACGACGGCGCCCCGAGCGCCGCTGAAGCGCCTTTCGGCGGCCGCAAGGACTCAGGCTTCGGCCGCGAAGGCGGCGCGCACGGGCTCGACGCGTATGTCGATCTGAAGTACATCAGCTTGCGCGTGCGGCACGACTGATCCGCTGCAGCGACTCACTGCTGCCACGCATCGGCGAGCGCGGCGCTCGGCGACGAGTGCTTCTCAGCGGGGACCTCCGGGTCGATCTCGATCGTGACGGAGGCGAGCTGCCTCTTCGGCTCCGGCGCCGCGGTCTCAGCGGCCTGCGGCTCCATCGTCGCGCGCTCGGCGGCGGCCTTCGAGAGGCGGCCGTCGCTGCCGACCTCGTCGAACTTGACGGCCACGCGCTTGCTGACGCCGCGCTCGGGCATGGTGACGCCGTAGAGCTGGTGGCAGGCCTGCATCGTCCGCTTGTGGTGCGTGATGACGATGAAGTGCGAGACATCGAGGAAGGGCGTCAGCGCATGGCAGAACCGTTCCACATTCGCCTCGTCGAGCGCCGCGTCGACCTCGTCGAGGATGCAGAAGGGCGACGGCTTCGACTGGAAGATCGCCATGAGGAGCGCCACCGCCGTCATCGTCTTCTCGCCGCCCGAGAGCTGGCTGATGACGCGCGGCTCCTTGCCGGGCGGCTTCGCGCGGATCTCGACGCCAGACTCGAGCCAGTCCGTCTCGCCGTTCTCGAGGGGCAGCAGGTAGATGTCGGCGCTGCCGCCGCCAAAGAGCCTGCGGAACATGCCCGTCTGGCCCGCGAAGGTCTCGCGGACGCGCTCGAAGGTCTCCTGGAAGCGGGTCTTGCTCGCATCGTCGAGCTCGGTGATGAGCGCCTCGAGGCTTGCCTTCGCGCTGTCGATGTCTGCGAGCTGCTTGACGAGCTCCTCGTTGCGGACCTCGAGCTGCGAGAGTTCGTCGATCGCGTCGAGGTTGACGTTGCCGAGCTTGCGGATCGACTCCTTGAGGTCGTCCGCCTCGATCTGCGCGTTCTCGCGCTCGATCCGCTCGAAGCCCTCCGCGGCGCGCTCCTCGAGATACGCCTCGTAGGACGCGCGCAGATCGAGCTCGATCTCGGACAGCGTCTGCTCCTCGAGGCTCTCGCGGCGAACCTCGAGCTCGCGCCGCGAAAGCTCGACCGCGTGCGCGTTCCGCTCGACGCGGGACGCGTTCGACCGCGCGCCTTCGACTTCGCGCGACGATCCCTCGACGGCCGCCTGGGCCTCGCGCAGCCGCTCGGAGACGCCCGCGAACTCGCCCGCAAGCGCCGCGAGCCCTGCAGAGGATTCCTCGAGCGCCGCGCGGCTCTCCTCGAGCATCGCCTCCGCGCGCTCGATTGCGGCGACGCGTCGGACGACGCTCTCCTTGAGCGCGGATTCCTGGCGCGCGACCTCGCCGCCGCGCGTCTCGACATGGCGCTGCTCGCGGCGTGCCGCGTCGAGCGCTGCCTGCGCCTCGGCCGAACGGACGCGCGCAGCCGCCACGGCGTCGCCCGCCTCCGCCGCGACGGTCTTCGCCTCCTCAAGAGCGGCCCGCGCAGCATCGCGACGCGCGATCGCGTCGGCGACATCGCGCGCAATGCCGTCGAGCTTCGCGGAGACCGACTGCGACTCCTCCTCGCTCGCGCGCAGGCGCTCGAGAAGATGCCGTTCTTCGCCCGCGGCCGAGTCGCGCTGGCGCTCGATCTGCCGCATGAGCTGCTCGATGCGCTCGGTCTGGTGGACGGCGTCGAGCGCGCTTCGGCGCGCCTCGGCGAGCTGCTGGCTGGCGGTGCGCGCAGACTCCTGCGCGGCCTTCGACTCGACCTCGAGCTGGAGCGACTCCTGCTCAAGCCCCGCGATCTGGGTTGCAAGCGCTGCTGCGCGCGCGTTCAGCTCGGCGAGCTCCGCGCGGCGGGCGAGGAAACCGCCAGCGGCGGCGTCGGCGCGGGCCGAGGCGTTGGCGATCACGCGGCCGCGTTCGTCGACGAGCGCGCCCGATCGCGTGGCGATGCGACAGCCTGCGAGCGCACCGCGCGACAGCTCGACGGCGCGCTCGACCGTGTCGACGATGAAGGTCGTTCCGAGGAGCCGCTCGGCGATGCCGCGAATCCGCGGATCGAGCCGCACGAGCTCGAGAAGCGGCGTCGCGCCCGCGACTGCGGGGATCTGCGCAGCGATCGGCGCGGGCTGGGCTGCGGCGGCGAAGGCGACGCGGACGCGCAGCGACAGCGCCGACTCAGCGTGGGGGGCGAGTCGCGTGGCGTCGTCGAGGACGACGAGCTCGAGGAGGTCGCCGAGCGCGGCCTCGACCGCGTCCGCGTTGGCCCGATCGGTGTCGACGAGGTCCGCGAGAACCCCAACCACGGCGGGGAACCGCGCGCGGTCGGACAGCACGGCGCGCACGCCAGAGCCGAGACCTTCGTGCGCGCGGCCCATTTCGTCGAGCACGCGACGGCGGGACTCGACGGCCGTGCGCTCGTCGCGAACCGCGGCGAGCGCGCGAGCAAGCGCGGACTGCGACTCGTTCAGCGAGCTGGCGGCGCGCGTCCGATCGTCGAGCTGGCGCTGGATGCGCACGATCTCGTCGTTCGCGACGAGCCCTCGAACCACCTGCGTGAGACGCGAGGCGCGGAGCGAATCAAGCTCGCGCGCGAAGGGCTCGATGCGCGCGGCAAGGCGACGCAGTTCTTCGCCGAGCGACCTTGACCGCGACTCGATCGCCGCCAGCCGTTGCGAGAGCGCGCCGCGCTCGCGGTCGAGCCGCGCGGCCTGCTCGCCGACGAGGTCGGCGGTGCGCTGGGCCTCGAACGCCTCTTGCTGCGCCTTCTGCCTGCGCGCGCCCTCGTTCGTGGCCACCTGCTCGAGCTCGCGTGCCGCGGCGGTTGCGCGCTCGAGGTCGTCGGCCGCCTTTGCGGCCTCTGCGGCAAGCGTGGCGCTCTCTTCGGCGAGCAGCGCGATCTGCGCGCGTTCGCCCGCGAGCGCCTCCTGTGCCTCGCCGAGCGTGCGCTGCGCGAACTCCGCACGCTGCTTCGCCTGCGCCTCGGTTCCCGAGAGCTCGAGGCGCCGCTGCTCGAGCCGGTGCTGCTCCGTCTCCACCGCGTGGCGCGCGATCTCGGCATCCTGCTTCGCGTCCTCCGCCGCCGACAGCGCTGCGATGAGCGCTGCCTTCTCTTGCTCAAGGACCTGCAGTTCGCTCGTGAGCCCGTGGAGCCGCTCCTCGAGCTCGTGGAAGAGGTCGAGCGAGAGCGCGCGGCGGAGGAAGCGCCTGCGCGCGTCGAGTTCCTGGAAGCGCTTCGCCTTGTCGGCCTGCCCGCGCACGATGCGAAGGCGCCGCTCGGTGTTCGCCAGCTGCTCGCGCGTGGTGACGAGGTTCTTCTCGGCGCTCTCGAGCTTGCGGGTCGCCTCGAGCTTGCGCACGCGGAATCTCGCGACGCCCGCCGCTTCCTCGAGGATGGCGCGGCGCTCGACCGGGTTCGCGAGCAGCATCGCGTCGACCTTGCCCTGCTCGATGATCGAATAGGCGTCGTTGCCGATGCCCGTGTCGAGGAAGAGGTCGCGGATGTCCTTGAGGCGGACCTTGCGGCCGTTGATGAGGTAGTCGCTCTTGCCGTCCGAGGTGAGTCTGCGCGTGACCTCGACGAGGTCCGTGTCGATCGGCAGGCGGCGGTTGCGCACGGTGCGCCTGTCGACGACCCGCTCGATCGGCTCTCCCGTCTCGGGGTCGGTCTCGTTGTCAAGGAGCTGCGTCTCGTCCTCGCCGCGCTCGATCGCGACGGCGAGGAGCGGATTGTCGAAGCAGAGCGTGACGCTCGCCATGCCTGCGGGCTTGCGGGCGGCGCTTCCCGCGAAGATCACATCGAGCATGGCGCCGCCGCGCAGGCTCTTCGCGCTGCGCTCGCCGAGCACCCACTTGATCGCGTCGACGACATTCGACTTGCCGCAGCCGTTCGGCCCGACGATGCCCGTGATGGGCGCGTCAAAGCGGAACTCCGTCGGATCGGCGAAGCTCTTGAAGCCACTCAGCACCAATTTGGCAAGACGCATCGAACTCGACCTCCGTGTCGTGGGGGCGCGGCAACGCCGCATCCCGTCGCGCCAACCGTCGCGCGACGAACTCCTTCTGACCCTGGCAGTACCTTTGCGCGCGCAGTTGCGAAACGCCGAAGGACCGACTCAGCGGGGCACAGTATCGCTTCCTGGCGGCGGAAGATCAACCGGCGGCCGCACGGAGGCGAGGTCGCTGGCGCCGCCATTGCCGGCCCCGAGGAACTCGGGCGCCGCGGGCTCGGGCTCCGCCTCGAACTCGGGCCGGATCACCTTCTCGTCCTCGCGCTGGTTGCGCAGGATCGCGGCGAGGATTCTGTCCTGCTCAGCCTTGAAGTCGCTCTTCAAGTAGCCCGCGCGCCAGATCTGGTGGATGGCGCCGATCGTCTCGCCGTAGGAGAGGCCGAGGCCCGGGAAGGGCTTCTCGACGGTGGTGGTGTGCCCGAGGAAGGGAATGAACTCTGCGAGACGCGCACTCGTGAGCTGGATCTCGGGTTTCACCTCTGCCGAGGGCCGGTAGAAGACCTGCAGCTGGTCGTCGCCCGAATCGGCCTTCATCAGGAGGCGGTTGCTCCAGAGCGCGAGCGTCAGGGGGCGGTCGACCGAGAGACCGTCGTCGAAGATTGCGATGGTGGGGCGGCCGCTCTGGGCGACATAGACAAGCGGCTGGTTGCTCGGAACGATGGCGAGGTCGAACTTGCCGTCGACGTTGAGGCGGGTGATCAGCGGATCGCCGCGCGTGAGGAGCGCCTCGTAGGTCGCGAGACGCACATCGACGTCGCTGTCCGCGAGGAGTGGCCGCAGGCCGACATCGATGTCGGGGTTGAATCCCATCTCTCCGAGCAGCTCGATCGCACCGAGACGGTTGTCGGTCGAGCCACGCGCGGCCATGTCGAGGAGCGGCCTGACCACAAGCGGATCGTCAAGCGCGGCGCCTGCGCGGAGCGCCGCCATGCGCGGATCCTCTTCGGGGTAGGTGTAGAGGTCCTGGATGACGGGGAGCGCGCGCCTTCCGATGGCGCGGAACCGCCACATCGCGCTCTCGGCCGTGCCCGGGTTCGCCACAAGCGCGCGGCGCACGGCGAGCGCCGTGGTCTCGGAGGCCGTGATGTCGAGCGGGACATGCATCACGAGCTGGATGAACTCCTCGCTGCGACCCCTGTAGGACGGCGGCACCGTCAGCGCGATCGAGTCGGCGTTCTCGCCGCGCGCCGTCTCGGCCGACTGGCGCGACTCCCGCGGGAAGACGGAGTTGATCGCGGACTGGATCGTGCGTGCGCGCGTGTGGCTCGAGGTCGCGAGCTTCAGCTTGAGCGGGATCTCGTCGGTGGTCTCGCCTCCGTCGAGGATGCGGCCGACGAGCCTGTTCACGGCGTCCCCGCGCGTGGCGCCGGGCTCGACGAACGGGTTGATGAAGATGTTTCCCTTGGCCGAGGCGATGATCTTCGCCTGGCGCGAGCCGACCATCAGCGGACCCGGGCGAAGGTCCGTGGTGTAGAGGCGGCCGCCCTCGAGGCTCGTGACATCGGAGCCAGGGAGCGCGCTCACCCTGAGGTCGAACTTCGTGCCCTTGGTCGCGCCCGGGGGAATCACGCCCTCGACGACGACGACGGCCGTGTTCGGGCTGTCGAGCAGCTTCGCAGGCGTCCAGCCCTCGGGGCTCGTGGTCGGGTTGCCGATCCCGCGACGCGAGAGTTCCTGCATCATCGAGGCGCGGACTTCGGCGGGCATCAGACGCCCGCCCGTGTCCTGGAGGCCGACGACGAGTCCGTAGCCGCGCACGACGACGGGGTTCAGCCCGACGACGGCCGTCTCGCTCGCCACGGTGCCGCGCATGATGGGGTCGACCTCGAGCGCGAAGTTCGCGGTGTTCGGCCTGTCCTGCTTCGGGCGGGCGGGGACCTTCTCCACGATCTCGCCGCATCCGGCCGCGAGCGCGACGAAGAGCGACGCCGCCACGCACAGGGCGGCGCGCGCCGCAGCGAAGGCGCGAGGGGCTCGGCGTGCGTCCGACGAACGGGGCCGGTGGAAGAGGATGGTTCGGCTCGTCTGCATGGATTCCGTGGTGACGGGATGAGCGCTGCAGGACTCGAACCTGCGACACCCGCCGTGTAATGGCGGTGCTCTACCGACTGAGCTAAGCGCCCCGGGCCCGGGAGGATACCACGGCGACGCGGGCGGGCGCGTCTTTCCGCGGGAATCGCGGCGGCCGCGCGCTCACCCGACATCCCCGAGGCCCAGCGCCTCTCCGTAGGTCTCGAGAACGACGCGGCGGATAAGCCGTTCGTCGTCTGCGGCGAGAAGGGGGCTGCGTGCGATCCAGTCGGTCGCGTCGCGACGCGCGCGCTCGAGGAGGCCGAGGTCGCGCGCGAGATCGGCGACCTTGAACGGCGGAAGCCCGCTCTGCCGCGCCCCGAAGAGTTCGCCCGGGCCGCGGATCGCAAGGTCAAGCTCGCTGATCCTGAAGCCGTCGTCGGTCGACTTGATCGCCTCGAGCCGCGCGCGGCCGTCGTCGGTGATCGGGTCTGCGACGAGGACGCAAACGCCGCCCTTCGGGCCGCGTCCGACGCGTCCGCGCAGCTGATGGAGCTGCGCGAGGCCGAAGCGGTCGGCGTGCTCGATCGCCATCACCGTCGCGTTCGGGACATCGACGCCGACCTCGATCACGACCGTCGCCACGAGCGCGTCGATCTCGCCCGCGCGGAAGCGGTCCATGATCGCGTCGCGCTCGTCGGCCTTCATGCGGCCGTGCATGCCCGCGAGGCGTTTCCCCGCGAGCGGCCCCTTCGAGAGCATCGCGAGATGGCCCGCCACGTCCTTGAGCCCGAGGTCAGACTCCTCGACCGCAGGCACGACGATGAACGCCTGCTCGCCGCGGTCGATCCGCTCGCGTACGAAGGCATACGCATCGGCCGCGCGCGACTCTGGGAGGACGCGCGTGTGGACGGGCGCACGGTCCTTCGGCCGATGGCGGATCGTCGAGACATCGAGGTCTCCGTAGACCGTGAGCGAGAGCGTGCGGGGGATTGGGGTCGCCGTCATCACGAGCATGTGCGGCGTCTCGCCCGCAGGCGCCTTGCCGCGAAGCTCGGCACGCTGCGCGACGCCGAACCTGTGTTGCTCGTCGACCACCGCGAGCGCAAGCGCCTGGAAGCGCACGTCGCCCGTCAGGAGCGCGTGCGTGCCGATCGCGATGTCGACCTCGCCCATCTCGATGAGGTCGCGGATCCGCGTGCGCTCGCTCGCGGCGAGGCTTCCCGTGAGGAGCGCAACCCGCACGGAGGTTCCCGCGAGGAAGCGCGAGATCGATGCGAAGTGCTGCTCGGCGAGGAGCTCGGTCGGCGCCATGAGCGCGGCCTGGTGGCGGTTCGTCACCGCGACGAGCATCGATGCGAGCGCGACCGCCGTCTTGCCCGCGCCGACATCGCCCTGAAGGAGGCGGTTCATGGGGCGCGACTCGGCGAGGTCCTTTGCGATCTCGCGAAAGGTCGAAAGCTGGTCTGGCGTGAACTCGAACGGGAAGCGCGCCAGGATGTCGCGCTCGAGCGCAGCGCCCATCGCAAGTTCGGGCGCTCCCTGCACCGCGCGCATGCGGCGCTTGAGGGCGACCGCGAGCTGGAGCGCGAGGAGCTCGTCGTAGGCGAGCCGCGTGCGGGCGCGGCCGAACTCGGCGTCGTCCTTCGGGGCGTGCATGCCGCGATAGGCCGCGCCGATTCCGATGAGGCCACGCTCGGCCCTGTAGCCGTCGAGGAGCGTCTCTGGGACGGCGGCGCTTGCCTCGACGAGCACCTTGGCGACGGCGTCCTCGATCAGGCGCGAGGGGAGCATCTCGGTCGAGGGATAGACCGCGCGCAGCCGTTCGCTCCGCGCGGCGGGCGCGCGGTCCTCGACCACCTCCGTCCACTTCGCGTTCACGAACTCGAGGTAGCCGCGCTCGAGCTTCGCCTTCCCCTCGACGATTCCCTGCCTCCCCGGATGCAGCTTTCCGCGAAGCCACGGCATGTTGAAGAAGACAAGACGCGCCGTGCCCGTGCCGTCGTCGAGCGTCGCCTCGAGCCTCGGCTTGCGTCCAAACGACGGACGCACCGCCGCGATCGTGCCGCGCACCGCGATGTGCGCCGCCCGCTCTGCCGAGGGCTTGGCCTCGAGCATCGCCACATGCGACGCGATGGAATCCTCGCCCGCCTCCTGCTCGACGCGGAAGGGGAAGTGGCGGAGAAGTTCGCCGACGGTGCGGATTCCAAGCGACGCGAAGGCCTTGGTGCGCGGGGGCGCGAGCCCAAGCGCACGCTCGAGCGGGCGCGCGAGGATCTCGCCCTGTGGCGGGTCGTTGTGTCTGCCCTTTTCGTCCATCGGCTTCGCTTCCTCGTCGCGCGCGCGGCTGTTCCTCGCGCGGCAGGGCGGGAGATCGGTTCGTACTATACGACCCCGTGCCACGGCCACCGTTCGACCCTTCCCGCGCGCGTGGCGATCAGTTCGATCGCGGGCTGTTCGACCCGACGCCCGTGGCGCGGCGAGCGGAGCCGGGGAGGCCCGCGCCGCCGAGCGAGTCTTCGCACGAGGCTTCGGACGCGTCTTCACGCGAGCCTTCAGACGCGTCTTCACGCGTGTGTCCACAGCAGGCGTCACATGACGCGTCGCACGAGCCGCCGCGTGAACCCACGCGTGGCGAGACGCGTCCGCGGGAGTTCACGGTCTCCGCGTTCTCCGAGCTGATCGCACGCACGCTTGAGGATGGACTCAGGGGCAGCCACCGCATCGTCGGCGAGATCGCGAACCTGTCGGTCCGAAGGCACTGGTACTTCTCGATCAAGGATGCATCGAGCGTCCTCTCGTGCGTGATGTGGCAGAGCGACGCCGCGCGCGTGGGCTTCAGCCCGAAGGAAGGCGACGCCGTCGTCGTGACGGGGAAGATCGGACACTACGCGCCGCAGGGGCGGACGCAGTTCTATGCGACGCGGCTCGAGGAGCAGGGGCTTGGCGACCTCGAGCGGCGTTTCCGCGCGCTCGTCGAGGAGTTCCGCGCGCGCGGTGCGTTCGCAGACGAGCGCAAGAAGCCCTTGCCAGCGCATCCGCGCCGCGTCGCGGTCGTCACGAGCGCGACGGGCGCCGCGCTTCAGGATGTCCGCAAGACGGCGATCGAGCGGCGCGCGGGGGTCGAGTTCGTCGTGATCGATGTGCGCGTCCAGGGCGAGGCCGCCACCGCGGAGATCACGCGCGCGCTGCGGGCGGTGGCGCGCCTCGCGCGGCCCGACGCGCTTGGGCTCGATGCTGTGATCCTCACGCGCGGCGGCGGCTCGCGCGAGGACCTCTGGGCCTTCAACGAGCGCGAGGTCGTCGAGGCGGCGCTTGCCCTCCCCATCCCGCTCGTCGCCGCGATCGGCCACGAGGTCGACACAAGCGTCGTGGAGCTCGTGGCCGACAGGCGCGCGAGCACGCCGACGCAGGCCGCGATGCTTCTTCTGCCCGACCGCGCGGCGCTCTTCGAGCGGAGCGACCGCATCGCGCGCGACCTCCGTCAGGCGATGCGCTGGTCGCTG
Organism: Phycisphaera sp.; assembly: GCA_016124975.1. Taxonomy (GTDB): domain Bacteria; phylum Planctomycetota; class Phycisphaerae; order Phycisphaerales; family SM1A02; genus QWPT01. The sequence continues at coordinate 300,305 of WGMP01000004.1, read as the reverse complement.
CGGGCCCGATCGGAGCGCGTGGCCGAGCTCGAGCGGTCGCTTCTGCGCGCGGCGCCCGCACTGCGCCTCGCCCGCGCACGGGAGCGCGTGGCGCGGCTCCAGCAAACGCTGTCGGAACGGCTGCGTCGCCGCATCGCGGCCGAAAGCGCCGAAGTGGCGCTTCTGGCGCAGCGCCTGGCGCGGCAGTCGCCCGAGGTGCGGGTAAGGCTCGCGCGGACGATGTTCACGCAGTCGGAGGAGCGGCTCGCGCGCGCGATCGCGCGGCGGCTTGGCGATGCGCGCCGTTCCCTAGACCATCTCGAGCAGCGACTCCGTTCGGCGGGGCCCGAGGCGGCGCTCTCTCGCGGGTATGCGATCGTGACAGACGCCGAGGGGAGGCTCGTACGAAGCGTCGCGGGCGCAGCCGAGGGTGCGAGGGTGCGCGTCGAGGTCGCCGACGGGCGCTTCGCTGCGAAGGTCGTCCGTGACGAAGAGGCGGGGAAAGGCGGCCCGCGGGGCCGCGACCGCGGGGCAGGTCCACAGGAAGGAAGCACGACATGACGGGACGCAGGAAGGATTCGAAGTCGGGTTCGGGCGAGGACGCCGCGGCGGGGGGCCAGTTGGGCCAGCTCGACCCAGAGATCGCGCGCCTCGGCTACGAGGAGGCCGTCGCTCAACTCGAGACGCTCGTCGCGTCGATGGAGGAGGGCGAGATCGGTCTCGAGCAGAGCCTCGCCTCATATCGGCGGGGCGAGCAGCTCGTGCGGCATGTGAAGGCACTTCTCGACAAGGCGGAGGTCACGGTGCGGCAGCTCTCGCTCTCCGAGGCCGAGCAATCCGCTCCGTGAGGTCGGAACGACGGAAGCACGGACGGAAGCACGGACTGAGAGACTGCCCGCAGGACCGACCGAGAGATTGATCGACAGATTGACCGCGGCACGCCCGCGCGCATGACCGCCTCGCCGCGATGTCCCCGCACGACACCAGCCTCTTCCTCTCGATCTGGGCGCCGACGCTCGTGGGCGCAATGTTCGCGTTCGCCTTCGGGGCCTGCGCGGGAAGCTTCCTGAATGTGCTCGTGTGGCGGCTCCCGACGGGGCAGTCGGTCGTCGTGCCGCCATCGCGATGCCCCCTCTGCGGCCATCGGCTGAAGTGGCACGAGAACATCCCCGTCCTCGGGTGGATCAGGCTCCGCGGGCGCTGCAGCGCCTGCCGCGCGCGCATCAGCCCCCAGTATCCGCTCATCGAGCTCTTCGTCGGGGTCCTGTTCGCGGCCGTCTTCCTGATCCTCTACGCGCCGCTTGACCGCGGCGTGAACGGGCTCTTCCACGACGCTGCGAGCCCGTGGTGGCATCTGCAAGGCTTCGCGCGCAGTTGGCCTGCGTTCACCGTGGTCGTCATCGCGATCTCGGGCCTGATCGCCATGACCATCATCGACGCGCGCACCATGCTGATCCCCGTCGAGATCCCGACGGCGGTCACCGTGGTGGCCTTCGTCGGGTGGACCGTGCAGGGCTTCCTTCCCGAGGCGCGCAACCTGCGCGACGCGCTGCCGATCCCGCCCGTGAGCTGGACGGTGGCATTCGCGGCCGTGGGCATGCTCCTTGGGCTCGGCGTCTCGCGCTGGCTCCTCGCGACGGGGAAGCTCAGACGCAGCTTCTCCGACTGGGACGACTATGTCGGCGAGGGCGACGACGGCGCGGCCTACCCCCATGCGCGGCGCGAGATGGTGGTCGAGATGGCGTTCCTCTTGCCGGGGCTCGCGGGGGCAGGGATCGCCTGCGTCGTGGCGGCGCTCCTCGGATACACCTCGAGCGACACGGTCTGCCAGCCCATGACGCTCCTCGGCGGCTCGATGCTCGGCTGGATCGTCGGCGGCGGGCTCGTCATCGCGGTGCGGATCCTCGGATCGCTCGCCTTCGGCCGCGAGGCGATGGGCATGGGTGATGTCCACCTCCAGGCTGCGGTCGGCGCCGTGTTCGGGTGGAAGATCGCGCTCCTCGCCTTCTTCGTGGCGGTCTTCATCTCGCTTGTCTGGGCGATCGCGAGCCTCGTCCTGCGGCGGTTCTCCGGGGTGTTCCGACGGGAAATCCCGTTCGGGCCGCACCTTGCGGCCGCCGCGATCCTCTTCGTCGTCGCGCGCGGGCCCGTGGTCGCGGGCATCGATCTCTTCTACGAGGGCATCCACGGCGCGCTCCGCGCGATTCCCGCGCTCGATCCGTATCTCGGCCACGGGCTCGAGCAAGACGGTTCTGGCGCGGAAAATCCGCGGAGATCCTCGCCCGCACAACTTGCGCGGCCGAGCGATCGACGCTGAAATGCGCCCGCGCGGCCGCAGTTTCCGAGGACGGATCCTCGGGCGCCCGCTCGCCTCTCCTCTGGAAGGGATGCCACCGCCATGTCCGGCAAGTTCCGTCATTACCGTTCCGTCCTGCTTGCGGCCATCGCCGCCAGCGGTTTCCTCGCAGGTTGCAACAGCGCGCAGAAGGACGAAGTCTCCATGCTGCGCGAGGAGAATGCGCAGCTTGCCATGCAGCGCGACGAGGCCCGTGGCGCGCTCGAGTCGAGCGAGGCCGAGCGCCGTCGCCTCGAGATGGAGAACAGCTCGCTGCAGGGCAGGCTCAACGAGATGCCGCCCGCCGTTGCTGCGACGCCCGTCTCGCCTGGCCCGGAAATGGACCTCCCCGCGGGCGTGACCGCAGAGGACCGCGACGGCACGATCGTCCTCACCATCGAGGGCGATGTCCTCTTCGATTCGGGCAAGGCCACGCTGCGGCCCGAGGCGAAGCGCACGCTCGACAAGGTCGTGAGCGAGATCAACAAGAACTATCCGAACAACCAGCTCCGCCTCGCGGGCTTCACCGACACCGACCCGATCAGGAAGAGCGGGTTCAAGACGAACTACCACCTCGGCTTCGAGCGCGCCTTCAGCGTCGGCGAGTATGTGATCTCGAAGGGCGTCAAGGACTCCCGCATCGAGTACTCCTCGTTCGGCCCGCACCAGCCGCGCAAGACCAAGAAGGAGTCGCGCCGCGTCGAGATCGCGATCGTCGACTCTTGATGCGCTGATTGAACGCAATGCGTGGCGGTGAGCTGCCACGCGCCGGAAAACCGGAACGCGCCCCGCATTGCGGGGCGCGTTCTCTTTTTGGTGCTTTCGGCTGCGAACGCGCCGCGCGTCACTCTCCAAACAGCTCGACGCCGATTCCCTCGGCGCGGACCTTGTCAAGCAGGAGATTCAGCTTGACGAGCGCATCGTCAAGCCGCTTCGCCGCGTCTGCGAGCCCCTCGTAGAGCGCGGGGTCGTTCACGAGCCGGCCGACCGTGCCGTCGCCCGTACGGGCCGCGTTCACGAGCCTGTTGAGCTCGTCGAGCGCGGACGCCGCGCGGTCGAGGACGGGCAGGGCGCCCGCCTTCAGCTCGTCTGCGTCCTTCGCGAGCGAGTCGGCGAGCGCGCCGATCCTGTTCGCGGTGATGGTCGCGTCGCGCATCAGCTCGCTCGCGCCGTGCGCCGTGTCGCGGATATCGGTGCGGAGCTGCTCGTCGTCGAGCCACGATTGCGCGCTCGCCAGCGCGCCCTCGGCGGTCGCGAGGGTCTGGTTGAGCCTGCGGATCGCGCCGCGCACGCTCTCGGGGTCGGGCGCCGCGCCTTCCGCGGGCGCCTCGACAAGCGCGTTGAGGTTCTTGGCGAGGACGCCGATCTCGTCGAAGGTCTTCACGATCGGCTGCACGCGGAGGTCGAGCTGCTCGATGATGCGCTCGTCGAACGACTGCGAGCGACCCTTGAGCGTCACCGATCCATCGGTCCTGTAGTGCTGCACGGGATCGCGCAGCGGAAGCTCCGCCGTGAACTCGAGCCGCGCGCCCGAGCCGAGGAGCGACGATTGGATGCTCGGCGTGCTCGGTTCGGGGATCCGCGCCTTCTCGTCGATGCCCGCGACGACGAGCACGGGGCGCTCGCGATCGCCCCAGATCTCGACCCGCTCGATCGCGCCGATCGGCACGCCGTTCAGCGTGACGAGGCTTCCCTTGCGGAGCCCGCCCGCCTCGTTGAGCGCGACCTGCATCTGCCAGCGGTTGGCGAAGAACGGCTCGATCTCCCCGAAGAGGAAGAGCATCGCGCCCGCGCTTCCGAGGGCGCCGATGGTGCAGATTCCGACGAGCACGTTGCGCACGCGTTCTCTCACGATTCACCTCCACTTGCACCCGTCCGGCGCTTGCCGGGCGCGCGCTCGCCATCGTTGCGCGGGGCCCCGAAGCCGTCCGCGCCCTTCGTCCGCGCCGCGTCGACATTCGCGGATGTCACCTCGCGGATCGCCTTCAGTTCGTCGTCGCTCGCCTCGCCGCGAAGGAACCGTGCCACCACGGGATTCGTGGAGGCCCGGAATTCCTCGGGGCTTCCCTCGGCGACGACCTGTCCCTCGTGGAGCATGACCATGTGGTCGGCAACCTTGAAGGCGCTCGCGAGGTCGTGCGTCACCACGATGCTCGTCACCTTGAGCTCGTGCTCGAGCTTGAGGATCAGTTCGTTGATCACATCGGAGCGGATCGGGTCGAGGCCGGTCGTCGGCTCGTCGTAGAGGATGACCTTTGGGCCGAGGACGATCGCGCGCGCAAGCGCCACGCGCTTCTGCTGTCCGCCCGACAGCTCGGACGGGTACTTCTCGATGGTCTCCTCAAGTCCGACGAGACGCAGGACGCGCCGCACGCGGTCCTCCTCGCCCGGGCTCTCGTGTCCCTCGAGCTCGCGCAGCGGAAACGCAATGTTCTCCCGCACCGTCATCGAGTCGAAGAGCGCGCCCTGCTGGAACAGGAACCCGAACTCGCGGCGCACGGCCCCGAGCTTCCGCTCCGAGAGGAGGTCCACCCGCACGCCTTCGTAATGGACGCTTCCCGCATCGGGCCGCAGGAGACCGATGAGATGCTTCAGGAGCACGCTCTTGCCGCAACCCGACGGTCCGAGCACCACCGTCGTGCGTCCGCGAGGAAACGAGAGCGTGACGCCGCGGAGGACGCGCTGCCTGCCGAAACTCTTCACCAGCCCCTCGACCCGCACGGGCGCATCGGCCTGCCCATCGGGCGCGGCGGAAGGTGGCGGGGAGTGTCGCTCGGCGGTCGGCATCGAAGTATGATCGGGGCAGTGATACCCGAACCGCAAGTCACGGTCACGCACGAGGGACCCGTCTTCAGGGTCGAGCGGTGGACCACCGCCTCCGCGGGACGCGCCGTGGTCAAGGATGTCGTGCGTCATCCCGGGGCCGTGACCGTGGTCGCTGTCCGCGACGACGGTAGGCTCGTGCTCGTGCGGAACAGGCGGATCGCCGTCGGCCGCCAGCTGCTCGAGTTCTGCGCGGGCAAGCTCGAGCGCGGCGAGGAGCCGCGCGCCGCCGCCCTGCGCGAACTCGAGGAAGAGACGGGCTACAGCGCGGATGCGATCGAACCCCTTGGCGCGTTCTTTACATCGCCTGGCTTCACCGACGAGCGCATGCATGTGTTCCTTGCGTGGGGCCTCCGCCCCGTTCCGCCGAGGCCCGAGCCGGGCGAGGACCTCGAGGTGGTGCTCCTGACGCGGGACGAACTCGCAGCCTTGATTGCGCAGGGCCTCGTCGAGGACGGGAAGACCCTTGGCGCCTACCTCCTGTGGACGGTCGCTGCGCGGTCGCGCCCCATCGGGCTCGCCGTCGAGGCTCCGTTCGACTCGGACGAAGCCGACGCCGAGGTGCGCCGATGAGCGCGTGGGAGGAACCCGACGAGCGCGTGCGGCCCGTCGGCTTCGGAGGCGACTGGCGCGGCACCAAGCCCAGCTTCAACGACCCCATGTCGTGGTCGTTTCCGATCTTCCGCGTCGCAGGGATCAGCGTCAGGCTGCATGTCTTCTTCCTGGTCTTCGTGCTCGCGATGATCGCTCGCGCCGCGGCCGCGGGCGGCGGCGGGGCGTTCGGCCTCGCGCCGACCCTGCTCGGCCTCGGGGCGCTCTTCGGCGTGATCCTCCTCCATGAGTTCGGCCACTGCGCGGCGTGCAGGGCCGTGGGAGGCCGTGCCGACGAGGTGCTGCTCTGGCCGCTCGGCGGGCTCGCCTCGTGCGAGCCGCCTGCGCGGCCGCGGGCCCATCTCTGGACCGCGCTCGGCGGGCCGCTCGTGAACATCGCCATCATGGCGGTGCTCACGCCGCTCATCGGGCTCCGCACGGGACACTGGTTTGGCGTCGCCATTCCCGATCCATTCGATCTCGGGGAGATGTTCCAGCGTGTCGACCCAGGGCTCGGGACGGGGGGCGGGATCTTCGGCGGCGCGCTGTCCGAGCCGTTCGGTGGGTGGCTCGAGATCCTCGTCCTCCTGACGAACGCGATCGCGTGGCTGCTCCTCGTCTTCAACCTGCTGCCGATGTTCCCGCTCGACGGAGGCAGGATCCTCCAGGCGGTCCTCTGGCGACGCCGCGGCTATGCCCGATCGATGCGCACGGCGTGCCGCAGCGGCCTCGTGGGCGCGCTCATCCTCTGCATCGCGGCGCTCGCCTCGGACAGCACCATGCTTCTCGCGATCGCGCTCTTCGGCGGCATCGTCTGCTACACCACGGTGCGGCAGATCGACCAGGAGCGCGATCTGCTCGGCTTCGAGGCCGACCCCGCGGAGCTCGCCGCCTTCGAGGAGGAACTCGCCGCCGAGCGCGAACCTGAGCCGAAGCCGGCGCGCCAAGCGGCGCGTGCGACGAAACCCGCGCCCGACGCCGACGCCGAGATCGACGCGATCCTCGACAAGATCGCGCGATCGGGCATCGGCAGCCTCACCGCGTCCGAGCGCGAGGTGCTCGCGCGCGAGACGGCGCGCAAGCGCGACGGAGGCGCGGGCGGGGCGAAGGGAGATCGCGGAGTTTGACGCGCGCGGCGCCTTCGGCCCTGCGTGAAGTCCCTACACTCCGCGCCCGATGGGAATCTCGGACAGGGACTACTCGCGCAGCAATCCGCCGAAAGGTTCGCGCACGCGCGTCATGCGCCGCTCGCCGCTCGCGGGCCTCAGGTCGCTCTCCGCGAACTCGATCCTGATCGCCATCTGCTGCCTCGTCTTCTTCATCGACGAGCGGCTGCCCAAGGTGCCCGTCCAGCTCAGCGAGTGGAAGGTCAACCCCGCGCAGGTCGAGGCGTTCAATGACATTCGGCGCGCGCGGAGCGAGACGACCTCTGTGCGACTTCCCGCAAACGAGCAGGGCGTCGGCATCATCCTCGTCTATCCCGGGCGGATGCCCGCCGAGTTCGTGCTGCAGGTCGATCCGATCGCGCAGGCGCAGTACCTCCTCGTCTCGCCGCTGCGCGCGTGGCTCCAGTTCACGACGGCGCAGGCGATCTTCTCGCTCGAGCCAGACGGATCGATGCATGGGCTCCAGTTCTGGCGCTTCGTCGGATATGGCTTCCTGCACGTGGGGCTCGCGCACCTCTTCTTCAACATGATGGGGCTGTGGATCTTCGGAGGCATCGTCGAGGAGCGCTTCGGCCGCAGGCGGTTCCTTGCGATCTTCGGGTTCAGCGTGGTCACGGGCGCGCTTCTCTTCCTCATCCTGAATGCGCTCGGCATCGCGTTCGCGCCCGAAGGCGGCATCTCGATCCCGGGGCTTCTCTCGAGCGACCCGTACACGCCGCTCGTCGGAGCGAGCGCGGGCGTCTACGGCATCATCCTCGCTGCGGCGTGGCTCGCGCCCGACGAGGAGATCATGCTCTTCTTCGTCCTCCCCATCAAGCTGCGCATCCTCGCGCTCTTCCTGATCGGGCTGTCGGTGTGGACGCTGCTCTCGTCCGGGCAGAACGCGGGCGGCGAGGCCGCGCACCTCGGGGGCGCGATCGCGGGGTGGTGGATCGCGAGCCGTCCGCACCTTCTCGACGACTTCTTCGATCTGCTCGGCCGGCGGCTCAGGCCCGCACGCGTCGCGGACACCCGCGAGATCGACCGCATCCTCGACAAGGTGCGCGAGCAGGGGCTCGGGGCGCTCACAGAGCGCGAGCGCTCCACGCTGCGCAACGCCACCGACGCGGGAAGGAAGCCCGATGGCGCGCGGCGCTGACGCGATCCGCTTCACGGTCCGCGCGCGCTCGGCCTCGTGCGCGGCGCGGCTCGGCACGGTCGAGACGCCGCACGGCGCCTTTGAGACGCCCGCCTTCATGCCCGTCGCGACGGCAGCGACCATGAAGGGGCTGACGCCCGACCAGATCCGCTCGACGGGCTCGCAGATCATCCTGAACAACGCCTACCACCTCATGCTGCGGCCGACCGCCGAGCGCGTGGCGCACTTCGGCGGCTCGCACGCGTTCATGCGGTGGGACGGCCCCATCCTCACCGACTCGGGCGGTTTCCAGGCGTGGTCGATGTCGGAGGGGACGAAGGTGCGCGAGGAAGGTGTCGAGTTCCGCTCGTTCATCGACGGCTCGAGGCTGCTCCTCACGCCCGAGCGCTCGATCGAGGTGCAGAACCTGATCGGCGCCGACATCATCATGGCGTTCGACGACTGCCCGCCCGCGCGCGCACCCGAGGCGCCGCCGAGCGACCCGCAGATGTCGCGCAAGCGCCGTTCGAGGCCCGAAGAGCACCGCAGGCGCCTCGAGGAGGCCATCGACCGCACCGCGCGCTGGCTCGGCCGGTGCGTGGCTGCGCACGCGCGCGCCGACCAGGGGCTCTTCGGCATCGTCCAAGGGGGCACCGACCTCGAGCTCAGGCGCCGATCGATCGAGCAGGTGTGCGCCTTCGACCTGCCGGGCTTCGCGATCGGCGGCGTGGCGGTCGGGGAGAGCCCCGATGAGATCCATGCCACGGTCCGCGCGGTCGCACCGCTCCTGCCGGCCGACCGCCCGCGCTACCTGATGGGCGTCGGCTACGAGCGCGACATCCTCGAGGCCGTCCGCGCGGGGGTCGACATGTTCGACTGCGTCCTCCCCACGCGGAACGGGAGGAAGGGCTACGCCTTCACCGCCGAGGGCCCGCTTCGGATCCGAAACGCCTGCCACGCGCTCGACAAGGGGCCCCTCGACCCCGCCTGCGACTGCCTGGGGTGCGGCGGGGGGTTCTCGCGAGGTTATCTGCGCCATCTCTTCATGGCTGACGAGATGCTCGGTCCGACCCTCCTGAGCATCCACAACATCCGCCACTTCCAACGCCTCATGGTGGACATACGGGCACGAATCCGTGATGATGCGTGGCTCGACCTCGAGCGCCGCTGGCCGGTGCTGCGCGGGGGATCCGCGGGCGCGCCGCTCGATGCCGATCCCCCCGTGGCCGCGGAGGATGGCGCGCGCGGCGAGGGGGGCGACCGCGCCTGACTTCGCGTCGTGCGCTCGCTCTTCACTTCGCTGTTCCTGAATCCACCCATGTCGACCACCATGCCACACGATCTCACGACGGGCGCCCTCGCAGCGTCTCTGCCGACCTCTCCGCTCCCCGCGTTCCTCCTTCAGGACGGTCCGCCCGTCGCGGGCACGCCTCTCGCGCCCGCGGGCGGCACGGCCGCTCCCGGCGGGGCAGGCGGCGCGGCGCCGCAGCCGCAGGGCGGCCTCGACTTCATCACGCTCCTCTTCATCGGCATCCTGCTTGCGCTCATCGTCTCGACGATCCTCGGCGGCCGCCGTGAGAAGAAGCGCTTCGAGCAGATGATGGCCTCGATCAAGAAGAACGATCAGGTCCGCACGAGCGGCGGCATCATCGGCAGCGTCGTCGAGGTCAAGCCCGATGTGGTGATCCTCAAGGTCGACGAGAACTCGAACACCAAGATCACCGTCACGCGCAGCAAGATCGAGGCCGTGCTGAAGGAAACCACCACCGCCAGCTGAGCGACGCGCGCCCGCAGGACGCACCGTGCGCGCAGGATGCGCGCAACCGACAGAACGACATCGGATCCGACGCATGAAGAATCCCTGGTTCAAGCTCGCCCTCGTTGCCATCCTCACCGCGCTCTGCGCATGGCAGGTCGCCGTCAAGGACATCCGTCTCGGCAAGGACCTGAAGGGCGGCGTCAGCCTCATCTACGCGGTGAGCATTCCCGAGAACCAGCCGGGCGACGAAGTCCTCGGCCAGGTGATCGAGGTCCTCAAGCAGCGCGTGAACCCGCAGGGCGTGCTCGACATCGGCATGCAGCCACAGGGAACCGACCGCATCGAGGTCGTGATGCCGCTTCCCTCGGACGAGGTGCGCGCGCTCCAGCTCGAGGCGCGTCGCCGCCTCGACGACTTCGTGGCGAAGACGCAGCTGTCGGGGGCGGACCTCGACGCTGCGCTCCTGACGGGCACGGCCGCCTCGCGGTTTGGCGAGCAGAATCCCGCGGTCGCCAGCCTCGAGCAGGCGTGGCGCGAGCTCCAGACGGCTCGTGCCGATCTCGAGCGTCTGCGAAGCTCGGGAGGCGCCGCCTCCGAGATCGATGTGGTCGAGGACCGCATCGTCGCCGCGGAGCTGCGCACCGAGTCGCTGCGCGCAGCCGCGCTCTCGAAGACGCTCGACGCAGCGCGGGTCCAGAAGACGCTTTCGCTCTCGAGCGAGCCGCAGCCCGTTCGCGACGCGGAGGGCAAGGTCGTCCGCGACGCCTCGGGCAAGACGGAGATGGGGCCGAGCCCACGCGAGAGGGAGCTTGGCATCATCCGCGCGGAGTTCCCGTCGCTCGGCGCGGAACTCGACGAGCTGGTGAAGGCGCAGGACGCCTACTTCGCCAAGCGCAGCGGCCTCGACGATCCCGAGGACCTCATGCGCCTCCTCCGAGGCGCGGGCGTTCTTGAGTTCCGCATCGCCGTCACGCCGACGACGCTCGGAATCCCGATCGATGAGCTTCGCGCGGAACTCGCCTCGAAGGGCCCCCGCGCGGGCGAGCGCGGCGTGGCGCGGTGGTTCCCGCTGAACGATCTGAAGCAGTGGTACGCGAAGCCGTCCGAGCTTGACGCGATGCGGGCCGATCCCGCCGGCTACTTCGCGGGCCGCAACCTCGTCGCGGGCGAGTTTGCGGGCGAGTACTACATCCTCCTCCACGACTCCGATGCGAAGGCGATGACCCGCACCGACGGCACGCAGTGGGCGCTCATCGGCGCACGCCGTGACGTCGACCCCGCGCTCGGTTCCGCCGCTGTCTCGTTCCAGCTCGATCAGATCGGCGGCCAGCGCATGGCGCAGCTGACGGGTCCGAACGAGGGCCTGCCGATGGCGATCGTCCTCGACGACCAGGTCTACTCGGCTCCGCGGCTCAACTCGCGCATCTCCGACACGGGCATCATCACGGGCCAATTCTCGGAAGCCGACATCAGCTATCTCGTGCGCGTCCTCACGGCGGGAAGCCTGCAGGCGAAGGTCTCGCCCGATCCGATCTCGGTGAACATCCTCGGCCCGTCGATCGGCGCCGACAACTTCGAGAAGGGCAAGGAGGCGGTTCTCCTCTCGGTCACGATCACGGCCGTCCTGATGCTCGCCTACTACTTCCTCGCGGGAGTGGTGGCCGTCGTCGCGATCGCGGTCAACTCGATCCTGATCTTCGGCATCATGGGCGTGATCGACGGCACCTTCACGCTGCCGGGCCTCGCGGGCGTGGCGCTCTCGGTCGCGATGGCGGTCGACGCGAACGTGCTCATCTATGAGCGTCTCCGCGAGGAGACGATGGCGGGAACACCTCTGCGCGGCGCGATCGCCACCGCCTACCGCCGCGCGCTCAGCGCGATCATCGACGGCAATGTGACGAACCTGATCGTCTGCGTCGTGCTCTACAACGTGGGCGCGACCGAGGTGAAGGGCTTTGCGCTCACCATGTCGATCGGCGTGCTCACCACGCTCTTCACGGGCATCTGGGTGACGCGCGCCCTCTTCGAGGCCATGCTGCAGGCGGGCCTCCGATCGGTGCCGATGCTTCCGACGGTCTTCCCTGCGATCTCGCGGTATCTCCTGCCGCGCGTCGACTGGGTCGGGGCGCGTCCGATGCTCCTCGCCGTCAGCGGCGCGCTCTTTGTCGCATCGCTCGGCGCCGTGCTGGTGCGCGGCAACGACATCTTCGAGACGGAGTTCCGCGGCGGCGTCGCGATGTCGCTCTCGACGCGCATGGCGGCCGATGGCGAACCCTCCGCGCCCGATGGGCGCGTGGGCTTCACGCGCGCGGCCGTCGAAGAGCGCGTCCGCGCGATTGGCGCGGCCAACCCGAACGACATCGTCGTCTCGCAGCTCGCGAGCGCGAATGTGCTCACCGTCGGCGAGACTTCGTCGGACGGCCTCGGGTCGCAGTTCCAGATCCGAGTCGGCAATCCCCCGAACCCACCCGAGGACTTCGACGAGGCGAGGATCACGCGCGATGTCGTTGGCGCGGTGGTCCGCACCTTCGCGCAGGACCTCGATGTCCGCCTGCCGCTCGCCTTCAACGGATCGGAATCCACCGATCACACCGCCTACACCCGGCCCGTCGAGAAGGCGCTCGTCGGAAGCTCGATTGGGCGTCCGACCGTGGCGCAGGAGCCCGTCGGCGACTTCCGCGGCGGCGTCGCCATCGTGATCGACCAGCTCGATCCACCGGCGACCGCGACCGACATCTCCGAGCGCATCGCGCGCATGCGCGCCCAGCCCGACTGGTCGTCGACCGCTGGGCGTCGCACCAAGGTCTTCGGCCTCGAGCCAGTCGACGCTGCGAGCCCGTTCGGGCCGCAGCGGTCTGTGGCAGTTCTCGTCAGCGACCCCGAGCTCTCGAGCCTCGAGGTCGACCTCGAGATCTGGGACCGCGAGTTCGCCCGGGAGGAGTGGACGCTCGTCCAGCAGGCGCTCGTCCAGCAGGCGAGCCTCGACCAGGTCTCGAGCTTCAGCCCCGTGGTCGCCCAGAACCTCGCAGCCACGGCGGTGGTGGCGGTCGTCCTGAGCCTCATCGGCATGCTCGCCTACATCTGGGTGCGGTTCGGAAGCTTCCGCTTCTCGACCTCGACCGTGATCGCGCTCACCTTCAACGTCGTGGTCTGCCTCGGGTTCCTGGCGGTTTCGATTCCGCTGGCGCGGACTGGCTTCGGCAGCGCGCTCTACATCGAGGAGTACCGCATCGACCTCAATGTGGTGGCGGGTCTCCTGACGATCATCGGCTACTCGCTGAACGACACGGTGGTCATCCTCGACCGCGTCCGCGAGAACAGGGGCAAGCGCACCTGGATCAGCCGCGACACGGTGAACCTGTCGATCAACCAGACCTTCAGCCGCACCGTCCTGACGGGCGGCACGACGCTGGCCACCGCAATCGTCCTCATCATCCTGGGCGGCACGGGCATTCGTCCCTTCGCCTACACCTTCCTGATCGGCCTCATCGCAGGCACCTTCAGCTCGGTGGCGATCGCGGCTCCGCTGGTGTACAGTCGCCGTGAGGAAGAGGCGGAGCGTGCGAAGGTGGCCATTGCGCCTACGACCGTGAAGCCTCAGCCTGCGTGAGCCCACCAGGAGAGTGTGACGATGGCGCGTCGTCGTGCATGCAACGCATGAACGGCAGTGGTCGCGATCATCGTCGGGCGCACGAGCGAGGACCGTGACTGCCGCACCGCGCGAGGCGCATGTGCGGCTTTGACGGGATTTTCAGCCATTTCACGCGTGCCCGCCGGAACGGAAGCCGGAGCACGGGACGCGTCCGCAGTCGTCGTCGCGCAGTGCGCGGCACCGTCGCAGAACCGAGCATCACATGCCGACCGGTCCCAAGATCGCAGCGATCACTCTTGTTGTCATTCTCGCAGCAGCAGGCCTCTATTACGCATTCGTCGCGCCATCGACGCCCGCGCCTTCCCGCGCAGGAGTCGGGGCCTCCGAGCCCGCGACCGCCGCGCCGTCGCCCGCGAACGGAATCGGTTCGCAGTCGCCAGGCACGATTCCTTCCGTTGGCGCAGCGCCGTCGCCTGCGACCTCGACTCCCGCGATTGGCGCGCTCACGGGCACCCCGGCCCCGACGGGCGGCCTTGGCACGGGTGGTCTGAACGGCCTCCCGCCCCGTGGCGAGCAGCCTGGCTTCACGCCCGGCTCGCTCGGCGCGGCCGACCCGGGCAAGGGCGACCTTCCCGCCACCGCGCGTCCCGCACTCGGTGGCAACGCGGGAGGCTCGCTGAACGGTCTTCCCGCGGGGGGGCTCAACGCGCGTCCAATCGGACCGACGCAGCCCTCGACCCCGGCCGCGGTGACGACGCCCGCGCTCGGCGGGAATCCCGGCATGGCGCCTTCTTCGCCTGCGCCAGCGCCCGCATCGGGCGGTCCGCGCCCCGTTGCGCCTGAGCGTCCGACGACCGTCGGCAGCACGGGCGGAGCCTCCTCGACCGAACAGATCCATGTGGTCGCCTCAGGCGACACGATGAGCGGCATCGCCAAGCGCTACCTCGGCAAGGAGAGCGCTTGGAACGCCATCGCCAAGGCGAACCCGAATGTCGACCCGACGGCCATGAAGGTCGGGACAAGGCTGCGCATCCCCGCCGCCGACGGCACTTCATCCGCCGCAGGCACGGGCTCGACGGCAGGATCGACCGCATCGAACTCCGCGTCGGGTTCCTCGTCATCCCCGTCCAGCGCCTCGAGCGGAAGCTCGCACACGGTTGCTGCCGGCGACACCCTCTCCTCGATCTCCCGCAAGCACTACGGCGATGGGAAGTACTGGGAGAAGATCTACGAGGCCAACAAGAGCTCCATCGGATCCGACCCCGCGCGCCTGAGGGTCGGCCAGCGCCTGACGCTGCCCAAGATCGACGGCGCTTCGGCGCGCTGATCTTGACTTCGCATGAGGAGTAGCCCGTCGCCACAGAGGCGGCGGGTTCTCCTCTTGCCCGTCTCTGCGCCAGCGCGGCGCGTGAAACCACGCCAGCATCAGGATCATCCATGCCCACGAACGTTGTTCTCATTCCAGGTGACGGAATCGGCCCCGAGGTCGCAGAAGCGGCGCAACGCGTGATCGACGCCGCTGGCGCCGACATTTCCTGGACGGTTCGCCACGCTGGCGAGGCCGCGATCGCCGCTGGCGAGAAGCAACTTCTCCCGCAGTCGACGCTCGACCTGATCGAGGAGTACGGCGTGGCGCTGAAGGGACCTTGCACGACGCCCGTCGGCACGGGCTTCCGCTCCGTGAATGTGCTGCTGCGGAAGACGCTCGACCTCTACGCCGCGGTCCGGCCGATCCGCTCGATGGCGGGTGTCGAGACGCGCTATCAAGGGGTCGACCTCGTCATCATCCGCGAGAACACGGAAGGGCTCTACGCGGGCATCGAGAACGAGATCACGCGGGGAGTCGCGACGAGCATCAAGGTCGCGACGGAGCATGCGTGCCGCCGCATCGCCGACTATGCCTTCCGCTATGCGCGCGAACGCGGCCGCAGCAAGGTGAGCGTCTTCCACAAGGCGAACATCATGAAGCTGACCGACGGCATGTTCGTGCGCTGCGCGCGCGAGGTGCACGAGGCGCGCTATCCCGACATCGGATACGACGAGTACATCATCGACGCCGCGTGCATGCGCATGGTGCAGGATCCGACGCGCTTCGACGTGATCCTCGCCGAGAACCTCTACGGCGACATCATGAGCGACCTGTGCGCGGGTCTCGTCGGCGGGCTCGGCGTGACTCCGGGCGCGAACATCGGCGAGAAGGGTGCCGTGTTCGAGGCGGTGCACGGGTCCGCCCCCGACATCGCGGGCAAGGGGGTGGCGAATCCGCTTGCCCTCGTCATGTCGGGCGTGATGATGCTGAACTGGCTCTCCGCCTCGCGGGGTGCTCCGCACTTCCGAGAGGCCGCCGCGCGGATCCGCGGCGCGTACGACCGTGCGCTCGTCGAGGGCGCCGTGACGCGTGACCTCGGCGGAACGCTCGGCACGATGGAGTTCGCAGACGCGCTGGTCGCGCGGATGTAGCCGCGGACGCGCTCACCCGCACGCCGGGGCGCGCCGCGCAGGGAGATCCGCGTGGAGCATGTCTCCTACCACCCCGACTATGTGATTCCCTTGCCTGAGGGACACGCCTTCCCCATGCGGAAGTACGAGTTCCTGCAGGAGATCCTCGTGCGCGAGGGGCTCCTCGGTCCTTGGAACGAGCACAGGCCGTTGGAGGCCGCGTGGGAGACGCTTGCGCTTGCGCATGCGGAGCCGTATCTCGCGAAGCTGCGCGACGGCGCACTCTCGCCCGAGGAGGAGCGGCGGATCGGCATGCCTTGGTCCGAGCGGCTGGTGCGGCGCGCGCGGCTGGCCGTTCAGGGCACGCTCGATGCGGCCGAGGCTGCGCACCGATGCCGCACGCACCTCGCCGCCAATCTCGCAGGCGGCACGCACCACGCCCTGCACGACGCAGGGGAGGGCTACTGCACGCTGAACGATGTGGCCGTGGCGACGCGCTTCATGCACCGCGAGTACGGCCTGCGGGTCCTCGTCGTTGACCTCGATGTCCATCATGGAAACGGAACCGCAGCGATCCTTGCAGGCGACCCCGCCGCGTTCACCTTCTCGATGCACGGTGAGAAAAACTTCCCGCTGAAGAAGCCGCCCTCGTCGCTCGATGTCCCGCTGCGCGACCGCATGGGAGACGACGAGTATCTCTCGCTGCTTGCGGAGCACCTCCCGCGCGCGGTCGAGCGCGCGAAGCCCGATCTCGCCTTCTATCTCGCGGGCGTCGATGTGGCAGAGGGAGATCGGTTCGGCCGTCTTGCGCTCACGGAGCGCGGCGTGGCGCTGCGTGACAGGTTCGTGCTCGAAGAGGTGTGGGGTCAGGGCGTCCCGACCTGCCTGACCCTGTCGGGTGGATACGCCACGGGTTCCGATGGACGCACGAGTTCTGAGCGCACCGCACAGCTCCACGCGATCTCGCATCGCGAGGCGGCCGCTGCGCTCGGGCGTCGGGCTGGCTGATCAGCCGGCGCGGCGCGCCACGCGCGAGAGATCATCCATGACCGCGCGGCTGAACTCCGCGCAGGCGATGGCGGCCTCGGCGTTCAGGCGCTGGCGCGCGCGCAGGCGCTCCTCGGCGACCGCCGCCACGATCTGCGGGCTCTCCGACATCGGCGACCCGCAGGTCTCCGAGAGGATCTCGCGCGCCTCGCGGACGAGTTCGATGAAGAGACGGCTTTCGTCGGTTGGTTCACTGCGATTGTCGCGTCGGCTGCTCGGCTTCATGGCGTGTTCCTTCCCCGTTTCGTTTCCCTGGCGGCGTCGTCCGAATCGGTGCGCTTCCGATCGCACACCCGAGGAGAAAGGTCGAATACGAGCATCGTGAGGGAAGTAGGGGCGGCGAGGGATCGGCAGAAACCGCGGGACGCAGCCCGCGCAGGCGGCACAGGCCGCACAGATCCACCAGGGGGCCGAGCGACCGCACGGCGTCTTCGCAGCGCAGCCGCGGCCGCAGCCCTCACTCGGCAACATCGTTCACGGGCGCGGGCATCGACCCCACCTCGCCCAGGCCGCGCGAGGTCTGTTCGAAACGCAGGCGGGTGAAGGCCCTGTCCTCCCGGATCTGCCCGCCGCGCAAGAGCTGCCAGCCCCACACGGCATAGCGGTCCGCCTTCGAGTAGCCCTCTGGGACGGGCGTGAACGAAAGCGGGATCACCTTCTCGAGGTTGGTCACATTGGCGAAGCCCTTCACAGGCGCCGTCGAGGGCTTGGTCGCAGCGCCCTGGCCGCGCAGTTCCATCGGGTCGAAGGGAATCCAGCCGACCTCGGGAAGGAAGAATTCGCCGATGTAGCGGAAGCGGGTCTTCTCGCGGCCGCTGCGGTTCTCATGCTCCTCGATCCCGTAGACGATTCGAGACGGAATGCCGAGGGCGCGCAGCGCGGCCACGCAGGTCGTCGCGAGCTCGACGCTTGTCCCACGGCCCGCGCCGAGGCCCGAGGCGGTCCCGACCGTGAAGCGGATGCCCCGCAGGTTGCCGTCGGGGCCGAACTCGCTCGTGTCGCCCGTCATCGAGCGCCATTCGCGAAGGACCGCGCCAACCGCGTTCCGCGCGGCGATGAAGGGCGTCACGCTCCGGGCACCGCCCCGCGTCGCGTTCTCTGCGAGCGACTTGATGGCGGGATCCTCCGGGTTGATCCCGAGTTCCTCGCCGAGGTGGCGCTTGGTCCACGCCGGCCACTCGCGCGGCCAGGTGACGCGCGCGGCCGCGGCTTCGTCGACCGTGACCTCCCAGCGCTGCACGCGGTACTTGGCGAGGACACGCATGCCGTTAAAGAGCTCCGTGCGCGGAACGACATCGAACTCGAGCATCGCCTCCACGCCGGGCTTCACTTGCGAGAAGACCTTGGCATCGCGGCGCGTGATGTCGTAGCCGTCGTTCTCGACCTTCCACGCGAGCGCGCTGAAGTCCGTGTCGCACCAGGTCGTGCGCGTCAGGACGGGAACGCCGATCTTGATCTGGGGAATCGAGTACGCGGGACGGAGGTCGACGGCGTTGTCGCCCGAGAAGGCGGGCGTCGTGCTTGCGCCCGCGTAGAGCTCGACCTCGAGGGTGATCTCGTGCACCTTCGGCTTCGAGCGCATGATCACGGGGCGCGCCTGCTGCGAAGGCGCCGACGCGGCGACAGCTGCATCCGTCGCATGCGAGGGCGATGCAGCGGCCGCTGCAGGAAGCACGGTCGCCACGGCGACGATCGAAGCGAGCAGGGCCGAGTCACGGCGTGGGTGGGTGGTGCGCATGAATGAGCCCATGGTCTGAGTCTTCGTTCTGTGTGTTCGGGATGCGTTCCCGAGACGGGTCCCTATCGTGAGTCCCCGAGCGGTGTCATCGAGGTGTGTCATCGAGGTGTGTCATCGAGGCGTGTCATCGAGGCGAGTCCGCAGGGGCCGCACCCAATCAGCTGAGCAGGTTCTTCATGCTGGTCGGGTCGAGCCAGCCCTGCAGATCCCCGATGAACTGGGCGAGCACGAGGTTGATCATGATGATGACGAGGAAGCTCGCGACGAAGCTCTCCGTGGCCGCGCGCCCGACGCCAGACGCGCCTCCCGCGCAATGAAATCCCTTGTAGCAGCTGATGAGCCCGATCGCGAGGCCAAAGGCGATGCTCTTGAGGACGCCCGTCAGCGGGTCCCAGTAGGAGACGAACTGCGCGGTGTAGTGCCAGTAGTCGGTGTTTGTGACGCCGTGGTAGGCGGTGACGATGATCCACGCGCCGAGTGACCCGACGAAGTCCGAGTAGATCGTGAGGAGCGGCGTCATGACAACGCAGGCGACCACGCGCGGCACCACGAGCGTCCGCACGGGATCGGCGGCCATCGCCCGCATCGCGTCGAGCTGCTCGGTGACGCGCATCGAGCCGAGTTCCGCAGCGAGCGATCCGCCCACGCGGCCCGCGAGCATGACCGCCGCGAGCACGGGCCCGATCTGCTTGGTCACGGCCGCGTTGATGACGCCGCCCATCTGCTGCTCCTGCCCGAGCGCGGCGAACTGGTCGTATCCCTCGAGCGCGAGGATCATGCCGATGAACGCGCCCGTGATCGCCACGACGAGGACGCTCGCGGCGCCGACCGAATAGAGCGGCGGCCCGATGTGGCTCCAGCGAAGCCAGCTCATCGGGTCGACGATCGCGATGCGGATCGCGTTGATCGCGAACAGCGAGAACCTGCCCAGGCCGTCGAGCGCGCTCGTCGTCGTGTGACCGAACTGGGAGAGGACGCCTGCGCCTGGGAGCATCGGCGTGTTATACGCGCGGCGCTGCGCGGCGGCGGCGGGGAATCACGGAACGGCGGGAGACACAACGAAAGCCGGCGGCGGGAGACCCGCCGCCGGCTGAAAGATCGCCCGATCAAGGACTCAGGGGCAGGCGCCCCACGCGCCGAGGAGCGCGCCGAGGTCAGACGCGCCGACGGCGCCGTCGCCGTCGATGTCCGCCGCGCCAGAGCCGCCCCACGCGCCGAGGAGCGTGCTCAGGTCGGCCGCACCGACCTCGCCGTCGCCGTCGATGTCGGCAGGGCACTTCGGTCCGCCGCCCGAGTAGTCGCAGCCGTAGTTGGCAGCGCCTGGGCTGTCGACGGCCGCTGCATCGGGGATGAAGGTTCCGATGGTCCACGACTCGGTCGACGGGCAGTAGGCGAGCTGGCTCGGCACGAAGTTGCCCGAGTCTGGGCCGACGCGAACCTCGCCGTAGGCGTACTCGGTGTTCGTCGGCGGCACGGTCGTGCTCTCGATGAACGCGACCGACTGGAGCATGGTGTCCCACGGCATCGCATCGAGCTCGCCGTCGTCGTTGGTGTCGAGATCGTCGCCGATCGCGCCCGTGAAGCCGAAGACGAGCATGTGGGTCACGTTGTCTGAGTTCTCGAACTCGGGCGAGTTCGGGAGGACAAGGTCGGCGACCGCGCCACCGAGGGTGAGCGTCGAGCGCGCCGCGAGGAAGAAGCCGCTCTCGGGGATGCGGAAGCCGTTCAGGCTCTGCGCAAACTCGACCACGCCCGAACCGAGGGCCGCGGGGCCGTCGCCGATCACGATGTAGGTGAGGCCGTTGAGGAGCGTGTCAGGCTCGCCGACGATCTCGAAGTACTCGTCCACGTCGAAACCCTGCTGGTCGAGGCGGATCTCGCTGAGCGAAACCTCAGGGGGCTTGCCCGGCACGAAGCAGTTGAGCGTCGCGAGCTCCGCGCAGGTCGCGTCCCAGGCGATCTCGCAGCAGGTCAGGTCGACCGCGCAGACCGTGCGGCAGCAGGTCTCGTCGGCGCAGCCCACGCCCGCGTGCGGGGTGAAGCAGGCAGGACCCTTCGGATTGCCGCAGGCGTAGGGCGCGGGGCACTCGGTGTTCGGGGTTCCAGGCGTGTCGAACCCATCCTTCGCCGCGATGTCGAAGCGGCCGAAGCGCCACGAGCCGTCGAGGCAGCGCACGAGGTGCGCGGGGGTCGACACATAGTCTGGGCCGACGGTGGTCGTCGAGTAGACGCAGCGGTTGTCGTCGCCGACCACGCCGAGGCTGTCAATCGTCGAGTCCCACGGCTGGCTGTCGAGCGTGCAGTCGTTGTTACCGTCGTAGTCGGTGAAGTTCAGGCCCGTGAAGTTCCACACGAGGAAGTAGGTGACGCTGTCGCCGTTCTCGAGGTTGAGCGTGGCGGTCAGGTCGGGCGTTCCCAGCGTGAAGGTCGACTCGGCGAGGAGGAAGACGCCGTCCTTCGGGATCACGGCTCCGTCGAGCGAGATGACCGCTTCGACCGAGCCGTCCGTGTCGGCGCCGTCGCCGACGATCACGACGGACACGCCGTCGAGGAAGGTGCCCGGCGTGCCGACGATCTCGATGTACTCGTTCGGGTCGGTGTTGCTCACCTCGTCGATGCGGATCTCGTTGAACTGGAGCGAGGGCGGGCTGCCGCCCTCGAGGCAGAGGTTGCGTGCGGAGTTCACGCAGTCCTGATCCCAGGTGACCTCGCAGCAGGTCGGGTCGAGCGTGCAGACGAGCTCGCAGCAGTCCGCGTCGATGCAGCCCGGGCCCTTGTGGACCTCATGGCAGTTGCCGGCGCCCTGGCCGCAGGTGGTGCAGCCGCTGTTTGCCGTCCGCGGAGTGTCGAGTCCGACGACGGGGTCGAACGGTCCGATCAGCCATTCGCCGCTCGGGGTGCAACGATAGACATGGCCGGGGACGAAGGCGCCATCGGGGCCCACGCGCGCTTCGCCGTAGGCGTACTCGGTTCCAACTGGCGGAATGGAAGCGCTCCTGAGCAGCGCGATGGAGTCGACGAGCTCGGTCCACGGCGTGGCGTCGAGGACGCCGTCGTCGTTCGTGTCGAGATCCTGCGCCGCGGTGCCCGTGAAACCGCGCACGAGGACATGGGTCACATTGTCGGAGTTCTCGAAGATGTCCTGTGCGATGGGCACGACAAGGTCGGGCGTCCCGCCGAGCGAGAACTGGTTGCCCGCGATCAGGTAGAGGCCGTTGCCGCCGATGGTGGCGCCTGCGGGGAAGGTGATGATGCGCTCGATCACGCCCGAGCCGCCCGTGCCGTCGCCAATCACGAAGTAGGTGAGCCCTTCGAGGCTCGAGCCCGCGGGGCCCGCGATTTCGGCGTACTCGTTCGTGTCGCCGCCCGGCATATCGATGCGAACCTCGTTGATGACGATCGCCGCGGCAAGGCACGCTTCATTCGCGGCGCCCGGCGAGTCGACGCCCGCGAACGGGTCAAGCGAGCCCACGTTCCACTGGGTGATGTCGTTGCCGCAGAGCCACGCTGCCGCGGGCTGCTGGCCCGACTCGGGGCCAACGGTGACCGTGCTGTAGAAGTAGTCGGTCTTCACGCCGTCGGGGTTCGCGTTCGCGAGCGCCGCAACCCCAGAGACGATCTCCGTCCACGGCGTGATGTCGAGCGTGCCGTCGTCGTTGATGTCGAGCTTCTGTCCGTCGAAGCCGCTGAAGTTCCGAACGAGCAGGATCGTGACATTGTCGCCGCCCTCGAGGTTGAGGCTCGTGGCGAGGTCGGGCGTCGCGAGCGAGAGCTTCGGCTCGCCGACGACGAAGAATCCGCTCGACGGCACAGAGAAGCCGTCGAGGCTCACGACCATCTCGATCGTGCCGTTCTGCTCGCCTGGAAGCGCGAAGTCATCGTCACCGATCACGACGAGCGAGAGGCCGGCGAGAGACTGCGCCGACGCGCCCGCGATCTCGATGTACTCGTCCGTGTCCGCGCCCGGCTGCTCGAGGCGGAACTCGTTGATGCGCAGCGGCGCATCTGCGAGCGCGACGGCGGCAACGAGGGGGGAAAGACAGACAACGCCCGAGATGGCCAGTCGACGCATCGGAAACTCGCTCCTCTTTCAGATGATGGCGTTCGGTGCGGAGCGGCGGAAGCGTCACGCTCGACGCTTCGGACCCTCGCGACCCAGGCCAAGGAACAGACTTCGTTCAAGAAACTGACTTTGCCAGAGAAAACAACCACGCGACACCGCGGCGGGCCGCGAGTCGTCGAGTGTACGAGTGGAGCGTGGAAACCCCTCGCGGCCATTCAAATCGCCGCGAGATTTCCGCGATCTCAACGGGACTGAACCATTTCTCGGACGCTGCAGGCGGGCTGCAGCCCACCGTCTGAATCCAAAATGGGACAGGCGCCGAGCGTGACTCGGCGCCTGTCGAGTGATCGCAATCGGTCGCGCCTGGCGCGGATTACTTGAGATTCTCGCTCTCGACGGCCGTGCGCGGCGCGGGCGCAACGGGCGTTGCGCGCGGCGCGGGCGACGCATCGGCGGCGGCCACGGCGGTCATGGGGACGAGGAAGAGCTCCACGCGGCGGTTCGCCTCGGCGCCACGAGCACCGTTGGCGACGATCGGACGGAACTCGCCGTATCCCGCGACCATGAAGCGGTTCGCGGCGACGCCGTCACCGTTGAGCGCATCGCGCACGGAGATCGCGCGGTGCGCCGACAGGTGCATGTTCGTCGGGTGCTGCGCGGCGGTCGAGCCGCGGCGGATCGGAACATTGTCGGTGTGGCCGACCACGCGCACCTCGAGGCCGCTCGCGTCGCTCGAGTTGAGGATCGCGGCGACCTTGCTGAGGATTCCCTCGGCCTTCGCCGTGAGCTTCGCGCTGCCGAGGTCGAAGGTGACATCGCTCTTGAAGCGAAGCATGCCGAGCTTCTCGTCGAACTCGAAGATGTCGGGGTTCGCGTCGGCGAGCGCGGCGAGCGCGTCGTTGACGCTCGCAGGCAGCGGGCTCAGCGCATTGACCTGCGCAAGGAGATCCTCGTAGCGCTTCTGCAGCGCCTCGAGCGCGCTCTTGTCGCCACCGACGAGCTCGCGCGCGCGGGCGAGGTCCGCCGCAGCCTCTGCGAGCTGGCGACGCAGCGCCTCCTCGTTCGTGCGCGAGGTGTCGAACTCGTTCTGCAGCTGGAGGAGCTGCTGCTCCTTGCTGCGGTAGGCATTCATGAGATCGTCGTACTGGCTCTGAGGAACGCAGCCGCAGAGAGCGATGAAACCGACGCTGGAGGCGATGAGGGCGAGACGCATGATGAACCTTGCTTTCCTGCGATCGTTTGAAAGTCATGTGGACACGCCGCGTCGCGCGACGCGGATCGAGTCCGAAGGACGCGAACGAATTCCGACGGCGGGGAGGATAGGGAAAATCGGGCCTGCGTGGGGCGGATTCGCCCGTGTTTCAGCGGAACTGGAGCCCCCGGCGCCCTCGTCGCGGCGGGCACGCGCGGAACTCCCGTCTGGATCGCGTGATAGGAACGCCGACTACCGCGCGCCGAGCCGCTGGGCCAGTTGCGCGTTGCTGAAGGCTTCGTCGAAGTCGTAGACGCCCGCGAAATCCTCGATCGAGTCCTCGGGGGTCTTCGAGAGGGCATCGCCCTCGATCATGGCGTACACGATCCGACCAAAGTCCTCCGTGCGGTGGATGTGCCAGTGCTGAAGGACGGCGGGCGCGAGCATGCCGTAGCGCTCGATCGCGTAGTCGCGGAGGCCGAGGCAGAGTTGCTGCCCCGTGACATGGTGGTTGTCGGGCTGGAGGAGTTCACCCCCGTGCGCCTGGAGGTTCGACTGGGTCAGCGCCCGCTCGACCGTATGAGCGAGGCCTTCGCGGACGAACTGGAACGCCTCGAGGGGGTAGGACCCGGCGTTCTCGACGATGCGCTTCCAGTCAATGGATTCGGGAGGAGGAGGGGTCACGGTGCGTGCTCGGCGGAAGGGCGGCGGACGCGGAGTCTATCGGCAAAGTCGGGACATTTCGTGACGAGGGCGCACGCGCACGGCCGAGTGCGGCCGCGAAAGGGCGCCCCATCCGCCTTCCGTTCGCGCTACCTTGCCCGAGTGCGGCGCGTGGGCGTCGGGCGGGCAACGGATGGCTCGAAGCGGAGGCAGGATGGGCGACGCGCAGGACGATTCATCGCGGGACTCGAAGGCTGCGCAGGGCGAGTCGGATTCGGCGTCGCGTGACCGCGGGTTCGATCCGCGCACCGCCCACCTGTGGCACCTCCAGCCTGTCCGCGACATCCTGGTCATCGGCATCGTCGCAGGAACGGTGTACGCGGGTTACGCGATGCGCACCGTGACGGTTCCGCTCCTCGTGGCGCTTGCGCTCGCCTACCTCGTGGAGCCAGTGGTCGCGCGCATGACGCGTTGGCGGGGATTCAGCAGGCCAGTCGCGGTCACGACGATCCTTGCTGCGCTCGGCACCATCTTGGCCGTGCTCCTCGCGATTGTCATTCCGATCGCGGTCGGCCAGACGCTCTCGTTCGCGTCGGGGCTGCGCGGCGGGCGCTACGACCCCGCGCTCGTGAGGCTCGTCGAGACGCTGCCGACCGAGTATCAGGGCGACGCGCGGACTTTCCTCGATCGATTCCTTCACCCCTTGAAGGGCGGCGACTTGAAGGGCGGCGACTTGAAGGGCGGCGACGCGCCGTTGGGAGCGGGGGTCGAGGGGGCACCGCCCGAGACGGCCGTCGGGCGCGATGAAGTGCAGCCGGCGGAGGATGGGTCGAGCGAGCCGCCGGCCACCCCGCCTGTTCCGTCGGACTCCGCCGAGGCGGGCGCCGAGCGCGCGGCCGCGCCCCCCGAGACAGGTGCCGTCGAGCCGCGCCCAGGCACCGTCGGCGACGCGATCGCGCAGCTGCCCGAGTCGATGCGTCGGGCGAGCGGCGACAACCCGCTTCTCGCCCTCCTCGGTGCCGGGTCGAAGCAGGTGTACGCGTTCGCGTTGACGGTGCTGCAGATCAGCCTCGTCGCGTTCCTGATCCCGTTCTACTTCTTCTACTTCAGCGTGTACTGGCCCGACATCACGGGCTTCTTCTCGAAGCTGATCCCCGACGAACGGCGCGACTCGATCCTCGGACTGATCGGGGAGATGGATCGTGCGGTCGCGGGCTTCGTGCGCGGGCGCATCGTGATCTGCATGCTCATGGGCGTG
Organism: Phycisphaera sp.; assembly: GCA_016124975.1. Lineage (GTDB taxonomy): Bacteria > Planctomycetota > Phycisphaerae > Phycisphaerales > SM1A02 > QWPT01. The sequence goes on along the minus strand of WGMP01000004.1, from coordinate 274,543 downwards.
ATGTTCGCGATCGGATGGCAGTTCTGCGGCGTTCCGTACGGGATCGCGCTTGGGCTTCTCACGGGCGCTCTCTCGATCGTTCCCTATCTCGGCGGCGTGGGGCTTCCGTTTGCTGTGATCCTTCTCGTCGTCGACCAGTTCGGGCTTCCGCCCGAGGCGCGCATGGCCGTGTGGGGCATGCTGCTCTGGCCAACGGTGGTGTTTGCCGTCGTGCAGACGATCGAGGGATATCTGCTCACGCCGGTCATCGCGGGCAAGGCCACCAATCTCGATCCCGTGACGATCGTGGTGGCGATCCTCGCGGGCGGCTCGGTCGCGGGCGTCTACGGCATGCTTCTGGCGATTCCCATCGCGGCCTGCGGCAAGATCGTCCTCCGCCGGCTCGTGCTTCCGAGGCTCGTCGAGTTCGCGCGTGGGCGCGTGGCCGACCCGCTTCCGATCGATGCGGCGATCGATGAACCATCGGATGCGTCGCAGGACGCGAGGAAGGGAGAGCGATGAGACTGTCGACCTTGATCGAGGCGCTTCCGCGCGAGGCGGGGGCCGTGCGCCTTCTTTCGGGCGCAGACCCCGTCGTGTGGAGTCTCTCGGAGGACTCGAGGCGCGTGAAGCAGGGCGCGCTCTTTTTCGCCCGCTCGGGAACGAAGACCGATGGGCGCGCGTTCATCGCGGACGCGCTTCGCCAAGGCGCTGTTGCGATTGCGGCACCGACGGACACGATGCCTCCCGAGGGGGGGCTTCCCGATGGCGTCGCGTGGCTCTCCTGCGAAGACCCCGCGGCCGCGGCGGCCATGCTCGCGGAACGATTCCACGGCAGGCCAACCTCGACGCTCGCAGTGGTCGGCGTGACGGGAACGAACGGCAAGACCACCATCTCGTATCTCGTGCAGCAGCTTCTCGCGGCGGCCGGAATGCGGGCGGGTCTCGTCGGAACGGTCGAGACGGATGATGGGCGCGTGCGCGTTCCCTCGAGCCTGACGACGCCGCCTGCGCTCGAACTCGCGGAGCTCTTCGCGCGCATGGTCGAGAACGGCTGCCGCGCCGCCGCGATCGAGGTGTCGAGCCACTCGCTCGACCAGAGCCGCGTCGCGGGCACGCGTTTCCGCATCGGCATCTTCTCGAACCTGACGGGCGACCACCTCGACTACCACGGCACGATGGAGCGCTACGCGGCTGCGAAGGCGCGGCTCTTCTCGATGCTTGGGCCTGAAGGCGCGGCGATCGTGAACATGGACGACCCGTGGCACGCGACGATGCTCGAGGCCGCGCGTGCGAGCGGTGCGCGCGTCCTCCGCACGAGCCTCGTCGACCCGCGCGCGGACTGCCTCGCGACCGTCCACAGCATGGGGCCCGCGTCGATGGCGGTTTCGTTCCGCGGTCCGTGGGGACTCTTCGAGTTCGATCTCCCGCTCGTCGGACGCCACAACGCGATGAACGCGCTGCAGGCCGCCGCCGCGGCGAGCCTCTGCGGCGTCGATGCTGCGCGCCTCGGTGCCGCGCTCGCCTCGTGCTCGGCGCCGCCGGGACGGCTGCAGCCGGTCTCGGTTCCCGGCGCTGGGTTCAGCGTGCTCGTTGACTACGCACACTCGGACGATGCGCTGCGCAATGTGCTCGACGCGCTGCGGCCGACGGTTCCGGCCGGAGGGCGCCTTCGCGTGGTCTTCGGCTGTGGCGGCGACCGTGACCGCACCAAGCGCCCGCGCATGGCGCGCGTGGCCTGCGAGGGCGCGGACGAGGTGATCGTGACGAGCGACAACCCCCGCACGGAAGACGCGCGCGCAATCATCGACGAGATCCTGACGGGGGTTTCCGAGGACGCGCGTGGCCGCGTCAAGGTCGAGGTCGACCGCGCCGAGGCGATCGCCTTCGCGGTGGCGACCGCGCGCCCGGGCGACATCGTCCTGATCGCGGGCAAGGGCCACGAGGACTACCAGATCATCGGCTCGGAGAAGCGCCGCTTCGACGACCGTAGGGAAGCGGAGGAGGCGTTGCGCAAGCGCCTTGCTGCGCACGGGTCGTGAGCGACGGTTTGGGCAATGCTCCAAGCGTCGTGCGAGGCGTCATGACTGGTCCGTGAGTTCGAGGGTTGAGGCCTCGGGATTGAGCCTCGGGATTGAGCCTCGGGTTCAGGCCACGAGATTCAGGCCACGAGATCCAATCCCCAGGATTCAGCCCCAGCGAGGAAGCCCGGAGATTGCGCGGTGAGCGCGAAAGAGCGAGGTCAAGCACGAATGTCGGAAGCAAGCGGCTCCAGCGTCTTCGAGGTCCACTGTCCGTCGATCCAGGCGATCGTGCTCGCGACGCGCGCGGAGGTCTTGCGTCGCCCGTCCGCGGAGGCGGTCGCGCTGACGACCGACACCCGCGGCCTTCGGCGCGGGTCCTGCTTCGTCGCCCTGCGCGGCGAACGGTTCGATGGCCACGCGTTCGTGACCGATGCCGCGCGTGCGGGAGCTGCGTTCGCCATCGTTGAGACCCATCCCGGCGAGGCAGCGCTTGCAGCGCTTCCCGCTGGCTTTGGGCTCCTCCGGGTCGCGTCGACGCGGCGTGCGCTCGGGCAGATCGCCCACGCGTGGCGGCGGAGCCTCCTTCGGCTGCGGGTGGCGGCTGTCACGGGAAGCGCAGGCAAGACCACCACGCGCAGGCTGCTCGAAGGAATCTTCGCCGCGGTCGGTCCGACGCACGCGAGTCCGAAGAGCTTCAACAACGACATCGGCGTGCCGCTGACGCTTCTGTCGACCCCCGACGAGGCACGCTTCCTCGTCGCCGAGATCGGCATGAACCACCCGGGCGAGATCCTGCCGCTCGCCGAGATGGTCGAGCCCGAGGCCGTGATCGTGACGCTTGCAGGTCGCGCGCACCTTGAGGGCCTCGGGTCGGTCGAAGCGGTGGCGACGGAGAAGGCGTCGATCCTCGCGGGTGTGTCGGCTTCGGGCGTCGCGGTCGTGAACGGCGACAACCCACCGCTCCTCGAGGCCGTGTCACGGCTGGCCGCCGAGGAGCGGGCGCCAGCGCGGATCGTTCGCTTCGGCCTCGGCGCGGCCTGCGACTACAGGCTTGTCGACAGGCGTGCGGGCGACTTCGGCGGAGGAATCGTGCAGGAGATCGAGGTGGAGCTGCCGCGGGCACGCTGCGAGGACGGATCTGATTCGCCTCCCGTGGCGCGGCGCCAGCGATTCGGCCTCGCGATGCCGGGGGCGCACAACGCGATGAACGCGGTGGCCGCGCTCGCGGCCGCGATTGAGATGGGCGTCGAGGTCGACGCGATTCGCAGCGGGCTCGCGGCGGTCGCTGCGTCCGACATGCGCCTTGAGCGGCTCGAGGTTGCGGGGCGCACGGTCTTCAACGACGCCTACAACGCGAACCCCGACGCGATGGCTGCGGCGCTCTCGGCCTTCGCGGAACTCGCGCCGCATGGGCGCCGAGTGGCCATCCTTGGCGAGATGCGCGAGCTCGGTGGCGCCGCGGCGGACCTGCATGCCGAGGTCGGGCGTCGCGCGGCCGCGGTCCTCGGGGCGGGCGACGCGCTCGTGGCGGTGGGCCCGTTTGCCGCCGATCTTGTGGCGGCGGCCCGCGTGGCCGGGTTCTCAGGCGATGCGCTCTCCGCGGGCGAGTTCTCCGAGGCCGTCGCGCTCGAGGCAGGCTCCCTGATTCCGTCAGGAAGCACGATTCTTCTCAAAGGAAGCAGGGGTGCCCGCATGGAGCGGTTCCTTGCGCCGCTCGCCGAGGGCTTTGCCCGCGCGGGCGCGTGACAGCGCCGCGCGTTCCTTTGGAGCAACGGCCCTGCGAATCCCGATACAGACGCTCCGCGCATGCTCTACATCCTGACGACGCGATTCCAAGACTGGCTGGATGCGATGGGGCTCTACAGCGTCATCCAGGTGTTCACGCAACTCGAGTTCCGCGCCTTGGCCGCGGGGCTCTTTGCGTTCCTCGTCGTCATCGCGCTCGGCCCGCGCACGATCGCGCGGCTGCGCCAGCTGAAGGTCGGCGACAACCCCGAGTTCTACAACACGGAGCTGAACGCGCTGAACCAGCCGAAGAAGGACACGCCCACGATGGGCGGGCTCCTGATCGTCGGGTCGATCCTTGCGTCACTGTTCCTGTTCGCCGACTTCGTCCACTCGCGCTATGTCCATCTCGCCGTCCTCGTCCTCGTCTGGCTTGCGGCCGTCGGGGCCTTCGACGACTGGCTCAAGCTGACGGCGGCGCGCCGCGCAGCGGGAACGCGCGAGGGGCTCTTCGCCTGGGAGAAGTTTCTCTTCCAGATGGGCTGCGCCATCCTGGTCAGCCTCTTCCTCTTCCACGCGGCCGACCCGCAGTCGAACCCCGCTGCGGTCAGCCTCAACCTGCCGTTCCAGCGCACCTACGAGCCGATGCGCGCGGGAGACATCGCGGGCGCCGTGCTGAACCCGAATGTCTTCGTTCTCGGGATCTTCGTCTACGCCGTGATCGGCGCTCTGGCGATCGCGGGAACCTCGAATGCCGTGAACATCGCCGACGGCATGGACGGACTCGCCGCGGGCACGATGGCGGTCGTCAGCTTCGTCCTGATGGTGCTCTGCTGGATCTCGAGCAATCAGGTCGTGGCGCAGCACCTCCTTGTGCCCCATGTCCCGGGCGCGCGGGAGTTGATGGTCCTCACGGGCGCGATGGGCGGCGCATGCCTCGGGTTCCTCTGGTTCAACTGCAACCCCGCGCGGGTCTTCATGGGCGACACGGGGTCGCTCGCGCTCGGCGGGCTTCTCGGGTTCGTCGCGGTCGCGATCCGGCAGGAGTTCCTGCTTCCGCTGATCGCGGGCATCTTCTATCTCGAGATCGGCAGCACTGTCCTTCAGGTCGCGTACTTCAAGGCGACGGGCGGCAAGCGCATCTTCCGCTGCGCACCGATCCATCACCACTTCCACCTGAAGGGCTGGAGCGAGAACCAGGTGGTGGTCCGCTTCTGGATCATCACCGCGATCCTCTGCGCGATCGCGCTCGCGTCGATCAAGATGCGCTGACGGCGCTGCCACGCGCCGCGGCTCCTCGCGTACCCTCTCTGCATGCCCTCGGGACGCGGACACTGGACAGCCGGCCTCGGCGCCGCGCTCGGTGCGACCTTCGGTCGCTTCGAGCGCCGCGTCGGCGTCCTGTCTCTCGGCTTCCTCGCGGTCGCGACGGTGCTCGCGCTCCAGCTCGGGCGACTGACGCTCGTCGAGCACGAGACGCACCGCGCCGCGGTCGAGCGGTTTCTCGTGAACACGCGGCTCGTGCCGACGACGCGCGGCACGATCCTCGACAGGCGCGGCGAGGTTCTTGCGGCGGACCGCGCGAGCTGGGATGTGCTTCTCCGCTACGACGCGATCACGGGACGCTGGGCCACCGAAATGGCGCGGCGCGAGCTGGTGCGCGAACTCGGGCTCTCCTCGTGGCTCGAGCTCTCCGCGGGCGAGCGGAGCGCGCGCATCCTCGAGCGGCAGTCAAAGTTCGACGCGCTGCTTGAGCAGGTCTACGCGCGCATCTCGACGGCGGGCGGGTTCGAGCGCGCCGAACTCGATCGCCGTCTCGACGACATCGTCGCGCGGGCGGCACGCGAGGCGGCGTCGCGCAAGGAGGCGCTCCTCGAGCGGGAGATCAGGCTCTTCGGCGACGACGCGCGCCTCGATGAGATCGACCGCGAGCGCGTGGCCGCGCAGCGTGGATCGCATGTGGTGCTGCCCGATGTCTCCGACGAGGTCGCGTTCGCGTTCCAGCGGATCGCGGAGGATCTTCCCGGGACCGTCACGGTCGAGCCTTCCACGCGCCGCATCAGGCCGTGGGAGCAGGTGGCGTTCGAGCTCGATCGTTCTGCGTTTCCGAGCCCGATCCGCTCGGAGAAACCGCTGGCGGTCGTCCTGAACGGCGTGGCGGACCACATCATCGGGGCCACCCGCACGCAGGTCTTCGCGGAGGATCTCAAGCGCAGGCCGCTCTTCGACCCGTCCACGGGCACGGTGGTCGACCTCGGTGGCTATCGCGCCGACAGGGACGCCATCGGCGCAAGCGGGCTCGAGCGCGTCCACGAGGATGCGCTGCGGGGCGCGCGGGGTCTCGTCGAGCGGAACCTCGAGCGTGCCACAGAGCGCCGCACCGAGCCCGTGCCAGGGGCGGACATCACGCTGACCCTCGACATCCGTCTTCAGTCGCGCATCCAGGCGCTGTTCGCGCCTGGGTCGCGCCTTGCACGCATCGAGCGCTACCAGCTCGGGCTCGACGCGGAGGGCAACCCGCGCGACGGCCCGCTTCCGCTCGGGTTCGAGCTCGTCGGCGCGGTGGTCGTCCTTGAGGTCGCCACAGGCGAGGTTCTTGCCGCCGTCAGCGCCCCCACGCTTGCGGAGGGGGCGTTGCTCAGCGACTCTCGCCGCGCTCGTGAGAACCCTCAGGTCTTCAGGCCGTTCGACGCGGTGTATCTCCCGGGTTCCATCCTGAAGCCGATCCTCTTCTGCGCGGCCGTCGCGGAGGGCGTGGTCTCAACCGATGCGACGATCGAGTGCAAGGGACACTTCTTCGCAGACAGGCCCGATGCCGTGCGTTGCTGGACCTACCGCGCCGCGGAGGGGCGTCTCGGAACCCATGGGCCGCTCGCGGGTCGCGATGCGATCGCCCGCAGCTGCAACATCTACTTCTACGAGATCGCTCGGCGTATGGGGCCTGAGCGCGTGTCCGCCTGGCTGGAGCGATTCGGCGTCGGGCGGCCGCTCGGCGTCGGTCTGGCCGCAGAAGTCTCGACGCGCGACGGCGGGCGACGCATCGTGGGGGAGTCGGGCGGCCTCCTTCCCGATCTCGCAGAGCTGGCGCGGCAGCGGGCAGACGGCGACCGCGTCTCAGAGCTCCTTCTCGGGATCGGTCAGGGACCGATCGCATGGACGCCACTCCATGCGGCGCAGTCGTTCGCCACGCTTGCGCGCGGCGGTGTGTCGATCCCGCCGAGCATCGTGCGTGGAGCGCGCGCGCAGGAGACGCCTCGTGATCTCGCGCTCCCGCCCGCGGCCGTCGCGGAGGCCCTCCGCGGACTCCGCGACTCGGTCAACGCGCCGCATGGAACGGGACATCACATCACCCTCGAGGGCGGCGTGCGCGAGAACCTGTTCGAGTTCGAGGCGATCGATGTCTGGGGCAAGACGGGCACGGCGACCGTGCCTCCGTTCAGGCTCGACGGCGACGGCGACGGAGTGGCCGAGACGCGCGTGAAGACCGACCACGCGTGGTTCGTCGGGCTCGCGGCGCCGCGCGGCGAGGCACCAGCCTATGCCGTCGCGGTGCTCCTCGAGCACGGCGGCTCGGGCGGCAAGGTGGCTGGACCGATGGCGGCCGCCGTCATGCGCGCCATCGCGGCGGAGGGATACCTCGGCGAGCGCGCGCGGACGACGGACGGCGGAGTCCGTGAGGAGCGCGCATCGCGATGAGCCGCTCGTCGTTCACCGCCGCGGAGCTCTACGCAGGCACAAGCGCCCCGTCGCGCGGGCGCCTGCGGCTCGCGACGCCCGCGTGGATCGCGGTCGCCGCCGCGCTCTACCTCTCGATCCTCGGCATCGTCTCGATCGGAACCACGGAGCCCGCGCTCGCGACGAGGCAGGCGATCTTCCTTGCTGTCGGAATCGCGGCGGCTTCGCTTGCCACGATCGTGCCGCCGCAGGGGCTTCGCGCGGCGAGCTGGTTCCTGCTTGCGCTTTCGCTTGCGCTCCTTGTCTTCGTGCTGCTTCCGTTCATCCCGAAGTCGATCGTGACGCCCCGCAACGGCGCGCGCGCGTGGATCAACCTCGGCATCGTCGACTTCCAGCCCTCGGAACTTGCGAAGATCGCCTACATCCTCTGCGTCGCGCAGTGGCTTTCGCTGCGAGGAAGCCCGCGCACGCTGCGGAGCCTGCTCGTGCCGATCCTCCTGCTCCTCGTGCCGGTCGGGCTCATCGTGCTTGAGCCGGACCTCGGGTCCGCGCTTCTCTTCTTCCCGACGCTCGTCGCCATGCTCGTCGCGGCGGGCGCGCGATGGCGGCATCTTCTCGTCGCGGGGGCGCTCGCCGTCTCGTCCGTGCCGATCGCCTACGCCTACGGCCTGCAGCCCTACCAGCGCGCTCGGATCGACGCCATCGTGGCGCAGGTGAAGGGCGACACGCGGTTCGAGCGCGACATCGGGCTCCAGGGCTGGCGTGCGATGCGCCTCACGGGCGCAGGGGGCGTCGTGGGAAACGGCGAGGACCACGCGCGCGCCCTCGTCGTGTTCAACGCGCTCCCCGAAGAGCACAACGACATGATCTTCGCGGTCGTCGGCTGCCGCTTCGGCCTGCTCGGCGGGCTCTCCGTGCTCGCGGCCTCGACCCTCTACCTGATGGCCGCGCTTGCCGTGGCGATCGACCGACGCGACGGCTTCTCCAAACTCGTCGCCGTGGGAATCGGGGCGCTCCTCTTCTCACAGATGGCTGTGAACATCGGCATGACCATCGGGCTTCTGCCGATCACGGGTGTCACGCTGCCGTTCGTGAGCTATGGCGGAAGCAGCCTCACGGCGTCGTGGGCGCTGACCGGAATCCTCGTTGCGATCGGGATCCGTCCGCCTCTTGGCGGCGACAAGAACCCGTTCGAGTCGAGGGATCCGCTGCAGGGCCGGAGCCCGTTCGACGACAACCGCGCAATCGAGTAGAAGGTTCACCTCATGGCACAGCGACCGACAGGCCCTCGCGACCGGCATCCCCCAGCGCGCCAGAGCGAGCGCGAGCACGCCCGCGAGGCGGAGCTTGCGGAGTGGCTTCGCTTCGACCCCGAGCCCGAGCCGATCGCCGCCGACGAGACGGCAATCGCCATGCTCGCGCGCCTTCACATCGAGCTGAGCGACGCAGAGCTTTCGCTGCTGAGCCGCTACCTCGGGATGCTCTTCGCGGCGAACGAGCGCTTCAACCTCACACGCATCGACCGTGAGAGCGCGTGGTCGCGCCATGTGATCGATGCGCTCACGCTCCTCGCACCGATCGAGGGGCTCGAGCGTGCGACCACGGCGATCGACATCGGCTCTGGCGGAGGGGTGCCTGGGATTCCGCTTGCGATCGCGCGCCCCGACATCGCGTGGACGCTGCTCGAGGCGACGGGGAAGAAGGCGCGCTTCCTCGAGGCGGTCGTGCGAACGCTCGGACTCGCGAATGTCGAGGTGGTGCAATCGCGCGCGGAGATCGCCGCCCGCGGCCCGCTCCGCGAGGCCTTCGATGTGGCGACCTCGCGTGCGGTCGGCGCGCTTGGCGGGCTCGCCACGATCTCCGTCCCGTTCCTGCGCATCGGTGGGGTGATGCTCGCCATCAAGGGAGCGCGCGCCGCGGACGAGCTCGCGGAGGCGAAGCAACGGCTCTACGAGCTTCACGCGGCGGTCGTTGGAGAGATCCGAACCGAGACGAACACGATCGTCGCGATCGAGAAGCAGCGGAAGACGCCCGCGAAGTTCCCTTGAGCGGCTCCCATGCGCGGGCGGCGACGCTCGCGAGACGGGGTTCGGTCCGCCTCAGCCCCAGTTGGCCAGCAGGATCTTGAGATCGCCCGCCTCGACGACTCCGTCGTCGTCGAGGTCGGCTGCGCCGCCCTTCTCGCCCCACGCATCGAGCAGGATCACGAGGTCCCGTGCACCGACAGTCCCGTCGGAGTCGAGGTCGCAGCGGCGACGCGTGCGCGCCGCGTCGAACGACGCGCGATCCGCCTCGGTGACATCGAGATCGCCGTCATAGTCGAACCACATGCACGACCGGGGCAGGGCGCCCGACTGGGCGGCCGCGATGCAGGCGAGGAGCTGCGCGCGATCCACCTCGTCAAGCGCGCCGTCGCCATTGCTGTCGCCGAGGATCGCTGGGTGCACCACGGTGTGCGACCCCGGCGGCACCACGCCGAGCGTCCGTTGCGACCGATCGGGAAAAGTGACGATGGCCTCGTCGAGATGCGCGGCCGCCAGGAGTCCAAAGTGCATCTCCTTCGAGTTCTGCCCGAGATACCCGACGCCACCCGCATGCAGTTCGCGCGTCATCGTGCGCGCGCCCGCGCGCGCGTCGATCCGAGAGCCGATGGCGCTCGTGTTCAGCCCCTTGCCTTCAAGCCTGAAGCGAACGCTCGGGAGGGTCTGCCCCGAGTTGTTCACGAAGATCCGCAGGTTCGACCCAAGGCTCGAGACGATCAGGTCGTTGTCGCCGTCTCCATCGATGTCGCTCACGACGGTGGAGTAGCTCCAGTGGTTCGACGGCCCAGAGGCTCCGCCCGCCGCAGGCACGAGGAGCGCGGGCGGGAAGCCAGGGTTGCGCCAGAGCTTGTTCGGAGCGAACTGGTGGTTCACATAGAGGTCGAGATGGCCGTCGTTGTCGATGTCGACGAAGAGGGCGCCCCAGCCCGTGACGAGATCCTCGACCGCCCACTGCGTCTCCGCCCGGACGAAGGTGCCGTCGCCCTGCCCGAGCATCAGGGGGTTCACGCCGAATACGGGCGCATTCGGCGCTGGCGTGTTCGTGACAAGGAAGTCGGTGAATCCGTTCCCGTCGAAGTCCCCGCAGGCGACTCCCATCGAGAAGCATGCGACATCGGCTCCGCTTCCCGCGCTGATGTCCGTGAAGACCCCGCCGTCGTTGCGCCAGAGTTCATTCGCGGCGAACAGCGGAGCGAGGTGCCCTCTGTCGTTCGAGACATAGAGGTCCTGGTCGCCGTCCCGGTCGATGTCGGAGAAGACGCCGAGGAAGGTGCGCGCCACGCGATCGAGACCGACGCTCGGCGCGAGGTCGGTCATCGTGGCGCCGTCGTTTCGGAGCAGGCGGCTTCGAAGCCCGGGCGGAGGGGCGTCCGTCAGCGCATAGGTTGCGATGTAGAAGTCGAGGTCGCCGTCGCCGTCGATGTCTGCCAGCGACACACCCTTCGCAGCGGTCGGGGCCCCGAGGTGGGCCTCAAGCGCCATCGGGGCGAACACGAAGTCGCCGAGGTTGCGGTAGATGCGGCTGGGCTGGTTGACCTGCGTGAACACAAGGTCGGGAAGACGGTCGCCGTCGAGATCGGCGCATGCCACAGCAGATGCCTGCGGGAGCGGGGCGATCGCCGAGGTCGCGGATCGGTTCTGGAAGTGCCCTGTCCCCAGGTTGCGATAGACCCCGACCTGGCCGTTCAGGCGCCCGATCGCGACGAGGTCGTCGAATCCGTCACCGTCGAGGTCGGCGGCCGCAAGTCCGAATCCGTACAACCCGTTCGTCTGCGGAATCCCCTGCACGGGATACTGCACGCCGCGAGCAAGCGCCTGGTCTGTGAACGAGGGCGGCGCCTGGGGAGACGCGATCACCGCCGATGGGTTCATCGGGCCAAGGATCGCGAAAGGGCCGAGGATGCCGCACAACACGCTCCGAGCCGTTCGCAAGAGGGGACTCGCAGGCTCGCCAGTCACGCGCAAAGACTACAGCACGGCTTTGTCCATGCAAATGGAACAGCGTCAAGATTGACGCGATCAGGTGCCCGCGGAGCATCGGGCACCACCGGAAGGGCGAGGGCCAACAGAGGAACGCCGAACCAGCCTTCAGTGGGAAGGGCCTTCGATGGCCTCAAGAAGGGCGCCGAACGAAGCGACAGACCGCAGCACATAGGTGCCTCCCCGCAGCCCGAGGCGCGAGGGAAGGTCGGTCAGGAGCAGCGTCTGTCCGCCGCTCCGTCGGATGAGCGTGCAGGGGAGTTCCGAACATCCGTGGCCAGGCGAAGCGGCAGAGGGTGCCATCGCGGCCCCGCTCGTGTCACGACAGTCGACGAGGCGGAGCGCCACCTCGGAGGAGTCTGCGCGGACTGCCAGGGCACACGAGACTCGGGCCGAGGCCACGGTCCAGTCGCGGTCCGATGCCGCCCGATCGTCGTGGCGATACTCCACCGTGCCGATCAGCTCAGAGGCTCGGTGGGCGTCCGAGGCATCTGCCATGGAGCGCTCCACCAGACGCAGGGTGAGCCGCAGGGAGCCGCGACGCCCGACGCGCCAAGTCGCCACCTCGAGATCAAGCTGGGCACCACCGGCGGGTGAGGCCAACCGGCCCCCGCCACCGACCGAAGACGACCGTCTCGCCGCGACTCGAGCCGCGGACCGACCTGCGATGCGGGTCACTTGCCACCTCCAAGAACGCGGGCCAGAAGACGCGTGGCACGCTCGATGCCCTTGCCTGACCTCGAGATGGTGTTGGCGAGCCCATCAAAGAACACGCAGAGCTCAAGCAGCTCGTCGATTCTTCGGTCGTGGGCCCGTTCGCGCTCGGTGCGCCGTCCGCCACGGGCTGAGACGCGGCATCCGCCGAGTTCCTCGACCAACGGGTCGAACTCGCGCCGCTTGCGCGCGCGGAGAATCGTGTAGAAGAGCTTCCACACATCCTGCTCCGCCTGGAAGTACTCGCGGCGGTCGCTGCGCTCCTTGGCGCGAACGCGCTGGATCAGGCCCCACTCGACGAGTTGGCGCAGCACCGTCGACACGCTTCCGCGCGAGAGGCGAAGGCGATCCATCACATCCTCGGCGGAGAGCGGTTCGCCTGCGATGAAGAGAAGGGCGTGTACCTCCGCCATGCTCCGCTGCACGCCCCATCGCGTCCCCATCTCCCCCCAGAAGGAGATGAAGCGGTCCTGCGCCGCCGCAATCTCGGCGGCGTCGGCTCCCGCGGTAGCGGCGTCGGGCGAGGGCACGGCCACCGCCGACCCCGCGCGGGGCGAGCGGGAGGGCTTTGGGGCCGTCTGTCCGTTCGAAGGCATGAAGGAAGAGTACGGGCCGCCTCGGGTCGCCGCAAGTGAAGTTTCAGAAGTTTCTGAAACATCGCAGCGTCATGGTCGGGATCGCCCGCCTCGCTCGCCGATGCCAAAGAAAGCGGCCTCGGACAGGTGTCCGAGGCCGCCTGAGATCTCTGGTTGACCCGCGTTCGTCAGAGCGGGTTGAACGGGTTGTTGATGCGAACCTCGATCAGGTCGTGCAGCACTTCGTGCGACCGCGTCTGGCCGAGCCCGCAGGTCCACACGCGCAGTTCGACTTCCTCGGTCGCGGGGTCGAGGTAATCCGACATCGCGCCGTAGTCCGGCACATCGAAGTTGAACTGGTTGTACGCGGTCGTCATCACCTGGGCGCCGATGAACTCGTAGCGGTTGAGCGCAAAGTTGCGGACGAACGCACCCATCATCACGAAGTTTCGCGTCGCACGGGAGACCGTGGTGATGCCGATGTCGGAGACCTGGTTCTCTGGGTCCGGGGTCGGAGCGGTGAGGCGCGCCTCGACATCGGTCGTGAAGCCAGAGCCGAGGTAGGTCATGCCCTCGACGATCACGCCCGCGCTGCGACGCTCCGTGATGATGCGGAGCGCCGAGCCGTCGACCCCGCGGATGACGAAGCTGACCCACGGAGCGCCACGGGGCTGGATGCCCGTGTGCACTTCGATGTTGGCACGGTTGCCGTCCCAGCCCGTGCCCGTGAACACGCCGATGGCGATGTCACGCATGTTCGGGAAGACGCCGATCGGCTTGAACACGCCGTCGCAGTCGGGGTCGCCGTCGACGCAGCAGTCGGCCGTCGACTGCCCGCAATCCTCGAGGGAGATCGCCAGCGGAGCCTGTTCCTCACCGTTCGAGGTGAAGATGCCGCGCAGCGTCAGCGGCGGCAGCGCCGCTCCGTACATCTGCTTGGCGTAGGCCTGCACATTGGCAACGGCGCCTGCGATGATCGGTGCAGCCGAGCTCGTTCCCGAGAACTCGTCCGTGTACATACGCAGCCGGTTGATGTTCTCGGGGTCGGTCACACCCGGCGGAAGGCCGTTTGCGCCGACGAAGAGGTCGCCGTAGCCGACAGTGGTCACAGCCTGGCCCCATGCGAAGACATGGACGGTCGCCAGTTCCTCTTCGGGGTCGGAGTAGTTCGAGAACGGGAGACGCATGAAGCGACCCAGGGAGGCCTGAACACCAGGGCAGCCGGTCTCGAGGGCGCGGCGGCCGGGCGAGCCAGCACCGACGATGAACACGCCCGAGTCGGCCTCGCCAGCCTGCGGCTGGATCGGGCAGTTCGAGTTACCCGCCGAAACCACCGAAGTGACGCCGAGGTCGGTTCCAAGCGCGATCAGCGTGTAGTACTGCGGGATCGCGGGCAGAGGACGGTCGGGCGGCGAACCCCACGAGTGGTTGATGACATCGCCGGGCTCGAAGATCTCGAGCGCGCTCACGATCGCGTTCTGCGCGCGCGAACCCTCCTCGAAGGAGACGATCGGGAAGAAGTAACCCTGCGCCTCGTTCGCGATGCCGCGAACGCCGAAGCCGTTGTCGCCTGCGACGACCTGGCCGAGGGTGGCGGTGCCGTGCTGCGGGCCGTTGTTCGAGCCCTCGGTGAGGATGATCGACTGGCCCTCTTCAGGAATGACCTTCGGCTCGGGGAGCACCGTCGCGCCGTCGCCGAGGACGAACTCCTCGTGGTTCACGAACGCAGAGAACTCGATGATCGCGACGCGGACGCCCGCGCCACGCGCCACAGGCGCCGCACCGTTGAGGAAGGTCGACGCGATCTGCGCGTGAATCGCCTCGAAGCCCGGGAGATCGAGGCCGCGGCCCGTCCAGGCGGGGTTGCCTGGGAAGTCACCGGCAGGATCCGCGATGCCCGACTGGAGGTAGAGCTGGTGTCCACCGACTCCGTCGGGTCCCGCGAACGGGGTGTAGTCGGGCGTCGGGCCCGGATCGGGCGCGGAGAAGCAGACATTCACGAGGCTGTCGCTGCGCGCGAGGTTCACGCAGTTCTGGTCCCACTCCGCATTGCAGCAGAAGGGGTCGATGTTGCAGACGGTGAAGCAGCAGGCAGGACGCGAACAGCCGCGACCGGCGTGTGGCTCGAAGCAGCCTTCCTGCAGGCCGCCCGCGACATCCGCGAAGATCGGATTGACGACATTGATGTCCGTCGGATCCGTGAAGCACGGGTCGTAGCGCTCGGCGGGCGGCAGCGCGGGATTGACATTGTCGTAGATGGTGCCGTTGCAGAGGAGGTTCGCGTAGGCGGCGCAGATCACATCCCAGCCGTTCGGAGCCTCTTCGTCGTTGCAGGCGGGGATGATCGTGGCGATCATCTGGCAGCAGTTGGCGTCCTGGCAGCCGAAGAGCGTGTTCTCGGGGTCTGCATCCTGGTCACCCGGGTCGGGATTGCAGTTGAAGCCCTCGGGGTCGCAGTCGGGGGACGGCGCATTGCACGGCCAGGGGGCCTCGGGGCCGCACTGGTGGAGGATCGGGATGCGCTCGATGTTGGCGAACTCGATCTCGGGAAGCTGGTTGATCTCCCACGCGAGCTCCGCGAGGATCTTCGGGTTCACATTCTCGATGATCATCATGCCCGCGAGGTCGGGCTGCACGCGACCCGAGTTCGCGCGCGCGCGCTGCTCAAGGGCTGCGAGCTGCTCTGGGGTCCGGTTGATCCACTGACGGACGGTCAGCTTGTTCTCAGCGAGCAGCTGCTGGAACGCGAAGAGGTCGCCGCCACCGAGGTTGGCGACGCCGGGTGCGCTCGTGCGCGGAGCGCGGGCCATCACGCTGTCCTCGAACTTGAGGACGATGTTGCCCGTGTACCAAGCCTCGCCGCTCACGGGGTCGTAGGGGAGCACAAACTCCTCGCGGGCGGGCTTGCGAACGCGAAGCCGCGGAAGCGTCGCGCTGGGGCCCGACTGGCCCGACCCGCCGACGACTGGCCCATCGCCGCCACTGCGCAGCGGCTGCATTGCGGAGGCGGTCCGCTCAAGACCAACGCCAAGGACGGAAAGAACCGTCGCGCTCAGGGCTGCTGCAAGAACAAATCGAGGCTGCATGCGTCGGGACTCCAAAGGTCTGTATCACGGGTCTAGATCACGCGTCTAGATCACAGGTCTAGATCACGATCGTCTAGGAGTTCTGTCACGAGAATCGGTCGCGGCACCCGACGCGAGAACCTCTGCAGGATCTGCAACGGGAACCGGCCTCTGCCGGGGCGCAATGCCCCCTACGGGCCGAGGACGCGGAATATACGCGAACATTGAGATCGGAACGCAAGGGCCCAAGGCTTTCAGGAAAATTCTTGGACCCTCTGCGCCCCCTTTGGGGGGCTGTCGCGGAGCGAAGGCAGGGACTCAGACGGGTTGCGCCGCCCGCGGGCGGCCGATGTCCGGGCGGAAGAAGGCGCCGTCGAAGCGAATCTTGGACGCAGCGAGACTGGCCAGTTCAGAGGCCCGCTCGAGGTTCGCCGCCAACGCGGTCACCCCGAGCACGCGGCCGCCTGCCGTCACGACCTTTCCGCCCTTGATGCTCGTTCCTGCGTGGAAGAGGAGGACATCCTCGCCCGGCGCGCGCTCGATCGCCTTCGCATCGTCGAGTCCTTCGATCTCGAGGCCCTTCGGGTAGGACCCGGGATAGCCCTTGGAGCAGACCACCACGCAGCACGCCGCGCGCGAATCGAAGGAGAGGTCGACCTCGTCGAGCTGCCCCGTGGCGGTGGCCCAGCAGAGCTCGACCAGGTCGCCCTTCAGGCGCGCGAGGATCGGCTGCGTCTCCGGGTCGCCGAAGCGGGTGTTGAACTCGAGGACCTTGGGGCCGGCCGGCGTCAGCATCAGTCCTGCATAGAGAACGCCACGGAAGGGGATCTCCATCCGCTTGAGGGCATCGATCGTTGGAACGAGGACATCGCGCTCGACGATGCGAAGGAGTTCGGGCGTCGCGCGTGGCGTCGGGCTGAAGGCGCCCATGCCGCCCGTGTTCGGTCCTGTGTCGCCCACGCCGACGCGCTTGTGGTCCTGGGCTGGATCAAGAATCCAGAAGCTGCTGCCGTCGCAAAGCGCGAGCACGCTCACCTCGGGCCCCTCGAGGCGATCCTCGATCAGGATGCTGGCGCCCGCGTCTCCGAAGACCTTCTTCACGAGGCAGTCCTCGACCGCTGCGCGCGCCTCCGCCGCCGTCTTGCAGACGACCACGCCCTTGCCTGCGCAGAGACCCGTCGCCTTGACGACGCAGCCGTCGCGACGGGACGCGACGAATGCCAGCGCCTGCTCGGCGTCGGTGAAGACGCGCGAGTCCGCTGTGGGCACGCTCGCAGCGCGCATGACCTGCTTCGCGAAGGCCTTGTCCCACTCGAGTTGCGCCGCCTCGCGCGACGGCCCGAACACCACGCGCCGCGGCGGGTCGGCGAGCTTCGTCGCGTAGTCGGCCGCAAGCGGGCCCTCGGGGCCAATCACGACGAGCGACACATCCTCCCGCTCGCACCATCGCGCGAGCCGGAACGGGTCGTTGGTCGGCTCAGGGCAGACGCGGCCGATCTCCCGAAGTCCCGCGTTCGCGTCGGCCTCGACCCAAAGCGTTCCGAGGCGGCGGCTCTGGCGGAGCTTCCACGCGATGGCGTGCTCGCGCCCGCCTGTGCCGAGGAGAAGGACATGCACGCGATCGGGACAACGCAACTTGGCCATGGAGGTCGGACACTGTACCGACGAACCGTGTTAGATTGTCTCCCTCCCGTCGCGGCATCCGCCGCTGCGGGTCGACCGAGGAAGCACTCCATGCCACGCGACAAGCGCCCACACCGCCCGCTCTCTCCGTTCGCCTGCCTTCGCGGCACCAGTCTTGTCGGACCCGTGCGCGGTCTTGCCGCAGCGGTCGCCGCGGCGGTTGCGCTCGCGAGCCCGACCGAAGCGTCGGCGCAGTCGAGCGAGCTCCTCATGAAGCTCAATGCCCCGTGGGCGAGGGTTTCCGAGTCGTCGCGCAGCTCGACCCGTCTCTTCACGGCCTACCTCGACATGACCCGTCCGCCACAGGAGGTCAGCGAGGAGTTCAACCAGACGACCATCTACCCCGGGATGGACGGTTGGGAAGCCGTCGCTGCATGGGCGGAAGCCAACGGCGCGATGGGACTTGCGCTGATCGCGCTCCAGGACAGCCAGGTGCTCGGCGTGCCCTACGGCACCGAGGGCGTCGATCCTCGCTTCGTCGAGCGTGGGCTCGTGGCGCTGATCGGCGTCGACGGCGATCTCACGCGCGTCGACTTCCCCTATCTCAACGCGCTCGAGACGATCAACGCCTATGTCGCAGCCGATCTGTACAGGCTCTGCGAGGCAGGTAAGTTCGAGGACGCCTTCAAGATCGGCGTGGCGCACCTGCGGGTGCTGCGCCAGGCCTGCGACGCCGTCATGTTCGACGAGAAGTACGCCGCGATGACCATGCTCGCCGACGCGATGTCGGTGCATCGCGACGCGATCTACGCCTATCGCGAGAAGATCGGCCTCGACCTCGTCCGCAAGCTCGCGATGAAGGAGTATCCGTTCCTCAAGGCGACCGACAACGAGCGCCTTCGCCGCATCGCGATGCCCGAGGGCGACCTGTTTGTCGCGCAGGAGCTGATCGAGTCCGTCTTCGGCGAACTCGGCCAGGTCGAGGAGGAGAAGTTCGCCAAGATCTTCTCTGGCATGCAGGCCCGAGAGGCTCCGCTGACCGGCTTCGGCGCGGTCAAGCGATGGGAGCGCGTCGCGGGGGTGCACGGAAGCCTCGACGCGAGCCAGCTGAAGCTGACCTCGATCTACGACGACTGGTGGCGACGGTGGCGCATGCGCCCGTACGACGCCATGATGAATCTTCCGACGGAGCTCTCCGTCGTGAATCCCGTGAAGTACGCAGCGGTGGTCTTCGCCGCGCGGGACATCGAGTCGCTGTTCGTGCTGCGCCGCCGTCTTGTGACGGAGTTCTGCGGCCTCGTCGCCGGCGCGGGCCTCGTCGGATATCGCCTGCAGTTCAACGACTGGCCGCGCGACATCAAGATGTCGTACACGCAGTTCTTCCCGAAGCGCTTCGACTTCGATCCGTACGACCCCGAGTACGGTTCGATGCGGTACGAGTATCTCGGCACCCGCACGAAGGGCGTCGACTCGGAGTTCGGGCGTCTCGAGATCTCGGGATGCCTCCTCTACGCGCGCAACGACAACAACAGCTTTGACGAGCCCGCGCGCCACCTTCCCGGCGGCAAGATCGGCGACTTCTTCGTCTGGCCGCCCCTGCGCGCGGTGTCGCGCGGACAGGGCGAGTAGGAGTTCGGGCGTGGAGCCGTTCGGGCGGATGATGGCGTCGGCGAGCGCGCGAGGCGCGTGAAGGAGCAAGCATGTCTGGAAAGCACGAAGCGGTCGCGCATGGCGGCCCTGCCGATGGCGTCGAGAAGATGGTCGTGATCGGGTCGGGCCCCGCGGGCTGGACCGCGTGCATCTACGGTGCGCGCGCAAACCTCGCGCCGCGCGCGATCATCGGCGTGCCTGCGTCAAACCCCGCGCCCGTCCTCCCGGGTGGGCAGCTCATGCTCACGACCGAAGTCGAGAACTATCCCGGTTTCCCGCACGGCGTGTCGGGGCCCGAGATGATGGATCTCTTTCGCAAGCAGGCGGAGCGATTCGGCACGCGCATCACGGACGCGGATGTCGTTCGCTGCGACTTCTCCAAGAAGCCGTTCGTGCTCGAGACGAGTGAGGGCGAGACGGTGCGCGCGCATGCGGTTGTCATCGCGACCGGCGCGACCGCGAACTGGATTGGCCTTCCGAACGAGCTGCGGCTCGCCATGAACGGCGGCGGCGTGAGCGCATGCGCCGTGTGCGACGGGGCGCTTCCCGTCTACCGCGACCAGCCCCTCGCGGTCGTCGGCGGCGGCGACACCGCGATGGAGGAGGCGAGCTACCTCACCAAGTTTGCGTCGAAGGTCTATGTGATCCACCGCCGCGACTCGTTCCGCGCCTCCAAGGCCATGCAGGCGCGCATCCTCGACAACCCGAAGGCTCAGCCCGTCTGGAACTCGGTCGTCATCGATGTGCTCGGCAACGACTTCATCGAGGGCGTGCTGCTCGAGAACGTCGTGACCAAGGAGCGGACGACGCTGCCCGTGAAGGGGCTCTTCATCGCGATCGGCCACTCGCCGGCGACGAAGTTCCTGCAGGGGACGGGCCTCGAGTTCGACGAGAAGGGCTACATCGCGCTGAAGACCCGCTCGAGCCGAACCAACATCGACGGCGTCTTTGCAGCGGGCGATGTGGCGGACTCGACCTATCGCCAGGCCATCACGGCGAGCGGCATGGGCTGCCAGGCCGCGATCGACGCGGAGCGATGGCTGGCGGAGCACGGCGTGCATTAAGTCGAGTCTTGAGCGGTCGCGGCTGCGGCCGCTGTGTGTCTGAGCGGTCGCGGCTGCGGCCGCTCCCTCTGGTGCTGGATGTGTCTGGGGCGGCTGCCGCAAGCCGACGCCGTTTAGTCCGCGTCTGGCGCCACGCGCGACATGATCTTCGCGACCACGCAGTCGCCCCACACGTTCACCACCGTGCGGCACATGTCGACCACGCGATCGACGCCGATGATGACGCCGATCGCGGCGATCGGCAGTGGCTCGATTCCGCGTCCCGCGATGGTCGAGTTGACCGCCGTGATCACGATGACCATGGTCACGAGACCCGCGCTGGGGATGCCCGCCGCGCCGATCGCGGCCAGCACGCTCGTCACCACGACGAGCACGATGTCGGAGAACGCGAGGTCGACGCCGAAGAGCTGGAACAGGAAGAGCACCACGACCGCTTCGTAGAGCGCGGTTCCGTCCATGTTCATGGTCGCGCCGAGTGGCACGCAGAAGCGCGTCGCCCGCTTCGAGCAGCCGCCTTCGTTGATGCACGCCTCGATGGTGACGGGCAGCGTGGCGTTCGAGCTCGAGGTCGAGAACGCGGTCAGGAACACGCGGCGCAGGTTCCACATCAGGTTCCATCCGTTCCCGCCGCCGAATGCCATGCAGTAGAGGGGAAGGACGACGAAGGCGTGGAGGGCGAGGCCCGCGATGGCGACCGCCATGTACCCCAGCACGGGCGTCGCGATGTTCTGCAGGCCGATTCTCGCAACGACCGCCGTCACGAAGAAGAAAAGCCCGATTGGGAGGAGCCACAGGATCCAGCCGACGATCCTCATCACGCCTTCGAGGAGAGACTGAAGAATCTCAAGGGCGGGCCTTCCGCGCTCGCCTGCAGCGGCGAGCCCGAGGCCGAGCAGGATGGCCGCGGTGATGGCCGCCATGGTCGATCCCTCCACGATGTCCTTCAGCGGATTGCGCGGGAAGATCTGCGAGAGGATGCCGAGCCACGCGCCGCCGACGCCCGTGCCCTGCGCGTCCTGCATGCGTTGCGCGCGGGTCGCGTCCGCGGCGAACTCGCGGTTCGCCTGATCCATCAGCGCATCGCGCGTCTCGGCGGCGACCCCGACGCCCGGCGCGAAGAACTCGATCAAGGCGGCACCAAGCGCGGCCGCGATCAGCATGCTGAGGATGTACAGGAAGACCGTCCCCGCGCCGAGCCTGCCGAGTTTCGAAGGCCCGCCGACGGACGCGATTCCGCACGCGACGCTGAGGAAGACGATCGGGATGACGAGCATCTGCAGCGGGCGCACCAGCAGAAAGTCGCCCGTGACCTGCCAGAACCCGCTCGGCGTCCCACCAAGCCCGTGGATCACCTGCCCCGTGACGACCGCGGCGACAAGCGCAGCGAAGAGGAGCGTTGTCTGGATCTTCGCACGCTTGGTCGTCATCGCCATGGCGGCGATGCTACACCACGCTCTTCACATGCGTCTCGCGCAGCTGCTCGGGGTCGACGGGGCCAGGGGCGTCGGTCATGAGATCGGCGCCAGACTGGGTCTTCGGGAAGGCGATGACATCGCGGATGTTGTCGGTGCCCACGATGTGCATGACGAGGCGGTCAAGGCCGAACGCGATGCCGCCGTGGGGCGGTGCGCCGAACTTGAGCGCGTCGAGCAGGAAGCCGAACTTGACCTTCGCGTCCTCCTGGGTGAGGCCGATCAGCTTGAACACCGTCTCCTGCACCTTCTGGTTGTGGATGCGGATCGAGCCGCCCGCGATCTCGCTGCCGTTGAGGACGAGGTCGTAGCCCGCCGAGAGGCACGCGCCGGGGTCCGAGTCGAGCACCCCGAACTGGTCGGGATTCGGGCTCGTGAACGGATGGTGGAGCGCCACCCAGCGCTTTCCATCGTCGTCCCACTCGAACATGGGGAAGTCGACGACCCACAGGAAGTTCCACTTGCCCTCGGGGACGATCTCGAGGTCACGCGCGATCTTCTGGCGCAGTTCGCCCAGCGTCTTCGTCGCGATGTCGTAGTGGTCGGCCGCGAAGACGATCACATCGCCCTGGACGAGGCCAAGCGCCTCGACGAGCTCCGCGCGCACGGGCTCGAGGAACTTCGCGACGCCCGTCTCGAAGCCGTTTGCGCCGAGCTTCGTGTACGGAACACCGCCCGCCTTGAAGGTCTTCGCGAACTCGCTGTAGCCGTCGAGCACCTTGCGGGTGAGCTTCTCGTTCGGCGCGGGAATGCGGATCGCCTTCACGACGCCGCCGCGTCCGGCCTTCGCCTTCGCGAGCGCGTCCTTGAAGACGCCGAACTCGGTCTTCGCGGCGATTCCAGAGACATCGCGGATCTCGAGGCCGTACCGCGTGTCGGGGCGGTCGATGCCGAAGCGCTCCATCGCCTCCCAGTACGACATGCGCGGCACCTCGCCGATGTCGTAGTTGAAGAGCTCTTTCCAAAGGCCGCGCGCGAAGCCTGTCATCATGTTCATGACATCCTCGCGCTCGACAAAGCTCATCTCGAGGTCGATCTGCGTGAACTCGGCCTGGCGGTCGGCGCGCGGGTCCTCGTCGCGCATGCACTTGCAGATCTGGAGATAGCGGTCGCAGCCCGCCACCATGAGGATCTGCTTGAAGAGCTGGGGGCTCTGCGGAAGCGCATACCACTTCCCCGGATGGAGTCGCGCAGGCACGATGAAGTCGCGCGCGCCCTCGGGGGTCGTCTTGATGAGAAGCGGAGTCTCGATCTCGAGGAATCCGTTCTGGCTGAAGTAGTCGCGCGCGAACTTGGTGACCCGCGAGCGCGTGCGCATGATGTGCTGCATGCGCGGGCGGCGGAGGTCGATGTAGCGGTACTTGAGCCGCGTCTCCTCGCCGATCTTGTCGGCGTCGCGGTCGTCGGGGAGGATCGGCGGCGGCTCCGCAGAGTTCAGGAGCTCGAGCTTCTCGGCCACGATCTCGATCTCGCCCGTCTCGAGGTTCGGGTTCGATCCGCCCGCGCGGATGCGCACCTTGCCCGTGACGGCGATCACATACTCGCGACGGAGGGTGCGCGAGAGGTTGACGAGATCGGCGGGGGACTGCTCGAGGTCGAAGACCACCTGGCAGAGCCCCTCGCGGTCGCGCAGGTCGGCGAAGATGAGGCCCTTGCCCTGGTCGCGGTAGGTGTTGACCCAGCCCGAGAGCGTGACCGTCTGACCGACGTGGCTCGCCCGCAGGGAGCCACACATGTGCGTGCGCTTCAGCATAAGGGGCGGGATGGTACCCGCTGCCGCCGCACGGCGGGTGCGCGGAATCGGGCGCAAACCTGCGTGGTTCGGTAGTCTTCGCGCATGTCCGCCGCCCGCAAGGTGGTTCTCTTCACGGCGCAGGAGCCGTCGGGCGACGCGCACGCGGCGCCTGTCATCGCACGGCTGCGCGAGGCCTACCCGGACATAGAGCCCGTCGCGTGGGGCGGCCCGAAGATGGCCGCCGCGGGAGCGACCATGCTCGGCCGCACCGCGGACGACGGCGTCATGGGTCTCGCGGGGATCTCGAAGGTCGCCGAGGTCAAGCGTCTTCACGACGAGATCGTCGCGTGGGCCCGCGCGAACCCCGTCGCCGTCCACATGCCCGTCGACAGCCCGAGCGCGAACTACCCGCTGTGCGCGCGCCTGAAGCCGCTCGGCGCGCGCGTCGTGAATCTCGTCGCGCCGCAGCTCTGGGCATGGGCGCCGTGGCGCATCCGCAAGGTGCGGCGCCTGTCCGACGTGATGCTGTGCCTTCTCCCGTTCGAGGAGGAGTGGTTCCGCTCGCGCGGCGTGACGGCCAAGTACATCGGACATCCCGTCCTGTCGAAGCCGATCGACGCGGCCCGTTGTTCCGCAGAGGCCGCAAGGCTCTCGCAGGGGTCGCCCCGCATCCTGCTTCTCCCTGGCTCACGCTCGAGCGAAGTCCGTTGCAACGGGCGGCTGATCGCAGATGCGTTTTCCCTCGTCCGCGCGCGGATGCACGGCGCCCGCGCGATCGTGGCCGCGTCGAGCGAGGCAAACGCCGCGCGCTTCGTCGCGGAGCTCGGCGGAACGCTGCCCGATGCCGTCGAGGTGGTCGTGAGCGGTCGCGAGGTCTCCCTCGAGGGCGCGCTCGCGTGGTGCGATCTTGCGATCGCGGTGTCGGGCACCGTCAGCCTCGACTGCACGCGGCAGGCGAAGCCCGTGATCGGGGTCTACAGAACGAGCCGCGCCGAGGCGCTCGGCGCGAGGCTCGTGATCCGGGCGCCGAGCCTGCTTCTCCCGAACATCCTCGCGGGTCGACGCATTGTGCCCGAGTTCGTGCCGTACGCGGGCGGGCCGCAGACGATCGCCGCGGAGGCGCTTGCGATTCTTGGCGACGAGCGACGCAGGGCGCGGATCATCTCCGAGCTGCGGGCGGTCGCCGACGGCTTCCTCGGGCGCGATCCCGCGCCGATCGCGGCGGAGGTCGTGGCCCGCGAGGCCCGCGGGGACAGGGTCGACAACGACGCGCTCGATGCGATCGTCGGCGACCGAGCGTCTCGCTGACCCTTCGCAGGCGCCGCTCTGAGCAGTCAGAGGATCGTGCGGCCCCGAAGGGTCGCCGCGGAAGTCGGTCGACGAGGTTCCAGAGGAGCAGGCGATGGGCTGCAACCACGCAAAGCCGACCGCTCGGCGTTCGATCGGGAATCCCTTCGTTCATCGCGCGTCGATCGCGTTCCAACGGAGCGGATGGAGGATGTTTCCGCTAGACTCACGCGCCCCGACACCACTGGAAGGACTCCCATGCTGACCCGCCGATCTCTTTCCGTGCTCGCCCTCGCCGCGCTTCTTTCGCCCGCAGCGGCCCTCGGGCAATCGCCCAACGGTGCCAACCGCAGCGCGCAGGACTCGCAGGACATCATCAAGATCGTGTCCAGTCTGCCCCGCACGGGCAGCGCGAACGCCCAGACGACGAGCATGGTCAACGGCATCAAGATGGCGATCGCCGAGGTCGGCGGCGCCATCGGCTCGCGCAAGATCGTTTATGAAGACTGGGACGACGCCAGCCCGCAGCGCGGCAACTGGGACCCCGCGATCGAGGCCCAGAACGCGGACAAGGCGATCGGCGACCCGACGGTGC
Organism: Phycisphaera sp.; assembly: GCA_016124975.1. Taxonomy (GTDB): domain Bacteria; phylum Planctomycetota; class Phycisphaerae; order Phycisphaerales; family SM1A02; genus QWPT01. The sequence continues at coordinate 249,338 of WGMP01000004.1, read as the reverse complement.
TCGCCTACATCGGCACCTACAACTCGGGTGCGGCCAAGATCTCGATGCCCAAGCTCAACGCTGCGGGCATCGTGATGGTCAGCCCCGCGAACACGGCGCCGGGCCTCACCAAGGAAGGCTTCGGCGAGGCGAACGAGCCCGCCGTCTATCGGCCGAGCGGCAGGATCAACTACTTCCGCGTCGTGCCGACCGACGATGTGCAGGGCGCCGTGGCCGCCGATTTCGCGAAGGAGCTCGGCAAGAAGAAGGTCTTCGTCCTGAACGACCGCGAGGTGTACGGCAAGGGCGTCGCGACGATCTTCGAGAAGCGCGCCCGCGAGATCGGCCTCGAGGTCGTGGGCGTCGACGGAATCGACCCGAAGGCGTCGAACTACAAGAGCCTCGTCACCAAGATGAAGCAGGCGGGCGCGGATGTCGTCTACTTCGGCGGCACCACCCAGACCAACGCGGGACAGCTCGCGAAGGACATCGTCGCGGGTGGTCTTCGCGCGACGCTGATCGTCCCCGACGGCTGCTACGAGAAGGCCTTCATCGAGGCGGCGGGAAACCGCGCGCTCGAGGGCCGCGTCTACATCACCTTCGGCGGCGTCGACCCTGAGAAGCTCGAGGGCAAGGGCAAGGAGTTCTACGAGAACTACATGAAGGCCTACGGCGACAAGCCCGAGGGCTACGCCGTCTACGGCTACGAGGCCGCGAAGGTCGTGATCGCCGCGATGCAGCGTCTCTACGAGGCCGGAACGCCGATCACCCGCGCGACCGTGCTCGAGGAAGTCGGCCGCACGAAGGACTTCTCAGGCGCCCTCGGCACCTGGAGCTTCGACGCCAACGGCGACACGACGAACCGCACCTTCAGCGTGAACACCGTCAAGGACGGCGAGTTCACCACCGTGAAGGTCGTCAACTGATCCCGCGCGATTCGCGCCGAACCCGCAGCAGAGGCCGAGCCGGATGACCGAGAGCGAAGTCTTCCTCCAGCAGGTGATCTACGGCCTGTCGAACGGCATGATCATCGCCCTGGTGGCGCTTGGCTACACGATGGTCTATGGCATCGTGGAGCTGATCAACTTCGCCCACGGCGATGTCTTCACCCTCGGCGGCTTCCTCGCGCTCACGATCGTGGGCGCGCTCGGCGCAGCCGCGATCCTCGACCCGAACGCGGCGGGCGAGAGTTCGCACTGGCTGCTTCTCTTCGGTCTCGTGGTGGGGGCGGGGCTCTTCTGCGGCGTCCTGAACATGACGATCGACAAGGTCGTCTACAAGCCCTTGCGCCGCGCGCCGAAGCTCACGCAGCTGGTTGCCGCGATCGGCGTCAGCTTCATCCTCGTCAACATCGCGCTCTTCTGGGGCGGGGTTCCCATGGAGTCGTTCGGCGGAGGAAACGCGGCTGCGGCGCCGAAGGACTTCCCCGAGATCCTCGAAGGATCGAACCTTCTCGGCGAGGAGTCGAATGTGGTCCTCCGGCTCGAGGACATCGCGATCTTCGCCATCACGATCCCGCTCATGGTCGGCCTCACGCTCTTCGTCAAGAAGAGCCGCCTCGGCCGCGGCATGCGCGCCACGGCGCAGAATCCCGTCGCGGCCAAGCTGATGGGCATCGACACGGACCGCGTCATATCGGCGACATTCCTGATCGGAGGCTTCCTCGGGGGCGCCGCGAGCGTGATGTGGTCGGTCTACAACAACACGATCTCGTTCCAGATGGGCTTCCGCGCAGGAATGGATGCGTTCACCGCAGCGGTGCTCGGCGGCATCGGAAGCCTCCCAGGCGCCATGCTCGGCGGGATCCTGATCGGGCTCATTCGCGCGATGAGCGACCAGTACATCGAGACCCGTTGGACGAATGTGGTGGTCTTCGGCGTGCTGATCCTGATCCTTGTCTTCCGCCCGAGCGGACTGCTCGGCCTCAAGCAGCGGGAGAAGGTCTGATGCCCGCCGCAGCACGCGTCGCCCCGTTCTCGTGGGGACAGCTCGTGGTCCTCGGCGGGCTCGCGCTGGTTCCTCTGCTTGACTACGCGATGCCGTCGGTCCAGCTCAGCGCGCCATCGCGGTGGGTCGTCGTCTTCGCGGTGATGGCGCTCGGCCTCAACATCGTGGTGGGCTGGACAGGCCTCCTCAACCTCGGCATCGCTGCGTTCGCAGCGGTGGGGGCGTACTCCTACGGCATCCTCACCTGCGAGATCTATCCGTTCCAGGTCGGCTTCTGGTGGGGCGTCGTGCTCGCAGGCCTGATCGGGGCGTTCGCTGGGTTCCTCCTCGGCGCGCCGACGCTGCGTCTCCGCGGCGACTACCTCGCGATCGTCACGCTCGGCTTCGGCGAGATCGTGCAGGACGGACTCAAGAACCTCGAGCTGATCACCAAGGGCACGCAGGGCATCAACCCGCTTCCCGCGCCCTCGTTCGGCGGCGATCCGCTCGCGAGCACAGATGTGTCCCTGTGGTTCTATCTCTATCTCGGGATCCTCGCGTTGGTCGTGTTCCTCGCGCGCAACCTCGAGTTCAGCCGCCTCGGGCGCCAGCTCTTCGCGGTGCGCGAGGACGAGCTCGCGGCGCGCTGCATGGCGATCGAGCCCGACAAGGCGAAGCTGAAGGCCTTCGCGATGGGCGCCGCGCTTGCGGCGGTGTCGGGCGCGCTCGGCGCAAGCGTGCTGTCCTCGACGGGAGAGCCCGCGAACTACGACTTCCAGGTCTCGATCCTCGCGCTCTGCATCGTGATCGTCGGCGGCATCGGGTCGATCACGGGCGTGCTCGTCGGCGCGATCGTGATGGTCGGCCTCAACAATGTGCTCCTCCCGATTCTCACGCAGACCTTGCAGCGAAGCGGAATCGGCTCGACCGACAATGTCTTCTCGCTGCCCGACAACTACAAGTTCCTCATCTTCGGGCTTGCGCTCGTCCTGATGATGCGCTTCCGTCCCGACGGGATCGTGCATTCACGGAAGGCGGTGCGGAAGTGAGCGTGCCGCTGATCTCGGTCGAGCGGGTGACCATGCGCTTCGGCGGCCTCACCGCCGTGAAGGATGTGTCGGTCGATGTCGCCAAGGGCTCGATCACCGCGGTGATCGGTCCGAACGGTGCTGGCAAGACGACGCTCTTCAACGCGATCACGGGGGTCTACGAGCCGACCGAGGGGCGCGTGCAGGTCTCTGGGCGCGATCCGAGCAGGGTGTTCTCCGCGAGCGTCGCGGTCGGGGCGCTCGCGACGGGCGTGGCAACGGGCGTCGGCCTCGCCGTGCTCGTCCGCGTCGAAGCGCTGTGGCAGAAGTCGGTCATCGATCTCTACCAGTTCCAGCAGGCATTCCCGTGGGGCGAGTCCCTCGCATCGCTCTGGGAGGCGTTCTTCGCAGGGGGGCTGGTCGGGACTTGGCTTCCGCTTCTCATCGGGGTGCTTCTTGGCGCAGGCGGGCGCCTCGTGATCTGGTCGCGGACACGCCGCACGCCCGATGTCGTCGCGTCTGCGGGCGTTGCGCGCACCTTCCAGAACATCCGGCTCTTCCCAGAGCTTTCGCTTGTCGAAAATGTCGTCGTCGGGATGGACCGCAGGCTCTCGAGCGGGATGATCGCCGGGTTGCTGCGGCTTCCCGCGGCCGTTCGTGAGCGCGCCGACGCGCGGTCGGCCGCGCTCGATTTGCTCGGGTTCGTCGGCCTCGCCGACAAGGCCGAGGAAGCGGCGGGCAACCTGCCGTATGGCCATCAGCGGCGGCTCGAGATCGCGCGGGCACTGGCATCGAGGCCCGAGGTGATCCTCCTCGACGAGCCGGCCGCCGGCATGAATCCGACCGAGACCGTCGACCTGATGCGCCTCATCCAGGCGATCCGCGACAGAGGCACCACCGTGGTCCTGATCGAGCACCACATGCGCGTGGTGATGAGCATCTCCGACCGCATCGCCGTGCTCCAGTACGGAGAGAAGATCGCCGAGGGCACGCCATCCGAGATCAAGAACGACCCGAAGTGCATCGAGGCCTATCTCGGCAAGGAGGAACTCGGGTGAGTGCCTCCGCAGCGGGCGCGCAGACGCTTCTCTCGGTCGAGGGGCTGGTGGCCGGGTACGGTTCCGTCGAGGTGCTCCACGAGGTTTCGCTCGAGGTCCGCGAGGGCGAGATCGTCACGCTCATCGGAGGGAACGGCGCGGGCAAGTCGACGACCCTGATGTGCATCTCGGGCATCGTCCCCGTCCGCGCTGGAACGATTCGATTCGCAGGCGAGACGATCGCGGAGGCGTCGGGAGGCGTGCGCGCCGACAAGCTCGTCGGAAGGGGGCTCGTCCAGGTTCCAGAGGGCAGGCGCATCTTCCCGCGGATGACCGTGCTCGAGAACCTGATGATGGGCGCCTACGGTCGCAACGACCGGGACGGCATCGCACGCGACCTCGAGCATGTCTACACGCTCTTCGACATACTCAAGAAGCGATCGGGCCAGCTTGGCGGCACGCTCTCTGGCGGCGAGCAGCAGATGCTCGCCATCGGTCGCGCGATCCTCTCGAAACCCCGTCTCCTGATGATGGACGAGCCCTCGATGGGCATCGCGCCGCTCCTCGTCGCGAGGATCTTCGAGGCGGTCCGCGAACTGAACCGCGAGGGACTGACGATTCTCCTCGTCGAACAGAACGCGCGGGCCGCGCTGAAGCTGGCGACGCGCGGATACGTCCTCGAGACGGGCCGCATGATCCTGACGGACGCAGCCTCCAAGCTGCTCGATGACCCGCGGGTGCGCGAGTCGTATCTCGGCGATTGAACGATCGCACCGGGTTTGCCCCGTACACCGCCGAGATCCACCCCGCCTCGGCTACCATGCGCTGCATGCGCGAGTTCCGTCTGAGTCAGAACCTCGAGCGCAAGGCGCTCGGGGCATACCAGCTTCCCCTCGGGGTCGCGGAGACAAGCCTCGCGGAACCGACGCAGGGCTACACTGTTCGGTTCCAGGAAGGGGCCGACGAGGAACCCGACACCTATGTCTTCCACGCGGTCGTCAGCCATGACCGCCTGCGCGGGCTGGTGGACGCCGCGTTCAACCTGCTTCCTCGAGAGGTGACGCCCGTCGTCGAGATCGGCTCGCGGGACGCCTACCGCACCGTCGACACCTTCCTCGGCGAGGAGCCCATGCCGCTCGTCGAGTTCCTCCGCAGCTGGTACGAGTTCGAGGAGGTTCTGCTCGAGGATGTCACGATCGGCGTCGGCGCCAACTCAGAGGAGCCGTGGGTCGATGTCTTCGTCGACAGCTGGAAGGGGCTCCTGATCTCCGTGCCCGTCGAGATGCGCGAGGAGGTCGAGGCGCTGTTCGCCTCCCACCACCTGACGGAGGTCGCGGAGACCTGGGCGGAGCTGCCGCCCGACGCGCGCGGCGACGACGACTCGCTGGTGACGCGCGATGTGCTCGAGATCGTGGACGACCACTCGCCCGATCTCGACGAGTTGCTGCTCGTCCTCCGCGAGCGCTGGCTGCTCGAACTGAACATCGACCGCGAGACCAATGTCGACGACGCGGGACGCCATCTCGGGATGACGCTCTGGCACGCCATCGTCCTCGCGACGAGTTCCGAGGGCGAGACAGACCGCGGCGCCTACATCTCGGTCTGGATGACCGCGGGCAGCCTCGCGCAGGCGGAGGAGCTCCTCGAGGACGCGCTCCTCGATCACCCGCAGTGGGTCTTCGAGTCGGTCTACACCATGGATCGCGTCGCGTTCGACGACCGGCCGCCGAGCCTTTCGCACCTGCCCCCGACGCGGCGGCGGGCCGCCGTGCATGAGCTTGAGATCGAGCCGTGGGGCGAGGAGCCCCCGAGCGGGCCGAGCGACATCGCATCGCGCCGCGGACCGTCGACCGGTGGAAACGGCGGGGGTGGAATCGGCGGCGGAGGCGGCGGTGGCAACAACTGACGGCGAAGGCGCGGGGGCGCCCTGGTACAGCGAGGGGCTGCGGTTCGAGTGCACCCAGTGCGGCAACTGCTGCTCGGGTCCGCCAGGGGCCGTCTGGTTCACTCCCCAGGAAGCCGACCTCATGGCGAGGGAGCTCGGCCTCGCGACGACCGAGTTCCTCGAGCGCTACACCCGCCGCGTTGGCGCGAGGCGCAGCCTGAAGGAACTCAAGATCGACGGGCGCTTCGACTGCGTCTTCCTCGACCGCAGCAGCCGTCCAGGCAAGGCGATCTGCGGGATCTACCGTGCGCGCCCGAGCCAATGCCGCAGCTGGCCGTGGTGGCCCGAGGTGGTCGAAAGCCCCGAGTCCTGGGCCGAGACGAAGCGGCGGACGCCCTGCCCAGGGATGGACGCGGGGCCGGTACACCCGCTCGTCGAGATCACGATCGGACTCACAGGAGCGTGAACCGCACCGGCGTGCGGCATGGCGCCTACATTTCGCCCCATGCAGAACCTGCCTCCGCCGCTTCCGTCGACCATCCTTCCGCCTCCCGACGCCGTGCAGCCCTCCGCCGGGCGGTACTCGCTGGCCGAGTTCGTGCGCGCCCGCGCCCAGCGCGATCGTGGGCACGGGCTCTTCGAACTCGAGAACGAACGCTTGCTCGAGGTCAACCTCAATGGACAGATGTGGACGAAGACGGGCTCGATGGTCGCGTATCTCGGAGCCATCAAGTTCACGCGCGAGGGGATCCTCGAGCACGGCATCGGCAAGCTCCTGAAGCGCGCCGTCAGCGGCGAGGGAACACAGCTCACGAAGGCCGAGGGGCGCGGCAAGCTCTATCTCGCGGACGAGGCGAAGAAGATCTCGATCCTGAAGCTGCAGAACGAGTCGATCTTCGTCAACGGGAACGATGTGCTCGCGTTCGAGCCGTCGCTCAAGTGGGACATCACGATGATGCGCGGCGGCGCGAGCATGCTCGCGGGCGGGCTCTTCAATGTGCGCTTCGAGGGCTCGGGAATGCTTGCGATCACCACCCACTACGATCCGCTCGCCCTCGAGGTGAAGCCCGGCCAGACCGTCTTCACCGATCCAAACGCGACGGTCGCCTGGTCGGGCACGCTCCAGCCGCAGATCCACACCGATGTCAGCCTCAAGACCTTCTTCGGCCGCGGCAGCGGCGAGTCGATCCAGCTCCGCTTCGACGGGTCGGGCTTCGTCCTGATCCAGCCGAAGGAGGAGGTCTACTTCCAGCAGCAGACGGGCGGTTGACTTTCCCACCAATTTTGGAAAGTGCATGCGCGCGACGCCGTGGTTGTCGCATGGACTGGCAGGAATCCATGTCGGCGACGGATCACTTCCCGACCACGCAGCAGAGCTGGATCCTCGACCGCCTCGCGGAGGGGCATGGGGGCTCCTCCGCGTTGCGGTCGCATCTGATGGAGCGGTATCGCGAGCCCCTGCTTGCGTACGCGATGGGGTCGTCGCTGCGGTCCATCGCGGAGCCCGACGACCTCGTGAAGGATCTCGTGAAGGATCTCGTGAAGGGCGAAGCCGTCAGCGCTCCTGCACGCGCGGCCCTTCCGCGACCAACGCCAGCGCTTCGCGCCACTCGAGGTAGCGATAGGGGGCGACAATGCGCTCGTGGAGCGTGACCGTCGCCGTGTGCAGCTCCTCGTAGAGCTCGCTCTGCCAGTCTGCGCCGTGGCCGTCGGCCCCCTTGTCGCAGAAGAAGATCCTGCAGCCCAGCGGGCGCTCCTCGTGCTCGCCGCAAAGCCCTGCGCGCAAGTACGGGCAGTCGCCGCGTGACTGCGACTCGTGCACCTCGAGAAGGCGCAGCGGGTTCGACGCGCGTACGGTCCGCGCTCGATCGATCCGTTCCACGACGAACGCGGCCTCGAGCCCCGTCACATACATTCGGTGCCCGTACTCCTCGAAGCGGCAGCACGCACCCGAGGCGAGGCAGAGCGGTCGCTTCGTGCGAACGACCTCTGCGATCCGCTCGCGCGCCAAACGAAAGAACTCCGCGACCTCCTCGGTCGCGGCCGCCGTGCGCCATCGGGCGATGTCTGCATCTGAACCCACGGCGGGAGCGTACCGCGCAGCCTTCTCCTCCGTGCCTCCGTGAGAGGCCATGACACCGTCGGCCGCGCATCGCGGGCGAAGCGTCCGGTGTTCCTGAGGCCCGCACGAAGGCCCCGCAATCCGAAAATCGGTCGCCAAAAGCAAGCCGCGGCGGGCCCTTCGAAGGCCCGCCGCGGCGACTTGCTGGACTTCAAGCGCTCACTCGTCGGCGCTTGCTGCCATGAACTCGCGCTCGTTCTCCGAGGCCTCCTTCTCCGCGTCGGCCATGTTGCCGGGCAGGAAGCTCGCGAGGCGCTGGCGGCGCACAGGGTGCTGCAGCTTGCGGATCGCCTTCGACTCGACCTGGCGCACGCGCTCGCGCGTGACCTTGAAGATGCGGCCGACCTCCTCGAGGGTGTAGGTGTAGCCGTCGCCGATCCCGTAGCGGAGCTTGAGGATCTCGCGCTCGCGATAGGTCAGCGTCTTGAGCACATCGTTGATGCGCTGGCGCAGCATGTCGCTCGTCGCCGAGTCAGACGGGCTCGCCTGGCGCTCATCCTCGATGAAGTCGCCGAAGTGCGAGTCCTCGCTCTCGCCGACGGGGCGGTCGAGCGAGATCGGGTGGCGCGAGATCTTCATCACGCGGCGCGTCTCCTCGATCGGCATCTTCGCCTTGATGGCGATCTCTTCGATCGTGGGTTCGCGGCCGAGTTCCTGGAGCAGCGCCTTCTGGATGTTGCGCAGCTTCGACATCGTCTCGATCATGTGGACCGGGACGCGGATCGTGCGCGCGTGATCGGCGATCGCGCGCGTGATCGCCTGGCGGATCCACCAGGTCGCGTAGGTCGAGAACTTGTAACCTCGCTTGTACTCGTACTTGTCGACCGCGCGCATGAGGCCCGTGTTGCCTTCCTGGATGATGTCGAGGAAGGGGAGGCCGCGGTTGCGGTACTTCTTGGCGATCGAGACCACGAGGCGGAGGTTGCCGCCCGAGAGGTCGCGCTTCGCCTGCTCGTACTCGCCGAACACGCGCTGGATGTCGCGCATGCGGCGCTCGAACTCCTCGAGCGGCTCGAGCACGAGGTTGCGGAGGCCGTCGAACTCCTCCTGCATCACATACACGTCCTCGGGGTCGTAGCGGTCGGGGTTCTTGTCCGCCTTCGCGAGGTTGCGCTGCATCTCGCGCATCTTCGAGATGATGCCGAGGAGCTTGCGGTAGAGCGGGATGATGCGGCCCGTGCGCAGGCAGCACTCCTCGAGCAGCGTGCCGATGCGGCGGCGGCGGAGCGTGATCTCCCGCTGGAACTGCATGCGCTGCGCGGCCGTGATGCCGCCGGCCTCGAGCTTCTCCCATGCCTCGAGGTTCGACTTCAGGAGCCGCTCGATGGTGGGGAGGTTCGCGGGGATGCGCTGCTCGATCTTCTGCTTCGCATGCGGCTCGGCGGTCGAGATGCGCATCGTGCGGTCGAACGGCAGCTTCTGGGCGTGCACATCCTTGAGGATCTTCACGGCCTCGCCGGCGGCGTAGTCGCTCTCGAGCACCTTGCGGCGGAAGATCATGCGCGTGGTCTCGATCTTCTTCGCGAGTCGGATCTCCTCTTCGCGCGTGAGCAGTGGAATCGTGCCCATCTGCGTCAGGTACATGCGGATCGGGTCGTCGATCCGCTTCGAGCCCTGCTCGGCGAGCGCCTTCTCGACGGCCGCCTGCATCTCGGTGTCGTCGAGGATGTCCTCCTCGACATCGAAGTCATCGGGGTCGGGCCCGTCCTCCTCGCCCTTGGCCTCGCCTTCGGCTGCCTTCTTCTTGCGCTTGTTCTTCTTGATCTCGAGCTCCGCGGCCGCGAGCGCAGCAGCCGACGGCTGCGACGGCCCGGCGTTGGCGACGCCGTCCGCGCGCGCGCCCTTCTTGGGGTCGTCGCGCTGGAACTTCAGGTTGGTCTGAAGCGGAGCCTCGAAGCAGACATAGTTGTTGCGGCGGATCTCGACCTCGTCGACCATCTCGATCGAGTGTTCGCCCATGAGAACGAGCAGCTCGTCGAGCTTCTCGGGGTCGACGAACTCGTCGGGTAGGCAGGTGTTCAGCTCCTCGTAGCTGATCCAGCGACGGCGGATGCCGTGCTCGACGAGCTCCCGAAGAACGGGCGAAGCGAGATCAAGCGACTCGAGTGACATGCTCACGGGTTGTTGCTCCGTCCTGGCTCGGTCGCGGCACCAGGGCCGCGACGGAAAAGTGCTCTGGCCGCCGTGGCGTCGTGACCGCGTTCACGCAGTCGCTTCAGACGCTCGGCGGCGGCTTCGGGATCAAGACTCCTGCCCGCGCCTGATCCCGCGGCGGGGGCGTTCTCCTGCATCGAACCGTGCGCGGAGGCGCGCTCGGAACGGGTCGCGTGCGCCGCCAATCCCGCATCCGACTCGCCGAAGGCCGCGACGGACACGCCGTCGACACCGCTCGAGGGAGAATCAATGGGGAGGTTGCGCACGGAAGAGTCTGAAACTGGGCTGGAACGGTCGGACCCAAAGTCGCTCACCACGGCTCCGCCGCGCACCGACTCAGCCCTGAAGCGCCGACGCCGCTCGAGGTTCTCAAGATCGATCCAGCTCGATCGGAGTTCCTCTGCGAGGCGATCCTGATCCCCAGACGCAGCTCCCGAGCCAGCCGTCCCGCCCGCCTGGCTGGCGGATGCGATGAGCAGCTCGTCGCCGAGAAGCCGAAGGTCGGATGCTAGGCGCTTGAGCCGTTGATCGTCCAAAGCACCGAGCAAGGCCTCAAAAGAGAGTACGCGCGCCTCCTCGGCGGCCGCCGCGATCACGGCAAAGATTGCCGAGTGCGCCGCCTCCTCGAAGGCGGAGGGGGCCAACGCCTCCGAGAGGGGGAGCGTGCCCGAGTCCTCGACGGGAACCGTGACCCGCGCAGCAGATGGATCCGTGCAGAGCAGCGCCAGGATCCGACGCTCCGCGACGGTTCGGGCGCGACGGACCGCTCCGCTCAGCGAGAGGTCGGCGCCCGCGCGAACCTGCTGGCCCGCTTCCCAAGTCGATGCGTCTCCGCGTCCGCCACCGAGCGCCTCGCGCTCGGTGACCTCGATCATCGTCGCCCGCCCGTCGCGTCCGTCTTGGCGGCTCGCGTCACGAACGCCGTCGGCGGTTGGCCGAGGAGCGAGCGACCGCGCCAGCCTGTCGAGATCGGGGCTCGGAAGCCCGAAGAGCTCGCTCAGCGTCTGCATCACCAGCTGGCGCCTGAGGCCGTTCATCGCGTTCAGTCCGAGGTCGACGAACTTCGCGAGCGTCTGCTCGATCGCAGCCTGCCTCGCGGAGAGCCCGCGGCCGGCGAGTTGCCGCCGAATGCGCGACGCCATGAACGAAAGCGCGTCACCCGACCGGGCGAGCGCCTCCGCGAAGCGTTCGGAACCGCCCTCCGATCGGAGGAGATCGTCAGGATCGAGCCCGTCGGGCAGCACGCAGATCTTGATGTCGACAGGCTCGGAGAAGAACACCTCGAGCGCGCGATCCGCGGCCTTCTGACCCGCCTCGTCGCCGTCGAAGAGGAGGATCACGGTGTCCGCCATGCGACGGAGGACGCGCGCGTGCTCTCGCGTGAGCGCAGTGCCGAGGGTGGCCACTGCGTTCGTGAAGCCGGCCCGATGGCACGCGATCACATCGGTGTAGCCCTCGGTGATGATCGCGGACTTGCGCTCGACGATGGCGCGTTTGGCGCGATCGATCCCATACAGCGCCTTCGACTTGTGGAAGACGGGCGACTCGGGGCTGTTGAGGTACTTCGGCTCCTGCTCGGGATCGAGCTTTCGTCCGCCGAACGCGATGGGCCGGCCGAGCTCGTCCCTGATCGGAAAGACGAGCCTGTCGCGAAGAAGGTCAATTGGCCCATTCGAGCGCCCGGGCCGGATCACGCCCGCCTGTACGAACGCGTCGAACGGCGGATAGTCGTCGCCGCCCTGCTTCACGGCCTTTCGGACGCCCTCGACAAGAGCATCCATTCGCGCAGGCGCAGCCCCGAGTCCGAAGCCATCAACGATGTCCGCGCCGAAGCCGCGCCGCGCGATCTCTGCGCGCGCCTTGGCGCCAGCGTCCGCGTCGACGAGCACTCGGCGGAAGAAGCGCTCGGCCAGCGCGTTGGCGCGGAGGATCTCATCGCGCGTCGGCTCGCCATCCTTGCGGCGATCGATCGCGGGCTGGTAGGGCGTGAGCTCGATCCCCGCGCGCGACGCGAGATACTTCAGCGCGTCAATGAACTCCATGCGGTGGTAGTTGATGACGAAGTCGATCGCGTTGCCCGCCGCGCCGCACGCGAAGCACTTGTAGAAGCCGCTCCCGCCGAACGCCGCCTTGTGCGTCACGACCGCCATCGACGGCGACCGATCGTCGTGGAAGGGACAGAGGCCGACATGCTCGCGCCCCTTCGGCCGAAGCGCCACGACCTCGCCGATGACGGCAAGGATGTCGGTGGCCGCGAGGACGCGGTCTCGGTCGGAGTTGATGGGGCTGGAGGGCACGGAGAGAGGGAGGATCGGGAGGAGGATCGAGTCGCGAGCGGGGTTTCGAGAGACGGGGTTTCGAGAGACGGGGTTTCGAGAGGCGGGAGCGGTCGGGAGAGCAGCGTTCGTTCGGGCTGACCACGAAGTTCCGCCAAAGTGCCTGCGGAACCGCGGTCTCGTTCATGCGCGGACCGCCATCGCGACTCTCGAAGACGCGCGACCGACGCGAGGGGCTCTGCGAGAGGTTCCGAGGAAAGACAACCGCGCGGCCGCCAGGGGTGGCGCCCAACACAGACTTTCCGCCGAGATCCGGGACTCGCGGCGCGCGAACTGGTCGGCCTCGGGAGCGGTCAACTCCACGGAGGACGGCAGGCAACGCACGCCGAACACACGGACCCTAGAGAACTTCGTGATGCCTCGCTCATCGATCGCCATGAAGCCGGCCGACCGCGCGACCGCGCGGTTCGACGCAAGGCTCCACGCGACCGCGGAGGGTCGAGGGAGAGTGGGATGGCTGGAAGGTCGGAGTAGGATCCGGCCCGACGATGCGGCGCAGCGGATGAAGGTGACTTTCCGAGCGAGAGAATAGGCCCGAACGCCGTCTTTGCAAAGAAAGCCGCACGATTTCCTCAGAGAATTCTCTTGCATTGACGCGACGCTGTTGATCCACCGAGCCGTCGGGGTGAAGAACCATCGACATCTGACGCGATGCACCGCAAGATGTGCAAAAACGAAATCGGCTGCGCGTTCGCGCAACCGACTTCGATTCGTTCGATCGGTGGTGTCCGTCCAGCCCATCCGCCACCGAGCGTGGCGTCAGAGCCGCCGAAACCAGCGCCTTAGACGGTCTCGCCGTTCTTGATGCGGCGCGTGTAGGCGTACTTGCGCTTCACGGGCTTCACGACGAGCCCCTCGCGGATCGCGCGGGTTGACGCCTTGATGTTCACAGGTGCGCCGTCGATGACGGTGGTCACATCCTGGAGGTTCGGCTTGAACATCCGCTTCTTCCGCGAGGTCGTCTTGATACCGACGCCGCCGAGGTACTTCGCCTTGCCGCGGTACTTGCAGACCCAACCGGAAGAAGTGGAGGCACCAGAGAAATGGCAGACGCGTGGCATGGTTCGACTCGATTCGGATGCGGCGGACGGCCCGTCCGCCATGGGGAGCCCCGCACTATACCGTCCCCGCGCGATCCTGCAAGCGGTTGGCGCGAAGCGGGGGCGTTCGATCGAGAAGTCCGCAGGCGGTCAGCACAGTGGCCAGCCCTTCTGCGTCGCCATCGTGAAAGCAGCCCACCCGATGGCTGTCGGCGTCGAGGACGCCCCAGAGAGACCCTGACCGATAAATCGGGATGACCACTTCGGAGCGGTCACGCGGATCGCAGGCGATGTAGCCAGCTCCGAGGAGCTCGACATCCTCGATCAGGCGGATCGACTGCTCTCGATAAGACTGGCCACAGGCGCCATGCATGCCGATCGGGGAGCACGCAGGCTTGTCGCGGCGGGCCGCGAGCACCATTTCCTGCGGCCCGGCTGCGGGGCCATCAATGGCCTCGACGAGGTAGAACCCGATCCAGCTGACACCGAGGGGCGCCAAGGCATCCCAGAAGAGATCGCACAACGGCTGGAGGCGCCGCGCCGGATCCGGCTCGGTCGCCGCAAGCAGCGCCGCCGCAGCGGCGAGGCGCGCGTAGACCTCAGGCGCCGCCATCACGGCACCTCCACGACCGGGGCTCGCCGGATTCGTCGCCATGCCACCCTCCTGCGCTCGACGCACCGTTGCCTCAGGCCGACTCTCGCCCGAGGCGACGCACCAGCTGCGACAGCGGCGACTTCCGCTCGATCGCATCTGCGTCGATCGTGTAGACCGCGTCCGTGTTGTCGTGCTCGGGGAGGTGATACATGTGCGGCACCATGATCTCGTCGATCACAGCGCGGAGCGCGCGTGCGCCCGTGTTGCGCGCAAGCGCGCGGTCTGAGATCAGTTCGAGCGCGTCGCGGGTGAACTCGAGCCGCGCCCCCTCGAGCGAGAAGAGGTACTGGTACTGGCGCACAATCGCGTTCTTCGGCTCGGTGAGGATCGAGATCATCGCGTCGCGGTCGAGCGGCATCAGCGGGCAGATGATGGGAAGTCGGCCGACCAGCTCGGGGATCATTCCGAACTCGAGCACGTCCTCGGGAAGGACCTGCGAGAGCACGGCGCGCGTCGTCTCGTCGCGGGTCGCGGGCTCGTGGATGTCGGAGCCGAAGCCGATGCGACGCTTGCCGAGGCGCTTTCGGATGATGTCGTCGAGCCCCACGAACGATCCGCCGCAGATGAAGAGGATGTGCGTGGTGTCGATCTGGATGTACTGCTGCTCGGGATGCTTGCGCCCGCCCTGCGGCGGCACGTTCGCGATCGTTCCCTCGAGCATCTTGAGAAGCGACTGCTGCACGCCCTCGCCCGAGACGTCGCGCGTGATCGACACGTTCTGCGAGGTCTTCCCGATCTTGTCGATCTCGTCGATGTAGATGATGCCGCGCTGCGCGTTCTCGAGGTCGTAGTCGGCCGCCTGCAAGAGCTTGAGCAGGAGATTCTCGACATCCTCTCCGACATAGCCCGCCTCGGTCAGCGTCGTGGCGTCGCCGATCGCAAACGGCACATGCAGGATGCGAGCGAGCGTCTTCGCCAGGAGCGTCTTGCCAGTGCCCGTCGGGCCGATGAGCATGACGTTCGACTTGTCGAGCTCGATCGAGTTGTCCTCGCCCTCGACGACCGTGAGCCGCTTGTAGTGGTTGTGCACGGCGACCGCGAGCGCGCGCTTGGCGGCGTCCTGCCCGATCACATACTGGTCGAGGAACTCCTTGATCTGGCGCGGCGCGGGAATGGTCGCGAAGAGGGGGCGCGCGGCGGCCACCCTGCGCTTCTCCTGCTTGAAGATGTTCTGGCAGAGATCGGTGCAGTTCGAGCAGATGTAGACATCTCCGGGGCCTTCGACCATGGCGCCGACCTCACGGCTTGTCTTCCCGCAGAAGCTGCAGGTGGTCATCTTCTTGCCGCGGAATCCGCCGTCGCCGCCACCCGCGCCTCCTCCGCTGTGCCCGCCACCGCCGTGCCCGCCGCCGTGGCCGCCACCGCCACCATGCCCGCCACCGAACTCGCCGCCATCGCCACGCCCGCCAGACTGGCGGCGCGGCGGCACCGAGGCTTCAACGCCATTCGTCTTGGGTTCGGGACGGCTGGAACGGTTCGGTCTTGGGGTCGGTTGCTGCATGGGTTCTCTCGGATCCGAGGTCGGCCTCGGGCAGGTCACTCTATCGGTTGCTCGGCGCGATTGGGGAGAAAGCCACTTCTCGCCCCGTCAACAGGGATCGTGCGCCGCATCGTGCCCCCGCGCACATCGCGGAGGCAGAGGGCGTCGGAAGTGTTGGCTCAGACTGGCTCTTTCACCACCGAAATCGGCGCTTCGCCACGCGATCTTCGCCCCGAGAGACCTCATAGACCGACACGGAAGGTTCTCGGATGCCGTCGTGGCGCTCGGGTTCTCGCCCGTCTCCTGAGGCTGAACGGGGAGCGCTCGGTGCTCAAGCCATTCGTTTGGAAGCTGGGCTTCAAGCCACGGCGCCAAGCCACGACGCCAAGCCACACCTCCCACACCCGATTCTCAACTCGCGATTCTCAACTCTTCTCGCTCGGCGGCGTCCGCTTCTCCCTGAGTTGCGCAGGGGGGACGGGGCGTGCTGGAGCGGGGGCCTTGCCTGCGGCACCCTCGCGCGGCGTTGATGTCTCTGCGGGGCCCTCGCCGCGGTCCTTCGCCATCGCCATCGCCGCGGCTTTCGCGGGCGTCTTCGTGGCCGGCGGGCGTTTCGCAGCGGCCAACATCTGCTCCTTGGCTCGCTCGAACTCCTCCTCGGAGATCGACCCCTCACGGCGGAGCCGACGAAGGTCCTCCAGGCTGAACGGCACCCGATCGGCCTCGTCGCTCTTCGACCACTTGCCTATCCAGCGGATTCCAAACCAGCCCACGACCACGATGACGAGGAGGATGGCGAGCGGAACCACGACCCCTCGCATGAACTCGCCCAGATCGGCGGCGCCGACGAGGATTGCGGGGAGGGGGTGGAGGCCGTCGGCATGCATGCGGTGGGCGCTTGGCCGCATCGTATCGGCCGATCACGCCAGCACACCGCAGTGCGGGCAAAAAGCCACCCGCCGCGATGCAGCCGGGTGCGTCTGCGTCGCGGCGGGGGAGTTTCTGCCGAGCGGTCTATCGCCTCGCTGCGCTGGCGATCACTTCGCAGCGCGCGACTGGGCCTTTGCCTCGACGATCTTGTTCCACTCGTCGGCCGCGATGTCGGTGACCTTCGCCTGGGCGATGATGCGGTCGCCGACCTTCATGTCGCGGATGACCGAGATCACCTCGCCCATGCGGCCCGCACGGTCGAGCTGCTGGCGCATCTGCTCGGGGCGAACGCCCTGCTGCATGGCCATGGAGGCGATGCGCCCGTTGAGCTCCTGCTCGGTGATGTTGACGCCGAAGTGCTGCGCGAGGCGCGCCATGATGAAGAAGAGCTTCAGGCGGTCACGGGCGGCCTTCTCGCTCGAGCCACGGACCTCGGCAAGACGGATCTCGACCGCCGCGGGCTCGAGTCCGCGCGAGAGAAGCTCCATGCGCTGCTGTTCGAGGGTGCGCGAGACCTGCTCCTCGGAGAGCTTCGAGGGAAGCGCGAAATCGATCTTCTCGACCAGTTGCTCAGAGACCTGCTCGCGCATGGCGGCGCGCTGCTCTCCGTCGCGACGCTGCTCGAGCGCATCCTTGACCTGCTCGCGGAACATATCCTCGCTCTCGACGCCGTACATCTGCGCGAGCTCCGCGACGGGACGCGGCGAGATGCGCTCAGCCTCGCTGATCGAGTAGGTGATGGTGATCTTCTTGCCGCGCAGTTCCTCGCGCTCGTGGCCCTCAGCGCCCGTCGTCGACACGGAAACCGTGTCGCCGACCTTCTTGCCGAGGAGCGCCGTGTCGAGACCCTCGATGATGAGTCCGAGGAGCTGGCCCTTGCCCTCATCCTCCTCCGCGGGCACGACGCAGAGCGCCTTGTCGGTCTCGAAGTAGGTGCCGTCGCGGCCCTCGACCGACACCGTCGCCTTGCCAAGCATGCGGTCGAGGCGCTCAAGCGGGCCTTCGATGCGGTTCGGGGTGCCGAAGCGGTAGCTCTGGCGGAGGATCTCGCCGTCGATGTGCTCGGCGGTGACCTCGATGGTCGGCTTCTTCACCTCGAAGGAGGAGAACTCAGGGATCGCGAAGTCGGGTGCGACCTCGATGTCGACCGAGAAGCTGAACGCCTTGCCGCGCGCGAGTTCGGGCGGCTCGGCCCCCTCGACGGGCCGCGGATCGCTGATCGGGCGCAGCTGGTGCTGCTCGATCGCCTTCGAGTAGGCCTCGCTCATGATCTGGCCGCGGGTCTCATGGAGGATCGCGCCTCCGACCTTCTTCTCGACGAGCGCGCGCGGGGCCTTGCCCTTGCGGAAGCCCGGCAGCGCCGCATCGGAAATGAAGGCCGTGAAGGCAAGCTCGAGCCGCGCGTCAACCTCGGCCGCTGGAACCGTCAGGGACAGGCGCTTCGCGCAGGGGGCGATCTCGGTGACGGTGATCTCAACATCGAGCGGTTGGTCGGTCGCGGTGGACATGGTCTGGTCTCAGGTCAATGGACGGTCGCTCCAAGGCCAGGGGCCCGGCGACGGGGAAGGGGTCGGAGTATACAGCCCCCGCGCGCCCTCGCGCGGCCGATTGGGGGCGTCCTGCGCTCAGTGGCGGGTCGAGAACAGGAGTTCCGCGTAGGTCGGCATCGGATAGAGGTCGGCGGGCATGATCTTCTCGAGCCCGTCGCAGAGCTTCCGCACTTCGAGCATCGAGGGAACCACGGTGTCGCGGAAGTGGCGCGCCTCTGCCTCGTGGTCGCCGTGGAAGTCGTCGGCCTTCTCGAGCCTCGCCACGGCCGACCGCAAGGACTCGACCTGCCCGACGACCTCCTTGAGCTGCGCCTCGGCCCCGGGGCACTCGACCCCGCAGGCCTGCGTGGCGCCGATCGTGTCGGCGAGCTCCGCCTGGAAGCGCATCGCGCAGGGGATGACGGCCGTCCGCACGATCGACTGGAGCGTGCGGCATTCGATGCGGAGCAGCTTGATGTACTGCTCCACCATGATGCCGTGCCGGGCCTCGAGCTCTCGCTTCGAGAGAACGCCGTACTTCGCGAACACATCCGCAGCCTTCTTCGAGCCGAAGATGGCGATCGCGTCGACGGTCGACTTATGGTTGGCGAGCCCGCGCTTCTTGGCCTCGTCGTGCCAGGCCTTCGAGTAGCCGTCGCCGTCGAAGCACACGCGGCGGTGCTGCTTCACGACCTCCTGCAGCAGGCTCTTCACGGCGCTCTCAAGCTTCGCCTGCGTCGGGTTCTTGCCCGCGCGCTTCTCGAGCTGCGTGGCCATGAAGTCGAGGCTGTCGGCGATGATCGTGTTGAGCACCGTGTTCGGCCAGGCGACCGCTGCGCTCGAGCCGACGGCGCGGAACTCAAACTTGTTGCCCGTGAACGCGAACGGCGAGGTGCGGTTGCGGTCGCTCGTGTGGCGCGGGATCTGCGGGAGGGTGGTCGCCCCGAGCTCCATCGCGCCGCCCTTCATGGTCTTCTTCGGGTTGCCCGACTCGAGCTGGTCGAGGATGTCGGTGAGCATGTCGCCAAGGAAGATCGACATGATCGCGGGCGGCGCCTCGTTCGCGCCGAGGCGGTGGTCGTTCGCAGCGCTTGCGATCGAGCCGCGCAGCATCTCGGCGTGCACATCCACCGCGCGGATGACCGCGCAGAGGAAGACGAGGAACTGCATGTTCGTGTGCGTCTCGTCGCGCGGGTCGAGCAGGTTCACGCCCGTGTCGGTCGAGAGCGACCAGTTGTTGTGCTTGCCAGAGCCGTTCACGCCTGCGAATGGCTTCTCGTGCATCAGGCAGACGAAGCCGTGCCGCTCGGCGGTCTCGCGCAGCACGCTCATCGTGATCATCTGGTGGTCGACCGCGACATTCGCGTTCTCGAAGGTGGGCGCGAGCTCGAACTGGCCCGGGGCGACCTCGTTGTGGCGCGTCTTCACCGGCACGCCGAGCTCGAAGAGCCGCGCCTCGACCTCCGCCATGTAGGCGAGGACGCGCTGCGGGATGGAGCCGAAGTAGTGGTCCTCAAGCTGCTGTCCCTTCGGGGCGGGGGCGCCGATGAGCGTGCGCCCGCAGATGAGGAGGTCGGGGCGCTGCATCGCGAGCTCCGCGTCGACGAGGAAGTACTCCTGTTCGACGCCGAGGGTCGTGATCACTTGGTTCACGCCGTGGTCCGCGCCAAAGATCTTGAGGACGCGCATCGCCTGCTTGGAGACGGCCTGGATCGAGCGCAGGAGCGGCGTCTTCTTGTCGAGCGCCTCGCCCGTGTAGCTCACGAACGCGGTCGGGACGCAGAGCGTCGACTCCTCGCCGGAGCGGTAGATGAACGCGGGGCTCGTCGCGTCCCATGCCGTGTAGCCGCGCGCCTCGTAGGTGTCGCGGATGCCGCCGTGCGGGAAGCTCGATGCATCGGGCTCGCCCTGGATCAGCTGCGAGCCGCTGAACTTCTCGATCGCGCCGCCGTCCGAGGTCATCGAGAGGAACGCGTCGTGCTTCTCAGCGGTCGAACCCGTCAGCGGCTGGAACCAGTGGCAATAGTGCGTCGCGCCGTGCTCGAGGGCCCAGTCCTTCATCGCGCCCGCGACGGTGTTCGCGATCTTTGGATCGAGCGGAGAACCGTTCTGGATCGTTCGCTGCAGGTTCATGAAGACCTCTGGCGGAAGGCGCTTGAGCATCACATCGCCTGCGAACACGAGCGAGCCGAACGAGTCAGAGGCGCGGGAAGGCATCGAGGAATCCTTTAGCCGGGGATCGGCGTTGCGAGCGTTGTGAGGGACCATGGGTTTCGTCCTGCGGGGCGGGTGCGGGGAGCGGGGCGGCGGCACTCGGTTCCGCGGCGATCGGCCGCGCCGAGAGCAAGCGGAAAGTATCGGACGGACTGCCCCGCCGCGCAAGGCCGTCGAACGGCGGGATTTCGGCCATTTTCAGGGCGTACTTGCGCCGCGGGCGCGAACCGCGCCCTTCGCGACGGCGCGGCGCCTCCGCGATCCCGCGCCGCGGCCTGATGGCCCCGTCAGGCCGACGAACTCCACCACATCGAGCGTCAGCCCGTCGACGCCGCGACGACGGGAGCGGGTCGGTTCCGCGAGCCAGCCCTTCCGCCAGAAGAAAATCGTCAGCCCGACCGCGACCACCGACATCAGTCCGAGCACGAACAGGTAGCCGTACTCCCAGCCGAGCTCGGGCATGTTCCATCGGCCGCGCTCGCGGTCGAAGTTCATCCCGTACAGAGAGGCGAGGAAGCTGAGCGGCATGAACAGGGTCGAGATGATCGCGAGGATCCGCATCACATCGTTCAGCCTGTTCGACACGCTGTTGAGGTAGAGGTCGGTCAGCCGCTGCACCTCGTCGCGCTGGAAGTCAAGCGCGTCCCTGAGCTCTGCAAGCTCGTCGAGCAGGCTTCGCATCGAGATGTCGACCTCGCGCGCGGTGCTTCCCGGATCCGCAGGCGGTCGTCGCAGGAGAAGCATCGCGATCGAGTCCTGCAGCGGAATCAGCTGGCGGCGCAGCTCGAGCAGCCTCGTGCGCAGATGATGGATGCGCACGAGTATCGCGCGATCGGGACGCTCGGCGAGCGCATCCTCAATGCGGTCGATGCGGCGCGCCGTCTTCTCGAGGATCGGCAGGTAGCTGTCGCAGATGGCGCGGCCGAGCAGGCTGAAGAGAAAGGCCGCGCCTGGTGCGCGCACCTGCCCGCTGCCGAGCGCAAGCCGTTCCCGCACGCCGTCGAAGCAGTCTCCTGGCCGCTCCTGAATGGTGACGAGCACCCGGTCGTCGAAGATGAAGTCGATCACCTCGGAGACATGGGAGCTTCCGTCCGCGCCATCGGCGGCCTTCGCGCCGTGTGAATGGTGCATGTAGACCATGGTGGCGAGCAGGTGCCCGCCGAAGTCCTCGACGAGCGCCCGCGCTGCGCCGTTTCGAAGAAGTTCCGCGGCCATCGGATGAAGCGGGATGAGCGCGCCAAGGTCGACGAGCGCCTCGCCGAGCGGCACGCCCTCGATGTCGATCCAGACGCGGGCCGTCGCCCCGCGCTCTCGCGCGGCCGCGACCATCGCCGACGCCTCGGCGACCGACGCGACCAGCTTGCGATCGAAGTGGTCGACGGAGTACGCGATCACCTCAATGCGGCGCTGCGAGGCATGCGGTTCCACGGAGTCAGGCATGTCGCACAGGATCGGGCACGGGCACGAGATTGACAAGCCCGAGATCGAAAGGCACGGGATCGAAAGGCACGAGAGCGAGAGGCAAGAGAGTGAGAGGCAAGAGAGTGGAAGGCACGAGAGTGAGAGGCACGAGTCCGACGAACCGAAGCCCGACGAGCCTTCAGCCCTACAAACCCCAGCCCCACAAACCCTAGCCCTACAAACCCCAGCCCCACAAACCCTAGCCCCACCAGCCTCCCGCCTCTCAGGCCGCGCTGCCCCGCCCAAGGAGCTGCACGAGCATCAGCGCGACAAGGAGTGCGCGGGCCGACCATGCCACGGTTCGGATCCAGTTGGTCGAGACCAGAGCGTGGCAGGCCTCGGAGGAGAACCCAGCGGCCAGCCGGCCGTGCAGCGGAACCTGGACGAACGCCGTGCTGAGCCAGATTGCGCCGAGGAGCGCGAGACCAGCCCAAAGGAGCGCGGGCGACACGGCGGGGGGGCGCATGAAGACGAGAAGCGCAGCGGTCGTAGCCTCGATCAGCATCGCTGGCCCGACGACAAGCGTGGTAAGGCGCTGGTGCGCGTCGCTGTAGGCCGTGAACCCCTCCGCGCCAACCCTCGCGAACAACGGGTAGTGAACGACCTGGACGAACCAGATCAGCCCCGTCATGAACAGGGTGGCGCAGGCGTGGACAACAACGATGGCGGAGAGGAGGGGCGTCATGTCGCGAAGCGCGCAGACGCGCGGCCGCGCGCGGCTTCGTCCGCGCGCCGCCGTTGGTTTCGCCTTGACGCCACTTCGGATCAGGCCGCCGCGCCGGGCGCGTCGTCGGCGCGCGGGCGAAGGATCGACTCGCTCGTGACAGGCTTGATCGGATTCGGGAAGGATGGCGCCTTCGCCTGCTTGACCCGTCGGACGGGCCTCACGGTGCGGACTTCCGCAACCTTGACGCCCGCCTTCGGGCCTGCAGCGGGGGCGTCGTCGATGTGGAGCCAGGTCGCAGTGCCTGTGGCGGGCTCATAGAGCAACACCGAGAACTGCTCGGCGCCGTGCACGGCGCCAGGGTTCATGACCCGGGTCGAGCCGATGCGCTCATCGCGCTTCTGGTGGGTGTGCCCGTGCAGCAGCACATCCACATCCTGCTCCATGAGATTGAAGATCTCGGTGTCGATGTGGCCATGGGTGATGCCGATCTTGATCGACTTCGTCTCGATCACCGTGGCCGGGTGCGCGACATTGATCCCGAGGAACTCCGCATATCGCGTCAGCCCGTGATGGTCGTCGCCGTTGCCGAAGACGACCGTCGAGGGCACCCCCACAAGATGATCGAGGACCGCCTCGCTGCCGACATCGCCGAGATGAATGATGTGGGTGGCGCCATGGGCGCGCAGCGCCTCCACGGCCTTGCGGGCGCGGTCGGCGTGTCCGTGGGTGTCCGAGATGATTCCAAGAAGGTCGTGCACGCTGTACTCCTCATGTGCCCGTTGAACGGGGGGCGTGTTCCCCATCTCGACATCCCTAAGAGGGGTGTTTACCCTACCCATTCAGTTTCCGTTCCTCCGTGACGATTGTCCGCGCCAAGTCACCCGATTGAGGGCGTTGTACGCTCCGCCCCCCGCCTAGCGCGCTCGACTTGATCCGCCCAATTGAGACCCCTCATGCAGACCGACCCATCGCCCCGACCGTCTTCGGGGCCCGTCACCCGATTCGCCCCATCGCCCTCAGGGCACCTCCATGTGGGCGGCGCGCGCACCGCGCTCTTTTGTTGGGCATTTGCCAAGGGCCGCGGCGGCAAGTTCCTGATTCGCATCGAGGACACGGACCAGAAGCGCTCGTCCGACGCAGCGAGCGTCGGATTCCTCAAGGACCTCGACTGGCTCGGCATCCGTTGGGACGAGGGTCCCGAGTACACCGCGCCCGATGGAACGCTGGTCGGCGGTGGCCCGAACGGGAGCTATTTCCAGAGCGAGCGGCTCCCCATCTACGCGCGCTACACCGAGAAGCTGGTCGCAGAGGGGAAGGCCTATGAGGCATGGGACTCTCCTGAGGAACTCGAGGCGATGCGCAAGGAGGCGACGGCCCGAAAGGAGGCGTTCCGCTACCGCTTCCGCGGCGAGGTGACGGCGGAGGAGCGCGCGCGGTACCTCGCCGAGGGCCGCGTGCCCGTCGTGCGCTTCCGCACGCCGCAGGTCGCGATCACGATCCAGGACGAGGTGCTCGGCGACGCGACGCTGCCCGCAGGCGAGGTCGATGACTTCGTGATCCGCAAGAAGGACGGCTTTCCGACCTACCACTTCGCGGTCGTCGTCGACGACGAGCTGATGGGCGTCACGCATGTCCTTCGCGCGCAGGAGCACTTCACCAACACCGCGAAGCACATGGTGCTGCAGGATGCCCTCGGCTTCCGGCGGCCGACCTACGGGCACCTCTCGATCATCAAGAATCCCGACGATTCCAAAATGTCGAAGCGCGACAAGGACAAGGTGCTCCGCAAGGCTGTGAAGGAGAAGGCCCTGTCGGCGCCGCCCGCCGGCACGGTGACCGCGGAGGAGTGGACGAAGTGGCTCGGCGACGAGAATGTGCAGCTTGACCTCGACGGCGCGATCCGCCTCGCCGAGGCGCTGAAGGTCCAGCTCCCTGAGATCAATGTCGACGACTTCCGCCGCTCGGGCTATCTCCCCGAGGTGATCTGCAACTTCCTCGCGCTCAACGGGTGGAGCCCGGGGCACGACATCGAGAAGTTCGACAACGGGTTCCTGAAGGAGCGCTTCGGGTTCGACCGCGTGATGAAGACGCCCGCGAAGTTCGACCGCGTGAAGCTCCTCGCATTCAACACCGACGCGATCACGGGCATGGCGCCCGCGGAGTTCGCGCGGCGCTGCCGGCTGCACGCCGACCAGTATCGCCCCGACTATGTGGCCAGGCTTGGCGACGCGAAGTTCGCGCTCCTGATGACCGCGTGCCAGGAGCGCTCGAAGACGCTCGACGACCCGTTCCGCACGAACGGATTCCTGCTCGTTGCCGACGACGCGCTTGCATTCTCCGACGACAAGACTGTGCGCAAGGCGCTCGGCATCGGCGCAGCGCCCGCGGATGGTTCACGGTCTGGTCTCGAACATCTGCGCGCGATGCGCGGCGTCCTCGCCGGCCTGTCCGAGTGGACGCAGGCGGCGCTCGAGTCCGCTGCGACCGCGTACGCGGCCGAGCACGCGCAGGGGAAGATCGGCGCCGTCGCGCAGCCGCTGAGGATCGGCGTCTCGGGCGGAACCGTCAGCCCGCCGATCTGGGACACACTTGTCTTGGTCGGCCGCGCTTCCGCGCTCGCCCGCATCGACCGCTGCATCGCGTGGGCTGGCGCCCTCGGATGACGCGTCGGCGAGCGACTTGCGATCCGCAGATTCGGGGCTATACTCCCGCCCACGGACCATTGGCGCAGTTGGCTAGCGCGTCTCCATGACACGGAGAAGGTCACTGGTTCAAGTCCAGTATGGTCCACTGAGTGCAAGCCCTCGGCATCCGCCGGGGGCTTGTTCGTTTGGGGCCTCCTGCCTTTGGGACCTTCCGCCTTTGGGGCCTCGCGCGTTTGGGACCGTGTCCATTTGGGCCTCAGAGACGCCGGGGCGGCGAGGGGGCTAGGACGGGGGCTGGGACGGGGGCTGGGACGGGGTGCGGCGAGCCGTGCTTGGAAACAGCCGCGTCGCCTCAGTCTCGGGCCGCGCCGCAAGGGCCGAAGGTCTCGCGCCTTGGCGGTCGAGCGTGGCGGTGTGCGAACGCTTCTCGTCACGCACCTGAGGACATGCAGCGGTGGGCGATCATCGCGGAGGCCCGCGCATCGCTCAGGGCGTCATGGTGCTTGAGCGCGATCCGCAGATGGGCGGAGACCGCGGCGAGATTGTGGCGCTCGAGCTTCGGGAAGGCACGGCGGGACATCGCCACGGTGCATGCGATCGGGAACGGAAGGGCCCGACCGAGTGCGCACTCGATCTGCATGCGGTCGAACTGCGCGTTGTGTGCGACGAAGAGCGGGGAGGGGCCGTCGCCCGCAGCGTCGAAGAGCGACGGCTCCGCGAGCGCGGCGAGCGTCGTGGACAGGAACGCGTCGATGTCGCTCCACGCCGCGCGGAGCCGCGGCGCACCCGCGACCTGCGCGGGCGTGATGCCGTGGATTCCGATGAATCGCGCGTCGAATCGGGTTCCCGGGTCGAGGTACCAGTGTCGCTCGCCCACCACTAGGCCCCGCTGGACCACGGAAATGCCGATCGAGCACACGGCCCCGCGCGTCGGGCACGCCGTCTCGACATCGATGCCCACGATCGGCGTTGCGACGCCGATCTCGGTGCGCGAGAGGCGACGCGGCAACCGAGGGATCCGCTGCATCAACTCGGCTCCTTGGTGCTCGGCTGATCGTCGATCGTGGTCTCGGCGCTCGCGTCGGCCTCTCGCTCGTCGGCCTCTCGCTCGTCGGCCCCATCGCTCGAAGTTCCCGCCTTCTCCCCGCCGCGCACCAGTCGCTCGACCTCCTCGAGAGGCCGCACGCCGACGACGGCGGCCTCGACGCGGCGCGCACGGTCAAGCACGACGAGCGTCGGGAACGCCGCAACGGAATCAAGCGGCTCGGGCAACGCGGTGGACTCGCCGGCGATCAGGAAGGCGGCCGACGCCGTACCGACCTCGCGGCGAGCGAATGCCTCGACCGCATGCGCGGGCCTGAGCGGATCGATCACAAGCACGGTGCAACCCTCCTGCAGCGCGGTCGCGTGGAGGAGGTTGCGGAGCGCGTCGCCGCTTGGGCCAAATGCCGCGTCGACGAAGAGAATCGCGAGGCGCGCATCGCCGTCGACCGGCTCGAGCGCGATGGTCTTCTCCCCATCGGGCAGCAGGGCGGCAACCTCGGCCCTCTCGATCGTTCGCCCGCGCCAAGACTCGGTCTCGCGCATGGCGGAGCGTCCGAGGAGCACCGAGACGAGCAGCGCCCCCCAGACGACCGCGCAGACGACGCTTGCCACGACACCTGCGAGGCTGAGCGAGATTCCGATCGCCACGAGCGGCTTGCGCAGGCCGCGGCGCCACGCGTCGATGCCCGCGCGCAGGCCAAGCGGCCCGATCAGAAGCCCGAGAAGGAACGGCGCGGTGGCTACGGAGCCTATCCCGAGAATCAGCGGGCCGATCGACGAGCGGCGCTCGAGCCACGCGCGATCGATCGGGTCGAGATCGTCGCGAGCGGGGCTCTCGGAGGGCGCTTCGCCTGGGTTCATCACGGCACTTTACGAGGCTCCCTGCAGCGACGCATCACGCTTCGCACCGAGAGGCGCCACCTGCGCGGGAGCTTCGTCTCGGCCTGGTTGAGCAAGCTCCGCGTCACCGAGCTGCCTGCGGCCATCATGAGGAGCCCCGCGATGATCAAGGGAAAGCCGGGCACCACTGGGATGATCCCGAGCACCACTCCCGCAACCACCATCAAGAGCCCGACGACGAAGAGCGCCGTGCGCCGGAAGGCCGAGCGCTGGCCCGCTGGGCTTGGCGCGGGGAGAAACTCACCCGCGAGCAACTCCGCGTCCCGATCGGTCGGCGTCGAAGCACTCGGGGGTTGCATTGGTTCAGGCGAAACGGGCGTTGGTTCATTCACGGCGGGCGCCTTCGGAGAGCGGGAAGCGTAGGTCCAACCGTTCGTCCTGCGTCCGTAAACCTGCCACGCA
Source organism: Phycisphaera sp. (assembly GCA_016124975.1). GTDB lineage: Bacteria > Planctomycetota > Phycisphaerae > Phycisphaerales > SM1A02 > QWPT01. The sequence goes on along the minus strand of WGMP01000004.1, from coordinate 221,904 downwards.
GCGCTCGGAATCGCATGAATGTCGCCGTGTTGGCATCCATCGGACGGGATTTCGCGGCGCAAAGGCTACATTCGAAATCTTCCCGCAGCCCCGCGCGGGATGCTGCGGAGTCTGCGCCACGCGCGGAGGTCGCTCGAGCCGTTCGCCCCCGACCGTGATCCTTCCGAGCCACGCCATGTCTTGTTTCGCGTCTTGTTCCGCGTCTTGTTCCGCGTCTTCCTTCACTGCCACTCCCATGTCCTCCTCTCTCCGCGCTCGCCGCATTGCGTCCCTGTCTCGCATCGCCTCCGTCTCAGTGGCGGTCGCTGTCTTCCTCGGCGGCGCGACGGAGGTCTCCGCCGCGATCCGCTTCGTCCGCGCGGATCTCGCGACGGGTGCGAACAACGGAACGAGCTGGGAGAACGCGTATCAGGGCGCGGGCGGGCTTGCGGCGGCGCTCTCCGCGAGCGTGTCGGGCGACGAGATCTGGGTCGCCGAGGGCACCTACAAGCCGACGACGACGACCTCGCGCACGGTGGCGATGACCCTCAAGTCGGGCGTCGGAATCTACGGCGGCTTCGCAGGTGTCGAGACGAGCCGCGAGCAACGCGACTTCACCGCCAACCCGACGATCGTGACAGGCGACCTGCTCGGGAACGACAGCGGGACAGCCAACCTCAACGACAACAGCTACCACCTCTTCGTCGGCTCGGGCGCGAACGCAACCGCGATCCTCGACGGGTTCACGCTCCGCGCAGGAAACGCCAACGGCGCGAGCGCCTCGAACTACGACAAGGGCGGTGCGCTGATCATCCTGAACTCGGGCAGCCCGACGATCCGCAACTGCCTCTTCACCGCGAATCGGTGCACCTTCGGCGGCGGCGCCGTCTACATCTTCACCGCTGCCGCGACCTTCGAGGACTGTCGCTTCGAGTCGAATGTGGGCGGCTCGTTCGGAGGCGCCTTCGACATGAACAATGTCTCGGCGACCTTCAACCGCTGCGTGTTCATCGGCAACTCCGCGGCGCGCGCGGGCGCGTGCGAGAGCTTCGGCGGCTCGCAGACGCGCTACACGAACTGCATCTTCAGCGGCAACACGGCGACGGGGTCGAACGGCGGTGGCGCCCTGTGGATCGGGAACTCGAGTGCCGTCACCGCGCGCAACTCAACCTTCGTCGCCAACAACGCAACGAGTCTCGCGGGCGGCGTGATCAACACGGGCGGCTCCTCGAGCTTCGTGAACTGCATCCTGTGGGCGAACACGGGCCCGGGCGGCACGACCGCGGCCAATCAGATCACCAACTCGGGCGGCACGAGCAGCGTGTCATACTCGATCGTGCAGGGCGGCTTCACGGGCACGGCCAACCTGAACCTGAATCCGAACTTCGTGAACCAGGCCGCCCGCGACTTCAGGCTCCAGCCGGGCTCTCCCGCGATCGACTCTGGCTCGAACAGCGCCGTACCTGCCGGAACCGTGATCGACTTCGACGGTGCGCCGCGGTTCGCCGACGATCCTGATGTCGCGGACACGGGCGCCGGCACGGCACCCATCGTCGATCGCGGCGCGTTCGAGCGGCAGCCGCCTGCGCCGCCCGCGTGCCTGGCGGATCTCGACGACGACGGCTCCGTCGGCGCCTCCGACCTTGCTGCGCTCCTGAGCGCGTGGGGCTCGACCGGCGCCGCCGATCTCGACGGCGATGGCTCCATCGGCGCCTCCGACCTTGCGGTGCTCCTGAGCGCCTGGGGCCCGTGCGGGAAGTAGGGCGATTCCTCAGTGCCGAACGGCCTTTACGGCGCGTGAAACTTCGCTATACTCTCGACCTCGCGTGCGACCGTAGCTCAATTGGATAGAGCACGAGCCTACGAAGCTCGGGGTTGCAGGTTCGACTCCTGCCGGTCGCGTTCTCAACTCACATTGTGGTGGCCCGCGGCGCAGGCAAACGGGAAAGCGGCGGCGGTGGCTGTGCGGGTATGGCCTTTTGCCCATGACCGCTCGCCCATGACCGCTCGCCCATGACAGCTCTCCCATGCCAGCTCGCCGAGCGTCTCTCGCTTCAGGCGTTCGGATCGTGGCGTCTTCGCCTGAGAGGGGTCGCGCATCCCCTCAGCAGGCGGCTGGTCGCGAAGGGTGGAACCCCATGGAACAGGGTGGAACCCCATGGAACAGGGTGGAACCCCATGGAACAGAGTGGAACCCCATGGAACAACCCGCATGTCACGATCACGCAGGGCGGCGGCATCCCGAGAGCGGACCTGCTGTCGGTGCCCGAAGAGCGGGGTCAAGCACCGTCAGTGCGACCGCGAGGGCATGCTCCCACGGCGAGGCGCATGATCCCACGGCGAGGCGCGTGATCCCACGGCGAGGCGCGTGATCCCACGGCGAGGCGCGTGGCGAGGCTCTCTGAAACTCACCCGGCCTGCTTGGCGTCAGGCACTTCGTCCGTCGTCGAACCAGCCGAGACGGTCGCGGGGGAAGGCGCCGCGCCGTCAGCGTCGATGTTCGCCCGCACAGGCCGCGCAGCCTCCGGCGTCGCGCTCGAGGCGGCGTCGAAGAGCTGCGGGAGGACGACAGGAAGCACGGCGACACCGACGCCGCAGATGATCGCTGCGAACCGAGGCCACGCGCTCGGCACCGTCTGCACGGATTCCGTACGGGCGGTCGGTTGACCGAGCATCGGCACCGCGACGAGCTGCAGGTAGTAGTAGGCGCCGATCGCGCTGTTCACCGCCGCGATGATCACAAGCGCGGTCTGGCCCGCCTCGAGAGCGGCCGAGAAGAGCGCGAGCTTGCCGAAGAAGCCGATCAGCGGCGGCATGCCGATCAGGCTCACGGCCGAGATCGCGAGCATCCATGCGAGAACTGGATGGCGCAGACGAAGGCCCGCGAGGTCGTCGAGCGTCTCGACCTCCTCGCCGTTCCGCTCCAGCGATGCAAGCACGGCGAAGACGGCCGTGTTCATCACGCCATAGCCAAGCAGGTAGAAGAGCACCGCGTCGAAGCCGGCCTTCGGCCCAGCGATCACGCCCATGAGGAGGTAGCCCGACTGCGCGATCGAGCTGTAGGCGAGCATGCGCTTCACGTTGCGCTGGAGGAGGGCGCCGATGTTCCCGAGGACCATCGTGAGCACCGCGACCATCCAGAGCACCGCGCTGAGCGGAAGCGGGAGGCCGTCGACCGCGATGTACTGCCCGGCCTCCATCACACCGTGACCGCTCCAGCCGAAGACCGAGAGGAGCACCATGAGCGCGAGAACTCCCGCGATCTTCGGCATGATGCCGAGGAACGCGGTCGTGCCTGCACCTGCGCCCTCGTAGACATCCGGCGCGTAGAAGTGCATCGGCACGGCGGCCAGCTTGAAGGCGATGCCGAGGATCGCGAGGACCCCGCCGACGATCGCGAGCGTCGGCAGCGCGCCAGCGGCCGCCTGCTGCGCGAGGGCGTCGCGCATCGGGCCGAGCTCGAGCGTTCCCGTCGCGCCGTAGAGAAGCGCGAATCCGTAGAGGAAGGTCGCCGCGGAGAGCGCGCCGAGGAAGAAGTACTTGACGGCCGCCTCCTGGGCGCGGCGAGTGCCACGGCTCACGGCGACCATGACATAGGTGGGGAGGCTCGCAAGCTCGAGCGCGAGGAAGAGCCAGATCAAGTCGCTCGCGTTCGCGATGAGCATCGTGCCCGCGATCGACAGGAGGAAGAAGGCGAAGTACTCGCCCCGCATGGTGCGGATCGGATCGAACGGCGCACGCCCCGTCTCGAAGGCCTCCTCGAGCTTCCGGTCGATCGACGATCCCACGACCATCACGAGCGGAATCGCGATCGCCGCGATCAGCGCCTTCGCGTATCCACCGAGCGCGGGCAGCAGGAGCCCGCTCTCGGCGACGGCGCCCGACCTGTAGACAAGCGCCGTCACGACGATCGACGCCGCGAGGAAGAGCGCCGTCACGAACGGGACGGCCCGTCGCATGGCGGTTGCGCGCGAGAGGCCAAGGACCGCGACCACGACCGAACCTGCGAAGAGCAGGATCTCAGGCGCGATCAGCGTGAGCTTCGCGGCCATGGGGGCTGCGGCGAGGAGGTGTGCGGGAATGGTGTCCATCGGATCGGGATTCGGTTCGTTCGGTCGGGGGTCGGGAGAAGTCGCTCAGCGGACGCTCGGCGTGGAGGCCGCGATCCCTTGCGGGGCCGCGTCCTCTCCGTCGAGGAGGGTGCCCTCGCGGACATAGCGCTCGACATGCTTCGGGTAGGCCGCGAGCACCTTGTCGACGCTCGGAGAGATCACCTCGAGCATCGGCTTCGGATAGAAGCCGATGGCGAGGCAAAGCACGGCGAGCGGTACGAGAATGCCGATCTCGCGCGCATTGAGGTCGGCGGGAAGCTCGGATGCGTGTGCGGCGCCGTGGCCATGATCGGCGCCGTGCGAGTCTCCGTGGCCGCTCGCATGGCCGTGGCCATGTCCGTTCGGCTCGCGGAGCGGCCCCCAGACGAGCTTGCCGAGCATGATCAAGAGGTACATCGCCGCGAGGATCAGGCCGAGGCCGGCGACCAGCGCCCACCACGGCCCGAGCAGTCCTGGATAGCCCGTCGCCGCGCCGGGTTCGGCCGTGTAGGCGCCCATGAGGCACAGGAACTCGCCGATGAAGCCGTTCAGGCCAGGAAGGCCCAGGCTTGCCAGCGTGAAGAACACCATGAAGAAGCTCCACACGGGCATCCGCTTGAAGAGCCCGCCGAGCTGGTCCATGTCCTTCGTGTGGTAGCGCTCGTAGATCATGCCGATGCAGAGGAAGAGCGCGCCCGTCGAGAGGCCGTGGTTGATCATGTACATGACCGATCCCGTCGCGCCGAGGGAGTTCAGCGAGAAGAGGCCGAGCATGCAGAAGCCGAGGTGGCTGACCGAGCTGTAGGCGATCAGCTTCTTGGCATCGTGCTGGACCCAGCAGATGAGCGCCGCGTGCACGATGCCGATCACGCAGAGGACCGCGATCAGCTGGTTCAGCTCGACGCCGCCCACGGGCGCAGCCGGAAGCGCGATGCGGTAGACGCCGTAGGTTCCGAGCTTGAGCAGCGTGCCTGCGAGGATGACCGAGCCCGCCGTCGGCGCCTGGTCGTGCGCGAGCGGAAGCCAGGTGTGGACGGGGAAGAACGGGACCTTCACCGCGAAACCCGCCATGAGGAGGATGAAGATCCAGAACTGCTCCCCGCTCGAGAGCTTCGTCGAGGAGAACTCGGCGAGCTGCATCAGGTCGAAGCTCCACGCGCCCGTCTCGAGCATGCGCTGCGCCGCGATGTAGATGACGCCCGACAGCGTGAGCATCGAGCCGAGGAAGGTGTAGAGGAAGAACTTCACGCTCGCGGCGCGGCGCTCGGGACCGCCGTAGATCGCGATCAGGAAGTACATCGGCACGAGCGTGAACTCGTAGGCCGTGTAGAACACGATCGCGTCGCGCGCGAGGAACACGCCGAGCATCGCCGCCTCAAGCACCATGAACCACGCGTAGTACTCGCGTTCGCGCTCGCGTACGGCGCTGAACGAGCCGATCATCGCGAGCGGCATGAGGAACGCGGTCAGCAGGATGAGGAGAAGCCCCACGCTGTCGGTGCCGAGCGAGAGCGTCACGCCGAGCGAGGGCATGATCGCGATGCCCGCGCCCGCGGGAGCGAATCCGCCGTCGTCCCAGTTCGGGAATCCGATCGCGAATGCCACGGCGATGCCGAGGATCGCGAGCGAACCGAAGGTCGCGATCCACTTGGCGAGCCGCGCGGGCGAAAGCGCGACGACGCCCGCCGCCACGAGCGGGGCGAGGATGAGAAGGTAGGTCAAGGTCGAGAGCATCGTCCGTTCCGAGGACAGTGGGGAAGATCTGGCGGGAGGAAGGTTTCAGAGAAGGGGCATCGCCCGTGGGTGGTGTTCGGACGGGGTCAACCGCCGGAGAGCCAGACCCAGAAGATCCATGCTGCGATCAAGGCGACGCCGCCCGCCATCGTGGCCGCATAGCCCTGCAGCGCACCGTTGTAGAGCGGCTGGAAGAGCCGGCCGACCTCGGCGGGCACGCGCGCGGCGCCGTTCACCACGAATCCGTCGATGAAGAGCTTGTCGATGAGATAGAGCAGATGCCCGATGCCGCGGGCAGGCGCGCGGACGACGATGTGGTAGGCCTCGTCGACATACCACTTGTTCTCCATGAGGAGCGGCAGCCACCGCGTGAGCCCGTTCGAGAGGAGCGCCGCACGAAGGCGATCGGCCGCGCCGCGATTCAGAAGGTGGAAGAAGAGCGCCACGAGAATGCCGCCGACGCCGACGACGCTCGCGACGACGCTCGTGGCCTTGTGGACATCCTCGATGCCCGTGAAGCTGAGCGCGTGCGAACCATCCGCACCATGGTGGCCGCTTGCGCCCGCGATGGCCGAGGAGTTCGTGACCATCGTCTGCACCCAGTTCGGCTGGCCCGACATCTGCAGATAGGACGGAACCGCTGCGAGCAGCGCGCCGACGCAAATCAGGAGCAGCACGCCATTGATCGCAAGCCGAGGGCCGTGCGGGTGCCATTCGCCATGACCGTGACTGTGACCGTGCCCGTGACCGTGCCCATGACCGTGCGCCTGCCCATGACCGTGATCATGACCGTGATCATGACCGTGATCATGGCCATGATCGTCGTCGCCATGGCCGTGGATCTCGTCGCCCGGCTCGTACTTCACAGGCCCGCCGCACACGCGGAACCACACGCGGAAGGTGTAGTAGGCCGTGAGGAACGCCGTGAAGAGCGCAAGGAATCCGAGCGCGGACGCGCCCGGAACATCGCTCACGAACGCCTCCGCGATGATCGAGTCCTTCGAGAAGAATCCTGCCGTGAAGGGGAAGCCCGCGAGGCAGAGGCAGCCCACCAAGAAGGTCCAGCTGATGATGCGGAAGCCGGGCACATTGCGAAGGCCCGACATCTTGCGGAGATCGAGCTGGCCGGCCATGCCGTGCATGATCGCGCCGCAGCAAAGGAAGAGCAGCGCCTTGAAGAACGCGTGCGTGAACACGTGATAGACCGCGCCGAAGGTCGTGCCGACGCCGAGACCAAGGAACATGTAGCCGAGCTGCGAGACTGTCGAGTACGCCATCACGCGCTTGATGTCGTACTGGGCCATGCCGATCGTGGCAGCGAGGAGCGCTGTGGCGCAGCCGATCCACGCGACCGTCGGGAGCGCCAGGGGATGCAGCTCGAAGAGCGGGAAGAGCCGCGCGATCAGGTAGAGGCCGGCAGTGACCATGGTCGCCGCGTGGATGAGCGCCGACACCGGCGTCGGGCCCTCCATCGCGTCGGGAAGCCACACATACAGCGGGATCTGCGCGCTCTTACCGAACGCGCCGAGCATGAGGCAGAACGGGATGGCGGCCTTCGACCACTCGCTCGCGCCCGCGGCGGGTTCGGCGGCGACCGCCGCGAACAGCGCGTCGTAGCTGACGGTGTCGTAGTTCCACCAGATCAGGAAGATCGCGAGCGCAAGCCCGAGGTCTCCGATCCTGTTCATGATGAACGCCTTCTTCGCCGCTGCGACGGCGCTCGGCTTCGAATAGTGGTAGCCGATCAGCAGGTAGCTCGCGAGGCCGACGCCTTCCCAGCCGAGGTAGAGCAGGATCAGGTTCCCGCCCATGACGAGCGATCCCATCGCGAAGAGGAAGATGCTCACGGAGCCGAAGAAGCGCGCGTAGCCCTTGCCCACGTCGCCTTCCATGTACTCGGTGGCGTAGATCGCGATCAGCGTGCCGAGTCCCGTGACGAAGAGCATCCAAAGGAGCGTCAGCGAGTCGATGTACAGGGCAAACGGCGCGGAGAAGGCACGCCATGCGGACGGCTCTGCGCCAGGACCCGTGAGCCAGTCGAACGAGATCCAGTCGAAGAGGTGGATCGTGCGCGGCGCGTCCGTCGGGCAATTCCAGTAGAGGAGGAAGGTCACCACGAACGCCGCGAGCAGCGAGACCGCCGTGATGGCTCCGGGCAGCTTGCCCTTGACCTTGAGGATGGCGCAGAGGCCGCAGAGGATCGCGGAGACGGCGGGGAAGATCAGGATGAGGCCTGCCCAGCCGAGGTCCGCGCCCTCGATGGCGCGCGCGATCGAGGCTGGCTCGTCTGCGCCGAGAAGCGTCGGGAACGACTGGGTGAGGGACCGTGCGAGTTCGTGCATGTCGGATACCGTGATTCGTCTCGGGAGGTCGCGTGCGTCGCGCGGGTCAGGCTTCCTTCAGCTCGCTCCACGCCTCGGAGTCGAGCGTCTCGCGGCGGCGGTAGAGGAGCACGATCAGGCCGAGCGCCAGGGCGGCCTCGGCTGCGGCGACCGTGAGGATGAAGATCACGAAGACCTGCCCAGAGATGTCCTGGTGCACCTTGCCGAAGGCGATCATCGCGAGCGCCGCGGCCTGGAACATCAACTCGGTGCAGAGGAACATGATGATCATGTTGCGTCGGCTCAGGAAGCCGACGAGCCCGCAGGCGAAGAGGATCGCGCTCATCAGGAGCGCCATGTTCACGTGCGCCGCATCGGTCGAGCCGAGCAGGACGGTCGGGGACAGTGCGGGAATCGCGTCGTGCATCGCAATCATCGAGTTCATCGCGCACCTCCCGCGCCGCCGGGTTCGCCATCGACCGTGAGTCGCCGCATGCCCGCGAGTTCACGGCGCTCGTCTTCACCGAGCTCGATCTGCTTGCGCGCGAGGATCACGGCGCCGAAGAGCGCCATGAGCAGGACGACGCCTGCGATCTCGAGGCCCGCGGGGTAGCGCGAGACGAGGTCGACGCCGATCTGCCTGCTGTTGTCTGGCCGCATCGAGTCGGGCAGCAAGACAAGGCCCATCGAGCCGTCCGCAAACTGCACCTCGACGGAGATCCCGTCCTCGAGCCCCGAGCGCTCGGAGCGGAGCGAGGAGCCGCGCGCGTCGCGTACGAGCGACGCGATGGCGGGCTTCTCTGCGGAGCGCTCTGCCTCGGGCGCGCTCCTCCATGCCTGGTTCGCAGCGGCCTGCGCGGTCTCGAGCATGAGCTTCGGCATCGCATCGAGCCGCCGCCACGCTGCAAGCGCGCCCTCTTCCTCGGCGCGCGCGGCGATGTCGTCGCGGAAGCGCTGCGAGCCCTGCGAGAAGTACGCCTCTGAGAGCGACGCGAGCATGACGAAGCCGATGATGACGGCGGAGCCCGCCTCGCGCGGAACGCGGTCGTACCACGCGGCGCCTTGCTCCCCGCTCGGCGACTGCTGCGCGAGCATGAGCACGAACATGTAGGTGATCAGGATCGCGCCCGCGTACACGATGATGAGCGCGAAGGCCATGAACTCTGCGCCGAGGAGCAGGAACATGGCCGCCGTCGCGATGACGACGAGGATGAAGTAGAGCGCCGCGAAGACGGGCCGCGCATGCGTGATCATCCGAACCGCGCCGAAGAGCGCGATCGCGCCGAAGACGACCGGAAAGACGGGCGGCACGCCGCCATCGCCTTCGCCCGCGCGCTTCAAGACCTCGACCACGAGGATCGAGAAGCCCGCGAGGCCGCCGACGGTCCCCGCAAGGCGAACCCCGCGCGGACCGGGCCGCAGGAGCAGCGCCAGTCCGATGGCGCTGATCGCCGAGGCGATCGTCAGGACAAGCGCGGGGGAGACGGGGCCGGCTGTGGACGCGGACTCGGCCAGCAGCGAAGACGCCGCCGGCCAGAGGGCAGAAAGAAGGTCAGGCACGGGAGGGAGTTGGTTGAGGAAGAGGCGATCCATGCCGTGTTCTCTGATGTTCTCGGGCGCACCGCTGCGCCGCATCGCGCCAACGGGCCAGCCTCGAGGGCGTCCGCCCGCGAGGTCGAAGCGTGGAATGTATGGCTCGCTCCGATTTCCCGCAACCAAGCGGACGACCTTCGGGGAGGGGGGTCTGTACGATCCCGTTCCGATGCAGGCGTCCATCCAACGGACCCTCCCAAACGCGATCACCTTGGCCCGCCTCGGGCTCGCGGTCCTGTTCTTCGTGCTCCTCGAGCGGCTCGACCGCTCCGCGCCCGCGGAGGAGACGGCGCGCCTCGGCGCCTGGGGGATGGGCGTCTTCGCGGTCGCGGCGCTGAGCGACATCGTCGATGGCTACCTTGCCCGTCGCTGGAACACCGTGACGGCCTTCGGGCGCGTCATGGATCCGCTCGTCGACAAGATGCTGGTGCTCGGCGGCTTCATCTACCTCGCCTCGCCGCTCTTCGCGCCCGTCGAGGGCGGCATGGTCGGCTCGGGAATCGCCGCATGGATGGTGGTCGTCATCCTTCTGCGCGAGCTCCTCGTGACCGGGCTTCGGTCGTTCGTCGAGTCGCGCGGGGTCGCGTTTCCCGCAGACTGGTCGGGCAAGATCAAGATGTTCGTCCAGTCGTTCTGCGTGGGCGCGTGCGTCTTCGTCGGCACGCAGGCCGAACCGCCCGCCTGGCAGGTCTTTGCACGCGACTGGTCGACCTACGCGACGGTCGTCCTCACGGTCCTGAGTTCCCTCACCTACATCCACCGCGCGCTCGCCGTGCCCCGAGAGTCTCGGGCAGTCGGGTCGGCATCGGGAGGGCGGCCATGACCAGTTCGCCTCGCGGAACAGGGCTCGCCGACTGGGTCGTCACAGGCATGGGGCTCGGCAAGCTGCGCCCCGCCCCGGGAACCTGGGGTTCGCTCCCGCCCGTCGTCCTCGCGGTCGCGCTCGCCTTCGGCGGCGCCGACGCGCGGCTCATCGACATGGCGGTGGCGGCCCTCGGCCTCGTCTTCGGCGTCGGCTGCATCGCGTGGGGGTCGTTCGCCGAGAAGCGATACGGCAAGAAGGATCCTGGGACAGTGGTTGCGGACGAGATCGCAGGGCAGTCGCTCGCCCTGATGTGGCTTCCGTGGGCGGGGCTCGACACCGTCAAGATTCTTGCAACGGGCGCCATCGCGTTTCTCTCATTCAGGCTCTTCGACATCCTGAAGCCTCCGCCCGCCCGCGGATGGCAGCGTCTCGAAGGCGGGCTGGGAATCCTGATCGACGATCTTGTCGCAGGGCTCTACGCGCTCGCCGCGACGCAGATCCTCGTGCGGCTCCTCTGGTGAAGGCCCGAATGCGCGAGTTCGACTTCCTCTCGCGTGTGTTCGCGTCGAACGACCTGCTGCCGAGGTCGGTGACGGTGCCGCCCGGCGACGACATGGCCGTGGTCGAGATCGGCGCCGGCAACGAGATCCTGATCGCCGCGGACGGCGTCATCGAGGGCAGGCACGCTCCGTGGGGATGCGACCCGTATGTCATCGGACGCAAGGCGGTGCTGAGGAACATCAGCGACGTGGCCGCGATGGCGAATGCGAGACCCGTGGCGATCGTGGCCACAGCGGTTCTTCCGCGCGGAATCGACGAGGCGCGCGCGTGGCGCCTCTACGAAGGCCTTCGCGACACGGGCGCCGCATGGGGCGCGCCGCTTGTGGGCGGCGACATAGCGCGCACCTCGAGCCCCGATCCGTGCGCGCCGCTCGAGGCGACCGTCGCGATCATCGCCGTTCCGAGGCGCCCAGACGCGCGCTACGCGCTTCGCGGCAACGCGCGCGTCGGCGACGCGGTGTTCGTCACAGGCACGATCGGCGGCGCCTGGAGCGCGGACGGAGGAGGACGGCACCTCGACTTCACGCCGCGCCTCGCGGTCGCCCACGCGCTCGACGACATCCTCGGCGACGCGCTCGGCGCCATGATCGACATCAGCGACGGCCTCGGCCGCGATCTCGGTCACATCGCGGCGCGCTCGGGCGCCGGCATCGAGATCGAGCTCGACCGCGTGCCGATCTCGGCCGGCATCGCCCCGCGCGCGGGCATCGCACAAGGCGAGGACTACGAGCTCGCGTTCACGGTGCGCGAGGGCGCGGAGGTTCCCGCGGTTCTCGCAGGCGTCGCCATCACGCGCATCGGGTCGGTCGTTCGAGGCGCGCCGTCCGTGCGCGTCCGCGACGGAGACGCATGGCTCGACGCGACCCACGCGGGTTTCGAGCACGAGAGCGACGGGGGGGACCCATGAACTCCGCCTCGGGCCACGGGCCCCTGCAGCCGGAGCAGCTCCCGCTCTCCTTCCATCTTCGCGACGCGGAGTCCATGGAGCAGTTCGGCGAGGTGCTCGGCGACATCCTCGCGTCGGCGGGCGAACCGCGATCACGCGGGGCGCCGCTCCTTCTCCTCTCGGGTTCGCTCGGCGCGGGCAAGACCACGCTCGTGCGCGGGCTCGCCCATGGCGTCGGCTCGGACCCGCGCGCCGTGTCGAGCCCGACCTTCACGATCCGCATGGACCACGCGGGCGGCGCGCGACCGCTTGTCCACATCGATGCGTGGCGCCTCGCTCCGGACGACCTTCCTTCGATCGGCTTCGACGAGCTGCTCGCGTCCGACGCGATCATCGCCATCGAGTGGCCTGAGCGGATCCGCGAGGCGCTTCCGCCGCGTGCGGTGCTCGTCGCGATCGAACACGCCGAGCCGATCGAGGACGGTGCAGAACCAGGCCGTGTCGCGACCGTGTCGGAGGTCGGACTCCCGCGCGCAGAATCGCGTCGCCTCGCGGAGGGACTCGCGATCCTCGTGCGGGCGCCGCGCATCGCGCCGCCATCGTGCCCGACCTGCGGCGCGCCGCTCGACGCGGAGAGCTCGGGCAAACCCGCAGACCGCGCGGAGCGGCCGTTCTGCTCGCGACGGTGCCGCCTCGCCGATCTCGGCGACTGGCTCCTCATGCGTCATCGGATCGCCGGCTCGAGCGAGCCGGAGGTCGACGAGTCCTGAGCGCCGCTCCGCGCACGGCCGCCATCGTCATTCAGGTGACCGACGCCGTCACGGCGCGATCGCGAAGATCTGAAAGCGATGCCCGACGGGCTTCCAGCCGAGCTCCGTGCAGATCCTGTTGCGGAGCTCCGTGAGCTCGTTGCTGCGGAACTCGATGCGGCGGCCCGTCTTCATGCACACCATGAAGTCGCGCGGCTCGCGCCCGTAGATCAGCTCGTAGTGCGACTGCTTGGCGTCGAAGAGCGACTGCGTGATGATCCCCGCATCGAGAAGCAGGCGGATCGTGCGATAGACGGTCGCCTTCGAGACATCGTGGCCGCGCGCCCTGAGGTCAAGCAGCAGTTCCTCGGCCTCGAACGCGCCGTCGCGGGCGATGATCGCGTCGAGGACATCGGCGCGCTCCTGGGTGTACTTGAGGTCCCTGCTCTTCAGGAATCGTCGAAACACGGCACAAAGTGGAACAAATGCGGCGATGGCGGGGGTCCGCTCGACCTCGCCGCCGATCGCCTGCGGGTCGGACTTCGCGTCGGTCTTCGTGTCGGTCCTCGCGTCAGTCTTGGCGTCGGTCCTCGAGTGGCCCGAGGCAGCCACGCGGTCGGGCGTTCGCGCGCCCGCTCGATCGGATGAGCTCGTCGACCCGGGCCGCTTGTCTGCTCGCTTCGCCATGGGGCGCGATCGTAGTGCGGCGGTGGCTGAGCACAGGAGGATGCCCGCGCGGCCGCGTGACGATTCATCGCGTGTTCGTGGAAACGCCGATTTCCGTTGGGTGCGGGCGGACGGCTTGGCCAAGGATGTCTCGCAGTCGCAATCGGAGCGAAGCCCCTCTCCGCGGTCTTCCCTGAATCGAAAGTCTGATAATATGTATTCTGTTAAGTGGAGTCGCGATGCGATCTGACCCGAGCCGAGACCCCGCCCGCGACGACGACCGTGCGTTCGACCCTCGCCGCGAGCGCGACGCCGTTCCCGCTGCGTTGTCTCGGGCGACGCTCTGGCCCTTTGCAATCTCGATCTTCCTGCCCGGGGTCCTGCTCGTTCTCTTCCTCGCGCTGACCCCGATGGGACACGCGCTCGTCGGCTCGCTCGCTCAGCTCGGCCGACCCGTGAAGACCGTCGAGGATCGGCTGGCGGAGTTCGGCGCGCCAGCGCGCGAACGCTGGCGGGCGAGGTTCTCCGCGATCGGCGCCGCCTATCCGCCCGCCGAGCTCGCATTCGTTGCGCTGAAGGAAGAGCGTGTGCTCGAGGTGTATGTGCCCGAGGATCGAGCGTCCGAGGATCGAGCGTCCGAGGATCGAGCGTCGGAGGCTCAGCAATCTCTGGCTCGCGCGCCCGCCGGCGACGCAGGCGCGTCCTGGCGCCGCGTCGCTGCGTTCCCGATCGAGGCCGCGAGCGGCGTCGTGGGCCCGAAGCTACGCGAAGGCGACCAGCAGGTTCCCGAGGGCATCTACCGCGTCGAGAGCCTCCACCCGAACAGCCTCTTCCACGCCGCCCTCAGGCTCGACTACCCGAACGAGTTCGACCGCTCCATGGCGAGCCGCGACGGACGCACCGACCAACGCGTTCCCCTCGGCGGCGACATCATGATCCACGGCCGCGACCAGTCGGTCGGGTGCCTCGCCATGGGCGACGAGCCGATCGAGGACCTGTTCACGCTTGTCGCCGACACGGGTGCCGATGCCGTCAGGGTCGTGATCGCGCCGTGGGATCTGCGCATCCGAGCCGCGCCCGACGCCGAGTCGCTCGACGAGACGGCGCAAGCCTGGGCGCCCGAACTCTACAAGGCGATCTCGCGCGTTCTCTCCCAGTTCCCGCGCGACACCCCTGCGCCGTAGATGTCATCCGATACCTAAAGGTTGAACATTATGCCGCTTGAGGCTCCGGTCGCAGCCGGCTGATGCGCGTCGCGGCTCACCCAGCCGTCGAGGCCGCCTGCAGCGCGCCGAGCCTGTCGAGCCCGAACGCCTCGTGCGCGATTCCGAGCGCGCGCTGCGCATCCTGCTTCGACACGATGCACGAGATCTTGATCTCGCTCGTCGTGATGTTGTGGATGGCGATGCCCGCGGCGCCGAGCGCCGTGAACATCCTGCTCGCGACACCGACATGGCTCTTCATGCCCGTGCCTACGACGGAGATCTTCGCAAGCCCGATCTCGATCGCGAGCTCGCCCGTTCCGACGCGGTCGAGCACCTGCGACGCGGCGATCTTGACATCCGCAAGATCGCCATGATCGACGGTGAACGAGATCGACGCGATCTCGCCGAACTCCGTCTGCACGATGTCGTCGACGAGAATGCCTGCCTTCGCCACCGCCTCGAAGAGCATGCCCTGCACGCCTGGGTTGTTGGGAATCCGCCGCAGGCTGACGCGCCCGAGATCAGGCTTGAGCGCCGCCCCCACCACCATCACATCTTCCATCTCTGGTGTCTCCCGCGTGATGAGCGTGCCCTCGTCGGGCCGCTGGCTGTGTCGGACATGGATCGGAACACCGTATCGCTCGCCGAAGAGAACGGCCCGCGGATGCATGACCTGCGCGCCGAGCAGCGCGAGCTCAAGCATTTCCTCGTAGCTGATCCGCGTGAGCCGCGACGCGGTGGGCACCAGGCGCGGATCGGCCGTGTACACGCCGTCGACATCCGTGAAGATCTCGCAGACGCCGCCCGTCTCCGCGACCTTGAGCGCGCTTGCGAGCGCGACCGCGGTCGTGTCCGAGCCGCCGCGCCCGAGCGTCGTGATCTCGCCCGACCCCGAAACCCCTTGGAATCCGCAGACGACGGGCACGCGGCCAAGGCCGAGCTCCTCGTCGAGCCGCGCGCGGGAGACGCCCGTGACGCGGGCGCGGCCATAGGCGCCATCGGTCGTGATCCCGACCTGCCCGCCCGTAAGGCTCGTCGCGGGCACGCCGATCGACTCGAGCGCCATCGCCACGAGCGCGACCGACACCTGCTCTCCCGTCGCCATCAGCATGTCAAGCTCGCGCCGCGACGGCGACCGAGAGACGCGCCCCGCGAGCTCGATGAGTTCGTCCGTCGTGTGCCCCATCGCGCTCACGACGACGACCACGCCATGCCCCTCGTCGCGGCGCTCCTTGATGCGTGCGGCACATCGGGCGATCCGCGCGGGATCGCCGACCGAGGTGCCTCCGAACTTCTGCACGAAGATTGCCATGGGCGCGCAGGAATGTAGCGAAACGGCGCCGCGCCGTGGGGCGTTCGCCGACGAGCGCGACTTCCGGGCTCCCGTCAGGCTTCGGACGCAGCCATGCGGTCGCGCTCGGCGCGCTCGGCCCGCCTGCGCGCGCTCTCGTCGAGGATCTTCTTCCGCATGCGGATCGAGCTCGGCGTGATCTCCACGAGCTCGTCGTTCTCGATGTACTCAAGCGCTGCCTCGAGCGAGTAGTCGCGGGCGCCGCGCAGGACGACGGTCTGGTCCTTGCTCGTCTCGCGGAAGTTCGTGAGCGGCTTCATGCGCGTGATGTTGATGACGAGGTCGTTGTCGCGGTTGTGCTCGCCCACGATCTGTCCCGCGTAGACCTGGTCGCCCGGCCGCACGCACATGACGCCACGGTCCGCAAGGCCCTCGACGGCGTAGGCCGTCACGCGCCCGGTCTCGAGCGACATCATCACGCCGTTCTTCCGCTTCTGCTCGGTGCCGCGCAGCGGCTTGTACCCCGAGAAGGTGTGGTGCATGACCGCCTCGCCGCCAGAGGCGTTGAGGATCCTCGTCCGCAGGCCGATGAGGCCGCGGGCCGGGATCTCCGCCTCGACATGCATGCGTCCCGCGCGCTCCTCCATCTTGTGGATCTCCGCGCCGCGCGAGCCAAGCAGCTCGAGCGAGCCGCCGAGCCCGTCGGGTCCCACATCGAGCGAGAGGCGCTCGTAGGGCTCGCAGCGGACGCCGTCGATCTCGCGCTCGATCACCTCTGGCTTGCCGACGGTGAGCTCGAAGCCCTCGCGGCGCATGTTCTCGAGCAGGACGCCGAGATGCAGCAGGCCGCGGCCCGACACATGGAACTCGTCGGCGCTTTCGCCAGGCGAAACGCGCAGCGCGACGTTCGTCTCGAGCTCGCGGTCGAGCCGCTCCGAGATCTGGCGGCTGGTGACGAACTTGCCTTCCTTGCCGCCGAACGGACCGTCGTTGATGCGGAACACCATGTGCAGCGTGGGCTCGTCAACCTTAACGCGCGCCATCGGCTGCGGGTTGTCGGGGTCGCAGATCGTGTCGCCGATGTCGATCTTGCCGAGCCCCTCCACGGCGCAGAGGTCCCCTGCCCTGATCTCCTCGGCCTCGCGCCTCGCAAGCCCCTCGAAGCGGTTCACCTTCAGCACGCGCGCCTTGCGCACGCTGCCGTCGGCGCAGCAGATGGAGACCTGCGAGCCGCCCTTGAGGACGCCCGCATAGACGCGGCCGATGGCGATGCGGCCCACGTAGTCGCTCCACGCGAGGTTCGTGACGAGCATCTGCAGCGGCGCGCTCTCGTCGGCATTCGGCGGCGGGACGCGCTCGACGATCTCCTGGAAGAGTTCGTCGACGCCCTTGTCGCGCGTATTGATGTCGCGCGCTGCCCAGCCGTTGCGGCCCGACGCATAGATGATCGGGAAGTCGAGCGCGTGGTCGTCGGCGCCGAGGTCGACCAGGAGATCGAACACCTCGTTCACGACTCCCTGCACGCGCGCCTCGGGCTTGTCGCACTTGTTGATGACGACGATCGGCTTCAGGCCGAGCTCGAGCGCCTTCGAGAGGACGAAGCGCGTCTGCGGCATCGGGCCCTCGAGCGCATCGACGAGGAGAAGGCAACCGTCCGCCATGCGCAGCACGCGCTCGACCTCGCCGCCGAAGTCGGCGTGGCCCGGCGTGTCGAGGATGTTGACGCGATAGACCTCGCCGCGGTGCTTGCCCTCGCGGATCGTGTAGGTCACGGCGCAGTTCTTGGCGAGGATCGTGATCCCGCGCTCGCGCTCGAGCGGGTTCGAGTCCATGACGCAGACCTCTCCGCCGTCGCCGAGCGACACGACTCCCGACTGCGAGAGCATTGCGTCGACGAGGGTGGTCTTCCCATGGTCGACATGGGCGATGATGGCGATGTTGCGGAGCGTGGGGTCGGCCATGTGAAATCACCCCGAAAATGGGGAAAGATCACAAGTGTAGCAAGAACCGCGGCAGGATTCCTCCTCGCCGCCGAAAGGCCCGCCGCACGCCCCTCACATGCCGTAAAGAGGCCGGAGCTTCCCTTCGAGGTGCCGCATCAGCGGCTCGGCCGAGAGCGGCTTCCCCGTCACGCGTTCGACGAGTTCAGATGGCGTGAAGCGGCGACCGTGCGCATGGATGTTCGAGTTGAGCCACGCCTTGAGCGGCGCAAACTCGCCGCGCGCGAAGCCCTCGACGAGGCCCGGGATCTCGGCGCACGCCGCCTCGAAGAACTGCGAGGCATAGAGATTGCCGAGGGTGTAGGTCGGGAAGTAGCCCATCGCGCCCATCGACCAGTGGATGTCCTGCAGGCAGCCCCGTCGGTCGTCGGGGACCTCGAGGCCAAGGTACTCCTTGTAGAGCCGGTTCCACGCGCTCGGAATGCCCGCGACCTCGAGGCTGCCGCCGATGACGGCGCGCTCGATCTCGAACCGAACCATGATGTGCAGGTTGTAGGTGGCCTCGTCGCTCTCGACGCGGATGAAGCCCGGCTCGACCACATTCGCGGCGCCGTAGAGCTCGTCGAGCGAGAAGCGCGCGCTGTCCGCGCCGATGATGCGGGGAAGCTCGCGGTGGAGCCAGGCCCAGAACGCGCGGCTGCGGCCGACCTGGTTCTCCCACATCCGGCTCTGGCTCTCGTGGATGCCGAGCGACACGGACTCGCCGATCGGCGTGCCCACGCGCGCGAACGGAAGCCCCTGCTCGTAGATGCCGTGGCCCGCCTCGTGCATGGTCGATCCGAGCGCATCGTTGACGCAGCGCTCGTTGTAGCGCGTGGTCAGGCGCACATCGTTGCAGTGCGTGCCCGAGCAGAACGGGTGCGTCGAGCGGTCGAGCCGGCCGCGGTTGAAGTCGAAGCCGATCCGCTCGGCGACGAAGCGCGAGAGCGCCTCCTGCTCGGGGATCGCGACCGCGAAGTCGTTGAAGCCCGACGGCGGCCGCACGCCCGACGCCGTCAGGTCGGCGACGAGTCGCTGCAGCCGCGGGCGCAGCGGATCGAACACGGCCGACACGCTCCTCGCTGTGCAGCCCGGTTCATAGAGGTCCGCAAGCGCGTCCCAGCGCTCGCCGCCTTCGGCGAATCCATAGCAGTCGGCCTGCGCGCGGAGGAGCCCGGCGAGCTTCTCGAGCCACGGCGCGAATCGACGGAAGTCGCTCTTCTCTCGCGCGAGCGCCCACTCGTGCTTCGCCATGCTCGAGGTCTTTGCCATCTCCTCGACAAGCGAGGTCGGGAGCTTCGTCGCCTTCTCGTGGTCGCGACGCGCCTCCCGAACGAGGGCCGCGACGGAACCGTCCGCCATCGCCGTCGCGTCGGACTCGACGGCTTCGATCAGGTCCCTCCGCTCGAGCGAACTGACCCGCTCGTGCACGATGCGCGCGAGGAGCGCCTGCTGGCGCGCGCGCCACTCGAGGCCGCCCGCGGGCATGGTCGTCTCCTGGTCCCAGTCGAGGAGCGAGTTCGAGGAAGCGAGAAGCGAAGCCTCCTGAAGGTGCGTGACCAGCGCATCGAGTGCTGGCGAGGCGGAGGACGACAACGCTTCGGACGCGGCGATGGTGCTCATGGAGACTCCAATCTAGCGGACGGGAGAAGGCAGACGAAAGAGCGAGTGTAGTGCAGGATCCTCGGCAAAGGACGACGGCGCGCCCAGTCGGGCGCGCCGTCGCGTGGAGTCGTGTTCCGCTGCCCAGAGGCCCGATCAGGGCTTGGCGGCCGTGTCCTTCGCCTTGCCCGACTCCGTGACGGACGGCGCGGGGCTGACGGGCTTGAGGAGCTCGATCAGCTTCGTCTTGTCACCCGTCGTGCGGGCCATCGCGTGGTCAAGCGCCGTCCAGTTGCGGAGATCCGTCGCTGCGGGGTCGACGCCCGCGGCGAGGAGGATCGCAACCTTCTCCGCAACGCCGCTCTGCGCCGCGAGGTGCAGCGCGGTCTGGTTGTTCTTGTTGCGGGCAGCGAGGTCGGGCTTCGCGTCTACGATGAGCTTCAGGCTCTCGACCTTGCCCGTGCGCGCCGCGCGGAGGAGCGCGGTGTCGCCCGTCTGCTTGTCGGCAACTCCCAGGTCCGCGCCCGCATCGAGAAGCGCCTTCACGCTCTGTGGCTCGCCGAGGCCCGCAGCCCAGATGAGCGCGGACCAGCCGTTGTCGTCGACGGCCTTGATGTCGGCGCCCTTCTCGAGGAGGTACCGCACGGTGTCGGCCGAGCCGAAGCCCGCCGCCCACAGCAGCGGCGTCGAGTTCATGGTGTCGCGCCGCGTGAGGTCGCCGCCATGGTCCGCAAGGAAGCGCACCGCGTCGACGCCGAACTCGACCGCTGCCCAGATGCTCGTGCGCCCGCCGCGAAGGACGAGATTCGCGTCCGCGCCTGCATCGACAAGCATCTGCATGGCCTTCATGTTGCCCGACTTCGCGGCCCAGAAGAGCGCTGTGCGGCTGCCCGCGTTGTCCACTTCGTTCACGTTCGCGCCACCCGCGATGAGCGCGCTCATCTTGTCGAGGTCGCCCGCACGGACGGCGGTGATGAGCTCGGTCGTGCCGAGGTTCGCGGCGGCGCGCGTCGGCGCCGTCGGAGGCGTCGGTCCATCCTTCGCAAGCGCGCGACGAACCACGGTCGTGAGTCGGGCAGCCTTGGGGTTGTCGGTGCTGAAGGTCACGCGCATCTGCCGGCCCGTCTCGCGCCAGGTGGCCCAGTCGAACTCGAGGACATGACGCTGCGCGGCCTCGGTCGGGAGATTCTTGATGACGGGCGGAGCCACGGAGGTGACGAGGAAGGCCGCGCCGTCGGTCGACTCGAGGACGATCTCGGTCTTCTCCGCCGAAGCGCCCTCCGCGGGCTCGTTCAGCATGTCGGGCGCGATCGTGACAAAGGCGATGACATCACCCTCGACCTTGAGCGTCGCGGGCGGATGGTTCTCGAACTGGAAGGTCACCTGCTTGCTCATGCGGATGCCGGCCTTCTCGCCTGGCTTCATCGAGACCTCGATGTCACCCGTGGCGCCTGGCGCGATCGGATCCTTCGGCCAGTTGGGGGTCGTGCAGCCGCAGTTCGCGATGGCCTTGGTGATGCGGATCGGATCCTTGGAGATGTTGCGGATCTTCACGGTCATCGTCTCAGCGACGCCTGCGATCATCTCGCCCATGTCCGCGATCGGCGGATCGAACTCGACCGCCGGCGGCGAGTTCGGGTCGAAGGTCTGCGCAGGCGCGGCGCCCGCGCGGCCCGCAGCGCCCTGCGTCGGCGCGAGGCTTGGCGACGGAGCCTTTGCGGCGGTGTCCGACTGGAGCTTTGCGTCATCCGCGACGGCGGGCGCGGCCGCCGTGCCCGTCGCAGCCCCGCGGGCGGGAACCGTGTTGGTCGGGCGCTGCGCCGGCTTCGCCGGCGGGGCCTGCTTGGCGGGCTGCTCCGCCGCTGCGGGCTTCGTGGGAGCGGCGGGCTTGTCCTGCGTGTTTGCCGCTCCGGCAAGCGCAGGGGCCGCGAACGAGAGGGTGAGGCACGACGCCGCGAGCGCAGCGGTGCGGAAGCCAAGCAACGAACGGTCGAATCTCATGGTGATGGTCCTTCGTGATTGCAGACAGATAGGGATCGGTTCACTCAGTCCGCGACGCGCTTCACACAGCCCACGGCGCCCTGCTTCGGCTCGCGAGGCTTTGCCTCGACCGCCCGCAAGTTACGAGCACGGCACGCGCCATGCAGGAGACCACGGTACAGCCCTCTCTGCAGAGCAGGGTGTATCGGACGGCATACAGCGCCCCTTTGGGCCGCGTTGCCAAGTTTCCGATTCTAACCGTCACTTCACCACCAGCAGCCGCCGACAACCCTGCCCGCGGATACACTCGCCCTCCCGCATTCTGCGTGTGGGAAGGCGCGAGAGGGCTACCGAGGCCCGTCCGCGCCGAGAGCCGCCCCGCGAGCTCATTTGTGCGCCTTTCGAGAGATACTCCATGTCACTCCCCACGCCGAGCAGCACCCTTCCCGAGCACCTTCAGCGCCCCGCGCTCCGCCGCATCCATCCCGTGCCGCTCCAGAAGGACAACCAGCTGTTTCTCGGACTTCAGGACCCCCTGATGCTTCAGGGGCAGATGATGGTGGTTCCCCCGCCCGCCTTCCAAGTGATGCAGCTCTTCAACGGCGAGCGCACGCTCGACGAGATCGTGGCCACCATCAAGGCGACGGATCCCAAGCCTCTGCAGGAACTCGTGGCCAAGCTTGACGAGTTCGGCCTGATCTGGGGCCCGACCTGCGAGGCGCTCGAGGAGAAGAAGAGGCAGGAGCTCGCGGCTGCAGGCGCCTTCCCCATCGGCGTGACGCGGATGCTCGGCGAGGATGCCGCCGCCATCCGCACGCAGCTCGAGAAGTGGATCGACGAAGCGGAGGACGCGGAGATCGACGAGCCCATCACAGGCCTCGTCGCCTGCCACCTTGACTACGCGCGCGGCCACCCGATCTACGCCGCGAGCTACCGCACCGTCGCCAAGCGGCCGAAGCCCGACCGCGTGGTCATCCTCGGCAGCAATCACTTCGGACTCGGAGACGGCGTGGTCGTCTCCGACCTCGGCTTCGACACGCCGCTCGGGCGCGTGCGCATCGACGGCGACATCGTCGCGCGGCTGCGCGCCGCGACAGGTGAGAAGCTGTTCAAGGATGTGCTTGATCTCCTGCCCGAGCACTCGATCCAGCTGCAGCTTCCGTGGATCCAGCATCTCTTCGGCGACGTGCCCGTCGTCGCAGCGCTGATTCCTGACCCGAATGCGGGGCTCTTCGTGGACGACGGCGCCCGCATGGGCTTCGACGAGTTCGTTGAGGTCCTCGGCGCAGCGCTCGCCGCCGCTGGCGGAAACACGCTCTTCATCGCAAGCGCCGATCTCTCGCACGCTGGGCCCGCGTTTGGCGAGCCTGCGACGGTGAGCGACCAGCGGCGCCGCGAGGTCGAGTCGCACGACCGCGCCATGATGAAGTCGTACATCGCCGATGCGGGTTCTCTCGTCGCGCAGATGCGCGAGCTTCGGAACCCGACGCGCTGGACCTCGGTCGGCGCTCTCGTCGCCGCGTCGCGGCTCGCGAAGCCCTCGGCGGTCGAGCTCGTCGACTACAGGCAGGCCGTCGACGAGCAGGGCAATGCGCTTGTCTCGGGCGCGTCGATGGTCTTCCTCGGCTGATCGGGCCTGTCGGCTGTCATCCCACCCGAAACGCCCCATGACCTGGCGCAGGACTTCTCGCAGAGCCCCAAGCACACGCGGAGCTGCGTCCGCGCCATGATTGCAGTCGTGCAGCGCTGTTCCCGCGGCGAGGTCCGCGTCGAAGGCCGGACGGTCGGCGCGCTTGGCTCGCTCGGGGGCCTTGTCGTTCTCGTGGGCGTCGAGGTCGGCGACTCCGCGGATCACGCGCGCAAGCTGGGCGAGAAGATCGCGAAGCTTCGGGTCTTCGAGGACGCGGAGGGAAAGATGAACCGCTCCGTCCAGGATGCAGGCGGCTCCGTGCTTCTCATCAGCCAGTTCACGCTTGCGGGCGAGTGCGCGGGCGGCAACCGACCGAGCTTCACGCGCGCGGCAAGACCGGAGACGGCGGAACCGCTCTTCGACGCCGTGGTCGCGGCCGTTCGGGCCATGGGCCTTGAAGTTGCCACGGGAAGGTTCCGCACAGAGATGGAGGTCGACATCCTCAACGATGGACCCGTGACCCTCATCATGCGCGTTCCCTAGCGGCGCGCGGGCAAGAGTCTGCTCGCGCCTCCGCGACCGTGGCGGCGGACCGCGCACACGGCCTCACTCGCCTCGTGCCATCACAGTCTCATCACAGTCTCATCACAGTCTCATCACAGTCTCGTCGCTGTCTCATCACTGCCTCATCACTGCCTCTTCCCGGTCTCTTCACTCGGCCGACTCCCCCGCCCGCTTCCGCGCCGGGCGCGGAAGTCCGAGCAGGTCGAGCACCTGAAGCAGATCGCTCCACACCTGCGCCCGCACTTCAGGCGTGTAGTTCCGCAGCAGGTACGCAGGATGGAATGTCGGCATGACTGGGACCTCGAACGGGGCGCCAGCCGCCGTGCCGAGCGTGACCTTGCTCGCGACGCCGCGGAGCCTCGTGATTCCAAGTTCGGTCGAGAGCAGCAGCTTGGACGCAGGTCCGCCGAGCGTCACGATCGCGCGCGGCCGGATGATGGCCAGCTGTGCGAGGAGATACGGCCCGCAGCGCTCGACCTCCTGCGCAAGCGGCGTTCGGTTCCCAGGAGGTCGCGTCTTCAGCACATTGGCGATGTAGACCTTCGCGCGGGAAAGTCCCATCGCGCTGATCATGCCATCGAGCTTCTCTCCCGCGGGGCCGACGAACGGGCGGCCCGTCATGTCCTCTGTCTCGCCGGGCGCCTCCCCGACGAAGACCAGCGCCGCGTCGCCATCGCCCTCTCCGAAGACGATGCTGCGGTGGCCCGTCGCCACGGTGCAATGCGGGCACTCGCGCGCATGCTGCTCCGCGAGAAGCCGAAGACGCTCCGCATTCGTCGCGCCGTGTGGCGGCACGATGCGATCGATCAGCGGAGCGAGCGCCGGCGGAGACGACGACGCGACCTCGATCGGAGCTCTCGGGGGCGCGGGGGCCTGACGAACCTCCCGCGCGCCATCCATGTCCTCGGAATCGCGGGTCGTTGCCGCAGGCGCGCGCGAGGGCGCAAACAGCTCAGCCTCGAACCGACGGGACGCGGTGGGCGTCGGAGCGCCCTGCGATGTGGGCGCCCCGCTCCACGGACCGGCCGCAGGCCGCGCGTCTGCGAGCGTCACCGCCGCGGCGGCTTCCACTGCGACATCCCGCCGTGCGACGACGGCGCCGACAGGCAGCAGCACATCCTCGACTCCCAGCAGGAGATCCGTCTCGACTTCGACGAGACCCTGTCGGAACTGCGTCGCCATCCGAGGCCCTCCTTCGAGCGCCACGCGCCACCATCACACGATCCGAGCGATGCGTCGGCGGCAGAACCACGCACGCGGCATGGCGCAGCCCCACCGCCGCGACCGCGACTCAGCGGCGACGCGCGCCAGCGTCGCGCCTCGGGTCGGACTTCTTCGCATCGGCCCGAGCGCCCTTCGACGGCTTCACCGGCACGATCTGGATCATCGACTGCGTTCGCAGCACGAGCCCGCAGTCCGAGCGAAGGTGATAGCCCTGCACATGGACCTCGGTGCGGAAGTGCTGCACATCCACGAGCGAGAGGTTCGGCTTGCCCGCTGCATCGGTCCACGCAGCGAAGAGCGAGTCGTTCTCGCGCGCGTGCTGCATCATCTCCTTGTAGGTGCCAAGGTAGAGATGGTCCGACAGGGTCTCCGTCTGCATCGTCGTCATGTAGACGAGGTTCTCCGCGACCTTCTCCTCGAAGTCACGCTCGCCTGCGCACGGCAGCGCTGCGATCAATCCGCGATCGGGGATCTGGTCGACATGCTCGACCACGACCTCTGTCATGCAGAAACCATGGAGCTGGAAGCGCAGGCTGTGACCACCGCGGAAGATCCAGGCCTCCGTCTCGTACTCGCCATGCTGCACGCGCTGCCGACCCTCGATTCCGAAGAACTCGGGGTGAAGCGCCTTGCGGAAGGCGAGCATGTGGTAGTTCTGCAGACTTGTGACCTTGGACATCCCGCCTCCGCCGGCCTGGAGACCGGACTGTGTGACGCCCGCCCGATCAAGGCCCGTGGACCTGTCGAGGCTCGATGCGCCGTGACTGTTGTTGCCCGACGAGCCGCCGAACGCGGCGCCCGATCCGTTCGAACCGACGCCTTGCTGCTCGTTTCCGTGTTGTTCGTTCGAGTGATTCTGCATGGCTCTCTGACTGCTTCCTGCACCTTCGGACGAGCCCGCGGGAGAGGCGGCTCGGCCATCGAAACCTTCGATGCGCCTCACGAGGAGGGCCCTTGGATCGAGGGCCCTTGGATCGAGGGCCCTTGGATCGAGGGCCCTTGGATCGAGGGCCCTTGGATCTTCGCGGACCCTTGGATCTTCGCGGACCCTTGGATCTTCGCGGACCCTTGGATCTTCGCGGACTCCTGGCATCCACTCTGGCCGACGGCCGACATGCGGACAGCCAAGCTGCGGAAGACCAAACGGAACTCCGCTGCGCCAAGCACAGAGTCCTCGCGGTGCAAACTCGCGGCACAAACCCGCGAGCGGGCCGCCTACCGCGGCGCGCCTCGACGCTCCCACATCCGCGACCGTGCGGCTCTGCGGGCCGCGCCTCACCCGACCCAAACATGGATCGGCTTCGGACGCGTCTGCGCGCCTCCGCAGCCGACGAGGCGGCGGACCGCTTGCAAGGCGGTATCTTCGCGAGTCAACGCGGAAAGACAAGCACAAATCCGGAACTTCGCGTGCGACACGACAAATCGTCCGCGGTCTCTCCACATACAGCGCGTCCGAGATTCGACCCTGAGCCGACGCCCACCCCCCGCGAGGGATTCTAAAAAGGCGGGTGGCTCGGCCTCTCGGCGCGAGCCACCCATTGCTGCATGCATCGATAAGCCGAGTTCTGTCCCGGTTGCCCGGTGGCGACCATTTCTCTAGGCCATCGGTTGCCCGAGGGCTCAAGCGCGCGACCCGCTCCACGCCCCGCGGACAGCGGGTGCCCGACAGGGTCGGACGGAAGCTGCTTGCACTTGCACGCGGTGGGGTTTGCCGTGCCCCGTTGGTCACCCAACGGGCGGTGCGCTCTTACCGCACCGTTTCACCCTTACCTGCGGCCGAAACCGCGGGCGGTCTGTTCTCTGTGGCACTGTCCCTGACCCTGCAGCGGGCCGGTGGGCGTTACCCACCACCGTGTCCTGTCGTGCTCGGACTTTCCTCCCAGGGTGGAGAACCCACCCTGAGCGGCCGCCTGGATGCGCGGGCAGTGTAGCCCCCGCCTAGGGCTCCTCCAAGCCACTTGTACGGATCGGCGAAGGCGCTATGATTGTCGCTTCCCCCAAAGGGGCCCCATTGGGCCCAGGATGCACCTCCATGTACGCGATCATTGAAGACAGCGGCACCCAGATCAAGGTTCAGAAGGGCGATCTCGTGGACATCGACCTCCGTGAGGTCGAGGACGGCGCCACCATCACCTTCGACAAGGTGCTTGCCGTCGGCGATGTCGCGGGCGGAAGCGCCGCGAAGATCGGCATGCCCTATCTCGCGGGCGCGACGGTGACGGCGAAGGTGCTCGGCGAGGCTGACGGCCCGAAGGTGCTCGTCGGCAAGTACAAGCGCCGCAAGGGCTATCGCAAGACGATTGGCCACCGCCAGCACTACACGCGCATCGAAGTGCTCTCCGTCAACGCCTGATCCGTCGGGCAGACGCGAGACCGCAGACGCGAGACCGCAGACGCTAGGCCGCAAACGCTAGGCCAGGGTGACGCACGCCACGCTGCTCGACCATGAGCGCGCTGTTGTGCTCTCGTCTCCGGATGGCCTGCTCTTACGTGGCTTGCTCTTACGTGGCTTGCTCTGACGTGGCTTCCTCTTACTTGGCCCGCAGCTCGCGCGGATCGACTCCGTAACCGTGGAGCAGGGTCTCCACGCTCTCGGAGTGCCCCGTCCGCGCCGATAGCGCGATGGTCTCGACAAGCGCTGCGGCCCGAAGGCGCATGCGGCGGCTCTCTTCGTCGGGCGCGGGGCGCGTGCCACGCCGCTCGCTCGGCCGCTCGGCCTCGAGAATGGCACCGATCGTCGGCTCGACCCCGTCGGCTTCGAGCCTCGTCTCCTCGACGAGCGAGCCATCAGCGCGATGCCAGCACGCAACCGTCGGCGTGACGGTCGCAAGGCCCCCTTCTCCCACCAGGGCGAAACTGCATGAGTCTCCGCCCCGACCGATGGCGAGCGTGCCGAATCCGCGTTCGCCGACGACCGTGGCCGTAATCGTCCCCGCCCGCGCCCCGAGCGCCGTCACCACATCGATCGGGCCGAGCACCGCAAGCGCCGCAGAGGCGGCGATCCGCATGCCTTCCCCGAACCGGTCTTCGTCGACCACCGCGACGGTCGCCTGGAACACCTCCACTCGGCCAAAGGCCTCGACGATGCTTAGGAGCGTCTGGCCAACGGCCATCCGCCGAAAGCTCGGGGCGGTCACGCACTGCGGGACCGACAGCAGGAACGGAAGACTGCACGCCCCCGCCACGAGCCCGAGATCCTCCGTCTCGAGTGCGGGGATGTCGGCTTCGTCCAGCGGCGCGGCACGATCGATCCAGAGCGCGGACTCAGACTGGACCGCGAGCCGCCTCAGGTCGTCGAACGGCTCGGCTCCGAACCGATCGGCCAGCGCGCGCCGCGCACCCGCGTCAGGGCTCCCCACTCGAATCGGCTGGAGCCTCGGATCGGCGAGCACCCGCATGGCGCGCTCAAGGCGCCTCGGCTCGATCCACGCAGAGATTGGCGATGGCTCGAATGGCGATGGCATGGACACCCCCGTCGTGAAGACGCGCGGTCGCTCCCGCGCAGCACCGATGCACTGCTACGCCTTGGTCCCGTTCTCCGATCCAACGCCGGGCGCGGCGACGAGGAATCGCTCCGCATAGACCTGAAGCCTCTCGAGCGCGGCGTCGATCGTCTCCATCCGCTTGCAGAATGCGAACCGCACGAGCGGCTTCGCGTGCTCGCGGTTCAAGTAGAACGCACCTGGCGGGATCGCGGCCACGCGGCCGTGCTCGACGAGATGGCGGCAGAAGGCGAAGTCGTCGTCGAAGCCGAACGCGCCGTGGTCCGCGAGCGCGAAGTAGCTCCCCTCGGGCGTTGCGCAGCGGAATCCGCACTTGAGGAGCCCGTGCACCATTCGGTCTCGGCGCGCGCGATAGTCGGCGCGGAACTCTTCGAAGTACGCATCGTCCGCACCGAGCGCGGCCGCGGCCGCAGCCTGCAAGGGCGTCGGGGCGCAGAAGGTGGCGAACTGGTGCGCAGATCGCACCGCCTGCACGAGCGGAGCGGGGCCGATCGCCCAACCGACCTTCCAGCCCGTGAAGCTGAAGCTCTTGCCGAGGCTTCCGAGCACGATGGTGCGCTCCTCCATCCCGGGCTCGATCGCGAGCGAGCGGTGCGGGGTCTCGTACCACAGCTCCTCGTAGACTTCGTCACTGACGACGATGAGATCGTGCTCCGTCGCGACGCGCACGATCGTCGCGCGTTCGGCGTCGTCGAGCACGCGTCCGCTCGGGTTGTGCGGGCTGTTCACGAGGAGCATGCGCGTCCTCGGCCCGATCGCTGCGCGAAGGGCCTCTTCCTCGATGCGGAATCCAGGCGCGTGGAGCGTCACGATCCGCGCCACGCCTCCCGCCATCGCCACGCTCGCAAGGTACGAGTCGTAGAACGGCTCGAAGAGCACGACCTCGTCGCCAGGCTCGAGGAGGCCGAGCATGCAGTCGAGGATCGCCTCGGTCGCTCCGCATGTGACGACGACATCCCGCTCGGGGTCGCGCGCGAGGCCGCTTGTCCTCGAGAAACGCTCGGCAATGGCCTTCGTCAGCTCGGGCAGGCCCGTCATGCGCGCGTACTGTCCACGCCCGTCGCGGATCGCCTTCACGGCTGCCTCCTTCACGAACTCGGGGCCATCGAAGTCAGGAGCCCCCTGCCCGAGATTGACGGCGCCGTGCTTCACGGCGAGCGCAGTCATCTCCGCGAAGATGGTGGCTCCGAAGGGCTTCAGACGGGAGTTCACGCCGTGGGTGCGCATGGCCCGATCGTACCGCGCATCGCGGGAGCGGTAGAGTGCGGGCGTGCCGCAACCCACGCCCAATCCGCGCATCAGGCTCGATCTTGTCCATGAGGACGGGCGCATCGCCGTCGCCAACAAGGCCCCTGGCCTCGTCACCGAGCCTGGCCGGTCGCACGGGAACGACAGTCTCCTGAACGCCTTCGTCGCCCGATTCGGCGGGAAGCTGCTCCAGCTCGGGGAGCGACGCGACTACGGGCTGCTGCACAGGCTCGACCGCCAGACGAGCGGGTGCGTCGCGGTCGCGCTCGACCCAGAGGCCTACGACCATGTGCGCGCCCAGTTCGAGTCGCGCACCGTCGACAAGACATACCTCGCGATCGTCAAGGGCCGCATGCGCACGGGATCGCAGACGGTCGAGCGGAATCTCGAGGAGAAGCGGATTCCCTCGAACGAGGGCACGCGACTGGTGAGCGTTGTGGCGCGCGAGGGAAAGCCCGCCCGCACGGATGTCGAGACACTGGCCACGAGCGCGACCCACACGCTCGTCGCCTGCAAGCCGCACAGCGGGCGACTTCACCAGATCCGCGTGCACATGGCCGTCCTCGGGTTCCCCGTCGCGGGCGACCCGCTCTACGCCGTGGGCGCCCGCATCTGCCCGACCGGCAAGGGGGACGAGCGCACGCTCGGGCTCCACGCGTGGAAGCTTGCGTTCAGCCATCCCGCTGGCGGGCGCGTCGAGGCCTTGGCGCCGCCGAGCCGAAGGTTCATCGAACTCGCGCGCGAGGTCGGCCTCTACCACGAGGCCCTTGGCGCTGCATGAAGCCCTCGGCGCCGCGTGAAGTCCTCGGCGCCGCGTGAAGTCCTCGGCGCCGCGTGAAGTCCTCGGCGCCGCGTGAACGGACACGGGCCGCCCCGAAGGGCGGCCCGTGCGATTCCGTTCCTATGAAGGATCAGGCGATCACTTCTCCTTCGCGTCCACGGGAATGCGCATGCCGTAGAAGCTGCGCCACACGAAGAAGCACGCGATGAGCGAGCACGCGACGCCGATCGGGATGCGCAGGTCGCTGTCCTCCATCTTGATCGCGATCGCGACGGCGAGAAGGCCGAAGAGCGTCGTGAACTTGATGACCGGGTTCAGCGCCACCGACGAGGTGTCCTTGAACGGATCGCCGACGGTGTCGCCGACGACGGTCGCCGCATGGAGGTCGGTGCCCTTCGCGCGCATCTCGACCTCGACGATCTTCTTCGCGTTGTCCCACGCGCCGCCCGCGTTCGCCATGAAGATGGCCTGGAACAGGCCGAAGAACGAGATGGCGATGAGGTAGCCGACGAAGAAGTACGGATCGAAGAACGGAAGACCGAGCGCGAAGAAGAAGACGACCATGAAGATGTTCGTCATGCCCTTCTGCGCGTAGACCGTGCAGATGCGGACCACTTCCTTCGCGTCGGCGATGCTCGCCTCGGCCTTGTCGAGGTTGATGTTCTTCTTGATGAACACCACCGCGCCGTAGGCGCCCGTGACGACCGCCTGGGTGGCGGCGCCCGTGAACCAGTAGATCACCGATCCGCCGATGAGGAGGCCGAGCAGGATCGAAGGCTCGACGATCGAGAGCTTCTCGACGACGGCCTTCGACGCCTCAGCGATCGCCGCCTCGGGCGCGAGCCCAGTCAGCTTCTGGCTGTTCGCCTTGATGAGCTCGAGGATGATGCTGAACACCATCGTGGTCGCGCCGACGACGGCCGTGCCGATGAGCACGGGCTTCGCGGTCGCCTTGAAGGTGTTGCCCGCGCCGTCGCCCTTCTCGAGGGTGTACTTCGCGGTCTCGAAGTCGGGATCGAAGCCGAAGTCGCGCTTGATCTCGTCCTTGATGGCAGGCTGCGCCTCGATGCGCGAGAGCTCGTACACGGACTGGGCGTTGTCGGTGACGGGGCCGAAGCTGTCGACCGCGATCGTGACGGGGCCCATGCCGAGGAAGCCGAAGGCGATCAGGCCGAACGCGAAGATCGGACCTGCGAAGGTGTAGGTCTTCGCGATCACGTCATCCGCGCCCGAGAGGGTCGAGGCCCACCAGCCGATGCCCATGAGGCCCGCGATGACGAGACCCTTCCAGAACGCCGAGAAGTTGCCCGCGACGAAGCCCGAGAGGATGTTGAGCGACGCGCCGCCCTGGGCCGACGCGGTGACGACTTCCTTGACATGGCCCGAGGTCGTCGAGGTGAACACCTTCGTGAACTCGGGGATGACGGCGCCTGCGATGGTGCCGCAGCTGATGATGACGCTGAGCGCCCACCAGAGGTTCGGCATCGCGATGTCGCCGACCTGCGCATCCTTCAGGAGCACGTAGCTCGCGGCGAAGGTGACGACGATCGAGAGGATCGAGGTGATCCAAACGAGCCAGGTGAGCGGAGCTTCCTCGTGGAAATCCTTCGCGGTGGCGTACTTCGCCTTCGAGATCGCCTCGTTGATGAAGTAGCTGACGAGCGAGGTGACGATCATGAGCGCGCGCATGGCGAAGAGCCACACGATGAGCTTGGCGCCGAACTCGCCCTCGACGCCCGAGACTCCGAGCGTGAGCGCGATGAACACGATGAGCGCGACGCCCGTGACGCCGTAGGTCTCGAAGCCGTCGGCGGTCGGGCCGACCGAGTCGCCCGCGTTGTCACCAGTACAGTCCGCGATGACGCCGGGGTTCTTCGGGTCGTCCTCGGGGAGCTTGAAGACGATCTTCATCAGGTCGGCGCCGATGTCGGCGATCTTGGTGAAGATGCCGCCGCAGATGCGGAGGGCCGATGCGCCGAGCGACTCGCCGATGGCGAAGCCGATGAACGACGGACCGACGAGGTCCTTCGGCAGGAAGCACAGGATGCAGATCATGAAGAAGAGCTCGACCGACACGAGCAGCATGCCGATCGACATGCCCGACTTGAGCGGGATGCCGAGGACGGGCAGCGGGTAGCCCTTCAGCGACGCGAAGGCCGCGCGCGAATTCGCCTGGGTGTTGATGCGGATGCCGAACCACGCGACGCCGTAGCTTCCGAGGATGCCGAGGATCGACGCGAGGAGCACGACGACCACCGCGACCCACTTGTTGATCGGCTCCTGGCCCTCGGGCACGTTCTGGCCGATGGGGCTCAGGAAGCCGAAGTAGCCCACGATCGCGACCGCGATGAGGAGCCAGAGCACCGACAGGTACTTCCCCTGCTGGATGATGTAGCTCTTGCAGGTCTCCCAGATGATGTTGGAGACGGCGAGCATCGACTTGTGCGCCGGGAGCGCGACGGTCTGCTTGTACTGAAGCAGGCCGAAGAGCATGCCCACGACCGTGATGGCGAGGCCGATCATCATGATCGTCCAGCCATTGAGGCCGTAGGCGAACTGGGCGCCTGCGACGTCGGGAAGCTTGATGTCGGCCTCGCCCGCGAACGCGGCGGAGGCAAGGAAGGCGGGAACGAGCGCAGCGAGCGCGCGACCCTTGCGAGCGAAGGCAGTCTGCATATGGGCTGTCTTCCAAGTGCGTGGAGCCTGTGCTCCACTGGGACCCTGAACAATGAACTTCGGATCCGTCGGCGCCGCCGAGGATCCATTTCTGACACGAATCACAACCCCGCAGGCTCTTCCTTCCGCGGGGCGCCCCGATCCGCAAACTCCGCGCGGGGGGCGCACAGGATACCGAAACTGCCCCCTCCCGTGGCGCGGCGGAAAGCGGCCTCGGCGCACGCGGTCGCCCTGCGCGGTATCATCCGCGACCCGCTGCGGGCGTAGCTCAGCGGTAGAGCGTCAGCCTTCCAAGCTGAATGTCGAGGGTTCGATCCCCTTCGCCCGCTTTCGTGATCTGAGCGGTCGCAACTGCGGACGCGGACGCTGCTGCCAACGCTCGCCTCCTCGGCGTGGCGGAGGGCCTCGCTCGTGGCCTTGCTCGTGGCCTTGCTCGTGGCCTTGCTCGTGGCCTTGCTCGTGGCCTTGCTCGTGGCCTTGATCGTGGCCTTGCTCGTGGCCTTGCTCGTGGCCTTGCTCGTGGCCTTGCTCGTGGCCTTGCTCGTGGCCTTGATCATGACCTTGCTCATGGCCTTGCTCGTGACCTTGCTCATGGCCTTGCTCGTGACCTTGCTCCTGGCCTCTCGCATGGCTCGGTCGTGGCCCGGCCATGGACTGGCTCACGGCACACGCGCGGTGACATGGAACACATGCCACCACTTCTCGCGCCCCTTGCCCACGCGGCCCTGACGATTGACCTCCTCGAGTTCGATCACATCGAACGGCGCGAAAAGGCGCTCGAGTTCCGCGCGATCATGGCTTGACATCGTGCCTTCCTGCGCGGTTCGGATGAACTCGTCGTCGCGCCCGAAAAACTGCCCGCAGAAAATGCCCCCGCGCCGCATGCTTCGCAGCAGGCTCTGAATGCAGGAGTCGAATCGATTCGGAAGAACGAACGGGAGCACGAATCCTGCGTGGACGAGCGCGAAGGCCTCGGCCTCGATGCGTGGCGCGAACTCCTCGAGCGTGGCGCGCTCAAGGGCAACGCGGTTCAGCAGGCGCGCGCCGTCGGGATCCCGCGCGAACATCTCTCGGGTTCGCTCGAGCATCTCTGGATACGGATCGAACGCAAAGACTTCAAAGCCCGAACGCGCGAGGAAGAGAGCCTCGCGTCCCGGCCCGCAGCCGACATCGAGCGCGCGCGGCATCGCATCGCCGCTCGCGCGACGAACATGCGCGACGGCGCGAACGAGCTGTTCTCTCGGAGGCGCGCCCTCGTTCCCAGCGAGGTACATTGCACAACGCTCTGGGGGAAACCCAGGCGGGTGTGCGTCGTCGCTGCTCCGTCCCGGCCCGCTCACTTCGCAGCGGCCACGGCGGCCTTGATGGCGTCGAAATCGACCTGCGTCTTGGGAATCTCCGCTTCCCACGAATAGGCGACTTTGCCATCGGTTCCGATGACATAGGCCGCGCGCTTGGTGACGCCCTTGAGACCCATCAGGTCCGCGTGCAGCGCGTCGTAGCTCGCGGCGACCGTCTTGTTGAAGTCCGAGAGGATCGGGAAGGGAATGCTCAGCTCGGTGCGGAACTTATCCGTCACGAACGGGCTGTCGATCGACACACCGAACACCTTGCAGCCGAGTCCGCTCCAGACGGACCAGTTGTCGCGGAAGTGGCACATCTCCTCAGTGCAGACCGAGCTGAACGCCAGCGGGAAGAACAGGATGACGACCTTCTCGCGGCCGAACAGCGCGCCAACGTCCACTTCCTCGCCGGGCTTGGCGGGGAGCTTGATGGTCGGGGCGACGGTTCCGATGGACAGGGGCATGTCAGATCTCCAGGATCGGGGATGAGCGTGGGTGAAACGGGCCGCGGATGATAAGAGCGTCTGACCAAACGCGTGGACAGACGGCGACCGCCCACCTAGGCCGAAGCAGGGCATGGATTTATGACGCCTGTGCGCCTCCGCATCCCGCGCGCTCGGAGCGAATCGAGCAGGCCGCGCGCACCGCGCATCCGTCCGCCGTGCGGGAGACGGTTGCACGATTCTTGCGATCGATCAAGATTCGACTTGGTAGTCGTCAGACTGGAGTTATCTTCAGGAGGCCTGTGCGGCACCGTCGTCGTGCGACGGGACCGTATGACCTGCACCACGGCCGTGTTGCAGGCCAAGCGCGTGGGCCTCCGTTGGGTACGCATCCCGACGGAGCGGATTGACCGAGAGACCCGAATTCGCCGCAATGGCGCGCGGGCCCGATCGGCGATCTGAACGCACGCGTCGAAGTGGTCCGGCGGCCGCGGCCCTGGACCCAGTCAGAGTGTGAGACCCAAGTTGTAAGGAGAACCGAGGATGCGATCGAAGAACTGGACCTTCATCTGTACCGCGCTGTCCGCGACGTTCGTCGCGAGCGCCGCGTGGGCGCAGTGCGGCGACCCGGCTGCGGGTGATTGCTGCATTGCAAACGGCACGCCCGGCTGCTCTGACGCCGAGTGCTGCGAGGCCGTGTGCGCGGCCGACGCCTTCTGCTGCAACACGCAGTGGGATCAGATCTGCGCCAACGCGGCCGTCGCGATCTGCGGCGTGTGCGGCGGCGGTGGCGGCGGCGGCGGTGGCGGTGGCGGAGACGGCTCCACCTGCGACAAGCCCGGCGAGTTCGTCCTCGGCGACAACACGTTCGCCAACGGCGCAACCGGCGTCATCATCGACATGACTGGCGCCTGCACGATGCAGTTCACGCCCCAGTTCTACAACACGAACTACTACCTCTTCACGCCAGCGGAAGACGGCTTCTACAGCATGTCGACCTGCAGCACGGCCGACTTCGACACGAAGATCGCCGTGATGAACGGCTGCGACCCCTTCGAGGGCGTTCTCGCGTGCAACGATGACGGCGCAACCTGCACCGGCTTCACCAGCCAGATTCCTGCGGTCGAGCTGATCGGCGGCGTCACCTACAAGATCGCCCTCGGCGGTTACGCCGCGGCCACCCCCGTTGGTTCGGGCAGCTTCAACATCACCTTCCTCGGTGGCGGTGGCGGCGGCGGATGCGAAGAGGCGACCGACCTGGTCGTCGGCCTCAACGACTTCGACACCTCGACCGCGTTCACGCCGGTCGACCTCACGGGCTTCTGCGACCCGGGTGCGTTCGGCGATGACCTGATCTACAACGCCGTCTTCTACAGCTTCACGCCTCCGAAGAGCGACGTCTATTCGATCTCGACCTGCAATCTCGCGGGCTTCGACACGCGTCTGGCCGTCTTCGAGGGCTGCACGCCCGCGGACGGCGTGCTCGCGTGCAACGACGACGGCGCGGGTTGCGCCAACTTCACCAGCGAGATTCCCTTCGTGGAGCTCGAGGGTGGCGTCGAGTACTACATCGTCGTCGGTGGCTTCAGCGCCGCCGACCAGGGCTTCGGCCAGATCGAGATCGCGAGCTTCGTGCCCTGCGATCTCGGCACGGCGACCGCCTTCGAGGCTGAGCTCTGTGGTGAAGACCTCAACGGCGGATGCAACACCCAGCCGACGCTCCCCACGGAGCCAATCGCGCTCGGCGACATCGTCCAGGGCACCTTCTGGGCTGATGGCGGCACGCGCGACACCGACTGGTACCTCCTGACCCTCACCGAGGACACCGAGGTCACCCTGACGATCCGCTCGAACATCGCCGCGTTTGCAGCGGCGGTTGACCTCGGCTGCAATGGCATCGTCGGCGGCCCGACCGTCGGCGAGTGCCCCGGCACCGTGTCGGTCTGCCTCCCGGCGGGTGACCACTTCATCGTGGCGCTCCCCAGCTCCTTCGAGGGCTCTCCGTGCGGTCTCTCGGTCGGCAACGAGTACACGCTCGAGGTCACGGGTGTGCCGTGCACCGCGATCGTGTGCGGCAGCCCTGAGGCTGGCGACTGCTGCGTTGCGAACGGCACCCCGTACTGCAGCGATGCAGAGTGCTGCGACCTGATCTGCACTGCGGATCCGTTCTGCTGTGCGACCGAGTGGGATCAGATCTGCGCCGATGCTGCGGCCGTGAGCTGCAAGTCTTGCGGCGGCGGCGGTGGCGGCGGTGGCAGCACCTGCGACGCTCCGACCGTGGTCGTCCTTGGCGACAACGCGTTCGCCAACGGCGGTACGGGCACCATCCTCGATCTGACGGGCATCTGCGACATGCAGTTCACCGATCTGATCTACAACACCAACTTCTACAGCTTCACCCCCACCGAGACGGGCACCTACTCGTTCTCGACCTGCGGCACCGCGAACTTCGACACGAAGATCGCGATCCTCAATGTGTGCGGCGATGCGTTCGCTGGCGTCCTCGCCTGCAACGACGACGGCACGGGCTGCGCTGGCTTCACCAGCCGCATCGACGCTGTTGATCTCGAGGGCGGCGTGACCTACTTCGTGGCGCTCGGTGGCTATGCGGCCGCCACGCTCCCCGGAAGCGGCACGCTCACGATCGCGACCTCGGACGGCCCGCCGGAGCCCCCGGCGAACGACGAGTGCGCGAACGCGATCGCGGTTGGCCTCGGCGGAACTCCGTTCGCGAACTTCCTCGCGACTGGCCTCACCAACGCCTGCGTCAGCATCGACAACGAGATCTGGTACACCTACACCGCCGTCGGTGATCAGGACATCACGATCTCGCTCTGCGGCGCGTCGTACGACACGGCTCTCGCCGTGTTCGAGGGCAGCTGCGGTGGCGCTCAGGTCGCGTGCAACGACGATTCCTGCGGTCTCCAGTCTCAGGTCACCTTCCCCGGTACCTGCGGCACGACCTATGTGATCGCCGTCGGCGCCTGGTCGCCCGCGGGCTTCGGCTCGGGCACCATGACGATCTCCCAGGCCGGCAGCTGCGCGCCGTCGTGCCCGGGTGACCTCAACGGTGACAACGAGGTCAGCTCGCAGGATCTCGCCACGCTCCTCAACGCGTGGGGCACCGCTGGCGCCGATCTCAACGGCGACGGCACCACCGATTCGCAGGACCTCGCGGCCCTGCTGAACGGCTGGGGCGCCTGCAACTGATCAGGCAAGGCGCTCGCGCCAGGACCTGACAGCGCATGACAGCAACAGGGCCCCCGGTCTTCGGACCGGGGGCCCTTCTCTTTGTGCACGGACGAGCTCTCCGCGGGAGGGACGGGCTACCGCGGAAGTCGAGCGTCCGAGAGGCCGCGCCACGCCGCGGCCAGCGGTCGCCTCACCCGAATCCACACGGTTTCTCTCGTCTCGGAATCCCCTCCCGCGTATCTTCGCTGCCGCAATGGACGTTCTCTCGCCTCGTTTGCATCGCCACATGCGCTCCACGCTCGCCCTCGTCGCCATCCCGTTCCTGAACCTGCTTGGCCTCGACGCGGCGTCCGCGCAGATCTGCGGCACAGGGGCGTCCTGCCTGGTCGTCCACCCGACGCCAGGCTGCGATGGCGCGGCGTGCTGCACGCTCGTCTGTCAGATCGACCCGACCTGCTGCGGAGCGGGCGGCTGGGACCAGGGCTGCGTGATCATCGCAAACGAGTCGTGTGCTGGCTATCCCGGCGCCGCCGCCAGCGGTTCCTGCTTCAACCCGCACTCGAATCCGAACTGCGACAGCGCATCGTGCTCGGTGGCTGTGTGCGCGTTCGACCCCTTCTGCTGCTCGACCTCGTGGGACGCGAGTTGCGCAGCCCTCGCGGGTTTCGCCTGCCCTGGAAACCCGGGCACCTGTGGCGGAGCCGGCACAGGCTCATGCTTCCAGACGAATCCGAACGGCGCATGCAGCGACACGACCTGCTGCAATGCCGTCTGCGCCGTCGACCCGACATGCTGCTCGCAGTCGTGGGACCAGATCTGCGTGATCATCGCGGAGGACATCTGCATCACAGGCTGCGAGCCGACCCCCGACCCCGATTCGGTGCCCGAGCTCGAGCCCTGCGATGTCCGTCAGAACGATCCCTGCTATGCGGGACCGGGCGGAGCACCAGAGGCGCTGCTGCCGAACCGACAGGTCCGTGGATCGATCGGCACCATCCAAGGCAACACCTTCCCGAACGATGTCGATGCCTACCTGATCACCGTGCCCGATGGCGACGGGGACGGCGTGTCGCGGGTGACGGTCGAGTTCGCATCCGCCACGAAGGCGTGGGCGGCACTCCTGCCCGAATCCGCCTGCACCCCCATGTCTGCTGCGCTCCTCACGGTCGGCAGCGAGCTCTGCGTGGATGCGGCTTCGCCCTCCGCGTGCCTCGCGCCTGGGCTGTACCGCGTGGTCGTCGCGGGCGGAACCTTCCCCTCCTTCGGCGGGAACGCACCAGTCTGCAGCATCGGCGACCGCTACAACCTGAAGGTTGTCGTCGACGATGGCTGCGCCGATCCGTGCAGCCAGTCAGGGAACAGCTGCTTCGCACCCGCCAAGTCCGCTGGATGCTCCGACGGCACCTGCTGCGGCGAGGTGTGCGCGGTTGACCCCTTCTGCTGCGATTCCGCATGGGACTCGGGTTGCGTCGTCCTCGCAGGTGACCGTTGCCTCGGAGGGCCGCCCGCGAACGACACCTGTGCGGCGGCCGCGGTTCTCGTCGGCGACGGCGCGATCGTGAACACGCTGCGCTCCACGCTCGAGCTTCCTGCGGCCGACCCCGCGTGCGGCGGTGCGGCGTTTGCCCGCGATGTGTGGCTCCGCTGGGAGAGCGATCGCAGCGGATTCGTCGAGATCACGACCTGTGCCACCTGGTTCGACACGGTGCTCGCCGTCTATTCGGGAGAGTGCGGAGGGCTCACGGCGATCGGCTGCAGCGACAACGCGCCGATCTGCGGCCCTGGCGGAAGCCGCGTTGGCTTCAAGGCCGCCTGCGGAGATACCTACTTCATCCGCGTCGGGCCGAAGTCGCTCGGTGGCGGCGATGTGCTGGTGACGGTCGAGACGCTCGCCCCGCTCTGCGCAGATTGCCCCGCGGACCTCAATGGCGACGGAGCCGTCGATGCCCAAGACCTCGCCGCCGTCCTCAGCGGCTGGGATGGCCCGAAGGGCGACCTCAACGGCGACGGCACCACAAACGCGCAGGACCTCGCGGAACTCCTGAGCGCGTGGGGGGCGTGCCCCTGAGATGCGGCCCCTCGCTAGGACGCGGAAGCCGACGGCGCGTCCGCGCTCAGCTTGCGGCGCATGATCTTCCCCGTCGGATTGCGCGGAAGTTCGCGCAGCACGCGGATCTCGCGGGGAACCTTGAATCCCGCGATGCGGTCGCGGCAGAAGGCCTTCAAGGCCTGTTCGTCGAACGACGCGCCCTCCTTCAGCTCGACGAACGCAAGGGCCACCTCGCCCCGCATCCCGTCCTGCATGCCGATGACGGCTGAGTCCTTGACGCTCTCGTGGAGATTGAGGACTTCCTCGATCTCGCGTGGAAAGACATTCTCGCCCGCGATGATGAGCATCTCCTTGATTCGGCCCGTGATCGAGAGGAAGCCGTCGTCATCGAGTCGGCCCATGTCGCCGGTCTTGAAGTAGCCCTGCTCGTCGAACACCGCGGCCGTCTCGTCGGGGAGGTTGAGGTAACCCTTCATGATGTTCGGGCCCTTCATCCTCACCTCTCCGTCCTGGTTTGGCCCGAGCACGCCCCCATCGGGGCCGACGATGCGCTGATCGATGCCTCCGAGCGCCCTGCCCACGCACTTGCGCCGCTGTTCTTCGGGCCTGCACCAGTTGGTCACGGGCGAGGTCTCGGTCAGGCCGTAGCCCTCGTTGATCTCGATGCCAAACTTGTCGCGGAAGCCGTCGTACACCGCCTCTGGGAGCGGCTCGCCGCCCGAGACCGCGAACCGAAGCGAGGCGAGGTCGGCTGGGCTCGCGTCCTTAAGGAGCCGAAGCGCGTTGTACATCGACGGGATCGCGACGAAAGCCGTGGGCTTGTGCTCGCGCGCGAGGTCGATCAGCTTGCGCGGAATGAACCGCGCGGTGTAGACCGCGCGCGCGCCCGTCGCGAGCGGCAGCATCGTGAGCACCGTCAGGCCGAAGGAGTGGAACTGGGGCAGCACGCCGAGAATCGTGTCCTCCGCCCCGAAGTCGACCCACTCCTGGCACTGCCTGACATTGGCCGCGATGTTTCCCGCCGAGAGCATCACGCCCTTGGGACGGCCGCTCGTTCCCGAGGTGTAGAGGACGACCGCGAGATCATCGCGCTGGAGCGGATTTGTGAAGCGCACGGGCGGGATCCCGTTGAAGCGCATCTGGTCGAGCCGCACCTCCGCGAGCCCGGCGATCGGGCCGCCAATGAAGTCGAGCATCGGCCCGACCGTCACGAGCGTGTCGAGCCCTGCGTCTCGCGCGACATACTCGATGTCGGAGCGGGACAGCAGGTAGTTGATCGGGACGACCGTGCGGCCGAGCGTCCAGGCAGCGATCGCGGCCGCGGGGAAGAGCCCCGAGGTCGGGAGCATGACGCCGACGCGCGGCGCGTCGCCTGCGCGCTCGATCGCGCGCGCGAGGTGCCACGCCACCACCATCAGGTCGATGCCACGCCAACGGCGTTGGTCGTCCACCACCGCGTGCCTGAGTGGCCTGAGAAGAAGGTTCCGACGGATGGCCGAGAGAAGTTCCAAGGTCGCCTCCTGGGTGTGCCCGACGATCCACGCGTGAAACGGGTTCCGTAGACTACCCGCGATGCCTCTCGTGGACTCCGTCGTTCCCCGGACGAACCGTTCCAGCCGTGCCTGGGATGCGTCGCTCCGTGCGGCCGCGTGCTGGGTTCTTCTCGTGGCGGGGATGACTGCGACCGCCGGATGCTCCACCGCACAGCGCGCGCCGACGACGGCGAGCCGAGGCGCAAGCTCGGGCGACTCCCGCGAGCTCCTCGATGCGACGAATGCCTACAACGCGCGCGAGTTCGGGCGGGCGGTGACGCTCGCTCGCGCTGCGGCGAGCGAGGCAAGCGGCCTTCCCCGTGCGCGGGCACGCTATCTCGAGGGACTGTCGCAACTGCAGTTGGGGAACGCTGACGAGGCCGCGCGCGCGCTGCGCGAGGCGGTCGAGGCTGCAGACCGCACCCTGGCTGCGAACGCGCGCGTGTCGCTCGGGACGGCTGAGGTCGCTCGGCGAGACTTCCGTGCGGCCTCCGACGCCTATCGACGCGCTGCGCTCATTCTCGAGGGCGAGGAGCGGCGCCGCGCGGAGGAGCTCGCGGCGCTTTGTCAGGCACGCGTGCCTGGCGCGCAGCCGGAATCGCAGCAGCCATTGCAGCCGAGGGCCGTGGCGGCCCCCTCTCAACAGCCGGCCGGCCGACCCGAGGAGCCGCGCACCTCGACCGAGCGCGTGGTGAACGGCATGGCGGTCGAGCCCGTGGCGTTCGCCATCCAGGCGGGTGCGTTCAGCGAGCGGGACCGGGCAGATCGCGTTGCCGAGTCGCTCGAGGCGGCGGCCACGCGCGCGGGGCTTTCGGCCCCGCGCGTGATCGAGAAGGCTCGGCCGGGTCGGACGCCCGTGTTCGTGGTGCAGGTTGGGCGCTTCCCGAACAGAACCGTGGCGGGAAGAGCGATGCTCCAGTTCGGACAACAGGGCTTCACGGTCGAGCGCTCTCTCGAGTGACGCCGTGGCCACGGCGGATTGCGAGCGCGCGGCCTGGGGCTGGCCCGTCGGGGGCTCGCGAATCGTGCGCTCCATCGCTTGCCAACGCCCCGATTCCTTGAACTTTCCCTTCAATCGGGCGTCCCGTGGCCCGTATATTCAGGCTGTCATCAAACGGGAGCACAACCATGAAGTCCCCTCGCCCGCGCCAACGACTCGGCTCCGCCTTTCTGACATCCACCATCCTCGCCCTCGGCTTCGGACCTGCGTGCTTGACGGGCGTTGCGATCGCTGCACCGACGGCGCTGTAGGGCGACGCAGCTCTGAGCGCGACGGGGAGATCCGTTTCGCAGCGCGCCGCGGGTTCGGCGCTCGTGTCGCGATATGGATCGCAGCGGACCGAGGAGCTTCTTGAGCGAATCGCCCGCATCGAGAGGAGTGGGCCAAGGGACTTTGCGAAACTTGCCGCCGCCGAGCTTGAGGTCTATGAGCACGCGATGCGAAGACTGCGCGGCGAGGCGCTGCGCCACGGTGTCGCAGCGGAGCGCGGAGCCGCGCTCGAGACGATCCAATCGCTCGAGTCACCGCTTGAGCTCCGCGCGGCCGTGCGCATCCTCGAGGGCGAAGGGATGGGCGGGAACCTCGTGCACGGTGAACGCGATGTGCGCAAGGCGCTCTTTACGGCGCTCGCGCGCGACGAGGCCTTCGGGCACGCCGAACTGGTCCGCCACGCCCTCAAGGGTGACGATGCGGTCTCCCTCCTCGCGCGCGACCTGCTTCCCGAGGAACTGTCGCCGCAGGCGCTCGCCGTGGTGGAATCTGGCCT
Organism: Phycisphaera sp.; assembly: GCA_016124975.1. Taxonomy (GTDB): domain Bacteria; phylum Planctomycetota; class Phycisphaerae; order Phycisphaerales; family SM1A02; genus QWPT01. The sequence continues at coordinate 178,510 of WGMP01000004.1, read as the reverse complement.
TCGCTCATCCCGCGAGCTCCACATCAATCGCGCGGCGATGATCGCGAGCGCCCACACCGCCGCGGCGCTGATTCCCGCGCTGATCGACGCGCAGTTCGAGGAGCGGTCCGCTGGGGGCCGGGGCGACGAGGCGTGGATCGCCATCGGTCAGCGCACCGCCTACATCGCGGGATATGTGCCTGTCCTCGGCGATGGCAGCGGCGCCCTCCAGCCGATTCCGGGAATCCTCTACGAAGGCAGTTTGCTCCGCATCATGGAGTCTGCGGTCGTGATCTACCGCACCGAGGTGCACCGCAGCCTCGCCATGGTGATCGAGCGGACGACTGGCCAGCCTGCGCCGCCGTTGGGCTTCGATCGCGACCAGTGGCTGGCGTGGTACCAGCGCGAGTATCCCGCGCTGGTGCAGGCGTTCGCCGAGGAGAAGAGCGAGAGTGACGCCGCTGCTGTTGACACCGTCACGGTGCCGGCGCGGAGCGACGCCTAGGTTCTGTCTGACGGATCCGCGGACGTCGAATCGCGCGGCATCCCGGCTGGCGGCGTCGGCTTCAACTCGCTGTATCGCTGCGGATACAGCTTCGTTTCGCCTCCTTGCCATCCGGGGGCGCCGCGCGCTTCTTTGGTCTTCGGGGATCCGTCAGACAGAACCTAGCGCCGCCTCAATTGCAGACGACTTCGAGGAACGCGACGCGTCCCTCCTGCACGAGTTCCCTGCTGCCGCGCGGGCCGATCCGTTCAATGCGGACAGGGGCGGGCTCTCCAACGGCGAAAGTCAGCGGGATCCCCTTCTGGACCGGCAGCCGGTTGCCGAGGACATCGTCGATCTTGCGGAACACCGCGGGCGCGGCCGTCACGAGGTACTTCCCCTCGCCGCCGTACGACCCAGATGCGCGCGCGGGCGAGTCGAGCACGAGCAATCCGTGCTTGATGATGGAGCCGCTCGGGCGCTTGTCGTACCAGATCGCAAGGGCAGCACGCCGCGCCACGAACGACTCGCCGCCCGTCCGTGCGAAGAGCGCGCCCAGTCCGCCCGCGGAGGAGTCGCACCCAGTTGCGAAGCCTGCGACGAGGGCGGCAAGACCGAGCGCTGCCGCGAGCGCGAGCGCTCGGCATTGGCCCGATGCAGGGCGTGGGAAGGCGGCGGAATCCATGCCCAGTGGATCGGCGCACGAGACGCCCGAGCGTTGCGCGGTGCTCGCCGTTCAGGCCGCCGCGCTCGCCGAGGCGCCGCGGGATCGGCACAGACCGCGCAGATCGAACCGTCAGGATCCGCGTGCCGCCGACTCGATCACTTCACCAAGCCTGCGGACATCCTGCGGCTTCGTGTGCAGATGCGCGGAGACGCGGACATGCCGAAGCCCGCCCCAGTCGATCACGGGAATCTCGATGCGATGCGACTCGTAGAGCCATGCCTGCAACTCCGCGGCGGTCGAATGCCTGCGCGCAAGTCGCTCAGGCACGCGGATCGCCGCCATCGACGCGAGCATCGATCCGTCGAGGGGCGAGATCGGCTCCTCGCCCCACATCTCGCAGAGCGCCGACTGCGACCACGCGGCGAGCGCGTGGTTGCGCGCGCGCACCGCAGCCCAACCGAACCGCGCGAAGAAGCGCAGCGCCGCGGGCGCCGAGAGCCACGCCGTCGGGTCGCGTGTCCCTTGCCAGTCGAACTCGGCGTTGAAGTCGCGCCCATAGTCGTGGCTTGTCGCGAGCGGGTGAACCTTCGATCGCCACGCGGAGGAAACCGCAAGGATGGCAACGCCCTTCGGCGCGCAGCACCACTTGTGCAGGTTTGCCGCGTATCCGTCGGCTCCGATCTCGTCGATCGCAAGTGGAATCGAACCAGGAGCGTGCGCGCCGTCGACAAGCGTGATGATGCCGCGGTCCCGTGCACGGCTCACGATCTCAGCCACAGGAACGACAAGCGCCGTCGGACTCGTCACATGGTCGATGAGCACAAGCCGTGTCCGAGGGGAGGTCGCGGCGTCCACCGCATCGATGAACTCGCGCGGCGCGCGGACGGGAAGCGGAACCAGTGCGTCGCGTACGACGACCCCGAACTCGTGCTCGAGACGAAGGAGCGACTTCCGCACAGCGCCGTACGCCTGGTCGAGAAGGACGACCTCGTCGCCGCGCTGCCACGCGATCGATCGAAGGAACGCATTGATCCCCTCCGTCGCGTTCACCGTGAAGCCGAGCCGCTCTGGCTCCGTTCCGACGAAGCGCGCCACCGATGTGGCGGCCTCGCGAAGAAGCGCGGGCAGCCTTCGGCCGAGGAATTCGATCGGGCGCGCCTCGAGTTCGTCGCGCCACCGCGCCTGCTCGGCGAGAAGCTCGTGCGGTGTCGAGCCGAAGCTGCCGTGGTTCAGGAATGTGAAGGAGAAGTCGAGCGGGAAGAGCCGTGCGGCATCGATTCCGAACTGAGCGTCAAACGCCTCGACCTCGCGGAGCAGCGTGTTCGGGTCGCACGGGTGCTCATCCACCGCGGACGACCCAAACGAAGGGCCAACCGGCATGGAGGACTGGGAGATGCTTGGGTGATGTGACGCCGAGTTCATTTCCGCAAGATACTCTCTCGCCGACACTTACGGCTCTATTGTCTCTGAGCCGTCCATCCCCGCGTCCAACGCCACCGACCCCCTTGCGTCAGGGCTTCGTTTGGGAGAACATATCCCGAACAAAATGTGGAGCGCCTGAAACGCACCATCCGATCAAGGAAGCATGTCCGAACAGAACCCCAACACCAGCGCCCGTGCGGCTCGCGACCAAGCGAGCGCACGACCGACCACGCGACCGAGCGTGGTTCACGGCGCTGCGCCACGGGATCAGCGGGCAATGCACACGGTGGACGCGGAAGCGCCGGGCGGAGCCTCGGAGGCCGCGTTCACTTCGTCTGCCGAGCGAGCGCCTGACAGGTGGCGCGAAGTTCGGCCTCTCACGCTGCGTCGAGAAACGCAGCTCACTCGTCCTGCGCCGCGGGGGAAATGCGTGCCAGTGACGGAAAGCGTCGGAGCGCTCACGCGTGCCGCGCACAACCCGATCGCCCCTCCTCGAGGGGAAAGGACGCACACCATGGCACAGGCTCTTCACGCACGCATCACGACGCTCGAGCCCCCCCACTTCGCCGCGGAGTCCTCGCGCAACGCTGCCGAGGACTGGCCGCTCGTCATCGTGGGGCCGGGCGGGGACTTCACGCGCCGCTACATCGGAGAGAACGGCCGGCTGCGTCGCGACCCAGAGTCGACGGTGCAAGCGCTCGGAACGACGATGCGCGCGGCGGCCGGATCGACGAGCGTCGACATCGCGCCTTCCCTGGTCCAGCGCCTCGCTCGCCTCTGCCGCGCCTTCGTCGATGCCTTTGAGCGGACTGCGATCGAGGTTTTCTCGACCGAAGCAGTCCATGCCACACACGATGCCTCGCGGGTCAAGCGCGAGGCGATGCCCGACAACCGCCGACTCGACCCGCACCCGCAGGATCACGACCATGAATCTCACGCCGAAGCAGCTGAATGTGCTCAGGATCGTCCACGACACGCGCCGCAGGCTCGGGTACTCGCCGACCATGCAGGAGATCGCAGACGCGCTGCGCGTCAGCAAGGTCACGGTCTTCGAGCACGTCGAGGCACTGATCGAGAAGGGTGCGCTGCACCGCGACCCGAACAAGGCACGCTCTTTAACGGTCTCGCCTGAGGTCGTCCTCCCCGACGAGCCCGACGAGGTCCCCGTGCGGCAGCTGCACTCGGCGGACCGGGGCGCAGATGGGCTTACCTTCCCGCTGGTGGGCAAGGTGGCCGCAGGGCATCCGATCGAGAAGTTTGAGCAGAGCGACACGATCGCCCTCGAGGAGCTGTTCGGGCCACGCAAGACCTTCGGATCAGGCAAGATTTTCGGGTCAGGCAAGATTTTCGGGTCAGGCAAGGTGCACGCGGGAACGACCTTCGCGCTGCAGGTCGACGGCATGTCGATGCGGGACGAGGGAATCCTCGACGGAGACTATGTGCTTGTGGACCAGCGCTCCACCGCACGCAACGGTGAGCGGGTGGTCGCGCTGCTTCCGAACGGAGAGACCACGCTGAAGACCTTCTATCGCGAGAAGGGCGGCCGAATCCGACTGCAGCCCGCGAACCCCGACTTCGCGCCGATCATCGTGGACGACTGCACGATCCAGGGCGTCGTCATCGGCGTGCTGCGGCGCTACTGAGGCTGAGCTGCCTCTGCACCTTGACTGCCTCTGCACCTTGACTGCCTCTGCACCTTGACTGCCGCTGCACCTTGACTGCCGCTGCACCTTGAATGCAGCTGCGCCTTGAATGCAGCTGCGCCTTGAATGCAGCTGCGCCTTGAATGCAGCTGCGCCTTGACTGTTACTGACCCTTGACGCGGCCTGCGCCTCGCAGCGCAGCGACGAAGTCGGCTGCGACGCGAACGGGATCCTCGCCCGCGGCCTGTCCGTCGACGAGTCTCCGCACGAGCGCGCTTCCGACGATGGCGCCGTCTGCGTGCGCGCCGACCGCGCGGACATGGTCTGCATTCGAGATGCCGAAACCGACTGCGATGCGAACGGGGGCGATCGCCCGGATGGCCTCGACGCGTCTGGCGATGTCGGGCGCGTCGCGCTGCTCGCCCGTGATTCCCGCACGCGCAAGGAGATAGACGAAGCTGCGCGCGCGGAGGACGATGCGCCGCACGCGGTCGATGGGCGTCGTGGGCGCGATGAGCTCGACGATGGCGAGCCCGGCGGCATCGGCCTCGTAGAGGAGCGCATCGGTCCAGAAGTCGGGCCCTGCATCGGGCACGATGAGCCCGTCGAGGCCCGCGGCGCGTGCCATCGCGATGAAGGGATGCACTCCGACCCGCTCGACGATCGACACAGAGACCATTGCGAGCACGGGCGCAGACGAGCGGGCCTCGCCGACGCACGCAAGCGCAGATTCGGGCGTGACGCCCCTGAGGAGCGCGCGATGCATCGACTCCGCGATGACGGGTCCGTCCGCGATGGGATCGCTAAACGGGACGCCGAGTTCGATGATGTCGGCGCCCGCGATGGGAAGCGCGCGGAGAAGCGACACCGTCGTCGCAGGATCGGGGTCGCCCGCGGTCAGGAAAGGCATCAGCGCGGGGCGACCCTCCGCGACGGCGCGCTGGAAAGCCTGCTCGATGCGCTGCGGGCCTGTTGAAGCGTGGTGTTGCATGTGCGGGGGATTCGAAGGAATTCGATCAGCGCACATCGTGCGCAGGCGGGGCAAAGCCGAAAGGCGCGAGCGCACGCTCGGCGTGCCGCGCCACCGCGCGCGCGGCTTCGTCGGCGACAAGGGGCGCGATCGCGGCAGACCGACCCGCCGCCGTCTCACGGTATCGATCCGCGAGCGCCCACGATGTCGTCGTCGCGTCGGACGCATGACGGGGCACGACATGGAGATGCATGTGCTGCACGGACTCGTTGAAGGAAAGGAGGTAGGTCCGTTCGCAGCCCGTCGCAGCGCGCACCGCCGCGGCGATGGCGGCGACGAGCCCGCCGAGTTCCGCCTGCTCGTCGCGTTCAAGCGCGTGGGGTCCTTCGCGATGGGCGCGCGCCACCAGCATCATCCAACCCGCGATCGGCGCCGGGTCCGCATGACGAAGAAGAAGCCATCGCGGGCTCTCGAGAAGCGGAACTCCCGCGCCCGAGCAGAACGGGCAAGCGGCTCCTGCCGATGCGCTCACGACTTCGTCCCCTCTGGCCCGCCGTCGCGGATGTACTTGTCGTGGATCGCCTTGGCGAGGTCGACCTCGCAGATGTTGGCGAGCGTGGTCAGCCACGCAAGCACATCCGCGAACTCCTCCTCGAGGTTCGCGCGATCAAGCTTGCCGCGCTCGCGGTTCGCGATCGCGTGCGCGAGTTCGCCGACCTCCTCGACGAACCAGAGATAGGTCGCTGCGGCGCCGCGCGCGCGGTCGGTCTCGCCGTAGCGGTCGAGGATCAACCGCTGGAACTCTTCGATCTGCATGCAGCCACCTTGGGAAGATCGTGCGGCCAGGGGCCGCGTCGCGCGAGTCGAGACGAAAGCGGCCCCGCTCACACGGGGCCGAAGCGTCCACGGCGGGATTCGAACCTGCAACCTTTGCCTTCGGAGGGCAACGCTCTATCCAATTGAGCTACGCGGACAGCGACGGAAGTGTAGCAGACGCGCTGCCTCTACACTCGCCGCCCATGCGCGAGCCAGACGCGAACCCCGTCCCGATGTGCGCGCTGCGCCCGGCGTCCGACACCCCTCCCACGGCGGCGTTCCCGATCGCGGCGCTCACCTTCCTGTGCTCGCTCGGCACGGGGATTCTTTGGAACGCGCTCTACTTCATCGCCGAGAGCGAGTACGGCTTCACGCAGGCGCAGAGCCTGCTGCTCGCGTTCCTGAACGGCGTGCTCTACACGGCCGTCGCCGTCTCGGCCGGCGTGTCTGTCCGATGGCTCGAGCGTTTCACGAGCCCGCGGGGTGCGCTTGCGGTGGTGCTGGTCGCGCAGGGGCTGCTCGCGCCGCTGCTCGTCATCTTTCCGCAGGCAATGACGCTGTGGATCGCCGCCATCGCCATGACGGCGCTTGGCGCATTGCAGTGGCCGATCGTGCAGCACTACCTCGTGTCAGGCAGGCACGGCCGCGACATGCGCAACGCGATCGGCTGGTGGAACGCCTCATGGATGGCGGCGACCGCAATCGGCCTCGCGATCACGGGACCGATGAAGGCCGCTGGCATCGTGGACTGGGCGATTCCTTCGCTTCTTCCCATCAACCTGATCGCGCTCCTCTTCCTGGCGCGATTCCCGAAGAAGCCTCCGCATCACGATGCGTCGGAACAGGCGCGGCATGTGCCCGCGAGCTACCGACCGCTCCTCGGTGCATCCCGCATCCTGCATCCGATGGGATACCTCGTGATCGGCGCGCTCTCGCCGATCCTGCCTTACATCCTCACGAACCTCGGCACCGCCGCCGCGATGCAGGCTCCGATCGGCTCGGTGTGGCATGTCGCGCGGTTTGCCGCCGTCCTGGTGCTCTGGCAAACAAGCTTCTGGCATGGGCGCAGCGGCCCGCTGGTGGCCGCAGGGCTCCTCCTGTCGGGCGGGTTCGCACTCGCCGTCGCATCCCCAAGCCAAGGCGTGCTGGTGGCCGCGCTGGTCGCGATCGGCCTCGGACAAGGCGCCATCTACTACAGCGCCATCTACTACGGCCTCGCCGTTGGTGGCGCGCGCGTCGAGGCAGGCGGCATTCATGAAGCGCTCGTCGGCGCGGGCTACTTCATGGGCCCGCTGCTCGGGCTCGCGTCCTTGGGTGCCGGCGCAGGCCCATCGGTCTTCATCGGGCTCGTGCTCGGCTCGCTCGCGATCGGATGCGCGATCTCAATCTGGCGCGCAGGGCGCGCGAGCAGCCACTCGAGCGCGTGAGGAATCACGGGGCCCACGACGAGCGTGTGGCCCTCGCGGTCGAGCACCTCGACCTCGATCGACTCGCCCCGCAGGCGCGCGGCCTCGATGGAGCGCGTGGTGGATTCGAGCGGGAACAGCGGATCGAGCGCGCCGAGATACACCTTCCGCGGCGCGGGAATGCCCGTGCGCGGGAGATCCGAGAAACCAGCGATGCAGACGACACCCGCAATGCGCTCGGGCTTGAGGACCGAGAGCCTGCTCGCCGTCACGCCGCCGAGCGAGTGCCCGAGAAGGACGACGCGCCCCCTGTCGATCGGCGCGTCGAGCGCGACCTCGTCGATGAACGCGTCGAGAAGGTTCGGACTCACGCCGAACGGAATGGTCGGCGGGCACACGACGGCCGCGCCCTGGCCCGCGGCGAACTTGCGCAGCACGCCTGCGCCGTACCCCTCGAAGAACATGTTCTCGTCGCCGCCCGCGCCGTGAAGCGCGATCACGAGCGGGAATGGCCCATCGCCCTCGGGAATGAACTGCCGTGTGGGAAGCTCCGTTCCGAGCGCCTTGTAGATGCGCCAGAGGTCTCCGTCGCGCCTGTACGGGCGCATTCCAGCCTCGGCGGCCTTGAGCTCCTCCCCGATCGCGGGAACGAGGCTCGAGAGATCCGCAAGAAGCGAGGCGCTCCGCGTGCGATCGGCGACAGGCGTCAGGAGACCGATGCGCGCCCTGAGACTCGCGAGGCTCGAGCCGTCGAGCGATCCTGAGGACTGGAGCGCCGCAAGTCTCTCTGCGTATCGGCTGGCGATCTCCTCGAGCGGAGCCTCGAGCACGGCGACGCGCCCGACGGACTCGCGGCCTGACAATGGGAACTCGGCGAAGATCTCGATGGTCGCGGCGCCGTCGATCGCGAGAAGCGTCAGCGTCACCTCGTCGGCGAAGGCGACATCGTGCTCGGTCGAACCCGCGACAGCGACGAAGCGCCGCGGCGGATCCCCGCGCTGCATGCGGGAGAGCTCCACCGACTCGATGCGGATCTCGGCGGGCGCACCCGCGACGATCGCGCGCGGCGAGATCTCGTAGCGCCTGCCGAAGAGGAACTGCTGCTCCTCCTGGCCGTCCTCGTTGAGCCTCCGAAGCTCGCCATAGGTGCGCGCGAGCTCCGCGAGCGCCGCGTCGTAGCGGCCCGCGAAGAAGTCGCTCGTGAGTCCGTCGAAGCAGCGGCTCGCGCGCTCTCGCACGAGGGGATCGTTGGGGAGGCTCGCGACGAGTCGATCGAAGCGCGTGTATCCAGCCGCCAGATCGCCGCGGTCAGGCGGCGTCGACAAGGTGCGCGCACCCGCGACGGGGGCCGAGGCGCCGAGCAGGCAGGCGAACGCCGCACCGACGGCGACGGTGCGGAGCAAGGCCACGAACGAGAATGGAAGAACGCTCATGCTGCAGGAGTTCCCTGAGGCCACCACGGCCAGAACCACGACGCGACCCCTGAAGAACCTCAGGACTCCGACGCACCCGCCGCCTTCGCCCCACCCTTGCTGACCGAGGCGAGGGCTGCCAGCGCGCGGCCGCGAGCCATCGCATGGTCGACCATCGGCGCCGAATACTTGAGTTCTTCACCGATTCCGAAGAGTCCGCCCGCCCCCTTCCCCGCTGGATCGATCGCTGCCTTCGGTGCAAGGGACGCGAGCTCGGGCACCCAGCGCTTGATGTAGCGGGCCTCTGCGTCGAACTTCTCCGCCTGCGAGGTCGGGTTGAAGATGCGGAAGTATGGCGCCGCGTCCGCGCCGCACCCCGCCGCCCACTGCCAGCCGAGCGAGTTGTTCGCAAGGTCCGCGTCGACGAGCGTATCCCAGAACCACCGCGCGCCATCCTGCCACGGGAGAAGCAGGTGCTTCACGAGGAAGCTCGCCACCACCATGCGCACGCGGTTGTGCATCCAGCCCGTGTGCCAGAGCTGTCGCATGCCTGCATCGACGAGCGGATAGCCCGTCTGCCCGCGCTTCCAGCGACGCAACGCCTCAGGGTCGTTGCGCCACGGAAAGCGCGCATACTCGGCACGCAGCGGCGCGAGCGTCGTGCGCGGAAAGTGATAGAGGACATGCGTGGCGAACTCGCGCCAGAGGAGCTCAGAGTGGAACTTGGCGAGGCTCTCCGGCGAGGCCTCGCCCCGCGCGGACGCTGCGCCCGCGGCGTGCCAGACGCGCCGGATGCCGATCTCGCCGAAGGCAAGATGCGGCGAGAGCATGCTTGTTCCGACCGTCGACGGCTCATCGCGACTGACGGGATAGCGATCGAGCGCCGCGCGCGTAAACGACGCGAGCCGCACCCCGGCTCCCTCCTCGCCCGGGGTCCATGTCTCGCGAAGCCCGCCTGCCCAGTCAATCGCTGGCTCGAGGCCGAGCGACCCGATCGACGCGCCCTTCGGCCCCCAATCCGCAGACGGAAGTGCGCGGGGCGCGGCCTTCGGGCGTGCGGGCTCGGGTCGCTGCGCGCAGTTCCTCGAGAACGGGGTGTACACCTGATACGGCCTTCCCTCCTTCGTGGCGATCTCGTCGGGATCGTGAAGGTGGTTCGAGAGAAAGCTCTTCCACGCGACGCCGAGCCGATCGAGCGCGGCCTCGACACGGCGCTCGGCCGCGAGCCCCGCTGGATCGAAGCGCCGCGACCAGACGACCTCTTCGACCGAGTGACGCCGCGCGAGGTCGGACAGCACCTTCTCCGCGTCGCCTTCGATCACGATGAGTCTGCTTCCCGCGCGCTCGAGCGTCGCCGCGAAGCGCGGGAGGCTCTGCGACAGCCACCACCGCTGTGCGCCACCGAGGGGCCAGTCGCCCTCGTCCGCGTCGCCCGCGACGAAGACGGGGAGAAGCGCCTCGCACGATGCCGCGCGAAGCGCCGCAGGGTTGTCGTCGAGGCGAAGGTCGCGGCGGATCCACCAGATGCGGCGCACGGTCATCGGCCACCTCCCTCTTCGACGATTCTCCCGAGTTCGAGCCGAAGCGCGTCCTCGAGCCTCGGATAGGCGAAGCGGAAGCCGGCCTCGTGCAGCGCTAGGGGACGAACGAACGCGCCCTCGAGAAGCGCGCGCTCGCCCATCTCGCCGAAGAGGATCTTGACCACGAACGCGGGAAGCGGCGCGAACGACGGCCTGCGCACGACGCGGCCGAGGACGCGCGCGAACTCGCGCTGCGAGGGCGCATCGGGTGCAACCGTGTTGACGGGGCCAGCGAGCCGCTCGTCGCGCGCCGCGAAGACGATCGCGGAGAGAAGATCGTCGAGCGAGATCCAGCTGAATCCCTGGCGTCCGCTTCCGATCGGGCCACCCGCGCCCGCGAGGAACGCAGGGAGCATCTTGGCGAGCGCGCCGCCGGCCGCAGTGAGCACGACGCCGGTGCGGAGGTGGACGGTGCGCACGCCCGCATCGCGCGCCTCGGCGGTCGCGGCTTCCCAGGCCTCGCAGATGTCGGCGAGGAAGCCGGCGCCGCGCGCGCTCCGTTCATCGACCCACTCGGACCCGCGGTCGCCGTAGAAGCCGATCGCGCTCGACGAGACGAACGCGCGCGGCGGCGTCTTGGCGCGGGCGATTCCGCGCGCGATCGCCGCAGTCCCGAGCACCCTGCTCTCGTGGATCTCGCGCTTGCGCGCCTCCGACCAGCGGCGGTCGGCGATCCCCGCACCCGCGAGGTGCACGACGCAGTCGAGATCGGCGACGCTCGCAGGGTCGACGCCGCGCTCGATGTCGCGCGGGTCCCATCGGCGCTCCGATGCATGACGCGGCGTGCCGCGCACGAAGCGCACAACCTCATGCCCGCCCGTCGAGAGGAACGCGCACAGCTGCTTTCCCACGAGCCCGCTCGCACCCGTCACGCCGACGCGCATCGGCGCGTCGCCGAATCGCGCCGAGAACTCCGCATGTCGCAGGAGGTCGTGCCGCGTGCGCGCATGGCGGAACGCAAACTGCCGCGCGATCTCTCGCGCCATCGGCCTGCCGAGGAGGATTCGCCCGAGCGCGCCAAGCGGCATGCGATAGCGGATCGAGTCCTCGAGCACGGACGCGCCGGGCGCATCGGTCGACTGGAAGCGGTGCACATGGCGCCATGCCGCGAACGGCCCGCTCTCCTGCGTATCGACGAACTGCCGCGGAGGATCGACCTCGGAGTGCACCGCGACGAGCTTCGTCCGGATCGGCCCCTTGCGGATGATGATGCGCGCGCGCGCGCCGTCGACAAGCGGCGACGCCTCCTGCTCGACCTCGATGCGCTCCCATGGCGGGATGAGTCGGTGGATCGCGCCCGCACGGAAGTGCCATGCGCCGAGTCGCTCCGCGGGGACCTCGATGCGCGTGCGCCTCTCGAAGCCGGACGATCCTGAATCATGCACGCTCATGTCGACCCCTTCTCTCCGCGCGGACTCGCCTCGCGCCGCACCGCCTCCGACGCGGGCCTGCCTCGGATGAGGACATCGCGCAGCGCCACGAACGCCGCCGCGTCGCCGACCCTGAGAACCTCCGCGCGCTGCCGCGCGCTTGCAAGCGGAAGCTTCATGCGGAGATTGTCGCGCAGCGCGGGCTCGTTGCGGGAGAGGAACGCCCAGTAGAGCGGCCCGATCGGGCAATCCTTCCCAGGCACGAAACGGCAGGACCGGCACGAGTCGGACATGCGCTCGAGATAGGCGCTGCCGCTCACATAGGGCTTCGTGGTCATCGATGTGTCGCCGTAGGTGCCCATCGCGAGGACATTCGGCTCGACCACCCAGTCCCACGAGTCGATGTAGGCGATCCAGAACCAGTCGCACAGTTCGCGCGGCGAGACGCCGAGCAGCGTCGCTGCGTTGGCGAGCACCATGAGCCGCGTGATGTGATGGCTCCAGCCTTCGGCCCAGACATCGGAGACGACATGGTCGAGGCACGCGAGGCCGCTCTCGGTTCCCCACCATGCGGGAGGCACACCGAGCTCGGCCGACATCGCGTTCGGGCGCGCGCCGCCGTCGACGCCCGCGGGCGGCGGAGCGATGGGCGTCCAACGCTTGCCGCTCCAACGGGAGTAGCCGCCGTCGCCGACCTCCGTGAGCGGAGCCTCGTCCGCGCGACGACCCGCGCGGAAACCGTCGGTGGCGCGATGAACCTGATAGACGAATTCACGCCAGCCAAGCACCTGACGAATGAAGCCCTCCTTGCTCTGCAAAGGGAGATCGAGCTCAAGCGTCTCGGCGACGACCTGCCGCGGCAGGAGGCGATGGAGGTTCATGAGTGGCGAAAGCCGCGTGTGAAAGACGCCGCGGCTCCGACGGCTCATGGCGTCTTCAAACGGACCGAACCACGGAAGGCACGCGCGCCTCGCCCAGTGCCACATGCGGTCGATCTCGGCCCGCGAAGCGGGGATCGCATCGACATCGAGGTCGCCAGGATGCGCCTTGAAGCGGGTCTCGATCTCGCGAACGACCTCCTCGCGCAGAAGCGAGCCCGCGAACTCAGGAGGCTGCGGCGCGGGCGGGGTGCCGTCCCAGCGCTTTCGGTTCTCGGCGTCGAAGCTGAACTTTCCGCCGAGGGGCTTGCCGTCCTTGTCCATCAGGACGCCTGTCCGACGCCGCACATGCTGGTAGAAGCGGTCCATCCGCCAGCCCTCGGCGGTGCGTCCCGCATCGAGGTCGGCTGCGGTCGTCAGGAAGCCATCGTGCGGCTCGAACTTCAGCGCACCCGACGCAACGAGCGGCGCGAGTTCCGCGCGCACCTCTCGTTCGGCGGGTTCCATGGCCACGAGCGGTCCGACTTCGGGCAGTGCGGCCGCGAGAAGATCGGAGATGGGCGCGTCGCTTCGCAGGATACGCACCAAGAACCCCGCCTCCGCGGCCTCGAGCGCGAAGCTCCGCTGTGAAAGCAGGATCCAGGCCAAGCGCTGGCGGTGGTACGGCCGCCGCGTCAGCCACTCGCCGCTCTCGACGAGCACGAGAATGGCCTCCTTCGGGCGAACCCGCGCGATGGGGCCGATTCCAAGGTTGAGTTGGTCGGGGAGTACGAGGACCGCCCTGCGACGCACCCCGTCGGGACCGATGCCATCTCGGCCAGCCTGGCGCGAAGCCAGTTCCTCATCGAACACGGGGACGCGGAACTCTGCTCGGCGGGCGGCTGGCACGGCCGCCCGTTCGCGGCCCCCGCACCATTGGATTCGGCGATCCCAAGACGGCGGAACCGGCCCCGCGGCCGCCTGTAGGGGGCGGGGCCGCGTGCCGATCCATAGAATCGGCGCCCATCCGACCGATGACAGGACGCCTTCCGTCCTGAACCCTTCGAGAGCGCCCCATGATGACCGCAACGCCACGCGACACCACCAGCGCAGCCACCGCCCCTGCATCGCCATTCGGGCGCGGCGGCATCGTCGGCCTCGTCCTGCTCCATTTCGGCGTGAGCGCCTGGATCGGATATGGCGCCGTCGCCAAGACGCTTGACCTGAACCCCATGCTGCTTCCGCCGCCGATCTTGCGGTCTCTGACCGCCGTCGCGCAGTCGATCGAGGGAGATCAGGTGGCGTTCCTCACGAACGCGCTGCGATTCATCGTCGGCGTGGAGGTCTTCCTCGCAGTCGCCATCCTGCTCTCTGCTCGCTACGCGCGATTCCTCGCCATCGGCATCCTGTCGCTCTTCTGCGTGATCCTGCTCTATGCGATGGGCGAGACGGCCGTGAAGGACGGCCCCGCCGCCGCACTCACGGGAAGCTGTGGCTGCTTTGGCGAGAAGGGACTCCCCGCGTCCGTGATGTTTGCGGTCGACGCGGCGCTCCTCGCCTCTGCCATCTTCCTGGTTCCAAAGGGACGAAAGGGGCCATTCCTGCCGTTGATTCCCGCGGCCGTGCTCGGCGTCGCCGTCGCGGTGCTTGCGCCGTCCCGCACCGTCACGATCGATCCGAACGCCGTGGTCATCGAGGACGACTCGTGGCCTGACGCGCCCGCTGCGTACGAGCCGATCTATCTCCCCCGCTGGAAGGAACTCGTGGGAAGCCAGCTCCGCGACCAGCCGTGGGCGCTCGCCATCAACAGGCCCGTCCCCGAGGGCCTTGAGGTCGGCGAATGGATCGTGACCTTCTCACGCCCAGACTGCGACCGCTGCCAGGAGTTCTACCGCACGCACTTCGCGAGCCCGCGTCCCGAGCGCATCCTCAAGGTGAGCGTGCCGTCTTCGGGTGGAAAGCCGCTGCCGATGCCGTGCGAAGGCTGCGAAGTCCGCGAGTTCTACACGCCGCCCGCAGGCTCGGGCGCACGCGCTCCCGAGTACATGATGCAGACGCCGTGGGCGCTGCGGCTCAAGGACGGCGTGATCGTGGCGCTGTGCCGCGACGTCGACGACCCGGCGCAGATCGCGGCGCTCTTCGGCACCACCGCCCCCGCGGCCGAGCCGCCGGCGACTCCCGCGAGCCCGACCGATGGAACTCCCGCGGAGAACCCCACCACGCCACCAGCCGCGCCACCCGCTGCGCAGACGACGCCCCCCTCTCCTCCCACGCAGCCCGAGCAGCCGCGGCGTTGGCCAGGGCTGCCGCAGTCGGTCGAGGCCATGTACCTCCCCGACTTCCCCTCGATGGTCGGCCAGCGATTCGACGAGATCCCCTTCGCGCGTCTCATGACGGGGCGCATCCCCCGCGACATCCTCAGCGGCCGCTGGGTCGTGATCTACTACCGCGAGAACTGCGAGCACTGCCACATCCTGCTCGGCACCTACTTCACGGGAAAGCTCCCCGTGCGCACGCTGACCGTGTCGATTCCCGACGTCGAGCCCGAGTACGACAACCCCTGCGACGAATGCGTGAAGCTGTCGCTTGCCAAGGGGCCGAACTACATCGTCGGCTCGCCGATCATCCTTGCGATCAAGGACGGGGTCGTTGAGTGCGTGGTCGAAAACGCCGACGACATCCCAGCACTCGAGGCGTGCCTCGGGTTCGGCACGGAGGGCCGCTGAGCGACGATGGGCGCCGAGGCGATCAATCCCCCAACGAAGGGCCTCTGTCCGCTGCGGCTGCATCCGAGGCTGACGGCGGTCGCCATCGCGCTCTTCCTCGCCGCGTGCGGCGCATGGCAGCTCGCGGAGGGCGAGGCCCGTGCACCCGCCCCGCTGCGCGAGGTCGGTGTCGCCCTCTTCTCATGGAGCCCCGCGACCGCCGCCCGCGCCGTCGTCGCCATCGAGTTTGCGCTCGCGGCGGCCGTGCTCGCGGCGGGAACACGGTTCATGAACCTCGTCGCCGCGGGAGCAGCGGCGTTCGCGGCGCTCGCGTGCGTCTCGCGGGGCCTCTCGCCCGCCAGTGGCGAGGACTCGAGCGTGCTCGTGCCGATCGCCGCGCTCGCCTTGTCCGCGGGGCTCATCTTCCTCGCGACCCAGAAGAGCGAGGCCGAGGCCCGGGCGCCGCGAGCCCGCCGCGTCGGCCTGTCGCCTGCGTGGAGCGCGCTGGCCGCGCTCGCGGCGGCGACCGCATCCGCGCATTTCACGGCGGACATTCCTTTCCGCGATCCGAACGCGGCGCCTCCTCCGGCGCCGGGCGCAGCACCCGTGCGGGAGGCGGCGACCAGGATCGACCTCGACATGCGGCCCTATGACGGCGCGCGCTTCGCGGACACGCCGCTTGCGAAGTACCTCCCCGTTCTCGTCGAGAGGACGCGCGACCGCGACGCCTACATCGTCGTCTATAGCCCTTCGTGCGGAACCTGCCGCACCCTCTTCATCGACAACTTCCTCGTGCCGCTCGACGACCTCGTGCTTGCCGTCGCGATCCCCCTCGCGGACGGCGCCGTGGCAGCTGCTGGCGATGGCGAGCCGCCCATCGAGTGCTACGACTGCGAGATGATCTCCCTGCCCGCGGGGCCTGCGTGGATCGTGGCGCAGCCGATGGTGCTGAAGGTCGAGAACGGCAAGCTCGTCTGCGTGTCCGACCGCTTCGGCGGGAACTGCCTGCCTGGCTCGTCCGAGTGACCGCGATCGTCGCGATCAGCCCCGTCGCCCCGTGGCGCGAGTGAACGAAAGCTTCCGCGCGTCGATCTCGACGACGGCGCCATCGGCGCAGGAATAGCGCTTCGGCGCACGATCGCCCGATTCGAGCGCGCCGACAATCGCCGACGCGACGCTCGCGGGGAGTTCGATTCCCTCGCGGCGCGCGAACGCCTTCAGCAGCGGCTTGGCGAGCGAATAATGCGCACCCGCGAGCAACTCGCGCGCGACGGCGGTGCCGGGAGCCACGCCCGAGAGAATCCGCGCAACCTCGGCATCGCGCCACTCGAGCAGCCCTCGCGCCTCCTCGGCGAGGCGGCCCGCCCCGAGCGCGATCGAGTCGACGAGCGCTGCAAGCGCTGGGTCCGAACGCAGACCGCCGCGCGCGTGCATCGCATTCGAAGGATCCTCGCACCATCCGATGCCGGCCTCTTCGAGCAGCGCGCGCAGTTCGGCGCGTCGCGCCCCGAGAAGCGGGCGCACGAGCCGAAGCGTCGGTCCGAACTCGCGACGCGGCAGGAGCGCTGCGAGGCTTGCAAGCCCCGCGCCACGCGCAAGCCCGATCAGGATCGACTCCGCCAGGTCGTCGGCGTGATGCGCGAGGATCGCCGTTCCGATCGCCTCGCGCGCTGCGAACCGCTCGACCGCCGCCAGACGCGCGGATCGAGCTGCATCGAGGAGATTGCCCGTGCGCGCGACCTCGACGCGTGCGGTCTCCGCGCGACGGATGCCGAGCGTGCGCGCGACGGACACCGCGTGCGCGCATTCCGCGGCAGACTCCTCGCGCAGGCCATGG
The DNA here is from genome assembly GCA_016124975.1 of Phycisphaera sp. Lineage (GTDB taxonomy): Bacteria > Planctomycetota > Phycisphaerae > Phycisphaerales > SM1A02 > QWPT01. The sequence goes on along the minus strand of WGMP01000004.1, from coordinate 161,362 downwards.
TCGACCGACAGCACCGCAAGCGAGTCGAGCGTCGGGTCGGTCCGCCCGCGCAGCGCGGCCATCAGGACGAGGAGCGCCATCGAGTCGCCGCCGCCGCTCACGAGCAGCACCACGCGCTCGTCGACCGCAACCTCCGCAGCGGCGAGTCCCTCGGACAGTCGCGCCGCGAGCGGGTGGCGCGAACCCTGAAGCAGGACTTCGTCGCGCGCGAGAGCCGAGTGGATCGGCGCGGCGCCGTCGCTCACGGCCGCACGCCTCGCGCGGCGGGCGTCAGCGGCGCCGTGGACGCAGGCCTCGCGCGCTCGTCGAACTCGATCTCCGCCCGAATCGTCCGCTCGCTGGGAAAGTCATAGCGGAACCGCATGCGGCCGAGCCTTTCGAGCGCATCGGCAACCGCCGCAATGCCGCGTGCGACGCGATCTTCGGGAACATCGGGCGCCGACAGAGACAACGGCTTCCATGTTCGAAGGAGTTCCCCCGTCCGAGCGCCGTCGCAGTAGCCAAGCCCCGCCGCAGCGACCTTGGCACCCTGCTCGCACGGATCGCCCTTCAACTTCGCGGAAACGGCCTCGAGCCAATCGGGGTCGTTCGCATACACCTGCCATCCGCCGCACGGCGTCTCGACCGTCGCCCAGACAAGCACGCTTGCGCCGAGCTTGAAGGGCTTTCCGAGGTACTTGTCGAGGAATGGCCCGACGATCGCACAGGCCCGCTGTGCACCCGCGTCGGAAGCCGATTCGCTGCACTGGGCGGTATCGACGAGCACGGGACGCGACGCGACGCTCGGGCTCACACCGTCCGCCTCGAGCGCTCGCTCGCATCCGCAGCAGACGCCCTGCATGTAGAGATCCTGGTCGATGCGAGCCTGCTCCGCGTCGTCGATCCGCCAGGCCATCGCGATCGCAGGCATGGCGCCATCGCGCCCCGCTCCAACCGCGATCACGCGCTCACCGAGAAGATTCGCCCGCATCGCAGGCGAGGCGCGGAGTTCAGGAACCAGCGTGAACCAGATCGGGCCGATCCCCTCCGCCGTGCCCGCCGTCGGATGGACGAGCACCATGGCGGCTCCCTGTTCGAGCCGCGCCAGCACCGCGGCATCGAGTTCGACGCGGCGCGCGGGCGGCGGAAGCGGCGGTGTCTGGTACTCCCCGACCACCGACGCGCGGAGCCCCGATGGACCGCGTGCGAGCGCAACGGTCGTCGCGCCGCCGAGCGGAGCGTCGTGTCGGATGAAGAGACGCACGGGGGACTCGTCCGCGAGGAACCGCTGCATCAGCGGCTCCCCAAGAAGCGAGAGAGCGGCCTCTTCGGCAAGCACCCTGCGCGCGGCCGCGTCGAGCGCGGCCTCGCCATGCGAAGCGGGCGTCACGAGAAGCCAGCCTCCCACGCGACGCATCAGGAGTTTCTCGGCCACCGCCACAAAGCGGCCCGGCCCTTGCATGCGCGCGTCGAAGAGCTTGAGCACGCGCTCACAGCGCGCGTCGTCCGCCTCGACGCCGAACATCCACTGTGGCCGCCCCCTTGCGTCGTCGACGATGTAGAGCGCGATGCGGCCCTCGAAGATCTCCCGTGCCACAGCATCCGCAGCCGCGTTTCCACGCTTCGCCAGGCGATCGAAGGTGCGGAGCGCCTCTTCACCGATCAGTGCCTCGAGCGCAGGGCGAAGCGCCGCGTCCTCGGGGCCGAGGACGGCCGCCATGCCGCGCGCGTCGAGCGCGAACTCGGCGGACCTCGGCGCGAGCGCGAAGCCCGCGTTGTCCGCGTCCGCGCGGGGCGCGAACAGCGAGAGGACGAGCGTCACGATCACGCCGACTGCGATGGCGACTGGCGTGCGCGCGGCGGGCATGGCAAGTTCACGATCGCGGGAAGGGCGCCGCCGCATCGCATGGCGGATCGCTGCATGGGGCGAATCCGCGCGACCCCGCAGACGCGCCGTCCGCAGGCGCGGAACCCGAGCCCGCGAAGGGTTCCACGATGGCGCGGATCGTGGCGAATCCATCCTGGAGGGCTGCGCCCTGCTCGCGGATGCCCGCCTCGACCACCGTCGCGACCGGCGTGGGACCGACAAGCGCCTTGCGCTCCGTCACCGCGTCGCGGGCCAGCGGACCGATGCACACGACGGCCACAACGAGAAGCGCCGCAATGCCGAGCGGCAGCACGGAGCGCGGAAGTTCAGCGATGATCCTGTCCGCAAGCTGCTCGGCGCGCAGGCGGTCCACCGCAGGGTCGGGCGAACGCCGCGCCTCGCATCGGAGCGCGAGAAGAACGCGCACCAGCATGCGCTGCGGGCCATGCCCGCGATCCTCTCCTCCGAAGAGATTCATCGGAGCACCTCTTCTGGGTTCGACACGCCGCTCTGCTCGATCGCGAACAGCATGCGGCGCCGCGCGCGGAAGAGGTGGCTCTTCACGGTGCCTTCTGGCATGCCGAGCTCGGTGGCGATGCGCTGCACAGGCCAGCCCTGCTGGTGGAACAGCAGCACGATCTCACGCTGCGGCGAAACGAGCGAGTCGATCGCGATCTGGACAAGCGTCCCGATGCGCTGATCGCGCTCTGCGCTTTCGACGGCGAGGAGCGGCGTCCGCGTGTCGTCCGCGCGATACTCGACCGTCTCGCTGTCCGAGGCTGGCCGCATCTTCTGCTGCGCGTTCACAAGCAGGCGCTTCCCGATCGTGAAGAGCCATGTGGAGAAGCGGTACTGGTCGTCGAATCGGTCGAGCGAGCGGATGACGCGCACGAACGCCTCTTGCGCAAGGTCTTCAGCCAGCTCAGGCTTGCCGCAGAGCCTGAAGAGGAACGCCTCGAGCGGCCGCTGGTAGGCCTGGATCAGCGCGGTAATCGCCTCGCGGTCCCCTTGGCGGGCGCGCTGGATGGTGAGGCGTTCCGTTCGTTGGTCGAGCATGGCGAGACCCGCGGGGCGATGGCAGACGAAGAGGCCTTGAGTGTACGCCCCCTCCGCCCCGCCGTTGCCGATTTTGCGCCATTTGCGGCTACGCGGCCCGACCCCGCCCCTTGGCGTGCGCTGTGTCCGCGTCCGCGAGATCCGCCGACAGCGCGTCCAGCAGGTCGAACGGGCTCTCCCCGCCAAAGTGAAGTCCGAGCTCCTCCGCAAGCCCAGGAACACGATTGAAGAGACCGCCGCCACCCCCGACCCGCAGCCCCCGAACGGGGTCCTGCTCGGCGATTCCGCGGAGCAACCGACGAATCCGAGGGCCATCCGCCGCCGCGACCGCATAACCGACCACCGCCGCTGGCCGCTGCCGCCCGATCTCGGCGAACAGCTCGTCGGACTCGACCCCGCCGCCGAGGAAGTGCGGAACGAACCCCTCCGACTCGGCGATCAGAACGAAGAGGTTCGCGGCCAGCTCCTCGAGAGGCGCTGGCCCGCTGAAGACGAGGACGCGCCTGGGCGCGGCCACGGCAGACCGCGCGGGCCCCTGCCGTCGCACGCGCTCGAGCCGCGCGCCGATTCGCTCGACCATCTGACCAAGGAGAAGCGTGGCGGTGTGCGCCGCGACCCCGCCGATCGCGTCACGCCGCAGGAGCCCGTCGAGGAGCGTGCACGCGGGCCATGCGAGATCCTCGAGCAGTTCCCGTGCCGAGCGGCCAGACGCCAACTCCCTCGCCACGATGTTCCTGCATGCCGCTCTGTCGCCATCAATCAGCGCGCGAACGAAGCGCTCGAGCGGCGGATTTCCATCTCGACCCTGTTCAACTCGGTTGTCGCACTGGCGCGCATCGCTCCACATGTCAGCCATGACTCTGCTCCCGAAGCAGGGACACGCGGCCGCTCCCGGCCCACGCGTCGATTCGAGGTCATGGCCGGATCCTCCGACCAGGCGCAGCGCGGATGCGGGACGGGGGCGGTATGCCGAGACCCCGCGCATGTCGTGCGACGACGGGACAAGCCCCCGGGCGGCCCGCCCTTTCGGCGTTCAGCGCGCCACGGTCACGACGCAGGTCCCGAAGGTGAGCGGCTTCTGCTGAATCTGCGTGAACCCCGCCTCGAGGAGCGCCGCGCGCAGGGCGTCGCGGTCGAGGAAGGTCTCGACCGACCGCGGCAGATAGCGATACGCACCCGAAGAATCGCGCGCGATCAGCGAAGCCGTCCAAGGCATGATGTGGTGCGTGTAGAGCCGATTCATCGCGCGGATGAGCGGGTTGCGCGGCTCGTCGAACTCCAGCACGACGAGTCGTCCTCCCGCCTTCAGCACCCTGCGGAACTCGCGCAGCGCCGTCTTCGGCTCGCCCACGTTGCGCAGACCGAACGCGATCGAGAGGACATCAGCCGATGCATCGGCCAAGGTCAGCGCCGTCGCGTCGCCCTGCTCGTAGGTCGGCGTCACGGCGCCACGCGCCTCGCGCGGCGCCCCGTGGCGCATCCACTTCTGCCGTGCGATGTCGAGCATCGGCGGCGTGAAGTCGATTCCGCGCACGCTGCCCGCGCCTGATGCCGCGAAGAGTTCCGTGAGATCACCCGTCCCGCAGGCGACATCGACCACGGCGTCACCCGGCTGAACCTCGGCCATCCGCACGGCGGTGCGCCGCCACGACTGGTCGAGTCCGAAGGAATGCAGCCTGTTGTTCAGGTCGTAGGTGCCCGCGATCGACGCGAACATCGCCTGCACCTTGGCCGGCTTGTCCGAGCGCCCATGCGGGTCGGTGCGGAGCTCCTCTGGTTGCCACACGGGCGTCGACATGGGGGCGAGTATAGGTGCTTCGCGCACGCGGCTCGGCGGGGCGGGTACAGTGCGCCTCGATGATCGTGGATGTCGACACGAGGATCTGGACGCGGCTCGAGGAGCTTGGCGAGGAGATCGCAGTCTCCGTGCGCAGGCTGGCCTCGGCGCGCTGGGTGCAGCCCGATGCGACCGTGGAGGCGCACGGCGCCGCCACGCGCGCTGTGGACGCCTCGATCGTGGTCGGGTTCCGCAGTGAACTGCTGCGTGGCGCGGTCGCAGAAGAGGCGCTGCGGCCCATCGTCGAGCGATCGGAGGGCCGCGTCTTCCTCGCCCGCGCGGTTGATCCCCTTCGTTCGGGCGCCGCCGCCGAAGTCGAGTCGGCGCGAAGGGACGGCGTGTCCGCGATCTGGATGGACCCCGCCACGCAAGGCTTCAACCCAAGCGACACGCGCGCCATGCGCGTCTTCGACAGGGCCGAGGCGAACCAGCTTCCCGTGCTGCTTGGATGGAGCGGGCCGCAGCCCGCCTCCGCGCGACTCGAGTTCGGGCGGCCGTACCTGCTCGACGAGGTTGCGCGCGCGTTCCCGCGGCTCTCGCTTGTGATCGGGGGCTTCGGTGCGCCGTTCGCGCAGGAGACGCTCGCGCTTCTCGCGAAGCACGATCGCGTCTACACGCATACGGGCGGCATCGCCGCGCGACCGTGGGAGCTTCTGCATGGGCTGCAGATGGCGCGCGACATGGGCGTCGACTCGCGCATTCTGTTCGCCTCGGGCTTCCCGTTCGACACGCCCGCACGCGCCATCGAGTCGATCTACGGGGTCAACTCGCTGCTTCAGCAGTCGTCGCTGCCGCGGATTGCGCGCTCGTTGCTGCGCGAGATCGTGGAGCGTGACTCGATTTCCCTGCTCGGGCTCGGCGCGCACCCTGCGCCGCGGGACCGCGCCGCGCCGCGCTCCCTCGCCTCGGATGGACCTCTGCGCCTTTCTGGAGACGCAGGATGAACGGAGCTCGGATGAAGGGACCTCGCATGAATCACCCTCGGCCATGGTCACGCGCACTCGGCGCACTGTCGTCTGCAGCCCTGCTCGCGCTCTCGAGCGGCTGCGCCTCCCACGAGACGGTCGGCGAGGCCGAGCTCGTGTCGCTTGGGCCGAAGCGGCTCGCCTTCGAGCGTGGTTTCGTCGAGGGCAGCTATGCGTCGCGCGAGGCGGAGCACAGCTTCTGGTTCAGCGACGTGCCGCTGTCTGCGCTTCTTGCCCATGACGCAGGAACGCCGCTCGTGGATGGGGTCTTCCTCCATGCCCAGTTGATCTGGCTGCCGCTCCCCGGGCGTACGCCGCTCGATCCGACGGCGACGAACCTCGTCACGCGCGTTCTCATCGTCTCGAACGGCGAATCGGGCCTCTATGGCGGCGCTGCGTTCGCACGGGTGGACGGCGAGCCGGGCGACGAGAGCGTCACGCTCGAGATCGAAGGCGGAACCCTCACGCTTCTCGAGAAGACCGACGGCTTCGTCGACCTCTTGAGCCCTGTCGGTCTCGAGGCCACGCTCACCGCATCGCTGCGCCCTGAAGAGGCATCGCGCTGGCGCCGCGCACTCTCCCAGTTCGCGACCAACGCCTTCGGCCGATCGATGTGGGTCAGCGCGCCTCGCGAGAACCTGCCCGCGCTCGCCACGCGCTGAGCGCTGCGGCGAGCGCCGCGACGAGTGGCGCCGACACACCGTCCGACGACCGAATCGGCGCCTCGATCACGCGCGACGCATCGCCCCGCTCGATCGCAAGCGCGGCCGCCACGAGCTGGAAGCGCGAGGCGGCGCCGCGGCCATTCTCCGCATCGCCCCCGTACTCCGTATCTCCCCCGTACTCCACATCTCCCCCGTACTCCACATCTCCCCCGTACTCCACATCTCCCACGAGTGGAAACCCGAGGGATGCCAGCATCACCCTGATCTGGTGGAACCGGCCCGTGTCGAGGCGGATCAGCGCATGCGACTCGGAACGCGCGTCGGTGGCGGCGGTGACGGCAAGCACCTCGAGCTCCGCGCGGTCGCCGCCGCTCCGCACCACGCGCGCACGCCGCCCTTCGCGGCGAAGGAACGCGACATGGCGTCCGACAAGCGTCTCCGCACGCACACGCGCGGCGCCATGCCCATGGATGCGGGCGATGTACCACTTGGTCCAGAGTCCCTCGCGCTGCTCGCGGGCGTGTTCGGCGACCTGTGCGGCGTCGGCCGCGATCATCAGGACGCCTCTCGTCGGGCGATCGAGGCGATGCGGCAGCTGCGCATCAGGCCAGCCGAAGAGCTCACGCGCACGGACGATGGCAGAGTCGAGCGAGACGCCGTCGCCCCCCGACTCCCTCTGCGGACGCTCGCTCGAGAGCCCTGCGGGCTTGTCGACCGCCGCCTCGCGCTCGGTCTTCCAGAGCACTGGCAGCGGCTCGCGCGCAGGAGATCCGCCTTGTCGCGCGTGGCGCGTCACGCCGAGATCAGCCCCTCGCGAACCGCGTAGAGCGCCAGCTCGACCCGATCGTGGATGTCGAGCTTCTCCATCACGCTCGTCACATGCTTGTCGACGGTCTTCACGGAGATGCCGAGCATCTCGGCGATCTGCTTCTTGGCGAAGCCCCTGCCGACATAGCGCAGAACCTCGACTTCACGCTCGGAGAGGCTCGCACCGCGCGTGCCGACGATCCTGCGCCGCTTGATCTCAGCGCCCGATGCGCGGACGCGCTCGGCCGCGGTCGGAGAGAAGTACTGCTGCCCGCGCGCGACCGCGCGCACGGCCTCGGGGATCGACTCGGGGCTGTCGCTCTTCACCACATAGGCGAGCGCGCCGACCTTCAGGGCCTGCTCGATCGAGCGGTCGTGGTCGCTGGCCGTAAGGAACATGATTCCCGTTTCGGGCTTCAGCTGCAGGATGTGGGACGCAGCATGGAACGGGTCGACGCCCGGCATCCCCACATCGAGGATGACGACATCGGGGGACAGGCCGTGGGCCAGCTCGACGGCCTCGGCGCCGTGAGACGCCGAGCCGACGACCTTGATGTCTCCGGCGGATTCAAGAACGGACACAAGCGCGGAACGAATGAGCGCATGGTCGTCGGCCACAACAACGCTGATGGGTCGCTGGGAACGCATGCTGTGGAGAGTGTACCCCAATCAGGCCCGTGCGGTCGCTCATCGGGAAGAGACACGCGCTCGGAAGAAACGCGCAACCTCTGCCCGAGAAGGCAGATGACCACGGGGCTCTGCTCCACGAATCCGAACGGTGTGCGGGGAAACGGAATTGTCCCTGAGAGAAGCCGCGGGCGGGTTCGTAGGGTACTCGGAGGCGCCCCTGGCCAGATGCGATGGGCGCCCCCGCAGCGCGTCCACCGACTTTGAGAGGAGTTGTGCATGGCCGAGACGCATCAGCGGGCTCAGCGGGTCCTCGGGCTCTTCGATCTCTACTACGAGCGCGTCTATGGCTTCCTGCGGAAGTCGACGACGCCCGATGTGGCCGAGGATCTCGCGCAGGAAGTGTTTCTGCGGCTGCTCCAGCACCCCGAGCTCGACCGTCTGACCATCAGCATCAGCTACCTGCTCAAGATCGCGCACAATCTGCTGCGGCGGCGGTACGCCAGGGCGTCGCGGCTGCGGGAGCTGCTCGAGGAGCGCGCGCACATCGACGCGATCCGAGCGGATCCTGAGGACGGAGCCTTGGAACGAGCCGCGACGGGCATGCGCCACGGGCGCGGCAACATCGAGCGCGATGTGCTCGAGACAGCGCTTGGTCTTCTCGGGAAGGACGAGCAGGACGCTGTGCGGTTGATCGTCTGCGAGGGGAAGAGCTACCAGCACGCGGCCGAGGCCCTCGGAGTCTCGGTCACCACGATCAACAACTGGAAGCACCGAGGCATCGTGAAGCTGCGGAGGCTCGTCGGTGGGTCGATAGATGCCTCGATTCCAGCGCCTGCCGACGATGTGGTCGGCGTGACGCGCGCACCTGGTTCAGCCTCCCGCGCGGGCAGGGAGCGCGTCGACCTTTCGGCCGACCGCGCCCCGCGAGCGGCGCACCGACGGGGCGATCGACTCGCGGCGGACGATGCGGGCGACGCGCGTGCGACGGATCCGCGCAGGTCCCGCGAGCGGTCCGCGCCCGAGATCGAGCGAGAGGAAGAGCGCCGCAAGCGCGCGGAGGATCGCAGCGAGGGTGCGTGAGCATCGTCGTGGTGCGTCAGCGCAGGAACACGAAGAGCAGCCATCCGACCATTCCTGACAGGAGCGCCACGAGCAGCGCCGTGACGACAAGCTGGCGGAAGCCTGTCGAGAACCGCGTGCGCTTCCTGTGCGTGGCGCCATCGATCCACGAGAAGCACTTCGGGCAGATATCCGCTGCGTCGTAGATCTCCGCGCCGCACTCGGGGCAGAAGCCCTTCTCCGACGAGAAGCGCGCGCGGTCGGCCGCATCGTGGGGGTCGTCGGTGTCGTCGTCATCGACATCCGCGCCTCCGTACTCCTCGCCGCCGCTAGCCTCGTTGCCGCCTTCCTCGTCCTCCCACTCGTCGCGCTGGCCGGTCCGTCTCGGCATGCGTACCTCCTCGTCTCGGCCTCGAGCTTGGTCTTGGGGTCGGTCTCGATCGCGGCGCCACCGAATCGGAACCTCTTCGCGCGCCCTGCGCGACGAAACGCGCGTTTCGCGCCCCGCTCTACGATACACGCCATGCCTCCCCTTCAAAGCGCCATGGTCGCCCTTGGAACACCTTGCCCCGCCTTCGATCTCGCGGACCCAAGGGGCTTCCGCATGTCGCGCGACGACGCCCGCGGCAGGCCGCTCCTGGTCCTCTTCCTCTGCAACCACTGCCCGTTCGTGAAGCATGTGCGCGCAGAGGTCGCCGCGATCGCGCGAGAGTGGATCCCCCGCGGTGTCGCGGTCGCCGCGATCAGCTCCAACGACCCCGCTTCCTACCCCGACGACTCGCCGGCCCTGATGGCCGCGGAGGCGTGCGATGCGGGCTACTGCTTCCCCTATCTCTTCGACGACTCGCAGTCCGTGGCAAGGGCCTTCGATGCGCAGTGCACGCCCGACTGCTTCCTGTACGACGCCTCGCATCGGCTTGTCTATCGCGGACAGATCGATGACAGCAGGCCGAAGTCCGGGATTCCGGTCACAGGCGCCGACCTTCGCGCGGCGCTCGAGGCCGTCGTCGCGAAGCGCACACCGCTGGCCGAGCAGAAGCCCTCGATCGGCTGCAGCATCAAGTGGCGCACGACCTAAACGCGCGCCCCACGCCGACGCACGCACAACGCCAACGCACGCGTCGACATCGCCAAAGTGAGCAAAGAAGCAGGTCCGCGCGAAGCCGCGGACCCGCTTCAGTTGCGAACGCTCCGAAGAAGTGAGCAAAGAAGCAGGTCCGCGGCTTCGCCGCGGACCTGCTTCAGTTGCGAACGCTCAAAATACGAGGCGGACGGGAATCGAACCCGCAACCACCGGCGTGACAAGCCGGTACTCTAACCAATTGAGCTACCGCCCCAACACCTGCATGAAGCCATGCAGGGAGGGAGAGGATAGCAAGAAGAAACCCGCCGTCAAGGGGCTTGGAACACGCGAAACACGGCTGTGTTCCCGCCGCGTGGGCCGTGCCACCTGGCGTCGCGCCCCCCCGCACGACGCGACTTCTCAGACATCCGACCAGCGGAATCCGACGGCCGACGAGACCTCGAGCGGCACGCGGAGCGTCATGGCGCCTCGCATCACCTCTCCGACGAGCTCCGCGACCGCGGCGGACTCGCCCTCTGGGGCCTCGACGAGCAATTCGTCGTGGATCTGGAGGAGGAGCCGCGCGCGCGGGTGCCGCTCGGCGAGCGCCCTGTCGAGACGGATCATGGCGATCTTGATGAGATCGGCCGCAGAGCCCTGCACGACCGTGTTCACCGCGATCCGCTCGCCAAAGGCCCGTTCCGCCGGGTTGCGCGACTCGATCTGCGGGATCGGACGCCAGCGCCCGAGGATGGTCGTGGCGTGGCCGCTCTTCCGCGCCGCGGCGACGGCGCCCTCGAGGAACGCGTCGATTCCGCGGAAGCGATCGCGATATCCCTCGATGATCTCCTTCGCGCGGACGACGCTGCAGCCGGCGCCAAGCCGACGCGCGAGACCCGATGCGGTGATGCCGTAGACGATGCCGAAGTTGACCATCTTCGCCGCCGAGCGCTGCGTGTCGTCGACCCGGTCGAGCGGCACGCCGAACACCTCGGCCGCGACGGCACGGTGGATGTCCTCGCCGCGCTCGAAGGCTCCGCAGAGACCAGGGTCGCCCGAGAGATGCGCGAGGAAGCGGAGCTCGATCTGCGAGTAGTCGGCGGAGACGAGCGTCATGCCCTCGCCCGCCGTGAAGGCTCGGCGGATCGCGGCGCCGACCTCGGTGCGGATCGGGATGTTCTGCAGGTTCGGGTCGCTCGAGCTGAGGCGGCCCGTCGCCGTGCCCGTCTGGTGAAACTTGCAGTGGATGCGTCCCGTCTCCGGCACGATCGCCTCGGCGAGCGCCTTCAGGTAGGTGCCGACGAGCTTCGCGAACTGCCTGTACTCGAGGATCTGCCCTGGAAGCGGCGAGGTGCACGCGGGATCCTCGGCGAGCTTCTCGAGGACCTCGCTGTCGGTGCTCGCCCCCGTGACGCCGCGCTTGACGACCTTGAGACCGAGTCCGCGTGGCTCGTCCTCGGGCCTGTTGAAGAGGACCTGCGCGAGCTGGCGCGGGCTGTCGGGATTGAAGGGCCACGGCGCGCTCTCCGCGATTGAGTCGCGGAGCTTGATGAGCCTGACCTCGAGCTCGCGCCGCTGCCGCATGAGCTCGTCGCGGTCGACGCGGATGCCCGCCCGCTCCATGCGCGCGAGGACGGGAACGAGAGGCACTTCGACCTCGCGGTAGGCGCGGTCGTGGCCGCGCTCGGCGAGCGTCTTCTCGAGCCGCGCGCACAGCGCGAGCGCGATCTCGGCGTCCTCGGCCGCGTAGGGCGCCGCGAGCGCGAGCGGCGCCTCGTCGAACCTGCGCTGTCCCACGCCCTTCGCGCCGATCACCGCCTCGATCGGGATCGGCCGCACGCCGAGGACATGCTCGCTCGTCGCGTCGAGACCGTGCGTCGGGCGGGTCGGATCGACGAGCCAGCTCGCGAGCATCGAGTCGCCCGCGATTCCCGCGAGCGCGACGCCGTGGTTCGCAAGCACCTCGCAGTCGTACTTGAGGTTGTGACCGACCTTCGCGATCGACGCGTCCTCGAGGACGGGCCGAAGGATGGGGAGCGCGTCATCGAGCGAGAGGTGCGACGACTGCTCGGGTGAACGCAGAGGGAGATAGAACGCCTCGCCCTCGCGGAGCGCGAAGGAAAGCCCGACGAGGCGGGCCAGAGGCACGACGAGCGAGTCGGTCTCCGTGTCGAAGGCGACGCGTCGCTCGCGGGAGATGCGCGCGACGAGGTCCTTGAGCGCGCTGAGATCGCGCACGACCACCGTGTCGATTGCCCGCTGTGATGCGAGCGGCCCGCGCGTGGCCTCGACGGAGTCGAAGAGCGTGCCGAAGTTCGCGGGCTCATGGGGCGTCGCGTGGGCCGTGGCCGTCTTTGCGCCCGGGTCGTCTGCGTTGGCTGAGCCGGGCGCCGGCGTGAAGAGCGAGGGCGCGCCCTGGTCGACCTTTGACCCGCGCCTTCCCCGAGCCGCCGAGCCTGCGGCGGGCGCGCTGCGCACGGGGACGGCGTCCGTCGTCGGCTCGACGGCGCCGCCGTCGCCGAAGATTTCCTGCGCCTCCGCGCGGAGACGCTGGAATCCAAGGACGCGCAGCAGCTCGAGGAGCGCGGGCAGATCGCACCGCGACCGGTCGAACGCGGCATCCGACTCCTTGAAGGGAAGCTCGCAGTCGCGCTTGAGCGTGACGAGCCGCCGCGAGAGATCCACGAGCGCGCGGCTTGCCGCGAGGTTCTCGCGGCGCTTTCCCTTGATCGCGTCGAGGTCCCTGTAGATGCCCTCGATCGAGCCGTGCTCCGCGAGGAGCGTCGCCGCCGTCTTCGGCCCGATCCCAGGGACCCCCGGCACATTGTCGGCTGCGTCTCCCATCAGCGCGAGGAGATCGACAACCTGGTCGGGGCGCACGCCCTTCGAGTCGAAGAGCTCCTCGAGCCCCAGGTCGGCGTTCCGATGCGGGTCGAACAGCGTCGTGCGCGCATCGACAAGCTGCCCGAGGTCCTTGTCGCGGCTCACCATGCGGATGCGGCGCGACGGGTCGGATGCGCGGAGACGCTCGACGAGCGTGGCGATCACATCGTCGGCCTCGACGCCCTCGACCGCGAGGACGGGGATCCCCATGAGTCGGAGCGCCTCGAGGCATCGCTCGACCTGCGGGTGAAAGTCCTCGGGCGCGGGATCGCGATGGGCCTTGTACTCGGGGTAGATCTCGGAGCGGAAGGTCTCGGTGTCGCCCGCAGCGTCGATCACGACGACGAGCTCGGTCGGCTTCTGCGCGCGGATGTAGGCGAAGAGCGTGGAGAGGAACCCGAACACGAGGTTCGTCGGCTCGCCCGTCACGGGGCTCGAGAGACCGCCGCGGATCGCGTAGTAGGCGCGGAAGAACTGCGCATGCCCGTCGACGATCGCCGCGTGGGACTCGGGGGGCGTGACCTTCGTGATGACGGGACCGCTCATGCGCTCTCCTTGCTGGCCTCGCGGATCAGGGCCCCATCGCCCGCGCGTGAAGTTCGCGCAGACGCGCCTCGATCTCAGGCGACGGCGACTCGCCGCGACGCGACATCATGGCGCGCGCAGTCTCCATGAACTTGTCGAAGCGGAAGCTGCGCGGACCGTCTGCGCCGTCGGTGAGCCACGCGAATCGCGGCACGAGCGTCGCGGGCGGTCGGGAGATCGCGATCATCGCGCCCGTTCCGATGGTGGTTCCCGTCATAAGGCGCGTGCCGATCGCAAGCTTGACATGGTCGCCGATGACGCTGCCCCAGAACTGGCGACCCGTGCGCACGAGCCCGCCATCGGCCTCGAGGCGAACGATCACCTCGCCATAGGTGTTGAGCAGGTTCGAGTTGTCGCTGCCCGCGCCGATGTTGACCCACTCGCCGACGAAGCTGTCGCCGAGATGGCCGTCGTGCGCCTTGTTCGACGAACCCTGGAAGATCGTTCCGCCGATCTCACCGCCGACGCGGCAGCGCGGACCGATGACGGTCGACGCCTTCAGGCGCGCGTGCTCGGCCACGATCGATCCCTCGCAGACAACGCATGGCCCAACGAGCACCGCGAAGGGGCGCACGACGGCGCGCGGGCCGATGACGACGGCGCCCTTCGACGCGTCGATCACGCAGCACGGGCCGACCGTCGCGGTCGGATCGATGAGGACGGGGTGGTCGCCGACTGCGGTTCCCTCGGCTGCGCGGAGCGCGCGGCGTTCGCCCGGGGCCGCGATGGCGAGGTCCTCGGCCAGCGTGCGCTCGACGCGGGAGGTGATCGCCCACGGAGTGTCGGCGAACTCGGCCTCGACCCGCGTTTCGGACAGGTGCGCGGCTGCGATCGCGTCGGCGGCTTCTCGTTCCGAAGCGCTGTCGATCTCGCGATCGACGAATGCCGCGACGAAGGTGCCGTCGACCGCGACGCGGCGCTCGCCAAGGGCGATTCCCGTGAGGGAGCCAAGCGAGAGGAGGCGCGAATGGACGACGAGCGTGCCACGCGCACTGGCCAACTCGGCCGCGCCGCACGCGCGCTCGATGCGGCCTGCGATCGTGAAGAGCCCGCAGCGCAGACCCTGGGGTAGCCTCAGGTCCGTGAGCGGTCCGAAGGCTCCGCGGCCATCGTCGACGAATTGGATCCTGCGGGGTCTCGCTGCCGTCATGCCCGCACTGTACCGCCCCGCGAAGGGCTCACCCCGCACCGCCCTGGCGCGCGAGGCCGGGCGAGACGCGGGTCATGACCGTGAAGCCCCACCACGACCGCGTGCGGGCGAGCACCCACATGGCGGGCAGCGCGAGGATCGCGTCGCCTGCGGCGCCGAGCGCGCGGCGGAGGACCTCACCGCCGCCGGTCCCCGGCCACCAGGGCGTTCCGCCGTCGAGGACCCATCCGCGCACGATGAAGATGGCGACGAACGCAACCGCCGCAAGCAACGAGAAACAAAGCGTCGCAGCCGCGGAGGAGAGCGGGTTGTGACGGGCAAGCAGCCCCCGCAGCGGCAGCACCGCAAGCGCGCCGAGCGCAAACCCGAGGACGCGCGGGCCCGGCACGACGAGGAGTTCGGCGGTGTCGCTGCCGCCATCGACGAGCGAGGCCTGCGAGACGACGATCGGCGCGAGAAGATCTGCCACGAGGCCTGCGAGCATGGCGAGCCGCACTCCGATCCGTCGAGGCGCCGAGAGCAGCGCGAAGACGACGACCGACGGGAGGAGATGCCCGCGGAGATCCCCGACGGCGAGGACAGCGCCGAAGCTCGCATCGAACGCCGCCGCGACGAGGACCGCCGCGATGTAGACCGACCACCTCACTCGGGCGCCCCGCTTTCAACGACGACGATCACGGTGGAGTGATCCCCGAGCGAGGCGAGCGGCGCGATCTCGACCCTGCGGGCGAGCGGAGCCTTCTCGATCGGCTCGATGGCGACGACGGTTCCCACGCGGGCGCCGAGCGCGGTTCGTCCGAAGCGGTCGTCGGCGAGGCGCGCGACCATCCCGAGAGAGAGGGGCTGCGTGCTGGCGACATCGGCCGACCATGTGCCGCGCGTGGTCGGCTTCAGCATTGCGCCTGGATAGGCGGAGAGCGGCGTCGACGGATCGCTCCCCTGCGGCGGATAGAGCCGCACGCCGAGGCTCGGCAGCTTCGTGGCGGGGATCAGGGATGCGGAGAGGGCGCCGAGGTCCTGCCCCACCACGCCGACGAGGATGTCGCCCGAGACAAGCGCGACCGAGCCCGCGCGTAGCCCATGACGGATGCCCGCGTTGATGCGCGCAGCGCCATCGCGCCTGCTCGCGTCCGTTCCGACGATCGACGCCTCTGCAAGCCGCTGGCCCGTTCCATCGAGTCGCGCGCGCACCGCGGCGAGCGCGGTGATCGATCGCTCAAGCCGCTCGTTCTCGAGACGGGCCTGCTCGTAGAGCGCGCGGAACTGGCGCACCTCCTGCTCGAGCGCAACCGTCTCGGGGGCCCGAGGGTCGAACGCCGCCTGCTCGGGGCGCACGCGTGCCCTGAGAAAGACGCCGAAGTGGCTCACGGGTGCCAGAGGCACGGAGACGAGCCGCGCGAGGTCGCTTGTCCACGGTCGAAGCGCTCCCACGGGCGCGAGCGACGCCGCCAGCGCGAGCAGCGCCAGCGACCAGTCAAGCCGCCTGCCTGAGAGGAAGCGGATGAATCGCGGAGCCTGCATGGTGGGTCAGGAGTCGTCCGAGTCGCTGTCCATGGTGGCACGCCACTCCTCGAGATTCTCGAGATAGATCGCGGTGCCGCGCGCGACGCAGGTGAGCGGGTCGTCTGCGATGCGAACGGAAAGACCCGTCCGCTCCTCGATGACATCGCCGATGCCGCGGAGAAGCGCGCCGCCGCCCGCGAGCACGATGCCGTTGTCGACGAGATCGGCGCTGAGCTCGGCCTCCGCGTTCTCGAGCGTGTGGAGGACAACCTCGACGATCTGCGACACAGGCTCGAGGAGCGCCTCGCGGATCTCCTCGCTGCCGACCACGACCTTGCGGGGAAGGCCAGACACCATGTCGCGGCCGCGGACATCGAGCGTCAGCTCCTTGTCGAGCTTCTTGGCGCTTCCGATCTCGATCTTGATCCGCTCCGCGGTCTGCTCGCCGATCGTGAGGCCGTAGTTCTTCTTCATGTGCCCGATGATCGCCTCGTCGAACTCATCGCCCGCGACGCGCAGCGCCTCGCAGGTGACCATTCCGCCGAGGCTGATGATGGCGACATCGGTGGTGCCGCCGCCGATGTCGACGATCATGCTCGCCGTCGGCTCGCCCACGGGAAGACCTGCGCCCATCGCCGCGGCCATCGGCTCCTCGATGAGGTAGACCTTGCGGGCGCCCGCGCGCGCAGCGCTGTCGAACACAGCCTTGCGCTCGACCGCCGTGATGCCCGACGGCACCGCGATCACCACGCGAGGCGCGAAGAGCCTGCTCTTGCCCGAGACCTTGCGGATGAAGTAGGCGAGCATCGCCTCCGTGACATCGAAGTCGGAGATGACGCCGTCCTTCATGGGGCGGATGGCGCTGATCGTGCCGGGCGTCTTGCCGAGCATCTCCTTGGCCTTCGTCCCGACGGCCGTTCCGTTCAGAAGCACCTGGTTCGTGCCCTTGCGCACGGCCACCACGGACGGCTCGTTCAGCACGATCCCTTCGCCCCGCACGCACACAAGGGTGTTGCAGGTGCCGAGGTCGATTCCCATATCGACGCTGAACCAGCTGAGGAGCTTGTCGAAGATCACGGTGCGGTCCCTTCTCTCGAGCTACCCACGCGACTGCGTATGCCTACTGGCCCACGCAGTTCCACACAGGCAACGCCCACCCCGCGCCGCGGTGCGCGGATCGGAGGCATCTGACGATTCAACGCCACCCATGCGGGGCGGAAGCGTAGCACGAAGAGCGGAAGCTTGCGCCCGCACGAAGGTGACGCGCGGCCTCACAAGGAGGCGAGACGAACGCCATCGGCGAAGGAGCACGCGCCCCACGGACGCCCAGGAGGCTGGGCGGCGAACGCGCGCAGAGGGCTGTTCAGCGAACGACCGTGAGCGGCGAACCAGGGCTACCCGCCGTGCTGGCCTGCTCCATGTTCGCCATCGCCACGACCGCCAAGCCCACGACGAGGACCAGCGCCGAGACGACCAGCAGAACGGTGTACACGGTCATCTCGCTGCTACGGGTGGTTGCCTTTGCCATGAATTCGACCTCGACCTGACTGCGGACGGACACCGAACAACGGGACGCTGCGCGGAACGGATGGGCAGCGTCACTCGCCGGCGCGGGCGATGGCACGCTGGCCGACCTGAACGGCGCCACGGCCGGCGGCGTCCTCAAGCTCGATCACGCCGACGGCACGGTTCACATCGACCTCGGTGATGCGGAGGTTCGCGATGAAGGTGCTGCCGTCTCCGATGGCGAGCGTCCAGCCTGCGCGGACCCCGTCGCGGGAGCCAGCGTTGATCTCGGCGAGCGGCGCAGAGCCCTCGCGGCGGACATTGATGATGGTCGCGGAGAGGTTCTTGTTGGCGACGACGCGGGTTCCGTCACCGACCGCGCCTGCACGGGCGCGCGGGAGTTCGCCGACCGACGCGACATACTCGGCGATCGTGGCGACCGCCCGATCCTTCTCGTCGGCGAGGCGCTTGACTTCCTCCTGGAGCGCACGGCGCGCAGCGTCGGCGACCTCGAGGCTCGACTGCGAGGCGTCGTAGGCCTCCTGCATCTCGACGAGGCGGGTCTCCGCCTCCATGGTGCGGGTGCGCAGCGAGCGGAGCTCGGCGACGAGCGTGTCGGTGAGTTCGGTGCTGGCCTTGCCGTTCTGCGCCATCATCTCGAGGCTCGCGGCGACAGAGGCCTGCGCGGCCTTCGCGCCCGCGAGGTCCTGGGCGGCCTTGCGGAGCTCGGCGGAACGCGCATCGAGCTGCTT
Source organism: Phycisphaera sp. (assembly GCA_016124975.1). Classification (GTDB taxonomy): domain Bacteria; phylum Planctomycetota; class Phycisphaerae; order Phycisphaerales; family SM1A02; genus QWPT01. Next base: position 143,055 of record WGMP01000004.1, on the reverse strand, counting down.
CTGGAGGTCGGCCACCCGGGTCTGCTCGAGGCGCAGGTCGCCCTCGATCTTCTGCTGCGCAGCGATCCAAGCCGCGCGCGAGCTCTCGAGCGCAGCCTCGGCGGCGCGCTGGCCGCTCTGGGCATCCTTGAACTTCTTCTGGAACGACGCCTCGTTCGTCGCGTTCACGGCCACGAGCGGCACGATCGCCACGGTCAGGAGCGCAACGAGAACGACGAAGATCTTGGTCAGGATGTGCACGGAGAATTCCTTGAGGATTGTTTGCCGCAGGCGCGACTCCCCGTCGCGCCGTTCCGCGGGCGAACGCCGCGAATCCGAGGTCCGAGGAACCACGACTGTTTCGGACGCCCGTGCTCCACACGGTCCGTCCGAATGACTGTGCCTGTTGCTCGGTCACTCCGAGGAGGAACAGGACGCAGGTCGAGTTTTGTAACGCCACCCCCAAGAGGTGTCAATCCACCTGAAGGTTGATTGGTGCGATTCCGCGCGAATGCGCCCGCCGCCGCTTGGGCCGCGGCGACGCCCGCCTGGGCTGTCGGGGCACGACGCTCCGAGAGGCAAGACGCCCCGCCCCGCGCGATCGCGGCTGGCTGGTTTTGGCGGAAATTCTGGCTCATTCCGCAGATTCGATCCCGGCGGCCGCGGCCACCTGCACGGTCGGATCCGCGTCGCGAATGAGGGCCGCGAGGAGGTCGTAGGCCTCGGGGAGCCGAAGCGCCCCAAGCACGCCCGCGGCCTGGCTCCGGACTCGCGCGTCGGGGCTCGACACTGCGTCGCGGGCGATCGAGAGCGCCATGGGCGCGGCGCCGCCGAGCGCGACGAGCGCCTTGGCCGCCGCCAGGCGGATCTCGGGCGAGCGCTGCGCGTCGCCTCCGACCGAGACCAACCGCTCGAGCATGGGGCGCGAGACCTCGTCGCGGAGTCTTCCGATCGCCTCGCAGGCAACGACGGTGAGCTCGGCCTGCTCGGGCGGCGCGAAGAGCGCGGCGCGGATCGGCTCGATCTCGCGCTCGTCTCCGAGCTTCACGAGCGCCTCCGCCGCGGCGAGATCGACCAACCGCGCGCGGACGGGATTCACCAGTCGCATGCCGCGTCCGAGAGACTCGCGGATGAGCGGCACCGCGCTGCGGTTTCCGAGTTCACCGAGAACGAGGTAGGCGTTGCCGCGCACCTCGGCGTCGTTCTCGGAGAGCATCGCCGCAAGCGGGGTGACATCGACCGTGTTTCCCGTGCGAGCGAGCGCGAGCATCGCGGCCGCGCGAACCGACGCGCTGTCGTCCTGGAGAAGCGGGCGCACGAGAAGCGACAGATCGCGGTCTTCGGCGCGCGCGATGGCCATGCACGCGACAAAGCGCACGCCCCTGTTCTCGTCGACGAGGCCACGCGGGGCGAGCTCGGCGAGAAGCGCGGGGTTCGACGCCGCCGCCTCGAGCGCGTTTGCGCGGAGAGCGGCCCAGTTGCTGCGCGCAGCGGCGCGGAGGACATCCGCGGCCGCGGAGCGCTCCGAGAGACTCGGCGCCGCGTCGAGACGCGCGCCTGGAAGCGTGTCGAACGAAACCTCGCTGAAGACGATTGCATCGGCCTCGCCCCCGCTCGCGGGCGCTGGGGTTCCGGCGGCACGGAAGGCCGGATCCTCGGCGGGGCTTCCCACGATGCTTCCGCGCGCGAGTCGCTCGGTGGAACCATTCTTCATCGATCGCTCCTTGGAGCTGAACTCGCTCCGCGCGGTGGCGGGGTCGAACGACTTCATGCACCCCCCTGCGGAGCCAAGGACGCCGGCTGCTGCGAAGACGACGACCGCTGCGGCGGTTGTCCTGGCTGGCGTGGACGCGGCGACGGCGACCGCTGCGGCTCGCTGGGTTGAATGGGTCGCCGGTTGGGTGATCGCGCTCTTCATCTGGCCTCCATGCCTTTCAGTGCACCGCCTCATGGGGTCGGGCTCGCGCTCGCGCTCGGGCTCCGCCCGCCCTGCGGTCATCGGCTGCGGACGGTCGATCGGTTCAATTCCTGCGCAGAGGGGCGAGCCACCCCCGGGCGCTCGGGTTCACACCGTTCTCGAGCGGGTTGCAACGAGGAGCCCGCAGACCGCAGCAAGAGCAGCCCAGGCCGTGAGGTCGCCAAGCCGCGCGGCCGGCGGAATCGATGAACTGGGCGCCACGGCGACGCGGAGCGAGTCTCCTGCCTGCGCGGGGAGACGCCCGAGCACGCGTCCGCGCGCGTCGATCGCGGCGGAGATCCCCGTGTTCGCGGAGCGGACGACGGGCGTGTCGAGCTCGATCGCCCGCAGTTGCGACACCTGGAGGTGCTGCCGCCGACCTGCGTCGGACGGGCCGAACCAACCGTCGTTCGAGATGTTGACGAGCACCTCTGCGGCGCGCGCGCCCATGTCGAAGGCGATGCGCCGCGAGGCCCACGGCGCCGTGATCTCGAAGCAGATCGGGACGCCGACGCGGACCTCGCCCGCCGCGGTTCCGATGGAGAACCGCTCGGGGCGCTCGGCCGTGTCGAGGTCGAAGGTCATGCCTTCGGCCCCCAGCGCGAGAAGGCGCTCCTCGAGCCAGTCCCAGTTCGAGATGATCGGCATCGTCTCGCCGAAGGGCGTCAGGAAGATCTTGTCGGTACGCCCGCGTCGCCCCCCTTCGTCGACGAGGTAGGCGCTGTTGAACTGGTTGTCCCAGGCGAAGCGGTTCTCCTCGACGCGGAGCCCGAGGAACGCCGCAGAGCCGACGAGAAGCGGCGCCTCGATCTGACGCGAGAGCGCGCGGAGCGAGCGATCGAAGCGGTCGAGCGGGAAGAGCCTTCGCTCGACGAGGGTCGCGAGGGACTCGGGCTCGAGCCCGAAGCCGGGCACCATCGTCTCAGGCCAGACGGCGAGATCGACGGGCTCCGCGTCGCGGCGAGCGCGCTCGGCGCCCGCGAGCGTGAGGTTCGCGAAGTCGAGGAAGTCCTCGACCTGCTCCTCGGGCGCCCACGAGAGCTTGTTCGACATCGGCAGGTTGGTCTGGACAAGCAGCACCGAAAGAGGGGCGCGCGCGGCAGCTGCAGGCGGCTCCGCGAGGCGCATCGCGCCATAACCAAGCGACGCCGCGAGAAGCGCCGCTGCCGCGAGAGGCGCAGCCACGCGCCGCCAGCCGCGCGCGAACGCGAGGTCGAGGAGCGCTCCGCCGACGAGGGCCGCAAGGCCCGAGACGAGCCAGCCCCCGCCGAGCGACGCGGCCTGCGCGAACAGCGGCCACTCGACGAGCGGATGCGCCGCGAAGAACCACGCGTATCCCGTGCAGACGAGGTCGCCGCGGAGGAACTCAACCGCGACGAGGGCGACGGGGAGCGCAATCGTGAAGGGAACCCGCGCGGCCGCCGATCCGTCGGGCGCACGACCCGCGAGGCGGCGCACGAGGAGCGCAAGCCCCGTCATCCAGAGCGCGAGGTAGGCGACGAGAAACGGCATCCCGAGCGCCGTGATCTCGCGCATCCACCACTGGAGCGCGAGGAACGCGAGGAAAGACGGCACGAACACGGCGACGGCGAGGACGCGCGCGGACGGCGCGAGCCACGCCGCGAGCCCGAGGAGCGCGGGCCACGCGAAAGTCAGCGGCCAGCCGCCGACGGCGTCTTCAGAGAGCGGGAAGGAGCACGCGAAGGCCGTAAGCGCGGCGACTGCGGCGAGAAAGGTCCAACGCGCCGCGTCGCGCGGCGCATCGGACGCGCGCGGGGCCTCACCGCCCGGCATAGTCGATCACGCGGCCGATCTCGGAGCGGAGGTCCTTGCGGTGGACGATCCTGTCGACGAAGCCCGCGTCGAGCAGGAACTCCGAGGTCTGGAAGCCTTCGGGCAGATCCTGCCTGATCGTCTGCTTGATGACGCGCGGCCCCGCGAAGCCGATGAGCGCCTTTGGCTCGGCGAAGATCACATCGCCGAGCATGGCGAAGCTGGCGGTCACGCCACCCGTCGTCGGATCGGCGAGCACCGAGATGAAGAGCCCCTTCGCCTCGTCGAGCCGCGCAAGCGCGGCGCTCGTCTTCGCCATCTGCATGAGGGAGAAGCCCGACTCGTGCATGCGCGCGCCGCCCGAGCAACTGACCGTGACGACAGGCAGGTTGTGGTCGATGCCGCGCTCGATGGCGCGCGTGATCTTCTCGCCGACGACAGAGCCCATCGAGCCGCCGAGGAAGGTGAAGTCCATCACCGCGACCACCACGCGGCGCCCCTTCACGAAGCCGAAGCCCGAGAGCAGTGCGTCGCGTTCTCCCGTCTTGCGCTTGGTGTCGGCGAGACGCGCGGGATAGGGCTTCGAGTCGACGAATCGAAGCGGGTCGACCGCCACGAGCCCGTCGTCGAAGCTCTCGAATGTTCCCGGGTCAAGCAGCTGCTCCACGCGCTGCCGCGCGCTCAGGCGCATGTGGTGCTGGCAGCGTGGGCACACCCACAGGTTTGCCTCGACGGCCTTCTTGAAGAGCGTCTCGCCGCAGGCGGCGCACTGCATCCAAAGGCCTTCTGGGACGCCCTTCTTTGCGGGCGCCTCTGCGAGGTCGGTCTGCGTCCAGGTCGATTCAGGCACGGAGGGATTGTATCGCGGCTGCGTAGTCGCGCTTCCCGAAGATGGCGCTCGCGGCCACCAGGAGATCGCACCCGTGCGCACGACAGGCGGGAGCGCTCTCGGGCGAGACGCCGCCGTCCATCTGGATGCGAAGGCCCGCCCCCGCCCGCTCGCGGAGCGCGCGCACCTTGGGCAGCACCGATGCGATGAACGACTGACCGCTGAAGCCGGGGTGCACGCTCATGACGAGCGCGAGATCGATGGACCCGAGCCACGGGAACAGCAGGTCGGCGGGAGTGTTGGGGTTGACGGCGATTCCCGCGGACATACCGAGGTCGCGGATGCGGCGGACGAGCGGCGCAGGATCCTGAACCACCTCGGCGTGGAAGGTGATGTGGCAGGCGCCCGCCTTCGCAAAAGGCTCGATGTAGGCGGCCGGGTCGGTGACCATGAGGTGGACATCGAGCGCGGCGTCGGGGAGCGCGCGGTGCACGGAGTCGCAGATGGCGGGCCCCATCGAGAGATTCGGCACGAAGTGGCCGTCCATCACATCGACATGGAGGAGGTCGCCGCCTGCGCTGAGCGCCGCGCGGCACTCGTCGCCGAGCCGCGCGAAGTCGGCGGAGAGGATCGACGGCGCCACGAGGACGGGAACCTCGGAGAGCCGCGCTGCGTGGCGACCGCCAAACTGCGACGCCCTGGCGGCGGAATCGGTGCTCGTCATCGTGCTCGTCATCGTGCTCGCCATCGTGGTGGTCATCGTGGTGGTCATCGTGGTGGTCACGAAATCCGCGCCGCGCGATCGATGCGTAGCCAGGGGCTGCGTCCTGGCGCGAGCGTCAGCGCGAGGCGCCCGAGCCCTCGGTGGCGGGCTCCGTCGCGCCTTCGGCGGCGGGCGCCTCCTCCTTCACGCGCGCAGAGGGCTTCGCCCTCGCGGCGCGGCGGTACTCGTCGAGCAGCTTGCGCTGGTCGGCCTTGTCCTCGGGGCTCGCGGCGAGCCAGGCTTCGTACTGGAACTCCTGCGCCTCCTCGAAGCGGCCCTGCGAGGCGGCGAGCTCGGCCTGCATGCGCTTGGCGCCCATGTTGCCCGAGGGGACGAGCGCGACCAGGCGCTCGACCACCTTCGAGGCGAGGTCAAAGTCGCGCTCGCGGATCTTGTCGCTCTTCAGGATGGTGTTCGAAAACTCGAGGAGCGTGACCCAGTCGGTGCTGTAGCGGGTGAGCATCTCCTCGCCCCAGGCGCGTGCGCCCGCGGCGTCCTTCGCGTCGTGGATCATGCTCTCGTACTTCATGCAGGCGATGCTGCCGAAGATCGACTGGTCGATCTTGAGGATGTCGTCGTAGTGGCGGTAGGCGTCGCGGAAGTTGCGCAGCTTGAGCGCGTCGCTGGCGGCCTCGAGCATCGGCTCGGCCTTCCGGAAGAGCTCGGGGTTGTAGCGGCCGATCAGGGACAGCGTGACGACGAGGTCGAACTTCGGATCAAGCGGATTGCCGATCCAGAGGATCTTGCCGCCGCGCACGATGAACGCCGACGGGATGCCGGGCTGGTTCGCGGCCTTCATCCACTTCGTGTTCATCGTCTTGTCTTGCGTGTCGATGGCCACGGGATAGGACATCGAGTTGCCCTTGCGCGCGACGAACGGCTTCACGGTCGAGGCGGACTCGTCCGAGATGCCGATGATGACGAGCCCAGCGCCGCGGAAGCGCTGGTGCAGCTTGTTGAGATGCGGGATCGACCGCATGCACGGGCCGCACCAGGTCGCCCAGAACTCGACGATGTAGGTCTTCGACGGATCGCTGATGCCGTCGATCTCGCCCTGGATCCAGCTGCCCACCGTGAACTCGGGGGCGTCCATGCCGACCTTCAGGGTCTGCTCCTGCGCGAGCGCGGGTGCGCCCATCGCGCAGACGATGGCGGGGACGGCGAGGAAACGGAGATCGAAGGGAAGGCTCATGGCGAGAGTTGCTCCGAAGGAATTCGGTGGGTGTCGGCGATCTGCGGCCGCCGCGGAAGGCCGGCGGGGAGCGCCGATCATAGCGGCGGCGCGGGGCCGAACCCACGGCTGGGCGGGCACGGACGCGCAAATTCACGCGCCCATTCCGAGGCCGAGGGCGGCGCGGCGCGCCCGTATAGTGCGTCCCATGACGAAGAAGCGCATCGACCAGATCGAGGTTGCAGGCAGGCGGGTGTTCGTGCGGGTCGACTTCAATGTCCCCATGGAGGCGGGCGCGATCACCGACGACCGCCGCATCAAGTCGAGCCTCAGGACGATCCGCTCGGTGCTCTCGCGCGGCGGGCGCGCTGTGCTGGCAAGCCACCTCGGGCGCCCCGAGGGCAAGGGCTTCGAGGCCGAGTTCTCCCTGGCGCCCGTCGCGGCGCGCCTCGCGGAGCTTCTTGGCGCGGATGCGCCGCACGGCGTGGCGTTTCCGTCGCAGGACCCGACCGACGACGCGGCGCGCGCGGCCATCGCCGCAATGCCTGAGCGCGGCGTCGTGCTTCTCGAGAACCTGCGCTTCGCGAAGGGCGAGAAGAAGGGCGACGCAGGGTTCGCGTCGAGGCTCGCAGGCCTCTGCGACATCTATGTGAACGATGCCTTCGGCACGAGCCACCGCGCCGACGCGTCGATGTACGCCCTGCCGATGGCGATGCGCGCGCGCGGCGCGCCGTGCGTGTCGGGGTTCCTCCTCGACGCGGAGCTCGAGTACCTCGTCGGGCGCATCGCGGCCGCGAAGAGGCCCTTCCTTGCGATCCTCGGCGGCGCGAAGGTCTCGGACAAGATCCTCGCGATCGAGAACCTCATGGCGAAGGTCGACCGACTCATCGTCGGCGGCGCGATGGCCTACACCTTCCTGCGCGCGCAGGGCGTGGCCACGGGGAACAGCCTCGTCGAGGAGGACCGCGTGGAGCTTGCGCGGGAGATCCTCGCGAAGGCTGCGGCGAAGGGCTGCGAGTTCCTGCTGCCGACCGACCACGCCTGCGGCCGCGAGTTCAAGGCAGGGACTGATACGGCGACCGTGTCGGGCGCGATACCCGACGGATGGATGGGCCTCGACATCGGGCCTGCGACGCGCGAGCGCTTCGCGGCGGCGATCCGCTCTTCGCAGACGATCGTGTGGAACGGCCCGATGGGGGTCTTCGAGATGCCGCCGTTCGATGCGGGCACGCGCGCGGTTGCGGCCGCGGTCGTCGATGCCACGGCGTCGGGCGCGACCACGATCGCGGGCGGCGGCGACACCGCCGCGGCGGTCGAGGAGTTCGGCGTCGCCGACAAGCTCTCGCATGTGTCGACGGGCGGCGGCGCGAGCCTCGAGGTCCTCGAGGGGAAGCACCTCGTGTGCCTCGACGCGATCGACGATGCGTGACGGTGTGGCGTGACGGCGTGGCGTGACGGCGTGGCGTGAGGCTCTGGCCCGACGATGGACGACGCGACGACCAGCGATGAACGCGCGGTTGCGCTGGCCGAGGCCGCGCGGCGCGTCGTCGTCGTGCTCGGTCCGACCGCGGGCGGCAAGAGCGACCTCGCGATGGAGCTCGCGCGTCGCTTCGGCGGCGAGATCGTGAGCGCGGACTCGATGCAGGTCTATCGCGGGATGGACATCGGCACCGCGAAGCCGACCGCGGCCGAGCGCGCGGAGGTCCCCCACCACTGCCTCGACCTCGTCGACGCGGACGAGGAAGGGTTCACCGTGGCCCGCTGGCTTCTCGCGGCGGATGCGGCCGTCGCGGCGATCCAAGGGCGCGGGCGCGTGCCGATCGTCGTCGGCGGCACGAACCTCTACATTCGCGCGTTCCTCGAGGGGCTCGACGAGGCGCCCGCCGCGGATCCTGCGTTTCGCGCGGCGCTCGACGCCGTGCCGAGCGCGGAGCTCCACGCGCGCCTCGCCGCGAGCGACCCCACCGCCGCCGGGAGACTTCATCCGAACGACCGCAGGCGCATCGTGCGCGCACTTGAGATCGCGCATGCGACGGGTGACAGCGCCACCGATCGGCGCACCGCGTGGGACGACGCGGGCATCGCGCCGCGACGGAGCGATCTCTTCACGGTGATCCTCGACTGGCCCGTCGAGGAGATCAACCGCCGCATCAACGCGCGCGTGCGGCGGATGTTCGACGCGGGCTTCGTCGAGGAAGTCGCGCGGCTCGCCGGCGGCGGCGGGCTCTGCGCGCAGGCGCGGGCGGCGTGCGGGTACGAGGAGCTCCTCGCGATCGTGGGCGACGGCTGGCGCGCGCCGCGCGCGCGCGAGCTCGAAGAGGCCGCCGAGGCGACGAAGATCCGCTCGCGCCGTCTCGCGAAGCAGCAGCGCACCTGGCTCAAGCGCTTCCGTGCGCTCGAGCCGTCGCTCGTCCTTGCGTGTGACGCGACCACGCAGGCGTGCGCGCTCGCGGACGCGTGCACGGCGGCGCTTGCGCGCGTCGCGCGTGCGTGCGGACGCGCGTGAGCGCCTGCGCGTTGGCCCTCCGCCGACCTCCCCATTTCCATCCGAGAACCCCTTTCCCGCTTGACTCGGGCCGCCTCTCTGCACTATTCCCCTGTCCCTTCCGTCTCAACGGATCGCCTTCGATCGACCGATGAGGTCGGCGGAGCGACCTGCTCTCGCGATGCGGAAGCAGGTCGCGGAAGGGATGAGTCCGCAGGGGAACGGGAAGGAATCGGGCAGGAACAGCCGCGGGAAACCCGCAGGAACACACGACCCACGATGGCCGCGAAGAAGACCACGAACACCGCCAAGACCTCAGCCCGCAAGCCCGGAGCCGCCTCGGCGGCGACCCGCGCCCGCACCAAGAAGGCCGCGGGCGGGGCCGATGCGGGCGACGGCGACCTCGCGGACGGAGCATCGACCGTCGGGGCGGGCGCCGCGCTCGTGATCGTGGAGAGCCCTGCGAAGGCGAAGACCATCGAGAAGTACCTCAAGGAGCTCGGCAAGTTCCATGTCGAGGCGAGCAAGGGACACATCCGCGACCTTCCCGAGCGCGCAGAGCGCGCGGCGGCGTCGGACGCGGCCCCGACCAAGGCCCCGCGGGCCAAGCGCGGCGAGAAGAAGGCTGCGAGCGCCGAGCCGAAGCCCATGGACATCCCGGGCGTCGACATGCAGAGCTTCGCGACGACCTATGTCGTGACGCCCGACCGCCGCGAGACGGTCACGAAGCTGCGGAGGCTCAAGAAGAACGCGAGCGACGTGTGGTTCGCGACCGACTTGGACCGCGAGGGAGAGGCGATCTCGTGGCACATAGCCGAAGTGCTCGACGTGGAGCCGACGAACGCGAAGCGCGTCGTGTTCAACGCGATCACGAAGACCGCGATCAAGGAGGCGTTCGAGCATCCGCGTGCGATCAACATGGCGCGCGTGAACGCGCAGAACTCGCGCCGCATCCTCGACCGCATCGTGGGGTATGGCATCTCGCCGCTCCTCTGGCGGCTGATGCGCCAAGGCGGGCTCAGCGCGGGGCGCGTGCAGACGGTCGCGGCGCGGCTCGTCGTCGAGCGCGAGCAGGAGATCCGCGAGTTCGTGCCGAGCGAGTCGTGGGAGGTGCTGGTGCGCCTGGCGCCCGACCTTGCCAAGCGCGGCGCCATCGCGAAGGCGATCGCGGACTTCCTCGCGCGGCGCGACGACAAGGGCAAGCCCCCCTCGCAGAAGGACCGCCTCGCGTTCCTCGCGAAGAGCGGCGTCCTCGAGGCGAAGCTGGTCGAGGTCGGCGGCAAGGAACTGTCGATCGAGGCCGAGGCGAGCGCGGCCGACCCGCGCGACCTCTCCGACATCGTGCGCGGCGCCGCAGAGGCCGCGGGCCTTGAGAGCGCGGCCGTGTCGACGCGCCGGGATCCGCGCGGCAAGGGCGCCGCGCGCTTCGTGCGCACCGTCGCAGGCACGGTGGGCGCAGGCGTCACCTACGCGGTGACCTCGATCGAGACGGAGCGGAAGTCACGGCGGGCCATGCCGCCCTTCAAGACCTCGACCATGCAGATGGCGGCGTCGAGCGAGCTCGGCTTCTCGACCGACCGCACCATGCGCATCGCGCAGAACCTCTACGAGGGCATCGACATCGCGGGCGACCGCGTCGGCCTCATCACCTACATGCGAACCGACTCGACGCATGTCGCGGGCGAGGCGCTGCACGCCGCGCGCGACTTCATCAAGCGCGAGTTCGGCGACCGCTATCTCCCCGAGAAGCCGAACTTCTTCGCGTCGTCGAAGGACGCACAGGAGGCGCACGAGGCGATTCGCCCGACCGATCCGTTCCGCCGCCCCGAGAGCCTGCGCGGCGCGCTCACGGCCGAGCAGTACGCGCTCTACGAGCTGATCTGGCGGCGCTTCGTCGCCTGCCAGATGGCGCCGAAGCAGTACGACCTCACCACCGTGCGCCTCGAGCGCAGCGACAGGAAGACGGGCGCCGTCGTGCGCGCGTCGGGAAGCGTCATCGTCTTCGACGGATACCTCAAGCTCGTCGAGGACATCGCGGAGGACGACGAGGAGGCGACCTTCCCCAAGCTCGACCGCGGACAGGAGCTCGCGGGCGTCTCGATCGACGCGCTGCAGCGCTTCAGCTCGCCGCCCTCGCGCTACTCGGAGGCGTCGCTCGTGAAGGAGCTCGAGTCGCGCGGCATCGGCCGCCCGAGCACCTACGCATCGATCGTCAACACCATCTCGCAGCGCGGCTACGTCGAGCAGAAGGCGCGGCGCTTCCATGCGACGGCGCTCGGCGAGGCCGTGGTGTCGCTCCTCGTCGGCGGCTTCCCCGTTCTCTTCGACTACGAGTACACGCGGCTCATGGAGGCCCGGCTCGACAAGGTGGAGGCCGACGAAGAAGACTGGCGCGCGATCCTGCGCGAGATCAAGGGCATGCTCGAGGGCGCGACGCTCGACGAGTCGTTCGCCCGCATGCGCGAGGTGCCGCTCTGGAAGTGGTCGCGGTACGCCTGCCCGAAGTGCTCCAAGCGCTGCAAGCAGCGCGTCGGCGGCGGGCGATGGTTCCTCTCGTGCTCGGGCTACCCCGACTGCGACTTCGCGTCGCGCCTGAACGACGAGGGAGAGCCCGTGAGCGACATGGCGCTCGACATGGTGTGCCCCGTCGATGGTTCGGCGATGGTCCTCCGCAGCGGCAAGTTCGGGAAGTACATCTCGAGCGTGAACTATCCCGAGGTGAAGTACGTGGTGCGCCTCGACAAGAAGGACCGCGTCGTGCTTCCCTCGGCGCCGCCCTACCAGGATCCGTCGGTCGTCTGCGAGAAGTGCGGCAAGGTGTGCAACCTCCGCACGGGGAAGCGCGGGCCGTGGCTCGGATGCAGCGCGTTCCCGAAGTGCCGCGGGCGCGCGGACTGGAAGAAGCTTGACGAGGCGAAGCAGAAGGAGCTGCTCGCCGCGCTGGAGAGACACGGCGCATCGAACGCGCCTGCGGAACTGAAGCGCCGCGACGGATCGACGATCGAGGCGGGCACGCCCGTCGCCGACCTCATCCTGCCCGAGAGCGTGGTGACGCTGCCGATTCATCCCGACGCCGATCGCCCCGCCTCTGCGGGAGCCTCGGGTGATCCGAAATCGGGCGTGCTCGCGCCGTACCGCGCGGCCGAGATCATTGCCGCGCCGTTCGTCGCCGACCTTCGGCGCAAGCGCGCGTAGGCGGCGGACCGCGGTCGATCGAGCGAGCGAGTCCGTTGGATGAAATCCAGCGTCCGCAGCACCTCCGCGCCCGCGGCGTGCGTACCGACACCCGCGTCCAGACGCATGTGCCGCGTGAGGTCCATGCGCGGTGCGAATTGGTACCGTAGATGCCCATGACAGACGCCCTCGGTCGCTCCGCGCAGGTTCCCACGACAACGCCGCCCACCGCTTCGGGCGGGGTCGACGGGTTGCGCGCGACGGGCGATGGAGACCCAGTGCTCGGGCTCGAGCGACGCGCGGGCGAGCTCTTCTCCGCCATGGTGGCGCGGCAAAGGATCCTCGACTCCGTGCGCGGCGAGATCGCGGCGCGGCGCGAGCAGGCGCGCATCGCGCACGACCGCTCGCTGGCCACGGTCAGGCAGGAGCGCTCCGACCAGCTTGATCGCGTGCGTGCGGCGGCGGACGCCGCGATCGCGGCTGCGGAGGCGGAGGCGCTCTCCCGACGCGAGGAGACCGACGGCGTGCGCGCGCGACGGCTCGCGGAGTTCCATCAGCGGCACGACGAGGATCTGGCGAAGCTATCCCGCGCCCTCGAGGAGGCCCTGCTGATGGCGGAAGCCATGCGCGAGGCGGGCGAGGACTCCGAGCGGCGAAAGGCGCGGGAACTCCAGGACAGGCTCGCGCGCGCGATGGCCGAGGCAGAGGAGCTTGAGCGCGAGGCGGCCGCCTACATCCGGTCGTGCAGACTGCCGATCCCACATCTCCCGGAGCCGGCCTCGGTCGGCGCGGCGCAGGCCGCAAACGACGCCGATGGCCAGGCCTCGGCGGATCCGGCGGGTGCCGAGTCGGAGATCGCCGCGCTCCTCGTCAAGGGCCGCGAGCATCTCGAGGACATGCGCTCGACCCGCGCAGCGCGGCTGATCTCGGGCGTCGCGCCCTTCGTGCTCGCGCCCGCCTTCGTGATCGGCGCGGGCGTCATCGGCGGCGCCGCCACCCTCTTCGACCCCGACCGCTGGGCCGCCGCCGCCGGCCTCTCGATGCTCGGCGCGTTCGTTCTCTCGGTGATCACCCTGCTTGTCCTGCGCACGGTCGCCATGCGCGCGATGCGTCGCGTCTGGGCGCCGTTCCAGGCCGACCTTTCCGCGATCCGAGCCGCGAAGGCGCGCACCGAGCAGGCGCACGCCGCCGCGCGCGAGGCCACGCTCTTCAGGCTCCGCGACATCGAGCGCGCGGAGGAGGCCGCTGCGCACCGCACCTTCGACGAGCCGATCGCGGAGGTCCCGCGTGCGCTCGAGCGTCGCGTGCGCCGCGTCGAGGAGGCAGCTGCGAAGGAACTCGCGGAGATCGAGGCGACGCGCGCGGAGGCCGTTCGGCTCGCGGCCGAGGAGCGCGACGCCCGCTCCGCATCGATCGAACGCGAGGCCGACGCGCGCGACCGCGCCGAGCGCGCGCGCGCCGACGCGGAGCGCACGGCGCTCGCCGACGAAGAGGAGGCGCGCCTCCGCGATGCGCGCCTCGAGTGGCTCAGGACCGCGCAGGAGTCGCGCGACGCGTTCCTCGCGGCCGAGGAGATCGATCGCGCGGCAAGTCCGACGCTCGCGGCGCTGGCGGCGCCCGATGCGCCGCTCGCCGAACAAAGCGCGCCATGGTTCCGCTTCGGAACGCTCTCGGTCGATCCGCGTGCGCTGCCCGGCGGCCTCCCGACGGCCGCGGACTTCGCGGTCGAGATGCCCGACCGCTTCATGCTCCCCGCCGCCCTCGGCTTTCCGACGAGGGGCAATCTCGTCATCGAGACGACGCCCGAGTCGCGCGGCGCTGCGCTGCGCACCGTGCAGGCGCTCGTGACGCGGCTCCTCGTCTCGATCCCGCCCTCGAAGGTGCGCTTCACTTTCCTCGACCCCGTCGCCCTCGGCGAGAGCTTCGCGGCGTTCATGCACCTTGGCGACGAGTTCGAGCAACTCGTGGGCGAGCGGATCTGGACGGACCCGCGCGCAATCGAGCAGCGCCTCGTCGACATCTCCGAGCACATGGAGACGGTGATCCAGAAGTACCTGCGCAACGAGTTCGAGGACATCGACGCCTACAACGCGGCCGCGGGCGAGATCGCAGAGCCCTACCGCTTCCTCGTATGCGCCGACTTCCCCGCGAACTTCAGCGAGCAGGCCGCGGCGCGGATGCTCTCGATCCTGCGGGCGGGCCAGCGCTGCGGCGTCCATGTGATCCTGCTCCGCGACCGCAAGGCGTCGCTTCCCGACGGCATCGCCGCCGAGGAGATCGAGTCGAGCTGCCAGGTGCTGCGCGCAGACGACACGGGCAAGTCGTTCCGCTTCGCGCAAGGGCCGTACGCAGGGCTTCCTCTTGCGCTCGACGCGGCGCTCGACGACGACACGCTCATTCCGCTCCTCTCGCGCATCGGACGCGAGGCGCGGACCGCCGCGCGAGTCGAGGTGCCGTTCGATGCGATCGCGCCGGGGCCCGACGCGTTCTGGTCGCTCTCGAGCGCGCGCAACCTGCGCGTGCCCGTGGGGCGCGCGGGCGCGACGCGCCTCCAGCACTTCCTCCTCGGCGAGGGAACGAGCCAGCACGCGCTGATCGCGGGCAAGACGGGCTCTGGCAAGTCGACGCTCCTCCACGCGATCATCACCGGGATCGCCACCTGGTACTCGCCGAACGAGGTCGAGCTCTGGCTCGTCGACTTCAAGAAGGGCGTCGAGTTCAAGACCTACGCCGAGCACGCGCTGCCGCACGCGCGCGCCGTGGCCATCGAGTCGGACCGCGAGTTCGGGCTCTCCGTCCTCGAGGGGCTCGACGCCGAGCTCTCGCGCCGCGGCGAGCTCTTCCGCGAGGCGGGCGTGCAGGACATCGCGAGCTATCGCAAGGTGCGCCCCGACGCGCGCATGCCGCGCGTCCTCCTCGTGATCGACGAGTTCCAGGAGTTCTTCCTCGACGACGACCGTGTCTCGCAGGGGGCTTCGATGCTGCTCGACCGGCTCGTGCGCCAGGGCCGCGCCTTCGGCATGCACGCGCTCCTCGGCTCGCAGACGCTCGGCGGCGCCTACTCGCTCGCGCGCAGCACGATGGGCCAGATGGGCGTGCGCATCGCGCTCCAGTGCAACGAGGCCGACTCGCAACTGATCCTCTCCGACGAGAACCTTGCGGCACGGCTTCTGTCGCGTCCTGGTGAAGCGATCTACAACGACGCGGGCGGCCGCGTGGAGGGCAATTCCCCCTTCCAGGTCGCGTTCCTTCCCGACGAGAAGCGCGACCGCTGGCTCGGCGAGGCCGAGTCGCGCGCGCGCGGGGTCTACGACGCGCTTCCGCGGATCGTCTTCGAGGGCGATGCGCGCGCGCCGATGAAGCTGCATCCCGCGGTGCGCGGCGGATTCGCGCCCGACCCGCGCGGAAGCGTGCGGCTCTGGCTCGGCGAGGCGGTCGCGATCAAGGACCCGACCTGCGCGCGGCTCGCGCGCGCGGCGGGCGCGAACGTGGCCTGCATCTCGCCGCGCGACGACCAGGCCGTGTCGACGACGGCAGCGGCGCTGCTCTCGATCCATGCGGAGTCGCCCGACGCGGTGATCGATGTCTTCGACGGCACGCCCGCCGATACGCCCGAGCACGGCGCGCTCGAGCGGCTCGCGGCGAGCCGCGGCGTGCGCGCGAACTTCGTGCCGTATCGCGAGATCGAGTCGAAGCTGGCCGAGATCGCGCAGGATGTGACCGAACGCGCCGACCGCGCGGGTGCGCCGCGCAGGTTCGTCGTCATCCACCAGCTGCAGCGCTATCGCGCGCTGCGCAGGAACGAGGACGACTTCTCCTTCGGCGCGAGCGACGCGCCGCCATCGCCCGACAAGCTCCTCGGGGGCATCGTCCGCGAGGGCCCTGTCTCGGGCGTCCATGTGGTCGTCATGTGCGACACCCTCGCGTCGCTTCAGCGCGCGTTTGACCGCAACGCCCTGCGCGAGTTCGACTGGAAGGCGCTCTTCCAGATCTCTCCCGCTGACTCGAGCACGCTCATCGACTCGCCCGCAGCGAGCCGCCTCGGCACGAACCGCGGGCTTCTCCACTCCGAGGAGCTTGGTGTGCTCGAGAAGTTCAGGCCGTATGTGATTTGAGCGGGCGCCGCGATGGCTTGAGCGGGCGCCGCGATGGTTTGAGCGGTCGCCGCTGCGGCGGCTTCCTTTGGTGCTTGTTGGGGCGGCGGGTCAGGCGAGCAGGGCTTCGAGGCGCTTCTCGCTTGCGGGGAATGCGCGCGGCAGCTTCGGCGCGTGGCGGCTGATCTCGATCTCCTCGAGCATGCGGCGGAGCGCGCGGATTTCGTCGGCGGAGCGCCGTGGCGACGCGCACGCCTCGTCGACGCGCTCGCGCCACGGCGTAAGTTCGTCGTCGGTGGCGCGGTCGCGCGCCGGGCCATTCTCCCGCAGGCGCTCGAGCCGCGCGACGAGCATCTGCGCAAGCCGCAGCCGCTGCGAAAGGTCTTCCGAGTCCGCCCGCGCGAGCGACTCGGCGCGTTCGCCGAGAATCACGGAAAGGCGCGCGAGGATGCGCGCCTTCGGCTCGCCCGTCGGATCGGCGCGCACCCCGCGGACGCGCCCCTCGATGTCCTCAGCCGTGACGAGGATCGCGTGCACGGTGCGCACCACGCGCGAGACGCGCTCGAAGAGATCGCGCTCCGCACGCCTGGCCGCGGCGAGCATGCCGCGTGCGTCGCGCGGAGCCTCGCCGCATTCCGCGACGGCCTGCGCCGCGACGCATCGCGCGACGAAACCGACGGCGTCCTCGACTCCGCGCAGGCCGAGCAGCGCATGCAGCTCTTCGGACAGGGCGTCGTAGGCGACATGGTGCTCGACCGCGCCGCGGAGTTCGGCGGCGACGAACCCCGCGACGGCCGCGGCGTGCTCGCGGCGCGCCGCCTGCGCACGCTCGAGGACGCGCAGCGCCACCTTCTCGCCCTCGCGGACCAACGCGGGGTGCCCGACGATCGAGATTCCCGCGCGGAGATAGGTGATCTCGGCGGGAACCGCCTCGTCGGGCATCGCCTCGACCTCGTCCTTCTCGAGCCGCGCGACGGGATCGGTGGCGCGGTCGATCGACGCGCGCAGCCGATCGCGCGAGAGCGCGCCGAATCGCGCCTGCAGCGCGCCGAGATCGCGGCCTGCACCGAGCACCGACCCGTCCGCATCGAGCACCTCGAAGCGCATCGAGAGATGCGGCGCGAGCAGCTCAGTGCGGAAGTCCTCGGCCTTGAGCTCCGTCTGCGCGATCGGAAGCAGGTGCTGGGCCAGTGCGCGTCGCAGCGACCCCACTCCGAACGGAACCGCCTCGACCGCGCCCTGCACCACCTCCTCGATCGGGAAAAGCCGCACGCGCAGGTGCTTCGGGAGCGTGCGGATCAGCGCCTCCACCTTCTCCGCATAGAGACCAGGCACCATCCACTCGAAGGGCTCCGAGGCGACGAGCCCGAGGGCCTCGACGGGAATGCGCGCGGTCACCCCGTCGCCCGAGTCCTCGGGGTCGTGCGCATAGGCGAGCGGAACCGACAGCGCGTCGAGCCGCATCGACTCGGGATAGTCCGCGTCGCGCACGCGCTCCGCATCGTCGCGCAGGAGATCGGACTCCCGCATGAAGAGATGCTGTGGCTCCTTCGCCTCGACCTTCCTGCGCCACGATTCGAACGACGGCGTCGAGTGGACATGCGCGGGCACGCGGCGGTCGTAGAAGGCGAACGCGGCCTCCTCCTCGAGAAGAAGCCCCCTGCGGCGTCCGCGTGCCTCCTCGCGCTCGAGCGCTTCGCGCAGCGCACGGTTCGCGGCGAGGAACGCTCCCTGCGTCCGCGCGCGATACGCGACGAGCCCCTCCTGGATAAACACATGCCGCGCCGCCACGGGGTCGACGGGGCCAAACGGAACGCGCCGCTTCGGAACCAGCACGAGCTCGCCGAAGTTCGTGCGCTCCCACGCAGCGACCTGACCCGTTTCGTCGACGAAGTGCGGCTCGTACTGGCTGCGCTTGCAGAGGTGCGGCGCCACGCGCACGATCCAGTCGGGCTGGATGCGCGCGCAGATCCGCGCATAGCGGCGCGTGGTCTCTACGAGCTCGGCGGCGACGATCCAGTTCGGCGTCCGCCGCGCGAGCGCGCTCGACGGATGGACCGCGAACACGGCGCCCGTCGGGCCGCGGTACTCCGTCTTCTCGGTCTTCTTCTCGTTGCGCGCACCGACCTGCGAGGCGAACCCTGCGAGCACGGCACGGTGGAAGGCGCCGTCGTTGATCTCGGCGGAAGGCTCGCCCGCCTTCACGGAGAAGTGCTCGGCGCAGAGCTCGCGCAGCTGCGCGGCCACGTCGGACCACTCGCGCATCCGCTGGTAGGAAAGCATGTTCCGCTCGCACCACTTGCGCTTCTGGCTCGAGCCGAACTCCTTCCCCGACTCGTCGCGCGTCTCCGTGCGCCATGCGCGCCAGATGCGGAGATACGACGCGAAGTCGCTCGACGGGTCGGCGAAGCGCGCGTGCACAAGATCGGCCGCGTCGCGCTGCGGCTCGGGCCTGACGCGCGGGTCCTGCACGGCGAGCGCGGCCGCGACCACGAGGATCTCGTTGACCGCGCGCCCCTCGATCGACGCAAGCAGCATGCGCGAGAGCCGCGGATCGAGCGGAAGCAGGCTCATGTCGCGCCCGACCTTCGTGAGCCGCCCTTCCGCCGTCGATGCGCCGAGCTCGACGAGCGTGGCGCGTCCGTCCGCGAGCATGCGCGCGCCCGGCGGGTCGACGAACGGGAAGTCCTCGGCCTTGCCGAGGTTCAGCGCCTCCATCTGCAGGATCACGCTCGCGAGGTTCGTGCGCAGGATCTCGGGCTGCGTGAACTCGGGCCGTCGCGCGAAGCTTTCCTCCGAGTAGAGCCGCACGCAGACGCCTGGCCCGAGGCGCCCCGCGCGCCCGGCCCGCTGCCGCGCGCTCGCCTGCGAGATCTCCTCGACGGGAAGACGCGCCACGCGCGAGCGCGCGCTGTAGCGGAGGACGCGCGCGAACCCCGGGTCGACGACCGCATGGATGCGCGGGACTGTGAGCGATGTCTCCGCGACGTTCGTCGCGAGCACGATGCGCCGCAATGGCCCCGGAGCGAAGATCCGCTCCTGGTCCTCGAGCGGCTGCCGCGCGAAGAGCGGCAGGATCTCGGTGCGGACCGCGCCGCGCTCCTTCGCGCGCACATGGCCAGCGAGGTGCTCGGCGACCTCGCGGATCTCGCGCTCGCCCGAAAGGAAGACGAGGATGTCGGGCGATGCGCCCTTCAGCGCGCCCATCTCGGCGAAGCTCGCGTCGATCTCGTCGACCGCGCGCGCGACCGCGTCGAGCATGCGCGGATCCTCCTCGTCGAGGTCGCGCCCCTCGGGCGGTCGGAAGCGGATGTCGATCGGGTAGGTCCGGCCGGGGATCTCGACGACGGGGGCGTTTCCGAAGTGCGCGGAAAGCCGCGCGACATCGATCGTCGCGCTCGTGAGGATCACCTTGAGATCGGGCCTGCGCGGCAGGAGCCTGCGGAGGTATCCGAGCAGGAAGTCGATGTTCAGGCTGCGTTCGTGGGCCTCGTCGACGATCACCGTGTCGTAGGCGTCGAGCCGCGGGTCGCCGCGCGTCTCGGCGAGCAGCATGCCGTCGGTGAGGACCTTGATCAGCGTGTCGCGACCCGTCTCGTCTCCGAAGCGGACCTTGCAGCCGACCACGCCGCCGGGCTTGACGCCGAGCTCCTCCGCGATGCGCCGCGCGATCGAGCGCGCCGCGATGCGCCTCGGCTGCGTGTGGGCGATGCGCCCGAGGACGCCGCGGCCAAGCTCGAGGCAGAGCTTGGGAAGCTGCGTGCTCTTGCCCGAGCCCGTCTCGCCCGCGACCACGACGACCTGATGCCCCGCGATCGCCGCGCGCAGCGCGTCGAGCGACGCCGTCACAGGCAGTTCCGCGGGATAGGTGACCGCGGGCGCGATCCCGCGGCGGTGCGCCAGCTCAGCAGCGCTGCGCGCGATCGCCTTCTCGACCGCCGCCAGCGCACGGGCGTCTGGGGCGCCCGCCTCGCGGAAGCGCTTCTCGAGCCCGCCGATCCGCGCGCGAAGCTCGCGCCGGTCTGCGGGCATCACCTCGTCGAGGCGGCGAAGGAGTGGCTCGAGAACCGTCACGGGGTCAGGACGATAGCGAGGCCTGCGGCTTCGCGGCGCCAAGCGGCTTCGCGCTGCGACGCGCCACGCGCCACGCCTCGAGCGCATCACGGTCGAGGCAATTGAGGCACTGCGCCTTCGGGAGCCATCCGCGCTGCGCGGTCAGGATGCCGTAGCGCAGTTCGTCGAAGTCCTCGCGGCCGTGGACATCGCAGTCGATCGCGAGCCTGCAGCCAGCGTCGACGGCGCCCTTGACATGGACATCGCGGAGATCGAGCCGCATGTGGTGCGCGTTGATCTCGAGCGCCGTGCCATGCTCCCTTGCGGCGGCGAAGATCTCGTTCATCGCGGGCTCGAGGCCAGGCCGGCCGTTCACGATGCGCCCCGTCGGATGCCCGATCACATGGACGAGCGGATGCGCGATCGCCTTGAGGAGGCGCTCGGTCGCGGCGCGCGGCTCCTGCTTGAGCGCGTTGTGCGGGCTCGCAACCACCCAGTCGAGCTCGGCGAGCACTTCGTCGGAATAGTCGAGCGAACCGTCGGCCAGGATGTCGACCTCGCTGCCCGCCCAGATCCTGATCTTCGGATGGCGCGCGCGCGCCTCGTGGATCGCCTTGATGTGCGCGCGCAGGCGCTTCTCGTCGAGCCCGTTCGCCTGGAACTGGCTCTTCGAATGGTCGGTGATCGCGATGGTGTGGAACCCGCGCGCGAGCGCTGCCTCGACGAGCTCGTCGATCGACATCGCCCCGTCCGAGGCGGTCGTGTGCGAATGGAGCTCGGCCTTGATGTCGCCGAGCGTGACGACCGCCACATGCTTCGCGCCGTGCTCGAACGCGGCGATCTCGCCGCGGTCCTCGCGCAAGGTCGGCTCCATCCAGTCGAGTCCGAGCGTCGAGTAGATGTCCTTCTCCTCACGCGCGGCCGCGGGCTCCGCGTCGTCGGCGACGGGCCCCTCCTTGCCGACCTTGCCGCCGATCCTGAAGAGGCCGTACTCGTTCAGCCTGAATCCACGCGCGACCGCCCGCTCGCGCAGCGCGACGTTGTGCTCCTTGCTTCCAGTGAAGTACTGGAGCGCCGCGCCGAAGCGACCGAGCGGCACCACGCGCAGATCGACCTGCACGCCCGTCGTCGTCATCACGCTCGTCTTCGTCTCTCCGCTCGCGAGCACCTTGGCCACCTCGTCGCGCGTGCGGAACGCCTCCATAAGCGTCGCAGGATCCGTCGACGACGCAAGGATGTCGATGTCGCCGATCGTCTCCTTGCCGCGGCGGAGGCTTCCCGCATAGGCGACGCGCTCGACGAACGGAAGCCGCGCGAGCTCCGCCACCAGCCGCTCCGCGAGCGGCAGCGCCTCGGCGATGCGCACGCGTCCGCGCGAACTCTCCGCGAACGCGATCGCCTCCTTCATGTTCGCGATGGTCTTCGCGCCCATCCGCGGAAGCTTCTCGACGGCGCCCGCCTCGATCGCCTTCTTGAGGCTCGCGAGATCGACGACGCCCGCGTCGAGCCAGAGCGCCCGCGCAGTCTTCGGGCCGATTCCCTGGATCGCGAGCACCTCCTTGAGCCCAGCGGGCACCTGCGCGCGCAGCTCCTCGAGCTCGGCCATCGACCTCTTCTCCGCGAACTCGTGCACCTTCGCAGCGGTCGACGCGCCGAGGCCATCGATCTCCTTGAGTTCCGCGACCGACATCGCGGTCGCCTCGCCCGAAAGCGCCTCGACCGCGCGCGCCGCCTTGCGGAACGCGTTCACCTTGAAGACATTCGCACCGAGGATCTCGGAAAGGACAGCAAGCTCCTCGAACGCCGCCGCCACCTCTGCGTTGGTTGCCATGGGAGCAGGGTATCACGCGCCAGAGGCACGGGACGCGGGCAGCATCGAGAGAAGAACCTCCGCCGTCCGCGCGCTGCCGCCCTGCTCCGCGCGGATCGCGTCGCGCGCGCGCGCGGCGATCGCGGCGCGCTCCTCGGGTTGCAGGAACAGCCGCGCGAGCACGGCCTTCAGTTCGCCCGCCTCGCACTGGACGATGGCGTCGCGCGCCTTGAACGCCGCCACGACATCGCGGAAGTCGTGGACGCGCGGGCCGATCACGACGGGCTTTCCGAGGCTCGCGGGCTCGATCGGGTCGCTTCCGTAGAGCCGCCCGAACGACCGGCCCATCACGACGACGTCGGCGAAGGAGTACGCCATCCCGAGCTCGCCGATCGTGTCGAGGAGATGGAAGCGCGTGTCGCCTGCATCGCGCCTCTCCGCCGCGTCCTTGCGCGAGCGCCGCACGCACCCCGGGAGATTCGCGGCGACGCCATCCCACCACTCCGGCTTGCGCGGCGCGATCACGAGACGGACGCCGTCGGGGAGCGCGTCGCGCAGCAGGATCTCCTCGCCCGGCTCGGTGCTCCCCGCGACCACGAGCGGCGCGCCTGCGGGAATGCCGAACTCCTCGCGCAGCCGCTCGGCGCCTGGAACCTCGTCGCGGATCGCGATCGAGTCCCACTTCATGTTCCCCGAGACGAGCACCTCGCGCGCGCCGAGCTCCGCGAAGCGCGACGCGTAGGCGCCGTTCTGCGCAAGCACGGCAGTGGCGCGCGCGAACATACCGTGCACGAGCGGCTTCACGCGACGGTAGCGCACGATGCTTCGGTCGCTGAGCCGCCCGTTGACGACGACAACGGGGATCTCGCGCGCCGACGCAAGACGCGTCATGTTCGGCCAAAGCTCGAGCTCGACGAGAACGAGGAGATCGGGCTCGACGCGATCGAGCCACCGCGTGACCGCGCCCGAGAAATCAAGCGGCGTGCGCACCACCGCGTGATGCTCCCCGAAGAGCGCCTTTGCGCGCGCGAACCCCGTATCGGTCGTTGCGCTCACCACGATCTCGGGCGCGGACAGATCGGCCGCGAGGCGCTCGACGAGCCCGCGGATCGCGTTCACCTCTCCCACCGACACCGCATGGATGAGGACGCGCGGCCGCTGCGACCTCGCGAGCGGATCACCGAAGCCGAAGCGCGCGCGCCAGTCGGTCCGGATCTTCCCCGTGAGGATCATGCGCGTCAGCCACAGCGGCGACGCGAGCAGCGCACCGACGAGGTACCCGATGTCGGTCGCGATCGTCGCGGCCGACCGACGCGGCGCGCGCGATGGCGATGGCGATGTCGTGGTCCTCGGGCGCGCGCTCACTTGAGGTTCTTCGCCATGGCGCGAACCCACTTCGCGCCCTGGACGCCCTCCGAGACATCCACGATCTGCCCGCGCCCGTTCACATACATCGTCTTCGGGATGGCGTTCGAGGTCGAGCGCGTGGCGACGAGCTGCATGAACTCGGGCGTCGCCATGAACTCGTGCTCGTTCGCTGGATTCGATCGCAGGAAGTTCGTCACAAGCGACGCCTTGCTGTCGACGCTGACCCCGATCACGACGAGCCGCTCGGGGAACTCCTTCTTGAGGTCGTTGATCAGCTGGCGGTTCCGCCTGCACGGGCCGCACCAGGTCGCCCAGATCTCGACGATCATCGGGCGCCCCGCGAACTGCGCGAGGCTCACCGTGCGGCCATCGAGATCGGTGACGGTCAGTTCGTGCACGGGACCGAGCGCGGTCGCCTCGGCGGAAGCCGACGACTCGGCCGAAACGGCTGCGGAGACCGCCTCCGCCGGAGGGTCCGCGGGCGGAGCGCCTCCCCCGGTCGGTCCACAGGCGCAGGCGAACGACGCCAGGGCGACGGCGAACGCGCGTCGTCCCGCCGACATCGCGGAGACATCACCTGCATGCTCGGGTCGACGCGTCGCGGACATCTGGGGCAGAATAGCCGACCGTGACAGAGCGCGAGGCACCCATTCGCAACGAGAAGCCCGATGCACCCGCGCCCTGGCGCGTGGCGCTCGACACGGGCGGCACCTTCACGGACTTCATGGCGGTCGCGCCCGACGGAACCGTGCGCCGGCTGAAGCTCCCGTCGGATGGTTCGCTTGCGATCCGCGTCGCCAAGGCCATGGCGGACGACGCGGTCGAACTCGATCCGATCGCAGGATGCGTTCCCGCGGACGGGCTGCTCGATGGCGCGCTTCTCCTCATCGAGGGCGCGGCCGCGGCGCGCGTCGAGCGGCAGTCGGGCACGCGGCTGGTGCTCGCGCCGATCGGAGACCGTCGGACGCCGCGCACGGGCGAAACGGTGCGCCTCGCGTGGGACGCCGACGCACGCGCCCTGCGCGATGCACCGCAACTCGGGCTGAGGCTCCTGACAGGGACCGCGTGGAGTGTGCGGCTGCCGCCCGTCGAGCTGCGGCTCTCGACGACGCGCGGCACCAACGCGCTCCTCGAGCGGCGCACGGCCCCCGTCGGCCTCATCGTGTCCGATGGGCTCGACGGACTTCTCGCGATCCACGACCAGACGCGCGACGAGCTCTTCGCGCGGGTTCCATCTCGGCGCGAGCCACTCACGCGCCTCGTGGCCGCGATTGCGGAGCGCGACTACGCCTACAGCCCGAGCCTCGCGAAGCGCCACGGCGACCGTGCGCATCCGCGGCCGCTCCGCGCGACGCGTGCGGCCGTGCTCGCGGCCGCAGAGCGGCTTCGCGCGCAGGGTGCCGAGCGCATCGTCGTCAGTCTGGCGCACGCGCTTGGAAGCAGGCGCGAGCAAGAACTCGCCGCAGAGCTCTCCGCCGCTGGCTTCGATGCACTGGCCGCGAGCGAGATCTCGCGCGCGCCCCGCCTCCTCACGCGCACGGAGACGGCCATCGTGCACGCCTCGATCGCGCCGATCCTCGGGCGCTTCGTCGCGGCGGCTTCGACGGGCGTCGCACCTCGCTCCGTCGGTGTCTTCACGAGCGCCGCGACGCTGCACGGCGCGGAACGGTTCCTCGCGCGCGACACACTTCTCTCTGGCCCAGCGGGCGGCGCCGCGGCCGTTGCCGCCATCGCGCGCCGCCACGGAATCGCACGCGCCGTCGGCCTCGACATGGGCGGCACCAGCACCGATGTCGCGCGCGTGGTCGACGGCGCCGTCGGCCTGCGACAGGAGGCGCGCGTCGGACGCGCGACCGTGGCCGCGCCGAGCGTGGCCATCGAGACCGTCGCGGCGGGCGGAGGCTCGATCGCGCGCATTCGCTCGGGCGTGGGCGCGGGCGAGCGCGTCGTCGGCCCCGAGAGCGCGGGCGCGAACCCAGGCTCCGCGTGCATGGGTCGCGGTGGCCCGCTGACCTTGACCGATGTCAACCTTCTCCTCGGCCGCGTTCCCGACGCCGTCTCTGGCGTCGCGCTCGACCGCGCCGCCGCATCGCAGGCACTCGCCGCCGCGCGCGGCGACGATGCAACCGAAACGCCCGACGACACGCTTCTTGCGTTCCTCGAGATCGCGAACACGCGCATGGCGCTCGCGATCGAGCGCCTCGTCGTGCGTGATGCGGCCGACCCCGCAGACCACGCGCTCATCGCCTTCGGCGGCGCAGGCGGACAACACGCGTGCGGCATCGCGGAGAGGCTCGGGATCGCGCGCATCGTCTTCCCGAAGGACGCGGGTTACCTCTGCGCGCGCGGCGTCCTCGATGCGGCGGCCGCGCACGACGCGGTAGTTCCCGTCCTCGCGGTCCTCACCGACGATGCGCACGAGGTGCGACGCGCAATCGAAGGCGCCGAGCGCGAGGCCCGCGTGGCGCTCGGCGAGGGCGCGCGCGCGGCGGCGGTCGTCACCGCGCGCGTCTCGCTTCGTCTGCTCGGCCAAGAGTCGACGATCGAGGTCGACGCGGCTTCGGCAGGCGAGATGCGCGCGGCGTTCGCGCGGCGCTTCATGGAGCTCTTCGGCGCACCGCCCCCGCCGCGCCCGCTCGAGGTCGAGTCCGTGCGCGTGCGCGCGGAGGTTCCGCGCATTTGTCCTGAAGAGGCCGAGCCGCGACCGTCGCAGGCGGCATCAGGTCGAAGCGGCCACGCAGCGCCCCCGACACGGCGCATGGCCTCGCACGGACGCTTCGTCGATGCGCGCATCCTCGAGCGCGCCACGCTTCGCGCAGGCGACGCGATCGAGGGCCCCGCGATCGTCGTCGACACGGGCGACACGGCGGTCCTCGACATCGGCTGGCGCGCCATCGTCGACGACCACGGCGACCTCGTCGCGCAGCGCGTCGATGCGCCGCCCGCGCGCTGCACCGTCGCCGAGCAGGAGCTCTTCGCGGCGCGCCTCGAGGCGATCGCGCTCTCGATGGGAGAGGTGCTCGAGCGGACGGCGCTCAGCCCGAACATCCGCGAGAGGCTCGACTTCTCGTGCGCCGTGCTTGACGCAACGGGCACGCTTATCCAGAACGCGCCGCATCTGCCCGTCCATCTCGGCGCGCTCGGCGCGTGCGTACGCGGCGTCCTCGGCGCGCTCACGCTTCGCGAAGGCGATGTCGCCGTCACGAACCATCCCGCCTTCGGCGGATCGCATCTTCCCGATGTCACAGTGGTCGCGCCCGTCCACGTCGACGGCGCGCGCGTCGCGTTCGTCGCGGTGCGCGCCCACCACGCCGAGATCGGAGGCACGCGACCGGGCTCGTTCCCGCCCGACGCGCGGAGTCTCGCGGAGGAAGGCGTTGTGCTCGCGCCGTTCCTCGCGGTCCGCGGCGGCGTCCTCGATGCGGCGGCATGCAGGGAGCGGTTCGCGCGCGGGCCGCATCCGTCGCGCAATCCAGACGAGAACCTCGCCGACCTCGCCGCCCAGGTTGCCGCCGCGCGCCACGGCGTCTCGGCGGTGGCGCGGCTCGTGCAGGAGCTCGGCGTCGAGCACGAGACGGCGCGAACGACCGGCCCTGGCGCCTTCGCGACGCGCGCCGCTGGAGAGCTCGACCGCGCCGAGCGCGCGCTGCGAAGCGCGGTGCGCGCCATGCGCCCCGCGCGGCGCCATGCCGAGCGCGAGCTCGACGACGGGAGCATCGTGCGCGTCGCCATCGACCGCGAAGGCGACCGCCTGCGCATCGACTTCTCGGGTTCTGCGCCCACGCACCCGCGGAACTTCAACGCACCGCTCGCCGTGACGACCGCAGCCACGCTCTACGCGCTGCGGCTTCTCGTCGACGAGCCCGTGCCGATGAACGAGGGCCTTCTCCGCGCGATCGACCTCATCGTGCCGAGCGGCATGCTCAACCCCCCCTTCGACGCCGATCCCGCGCGCTGCCCGCCCGTCGTCGCGGGCAATGTGGAGACGAGCCAGAGCGTGGTCGCGGTCCTCGTCGACGCGCTCGAGCTCGCGGCCGAGAGCCAGAGCACGATGAACAACGTCCTCTTCGGCGATGCGACCTTCGGTGTCTACGAGACGCTCGGCGGCGGCGCGGGCGCGGGGCATGGCCGCGACGGCGCGAGCGCGGTCCACACGCACATGTCGAACACGCGCCTCACCGACATCGAGGTGCTCGAGCGACGCGCGCCCGTTGTCGTGCGTTCCTTCGAGGTTCGGCGTGGCTCGGGCGGCGTGGGCGCGTGGCGCGGCGGCGACGGGCTCGTGCGTGGATACGAGTTCCTCGCGCCCGTGTCGCTCTCGCACTTCGCGTCGCGGCGCAGGCACGCCCCGCGCGGCGTCCTCGGCGGCGGCGATGGCCTCGTCGGTTGCGCGAAGGCGCTCGTCTCGGGCGAACTCCGTGAGTTCGACGCAGGCGTCCTTGCGCTCGAGCTCGATGCGGGCGACACCTTCACGGTCTTCACGCCAGGTGGCGGCGGATACGGCGACGCATCCTCGGGCGCGACGCCCGCTTGACCGCCGCCCCGCGCGGCGCGCGACTCACCGCTGCGGCACGCGCGCGGGGAGATTGATGCGTTCGATCGATCGCGCGCGTCCCGTCGCGAGGTCGACCTCGACGAGCGCGCCCTGCACGGCCTCTCCGCCAGTGCCCATGTCGAAGGGAACATGCACGCCCGTCGTGAAGTGCTTGAGCACCGCCGCGGGATTGCGCCCGATCACCGAGTCGTGCGGACCGGTCATGCCCACGTCCGTCTGGAACGCCGTGCCGCCGCGCAAGATGCGCTCGTCGGCGGTCGGCACATGGGTGTGCGTGCCGAGAACGGCCGCCACGCGCCCATCGAGGTGCCGCGCGATCGCAGCCTTCTCGCTCGTCGCCTCCATGTGCGCCTCGACGAGCACGAGCGGATTGCGCTCGGGCATCGCGGCCAGCATCTCGTCGGCGCACTCGAACGGGTCGTTCGCCTGCACAGAGCCGATGTTGATTCGTCCGAGGAGCGTGATGACGAAGAGATCGCGCGCGCACCGCTCGTCGGCGGGAATGCGGATCAGACGCTTTCCAGGAGTGCGCGCCGAGAGGTTCGCGGGTCGCGACACGGCCTTCGACGGATCGTCGAGCAGCGGGATGATCTTCGCCTCGCGGAAGGCGTGGTCGCCGAGGGTGCACGCGTCGATGCCGAGCCGTCTGAACTGGTCGTAGAGCTCGGGCGTCAGGCCCGAGCCGTTGCGCGCATTCTCGGCGTTCGCCACGATGCGGTCGGGGCGGAAACGCTCCCGAAGAACGGGCAACTGCTGGTCGAGCGCCATGCGCCCGGGAGCCCCGTTGATGTCCCCGAGAAACGCGATACGAACCGTGTCCGATGGGCGCTGCATGCGGCAAGGGTATGGGAAGGCAACCTCGGAAACCGTGCCTGCACGCCGCTTCGGCGGGTGAATTCTGACGCGGAATCGGCGCGATGGACTTGCAAGGCGTGCGTCTGTGCTACACTCCCATAGTCCCGCAGAGAGACCGCACGAGGAAGAACGGGTGGTTTCGTTGCAGGAACTCGGTGTTTTCGCCGATGGACAGGCGTCGGTCGGCCGCCTCCGTCGCGTGCCCCGACGCACAGTCGCTGAAGGATCCGACGGTTTCGACGATGATTGAGTCGATCGTTCAGTCGGCCGTTGGGTCCGCGGGCGAATCGGCGGTTTGCACAACTGTCGAGATGCTGCTGAGGCAGTCCTGATGCACCGCTGAGGTTTCCGCCGACGCGGTCAAACGGCCGTCTCTCGCCGCAGCGAAGCTGTTCCGATGGCGCGGCCTTCATCGGTTAGACCGTGGTCATTCAGTCTGCGCTCGATCTGCCAGTGATTTCCGAGGAAACGCCGCTTGGCGAATCCCGTTCATGAATGTCGCTGCTGTGCATGACGGCTGACGCCGCCAGTGCTCAGCGGAGAGTCCGAGCTCTTCCAGCGACGATCCGTTCTTCCGCCCTTCCGACATGAGCAGCTCCCTGCGGAGCTCTTCTCAAGACTCGGGCCCTGAGTTTGCTTCGAGCATCAAGAAACCGCGCCGAGCATCACACTCGCCCCCAGAGCTCCAAGGCAGCACTCGAGAACCGAGTTCCCCGCCCGAACCTGACGAAGTCATAAGAACTGCCGCGGACTCAAGTGCTCGAGTCGCACGCAATCCCAGGAACGCTCCCCGCGGCATCCACCGCCATCCCGGCTCTCTCAGCCTCGCTCTCAGTCCGACGCCACGACTCGCGCCCCGCGCGAACGCGCGCCACCCCAGTCAGAACGCCATGCTCACTCCCACGATGTTCACGCAAGGAATGCAAGTCCGCCACCGCCAGCGCCCCGAATGGGGCGCGGGGAGCGTTGTGCGAATCGAGACGCTCACCCGCGCGGGCGCCCGCGACCAGCGGCTCTGGATCCGCTTCGCGAACGCGGGGCTGAAGACGCTCCTCGCAAGCGCCGCCGACCTCGAGGTGGTCGAGGGAACGGGCGCCGCCGAGCACACCTTCGCCGCGCGCGAGATCGCATCGGAAGGCGGCTGGCTCGGCGCGATCGCCCAGAAGAAGCCCGAGCAGGCGATGTCGGAGCTCCCGCCCGACGCCACGGATCCCTTCCTCCTGCCCGAGCGGCGGCTGAAGAACATCCTGTCGCTCTACCGCTTCGACGCAGGCGCCAAGCTGATCGACTGGGCCGTGGCGCAGAGCGGGCTCGACGATCCGCTCTCGCGCTTCACGCGCATCGAGCTCGAGGCTTTCTACAAGAACTGGGCGCTCGAGCGCGACCTCGCGCTCACGAGGCTCGTGAACGAGTTCCGCCGCCGCCGCGAACCGGTCGACACGCTTCTCGCCGACGCCCCGCGCTCGGCGCTCACGGTGTTGCAGAAGTTCGACAAGGTGCGCTGAACACCTGTGGCGCGCGCGCAGCAGGCCGCACAGACCGAACGAGGTCTGCGACGGATGCGCGGGCAAGCCCGAGAAAATCAGAAGCGCGCCACGGGTGCGCTCCAATCGATCTTTTCCTCCGAAGTTGGCACGGTCGTTGCGATGTGGTGTCGGTTCCGCGAAGCCGCGGCACACACCACCTCTCAGGACCGCACAACCGAATACGAGGAGAGAACAATGGACGAGACCAGCTTTCAGGAGAAGATGAATCACATCCTTGAGCGCATCCGCGACCTTCCCGCCGCCCAGGCGCCCGATGCAGCGGTTGCCGCCGAAGATGTCGAGGCGCGCCGCGCGCGCGTGCAGCATTCGATGGGCGAGCTGCAGGAAGCGCTCGACTATCTCCGCCTGAGCGTCAAGTACCTTGTGTTCGATCTCGAGGCGACCCGTCGCGAGAACGCCTACCTTCGCCGCATCATCGAGCAGTCGAACCGCCAGCGGAACCGCCCGCCCGAGCCGCCGGCCGAGGAGCCGCGCGAAGATGAGCGGCCCGACTTCGGCGCAAACGGCTGGGAGTGATCTGGTCCATCGACGGGCGAAGGAGCGCGCACCGCCCGCGTGCCCGAGGAATCTCGGGAAGAGAAGCGTGGGAAGAGAGCTTTGGGGCGGGGACGCGTGACCGCGCGCCCCGATCGATCCACGCGCGGCGGACGCGCCGCGCTGGCTCGCTGACTCGCACGACAGCCGGGCCCGACGGCCCGGCTGTCGCGTCTTCCAGACCTCAGGATCCCGACGACCGCAAGGCGCACGCTCACGGCCGGAGCGTGATGCGCGTCGCCTCGTCGCGTCCGAGCACGACGAAATGCGACTCCTCGCCCCACAGCGCACCGAGCGGTGCACCGTGCACGGTCCAGTCGACGCGGCGTCGATCCGCAGCGTCTCGCGAGGACGGGCCGCGCTTGGAAAGCGGCAGATGCATCGTCAGCTCGAACCCCGCGGGAAGCGCGATGACCTCGACCGTGCGCTCGAGGACCAGCGTGCCGCTCTCCGCGCGCACGGCCGTCGCGTGCTCGACCACCCGCGCGCCGCTCGGCGCATCCGAGACTTCGCGCGACATCGCTCCGTCGACACCAGGCGTGCGCCGCCATCCTGCGTCCTGCGCACCCGCGGAACCGCCGGTCGGCACCAGCGCGCGACGCGCTCCGCTCTTCTCCTCGCGCACCTCGATCCACGGAGACTCCAGGAACCATCGGCTCGGCTCGCCACGCCATGCATCCGCACCATGCGACGCGGGCGCGATCGTGGACGAAACAAGCGAACCGCCCGAGCACGCGCCGAGGAGGGCGAGCGCAGACAGCACGGCAGAGACCTGGATTGCGGAAGCGAGGGAACGCGGGAGCATTCGGGCCATCCTACCGAGCCCGCGCCCCGCGATGGCGCGGGCGATTGCGCCGCATCCGCGCGGCGGCCATCCCTCGCGGCGCCGACCTGAAGGCGCTGGCGCTCCGCTCGGGACACTCCCCGCGGGGCATCGGATGAAGGTCATCTCATGCACGACATTTGAGGGACGGCGTTCGATCAAACGAGAGCGATGGGCTACAGTCGCACGCCATGCGAACTGAACCCAAGCCCCCAGCGCTCGAGGTCCGCGGGATCCGCTTTGCCCGAGCGGGCGAGCGCGGCCGCAAGCCGTTCGAGCTCGTGCTCCCCTCGCTCACGCTCGCCGCAGGCGAGGAGATGCTGCTCGTCGGCCGCTCTGGATGCGGCAAGAGCACGCTGCTTCAGCTGATCGCGGGACTCCTCGACCCCTCGTCCGGGTCCGTCCTTGTCGGCGGCACCGAGATCAACGCCCTGCGCGGCGCCGCGCGCGACCGTTTCCGCGGCCGCGAGATCGGGATGGTCTTCCAGACCTTCCACCTCCTGACTGGCTTCACCGCCCGCGAGAATGTCCTCGCCGCGCTCCTCATGGCCGACTCGCCCGCCGCGGAGCGCGCCGCGCGCGCGGACAACCTGCTCCGCTCGCTCGGGCTCGAGGACCTCGACGCCCGCGTGGAGGAGCTCTCCGTCGGACAGCAGCAGCGCGTCGCGATCGCGCGCGCGCTCGCCTGCAGGCCGACGCTTGTCCTCGCCGACGAGCCGACCGCCTCGCTCGACCCTGAGAACGCCGTCAACGCGCTCCGCGTCCTCCGCGACGCATGCCGCGAGCAAGGCGCAGCGCTGCTCGTCGTCTCGCACGACCCTGCGGTCGAGCCGCACTTCCCGCGCGTCGAGCGCCTCGGCGCCGCGGCAAGCGCCCACGCGGAGGTGGCGGCATGAGCGACCTCTCGATCGTCCTCCGCAGCCTGCGCACCCGCCTCTTCTCGACGGCCACCGTCGTCACGCTCGTGGCGCTGAGCGCAGGCCTGCTCCTCGCGATCCTCTCGCTCCGCAGCGCGGGCGAGCGCGCCTTCGAGCGCGGCACGGGCAACGCCCATCTGCTCGTCTCTCGCGACGGAAGCCCGCTCGTCTCGGTCCTCAACGGACTCTTCTACGCGAACGCGCCGCGCGCGCCGATCGATGCGGCGAAGCTTGCGGAGCTGCGCGAGAGCTTCCCATGGGCGATGTTCGTCCCGACCGCGATCGGCGACAGCTACCGCTCGTTCCCCGTCGTCGCCACCGTCCCCGAGTTCTTCCGCGTGTTCGAGCCGGTCGCGGGCGAGCCATGGGTCCTCGCGGAGGGCCGCCCGTTCGAGAAGAACTTCGAGATCGTCGTCGGAAGCTCGGTTGCGCGCGAATCAGGCCTGCGGCTCGGCGCCCGCATCGTCCTCACGCACGGCTCGCATCTCTCGCGCGAAGGCGGCGACCACGCGCACGACCACGCGCATGTCCACGAGGAGTACGCCTACGAGGTCGTCGGCATCCTCAAGCCGACAGGCTCCCCGCACGACCGCGCGCTCTTCTCAAACCTCGAGTCGACCTGGATCCTCCACGCCCATGACCGCTTCGAGCGCGAAGGGGCGCACCGCACGGTCACGGAAGCCGACCTCGCCGACTCCGACCGGGTGGTCACGGGCGTCCTGCTCAGGCTTCCTTCGCGCGACCCGAACTCCGCGCCGCCCGCGCTCGTCTCGCAGTACGAACGCCTCCGCCGCGACGGATCGATCACGGTGGCGATGCCCGCGAACGAGGTGCGGAGGCTCTTCGACATCGTGTCGAGCCTCGATGTCCTCTTCGTGGCCATGGCCGCGGCGACGCTCGTCACCGCCGCGGCGGCGATCCTCCTCTCGATGATCAACTCGATGGCGGAGCGCCGCAGGCAGGTCGCGATCCTCCGAGTCCTCGGCGCGAGCCGCGCGCGCATCTTCTGGCTCGTCCTCACCGAGAGCACCCTGATCGGACTCGCCGGCGCAGGGGCGGGCGTCGCGTTGTGCGTCCTCGTCCTCTTCGCGGCGACGCAATGGATGCTCGCGGCGCACGGCATCGTCATCGCGCCCGCGCTCGACCCCCGAGCTGCGATCATCGTCGCCATGAGCACGACGGCGCTCGCGGGCCTTGCGGGCCTCGTCCCCTCGATCCTCGCGTATCGCACCAGCGTGTCGAGCGGCCTGCGCCCGCTCGGCTGAGTATGCTTCCCCTCTGTCCATGAAGATCCTCTGGTCCATCGTTGCGCTCCTTCTCCTCGCGGGACTGATCGTCCTGCTGCAGCCGCCGTCTCCCCCCGAGGCGGCGCGCATCGCAGTCGATGCGCCTCGCGAGGAGGACCGCATGGTCGAGGAGCCGTCCGCGCCCGCCCCCGCAGAGCGCGTGGAACCGGCGACCGCGTCCGTGGCTCCGTCCGCGCCCGCGACTGCGCCTTCGCCCTCTCCTTCGCCATCTCCTTCAACGCCTGCGCGCGCGCCTGAGCCATCCACCGCTGGTGCAACGGGCTCGAGTCCCGAGGCTGCACCCGCCACCGCCGCGGCACCACCCGCCGCGAAGGACGAGCCCTCCGCCGAGCCCCCGCCGCCCGACCCAAGCGTCGTCGCAAGCGGCTCAAGCTTCACCCCCGAGATTCCCTCGATTCCCGACGCGGAGATCCTGCCGAGCACCTTCATCCGCCTGCCCGACGGATCGATCTCGGTCGACGACGCGTGGACGATCCGTGGCGCGGGAACCGCAGAGTCGCCCTACGAGGTCTCGTGGGAGTTCCTCTCAAGCGCGCAGGAGAGCTACATCCCCCGCCTCTCCGAGAACAAGATCCCCGCGCGCATCGCGTTCCTCTCGGGGAAGCGCGTGCGCATCGCGGGCTACATCGCCTTCCCGCTGGTCGCGCAGAGCGCGGGCGAGTGCCTCCTGATGCTGAACCAATGGGACGGCTGCTGCATCGGCATTCCTCCGACGCCCTACGACGCGGTCGAGGTGAAGCTGGCCAAGAGCATCTCGGGGTGGAAGCGCCACTCGATCAACTTCGGCGCGATCGAAGGAACCATGCAGGTCGAGCCCTACCTCGTCGAGAACTGGCTCGTCGGGCTCTATCTCATGACCGACGCCCGCATCGACCGCGACATCTGATTCCCCGCGCCCGCAGGAAATCCGCGCTCGGATATCCTCCGCGACATGCCCCGACACCAGTGGAAGCCGTCGACACCGCGCCGCCTCGCATGGCTCGGCGCGGGTGTTCTCGCAGCATGCTCGCCAGCGGGACTCGCACACGCGCAGGCTGACGCCGTCCCGCCCGCCGCCGCGCCGCTCGACCTCGCCGAGGTCGGAAGGAGGATCGACGGCCTGGTGGGCTTCTTTGGTCCACGCGTCGCACGCGAGACCATCGGCGTCTCGCGCGAAGGCCGCCCGATCCACCTCGTCCGCCTCGGCCACGCGGACCGTTCGGTGAAGCGTCCCGCGATCCTCCTCGTCGGCGGCATGGACGGCGAGCAGCTGGCCTCGACCGATTGCGTGCTTGAGTCGCTTCTCGGCATCGCGCGCGAGAACCCCGCGATCCTCGATGAAGTCCACATCCTCGCCATCCCCATCGCAAACCCCGACACGCGCGCCGCTGCGCTCGCCGCCAAGCACCCGCGTCGGACGAACGCGCGTGTGGTCGACGACGACCGTGACGGCGTCGCCGACGAAGACGCGCCGCGCGACATCAACGGCGACGCGCTCGTCACCATGATGCGTCGCATCGCGCCCCCCGGCCGCGTTGCGACGCATGTCGTCGACGCAGCCGACCCACGCATCGTTCGGCCCGCAAACCGTGACAAGGGCGAGGTCGCCACGCACGAGGTCTTCGTCGAGGGCGCCGATCGCGACGGCGACGGCGTGCATGGCGAGGACGCCGCGGGCGGCGTCGATCTCGACCGGAACTTCACGCACCGCTGGCCCGAGTTTTCGCCAGATGCGGGGCCGTACCAGCTGAGCGAGCCCGAGACGCTCGCCATCGCGAAGTTCGTGCGCGACCATCCCGAGATCGTCACCGCGGTCGTCTTCGGGCGGCACGACACGCTCGTCAACTTCCCCGACACGAAGGACATGGACGCGACGGGCCGGACGCCGATGGTCTATCACCGCGACGACCACGGGATTTACCGCGACTTCGCGAAGATGTGGAAGGACGCGACCAAGATCGAGCGCTCCGCAAACGCGGATCTCGCTGGCTCGCTCGTCCTGTGGCTTGCGAACCACCGCGGCATTGCGGCCGTCGCTGCGAACGGCTGGGCGCGACCCGAGCCGCCTGCGCTTCCCGAGGGCACGCCCGCGCCCGCCGAGACGGGGGACGCGGAGCAGGCCGCGTGGCTTGCCGTCTCAGACCGCATGCGCGACGGCGCGGGATTCGTTCCGTGGAAGGCGTTCGACCATCCCGAGCTCGGCGCCGTCGAGATCGGTGGGTTCGCGCCCTTCTTCCGCGAGTCGCCCACGCCCGCCGATGGCGCGGAGCTTGCAAAGAAGTCCGCCGCGTTCGTCGCGGCGCTCGCCGCGAGGCGCCCGAAGATCGAGGTGAGCGAGGCGGTCGTCACGCCGCTCGCAGATGGCCTCGCGCGCGTCGAGGTCCGCGTCACGAACGCGGGCAACCTCGCGACAACGACCGAGATGGGCCGCATCACGGGCAGCGTTCCGCCGGTCGTGGTGCGGCTGTCGCTCCCGCCAGATGCCGTCTTCAGCGGTCGCCCCGTCGAGAAGATCGAACGCCTCGCCGCGGGCGCCTCCGAGGAGTTTGCGTGGACGATCCGTCTCGACGCGGGCGCGTCGGTCGATGTGTCCGTGACAGGCCCGTTCCTCGACCCGATCCTGCGAACCGCGAAGACGCCCGGCGCAGCCCGCGCCAGTGAAGGAGCCGCACAGTGAAGATCTTCTCCCGCCGACGAGCCTCTGCGGCCGCGTGCATCGCGCTGGCAGCGTCCTCCCTCGCGGGCGTTTGCGAACCCGCGCACGCCCAAGACCGCACGCCGTCAAAGTCCGCGCTGCGATTCGACCACTTCCGCGACTTCGACACGCTCATGGCCGAGTCGAAGGCGCTCGCGGCGGCGCATCCGTCGTTGCTCACCTACATCGAGATCGGTCAGTCGACGTTCGGGCGTCCGATCTTCGTTCTCGTGCTCAACAACGCGGCGACGGGCCCAGACACCGAGAAGCCCGCGATGTACATCGACGGCACGATCCACGGCAACGAGATCCAGGCGGCAGAGACCGTGCTCTACACCGTGTGGTACCTCGTCGAGAACCACGGACGCCTCGCGCCGATCACCGAACTTGTCGATCGCACCGCGTTCTACTTCATTCCCTGCGTCAATCCCGATGGCCACGCGAACTGGTTTTCAGCCATCAACAACCCGCACACCTCGCGCACGGGCATGAAGCCGACCGACAACGACCTCGACGGCGTGGCCGACGAGGACGGCCCCGAGGACCTCGACGGCGACGGCTCGATCGGCATGATGTGGCGCCGCGACCCGAACGGCACGCACCGCCGCAGCGAGCTCGACCCGAACGAGATGGAGCGCGTCGAGCCGGCACCCCGCGCCGACGGCACGATCCGCCGCGGCGACTGGTCGATGGTCGGCCAGGAAGGCGTCGACAACGACGGCGACGGCGAGATCAACGAGGACGGCCCAGGCGGGTACGACATGAACCGCAACTGGCCGAGCGACTGGCAGCCGAGGCATGTCGAAGGCGGCGCGGGCGACTGGCCGCTCTCCTATCCCGAGACCGAGGCCGTCGCGCGCTTCATCCTGTCGCGACCGAACATCGCCGCCGGCCAGGCCTACCACAACACGGGCGGCATGATCCTGCGCGGTCCTGGCGCCCCCGCCAACGAGCGCGCCTACGCAGGCGACCGCGGCGTCTACGACGCGATCGCAAACCGCGGCGTCGAAATGCTTCCGGGCTACCGCTCGCTCGTCATCCACTCCGACCTCTACCCCGTCCGCGGCGGCTTCGTGAACTGGCTTTCCGAGGGATACGGGATCGTCAGCTTCACCAATGAACTGTGGACCGATCGCCGCATCATGCAGAATGGAAGCGCGCCGAACGAAGAGCAGCGCCGCATCTGGCGCGACCAGCTCCTCTTCGGGGAGACGCGCACGCCGCTCACCGAAGTCGAGCACCCGACCCTCGGCACCGTGCTCGTCGGTGGCCCGACCAAGTGGTCGTCGCGCATCCCGCCGTCGTGGATGCTCGAGGAAGAGTGCCATCGCAACGCTGCGTTCACCATCTTCCACGCACAGGAGATGCCTCGGGTGTCGTTCGGCCCAAGCCGCGTGCGCGCGGTGGGACCACGGCTCTTCGAGGTCACGGTCGAACTCAAGAACGACGCGCTGATTCCAACGCGAACCGCGCGCGCGGCCGACACGCGTGCTGGAATCCCCGACCGTGTGACGCTCACGCCGCCCGCTGGCGCGAAGATCACGGCGGCAGGCCTCGCAGACCGCCGCTTCGACACGCGCTACCGCCCGCAGCAGGCCGGGCGCCCCACGACCGTGCGGCTCGAGCGCGGCGTGCCGTCACGCGGGTCGACCTATGTGCGCTTCTTCGTTGAAGGCGACGCTGGCGCCGAGATCGGCGTCGCTTTCGCAGCCGAGAAGGCGCGCGACATCGCCACCACCGTCAGGCTTGAAGCGAACGAGCCGTGACGGATCCCTCCCACCGAGAGGAAGCGGACCTCGTCGTCGTCGGCGCGGGCGCGGCGGGGTTGTTCGCGGCGATCCATGCCGCCCGCGCGGGCGTGCGCGTCGTCGCGCTCGACGGCGCACGGGTGATCGGCGCCAAGATCCTCGTCGCCGGTGGCGGTCGCTGCAATGTCACGCACCACGCGGTCGACGAGAAGGCCTACGCGGGCAGTTCCCCGGGCGCGATTCGCACCGTGCTCCGCAAGTTCACGGTCGAGGACACCGTGCGCTTCTTCGAGGCCTACGGCGTCGAGTTGAAGCGCGAGGAGACGGGCAAGCTGTTTCCGACCACCGACGATGCGCACACGATCCTGAACGCGCTGCTGAAGGCAGCGCGCGACGCGGGCGTCGACCTGCGTTTTCCGCGACGCGTCACGCGACTCGAGCGCGCGCCCGGTGATGCACAAGGCGGCGGATTCGTCGTCCGCGGCGACTGGGGCGCAATCCACGCGCCGCGCGTCGTCCTCTCGACCGGCGGCAAGGCGCTGCCGAAGTCAGGTTCCGACGGCGCGGGCTACGACTTCGCGCGCGCGCTCGGCCACACCGTCACCGACCGCGTGTTCCCAGCGCTTGTGCCGCTCATCCTGCCAGGCACGCATCCGCTGCGCGCGCTCTCGGGGCTCACGCTCCCCGCGACGCTCACGCTGCGAAGCGCCACGGGCAAGACCCTGAAGGAGTTCACGAACTCGCTTCTCTGCACCCACTTCGGCCTCTCGGGCCCCTGCGCGCTCGACATCAGCCGCTACTGGCGCGACGCGCTCTGTGACGACGCGCACGCGGGTCTCTTCGCGAACTTCATCACGGAAGAGCGCGAGGACACGCTCGACGCGAAGCTTCTCGCAAGCAAGGCCGCGAACGCCGTGAGTTTCCTGCGCGAGCATGTGCCCGAGCGCCTTGCACGCACGCTCTGCGAAGTCGCGGCAGTCGACCCCGCCGCAAGCCTCCGCCAGCTCACGCGCGACCAGCGCAAGGCGCTCGCCCGCGCCGCGTGCGCGCTGCCACTCCATGTCGAAGGCGACCGCGGGTTCACCTACGCCGAAGTCACGATGGGCGGCGTGCCGCTCTCCGAGGTGAAGCTCGACACGATGGAATCGCGCGTGTGCCCGGGTCTCCACCTCGCAGGCGAAATCCTCGACGTCGACGGCCGCATCGGCGGCTTCAACTTCCAATGGGCTTGGGCGACAGGCTTCCTCGCAGGAAGCGCGGCGGGCGAAAGCCGCCTCCACCGCGAAGGTTGACAGCCGCCCTCCTGAACCAAGATTCGCAACTTTTGGACATTTTTGGATGTCGAAATGGCCTTTCAGTCTTTTTATGGCTATTTCTAGATGCTCACATGGACATCCTGCCGTCCAACTCACCCCAATTCAACCCGCGGATGCTCCGCCTTCTTGCACGCATCGAGGAGTTCCGCGGCTCATGGAAGGCCACCACGGGCACGCCGCCAGACCGACTGAGCCGCCTGCGCCGCGTCGCCACCATCGAGAGCGTCGGCTCATCGACGCGCATCGAGGGGAGCGCGCTCAGCGACGCGGAGGTCGAGGCGCTGCTGCGCGGGATCGAAGTGCGGCCGCTCGCCACGCGCGACGAGCAGGAGGTCGCGGGCTACGCGCAGGTCATCGACCTTGTGATCACCTCGCACGAGTCGATCTCGCTGAGCGAGAACCACATCTTTCAGCTGCACCGCGACCTCCTTCGATACAGCCGCAAGGACGAACGCCACCGCGGCCGCTACAAGACCGCGCCCAACGATGTCGTCGCATTCGATTCGGACGGCAAGCAGCTCGGCGTGGTGTTCGAGACGGCGACGCCGTTCGAAACTCCGCGGCTGATGTCCGACCTGATGGCGTGGACCAACCGATCGCTCGAGGACCCTGACGCGCACCCGCTCGTGACGATCGGCGTTTTCATCGCGGCGTTCCTCGCGATCCACCCGTTCCAGGACGGCAACGGTCGGCTTTCACGGGTCCTCACCACGCTGCTCCTGATTCGCGCGGGGTACACCTTCGTGCCATACAGCTCGCTCGAGGCGGTCATCGAGCGCACCAAGTCAGACTACTACGTTGCGCTTCGCCGAACGCAGGCTTCCCTGCGCACATCCGAGCAGGACTGGCAGCCATGGCTCGAGTACTTCCTGGGAGCCATGGCCGAACAGGCCTCGCAGCTCGCCCGCAGGATGGCACAGGAAGACCTCGCGGCAGGCAGCCTTCCCCCGCTCTCGGCCGCGATCGAACGCCACGCGCGCGAGCATGGCCGCGTCACCATGGCCGAGGCGCTGCGCATCACGGGAGCCAAGCGCTCCACGCTGAAGGCGCACTTCGCACGGCTCGTCGAGCGCGGAGTCCTCGAGCCCCACGGAAAGGGCAAGGGTTCGTGGTATGCGATCGCGCTGCCGCGCGCGCGATGAACGAGGAGATCCGGCGGCCCATTTCTTTGCGCTTCATGACCCGACGCGCGAAGTACACTCTTCGTCTCCGGGGCGGTAGCTCAGCGGTCTAGAGCCGTCGACTCATAATCGATAAGACGCTGGTTCGAATCCAGCCCGCCCTACTTCCAACAGCGGCCCGAGCCAAGACGCGTGATCAACGCAGGCCGAAGATCTCCTCGAACGACCGATCGACGATCGACCATGCCAACACCGTGAAGCCTGATGGTTTCTGTTGCGGCGGCGTCGAGACGCCGAGACGCACGATCCGCGCCTTCTCCTTCGCCGCCTTGGGCTCTTGGAAGAGGAACTGCGAGACGCCTCCAGAGGACTTGGACCGTACGGTCCGAAGCTTCGCGAGCCGGTCGCGGAGCGGGCGTTCGCCGGATGGAAGTTTCTCTCCTACCCAGTCGAGCAGCTCGCAGATCGCGAAGCGACCGCCTCGATCCGTGTGGTGGCCGATCACCCGCAGCAGCGTCCAGCGGCCCGACAGCAGCTGAAACCCGATTGTCTCGCCGACCTCCCACGCGTTCGCCTCGCGGACGGTTCGTGGAACCCTCTTCGCCGGCGGAGGGGCCGACATCAGTTCCGCGCGCGCCTTCGCGAGCACCACCGCGCGCCTTGCGCGGGACTTTGCATCGCCCCATCGTGCGAGATCGATCCCATCGTCGATGATCCGCACCGCCTGCCGACGCACGCTCTCCTCCACCCGGCCGAGCTTCCATTGGGTCAACGCCAACGCCAGCCAGAAGACAGGCATTTGGTCGGGATCATCGAGCGAAGATGCGTATTCGGCCTGAAGTCGGGCGGTCGCCTCGGACGCCGTCAGCCCATCGCCGATCAGCTCGCGAAACTCGATGCGGATGTCGGCGGCAAGGTCGTCTGAGAAGATTGCGACACCCCATGCACCCATCGATTGTCCTCGCTCTCGGTGACTGGCGGCGA
The DNA here is from genome assembly GCA_016124975.1 of Phycisphaera sp. GTDB lineage: Bacteria > Planctomycetota > Phycisphaerae > Phycisphaerales > SM1A02 > QWPT01. Next base: position 101,218 of record WGMP01000004.1, on the reverse strand, counting down.
GTCTCGCGCTCAGCGACCCGCTCGAGGCTCCCTGGAAGTTCGGGCAGCACCCACGACGCGAGCGGTGAGCGGCGGGCCCGACACGCAGTCGGACAACGGAAGCCGGCCCTCTGCGATCCAATCGACCGTGATGTCGCCAAGCGCAGTCGGTGCGTCCGACTCACGCTCCGCCCACGCAGCCAACAACTGAAGGCGGCGACCATCTGCGAGCGCCCGACCCAGCACCTCGCCCAAGAGTCGACACGGCGACGACTCTGCCCCGCGGCCGGCGGGCCGCCGATGCGCAACGCTCGGGATGAGCGCACAGCCACATCCGCCAATGGAGAACTCGGCTGCATGGATTGAGGTCGACGAGAACGCCCTCCACGCCGGAGCCGGCGGGACCGGATCCACGCTGCATCCCCGCATTCGGACGCTGTCAGGCAGCGGCTTGTCCCTGAGAATGAACAATCGCAGGCACATGGCGCTCAGTGTAGGCAGCAAGCCGGTGGCGTCCATCCCACACGGAATGGCGACGCGATGGCGCACCGATCGCGAACGGTACGGGCGGCGCTTCGCGCGGTGGCGGCACGGTCAGTGGTGCGAGCGGCACGCTGTCGAGGTACGGCCTGACAGCCACGCTCGTCATCACGAACGCGCGACCATCCGATGCAGAGGCCCATGCCTTGACCTTCTCGAACTCTTGTGGCAGCGCCGACAGCGGCGAGGTGGAGATCGTCGTCAAGGCATCGTGCCCGACCGAGATCAGCGGCGACGGCTTCGTGGACACGGCGGATCTCTCCATCCCGCTGACGAACTGGGGCCTGCCAGGCGCCGCGGATCTCGATGGCGACGGCGGCGTGAAAGGCGCGGACCTCGCCCTGTTCTCGCGTCATGCGGCAGCTGCTCCGAAACGGCACGCAGACGCCCGTTGCGTATCCGCGCGCCAGTCGCCCGATTGCAGTTGTCATCACGCCGCGCGCGGCTGCTGCTTCCCGCGAACGATACCGACCACGAGCAACCCCCATGCAACCACGAGCGCGGCTCCCGCAGCGAGGTGTGCGAGCGCGACAACCGTCCCCTGCCATGGAGCGCCGCCAGACGCCCCCGCTTGGCTCGCTGCGATCGGCAAGGTGTCCTTCGTGCCCCACCAGGCGTTCGCGAGTTCGGAGATGGCCATGCCCCAGGTCAGCCAAGCCGACACCACCATCACGCGGATCGACTTCGGACCGGCCTGATGCGAAATCGTCAACAGTACGGTCGCAAGCGCGATGAACAGCATGCCGTTGAGGACAAACTGGATGTGCGCCCCAAGAGCGAGTCGCGGATACGGTGCTGCGGGAACGACGAACCCCAACGCCAATCCGACCATCACGAGCAGAATGCCGTGAACCAGGATCTGCCGACTTCCGACTGCGACGGTCATCGTGGACCTCCTCTGAATCGATTTCCTCGACTGGGCCCGATCGACCTCGACGCACACCGCGCAGGCGAACGCTCGGTCGCCTCGCGCGCCGCGAACGCCATGCACACGCGGATGGAGCGTACCGAACGCGGATTCTGGGAGGAGCCGGACTCGTGCACCCGCGCGCGAGAGAAAGAGGCACCCCGTGCAGGCCGTTCAACCAGCCGTCGAGATCGAAGTCTCGGCGGGAACATGGCTTGCGGCGGCTCATGCGCGCGGGTTCCCGCGGCGACCCCGCGCGGGCGCCCTTCCGCGTTCCCCACTCGAATGCGGCGCCTCGCCTCCCCCGCCCCCTCCCGAAGTCGGGGACATCGCGCAATCGGGCAAGGTGGATGACTCGCCCGCACGCGGAATTGCGCCTCTGTTGCGAGGAGGCAGGGTGTCCGCGTCGATCGGAAGCGTCGACGGCGGCCTCGTCGGTCCCGATGGATCGTCGAGAAGTCAGTCAAGCACCGACACACTCGGTGATGGCAAAGCCCGTGCGGTAGCGCGGGCGATTCGGGGGCTTCGGCCTAGGAGTTTGGCAATGCGTTTCTCTTCATTTGGCATGGTGTGCGCTGCGGCTTTCATCGCGGGATCGACGCAGGCGTCGATCTTCGTGCTCGACTCGTTCAACATCGACAGCGCTGCCACGCTCACCGTGAGCGCGGCCCAAGGCGGCGACTTTCCGCTGAGCCCCGCGCCTGATTGGGGTAACTGGGGTGCGACGGGGACCAAGCAGATCGCGGGCGCCGCGCCTGCGATCTCGGGCCAGCCCGCCCAGAACCACATCTTCGCGACCGCCACGCAGGCGGGCGGCACGCTCACGATGGGCGTCAACACCGCTCCGAACGCGGGCACGATCGGAACGAGCCCCAACCCGTCCGTGTCGTACCGCTATGTCGGCAACTTCGACCTCAGCGGCATGGGCGATGTCTTCTACTTCGACGGACTCGTCGACGACCCGACGAGCGGCAAGTGGCTGATCCGCGTGAATATCGGAGCGGGCGCTGGCACCAACTACGACGCCATCATCTCGGATGTCGGCTCGCTCGTGAACGGCCGCTACTTCGTCAGCTTCAGCCAGCTGATGAACGGCGCGCAGTCGTGGGACTCGAGCTACGGCAGCGTGAACCGCGTGCTGCTTGGTCTGAAGACCTCTGCGGATGTCGTGAACAGCTCGATCTCGGGCGCGATGGACGAGTTCGGCGTGATCCCCGCGCCCGGTGCCCTCGCGCTGCTCGCTGCCGCGGGCGTCGTCGGCTCGCGCCGTCGGCGATGAACCGTCATCCTGCCTGACCCGCAGGACGACTGCTTCTGCAACCACACCACCCCCGCGGGCCTTCGCTCGCGGGGGTTTCTTCATTCCTGCGCCCCCCTGCCGCGCGTGACTCGCGCTGCGCCCGCAGAACGCGCCCAGCGGAACCGAGAAGCCACGCGTTGGCACGGGTTCTTGCCTACGCTCGGCGCATCTTGTAGGAACCGGAAGTTCCGATGCCTCAAGGCAGTTCCGATGCCTCAAGACAACGGGCCTCGAACAAGCGCAGAGAGAACGCCGACATGCCAACCCGCCTCGCCTTGCTCTCGTCTCTTTCGCTCGCAGCGCTCATGACCGCTGCGTGCTCTTCTCCCCAACCAAGCGCGAGCAAAGGTCCCGAGCCGACTCCAGCGACGGCCGAGTCCGCGCCGCCGCCCCGCATCCAAGCGTGGATGGACCGGCTGACGGTGAAGCACGAGTACGACCCGAAGACGGGATTCATCGTCGCGCGCGAGACGGTCCCGCTTCCCCCACTCATCGCCGACGCGCCGCCGCTCGACGCCGCGATTGCACAGGCGGGATCAAGCCGCACTGTGATCGCGTTCGTCACCGCAGATCGCTGCGCGCCGTGCCAGCAGTACAAGCGCAACGCGCTCAACGACGCGGCCGTGATCGCGAAGCTCACCGACGCCCGGTTCCTGCCGACCCATCTCGAGGTCGACCGAGCACCGCAACTCGCAGACGCACATCTCGGCACGCGTGCGATTCCCATGACCTACGCCTTGCGCGAAGGGAAAATCGTGGCCGAGCTGCGCGGTCAGCGCTCGGCCGCCGATCTCGCCGCATGGCTTGACGGCATTCCGTAGGTTCGATCAGGACGGGAGCTGGGTGTCTGCGACGACCTCTGGCCCGGTCGCCCCGAGGGCGACATCAGCCCTGGGGGAGGCACTCGCCTTGAGGGCGACATTCTCGGAGCGCCCGGCCATCGCGCGCGCCGCGCGCTCGGCACGCGGGGGCACGATGTCCCACGCGAGCCCGACGAGGGCGAGCGCGCGCACCTCGAGATAGGTGATGTCGATCTCCCACCATCGGTGCCGCACGGTGCAACAGGCGGGATCGGAGTGATGGTTGTTGTGCCAGCCTTCGCCGCACGCGAACAGCGCGACGAGCCAGTTGTTGCGGCTGTTCTCGTCGGTGTCGTGGTTTCGGTAGCCAAAGATGTGGGTCAGGCTGTTCACGCTCCAGGTGATGTGCCAGACGAGCACGGTGCGCAGCAGCACGCCCCACACCACGACGCCCGCCGCGAAGTTCGCGGCGCCCGCGGCGTCGGTCCAGAGGAGCGCTGCGGCGAACGACGCGACTGCGTACAGCACGATCTGCGCGGCATACACCCAGAGGGGGCTCGTCGGGTGCTTCTCGATCCACATGTAGAAGGGGTCCACGAGCAGGTCGCGCGCATAGCGCTCGTAGTTCGCGGGGTGATGCAGCGAGTGGTTCCTCACGAAGAGCCACCAGACATGTCCCCACAGGAAGGTCACGAGCGGCGAGTGCGGGTCTTCCTGCTCATCGCTGTGCGCGTGGTGCATCCGATGCGTCGCGACCCATCGCGCGGGCGAGTCCTCAAGGCAGCACAGCGCACCGACGACGAGCACGCGCTCAAACCAGCGCGGCGTCTTGAAACTCCTGTGGGTGAGGAGCCGGTGGTAGCCCATCGTGATCGTCTGACCGAACACGTGTACGCCGACGAGGCAAAGCACGACCGCGGTCCACGAGAAGAACGCGGGCACGAACACCGCGAGCGCCAGAATGTGCACGGCGACGATCGGCACGCAGTAGCGGAAAAACACCTGCGTCGGCCGTGTCGCCGCAGGTGCCTCGAGGGGTAGTCTGGTCGTATTCAAATGGGGAGTCGTCGCTGTAGGGCGCCGCTGGTCGGATAGGCTCGCATTCTAGAGGCGATCCCGCTGGGTAGACTGAATTCTTGCACGATTGCGACCCGATTCTCCTGACCCATGGGGACCTCCCGTGCCCCGGCTGCGGGTACCAACGGCTCGGCCTTCCGCTCGAGCGCGATTGTCCCGAGTGCGGCGCACGAGGATTCCACGGGTCCGTGATCGCGAGCGGGACACCAGGTGTTGCGCCCGAGACCCGCGCCAGCGAGCGCTTCTTCAACATCGGGTCGTACATCCTCTCCAGCCTTCTCTTTCTCCCAGGGCTCTTCGGTGCCCGATGGGGAGGAGCGTGGCAGGACTGGGCCATTGCGATCGCGCTCTTCTTCGTGGGTCTGGCGCTGGTGCTCTTCATGGTCGGGTTCATCCGGCGCAAGCGTGCCCGCGCCGCGCACCTCTCGCCTGAACGGGTCGCCCTCGAACTGCGTGCCGACTCCCTTGTCGTTCGTGACGGAGCCCTGGAGATCTCGATCCCGATCACGGAGGTCAGCGGATTCCACGCGGAGATCGACCGTGCCAAGAGCCGAACGCGGATCTGGGTCTCGGCCCCGAAACACCCCATTCAATCGCGCGGCTTCAGCCCCCTCTTGGTCCTGAGAGGAGAACTCGCAAGCCAACGCGCGATCAAGGCGGAGTTCGAGCGCAGGCTTCTCGTGCGGCGCACTCAACCGTAGTCTCGATCGTGACGGAGCACTGCCAGAGTCCGCCCGGACCCGTTCCGTTCACTTCGGGTCGCCGAGTCCGTGCTGCGCGCGATGCACCGTTCGCACGATCCATGCGATCGACGCGAGGCCGATCACGGCGAAGACGAGAAAGACGATCAGGCCTGAGAGCGTTCCGACGCGCTCGTGCCGTGCCGACAACGACTCGAGACCAATCGACTCAAGGCGAAGGAACTCCCGCGCGGCGAGAAGCCCGAGCCACATCAGCGTGAGCCCCGCACTCGCCACGACAAGTCCCGCGCGGGGCGCCGACGACCGGCGCAGCACGAGCGCGAAGCCCGCGGCGGCCACCACGGCACCCGCTCCGGCCGCGACCATCAGATGCGCCGTTCCGCTGCGGAGCCCCTCGTCCGCCGACCAGAAGCCGAGCGCGGGAAGCGCGATGAGTCCAGCGGCAGGCGTCGCGACGACCCCCACGATCGCGAGCATGCGGATCGCGCGCGCAGCGACTTCTGCTGCCACTCCCGATGCCGCGAGCGACAGCTGCCAAGCAAGGAGCGCGCTCGCAGTCGCAAAGCCCGACACGATCCAGAATCCAAGCCTCGGCGCGATGGCGGGCGACGCATAGACCATCGCTCCCGTGCGGTACTGCTCGGGCCACGCGTCGCGATCGAGCGACAGCAGATGGTTCTCGATCCACGACCAACCGACGAAGAGCACGCATGCCATCACGACCATGGCGACGGCGCCCTGCAGCGCGAGCCTTCCCTCGATCCGATGTGCCTTCAGGAGATAGAGCAGGTAGAAGGCGACGATCAGGACGGGCACGATCGCCATCCAGCGATGGAACGAGAGAAGATTCGCCGTGTAGAACTCCTGCTGGTAGAGGATCTGCACGAAGAGGAGCGGAGCGATGCCTGCTGTGATCGCCGCGGAGAGCGCGAAGGGCATCCAGTCCTTCAGGACCCTCGTCACGGCCTGCCACGCCGAGTCCCTCGGGACGCGTCCCAGCATGCCGCGGAAGCCCGCGATCCCGAGCATCATCGAGCCGGCCAGGACATAGGCCATGAACGCGACATGCAGGAGCATCGTCACAAGCAGGAGGACGACATACCACATCGTCGGAAGAGGAAGCTCGAAGGGAAACACCGTCACTCCGCGCCTCCGTTCGAACTTCGGTCGCGGCGCGCGATCGGCGCGGGCTCCGTGCCCGCCTCGTCGAGCCACTCCTTGATCTCCGCGAAGGTCGCGGCGTCCCCGCTCTCCGCCCACGCGGTTGGATGGTCCGCCGCTTCCCAACGGACGAACTGCACAAGCGCCTCGAGTTCCGCGGGGGTTCCCGCGAACGGCGGCATGAATCCCTTCGTGAGCTGCAGCTTCGCGACGTTCATGCGCTGTTGGTCGACCGACCATGCGCCCATGAGGTGGGTCAGGCCGTTCACGCCGCTCACCGTGTGGCACACCGCGCATTGGCTTCGGAAGACGAGCGCACCCGTCCGAAGCTGGTCGTTCGCATATCGATCGGCGTCGCGGAGCGGGAACGGATCATCGGTCGTGCATCCGACCTCGCGAAGATGTGCGACCTGCCCGGGGGTCACGGCGTTGCTGAACAGGACATCGCGAATCGTGTACGGCTTGCGCACGCCCTCGCGGACGAACTCGCCCCCTGCCGTCGCCCCGAACGCGAGCGCGAGAAGGAGCGTGGCGGTCGCGCCGTTGATGTAGAGCTTCTGCCGCCAGAGCCCGACGACCGCGTATCCGCCGATCAGGACGCTCGCCCCGACCGCGGCGTTCAGGAAGAGCGTCATGGCGATGCTGCCACCGAGCACCCACTCGCGCGAGTCCGCGGGCATGGCGAGGAGAAACCAGATGCCGAGCACAGGCATGGCGACGACGCCGAGCATGAACCTCGCAGTCGCGTTGATCAGCGCAGTCCGCTGCTCGCGCGTGACGTCGGACATGGTGTTGACGACCACCGCCGCCACGAGCCCCGCGATCACCATCGCTGCGGCTGTGCGATAGAAGAGGCTCGGCCAGAAGGTCGCGTTGAAGAAGCCCGCCCAGATGTTGCCGGTCTCGACCCACTCACCGGGTGTAAGTTGCCACGAGAGGATGCCGTTGATCCAGAACAGCGAGCCGAAACCCGCCACGCTGTAGATGAGAAGCAGCGTCAGCCTCGCGCGGTCGGAGAGGATCTTCCCGTACCGATAGAACGCGTATCCCGCGACGACCTCGACCCAGAAGAAGATCCACTCGGTCGCCCAGACCCAGTGGAACGTGTCGACCATCTTTCCGATCGTGGCGGGTGAGATCTGGATGCTCGTGAACCACATTCCGACGCCTGTGAGGGCGCCGATGACGAACGACACGAGCACGAGATAGCGGAAGTAGGAGTCGAGAACCTGCCGCGCCTCGGGGAGCTTGCCGCGCATGGCAAGCCACTGGTAGTAGGCCATGAGCATGCCCCCGCCGATCGCGAACTGGGCGAGGAAGACATGGAAGATGCCAAGCCCGCCGATCACGAGCCCCTTCATGGCGGGGCCGAAGTCGTTGACGGGATAGAAGACGCTGGGCTCGACCATGGATGGATGCTCGGGAGGTGCGCGCGGCCTGAAGGCACCGCAGGGGAGACTTGGAGCCGTTCTCGGCAGCAATGGTTCCCAATCGTTGAGAATACAAGGGCCTAAGGCGCAGCGACGCTGCACGATGGGATGGGTGGTACGATCTTCACTCCATGTTCGACGCACCGAACCAGAGGGTCTCCCGTGCAGCGGACGACTCGGCGCTCACGGCGGCCACACCGGCTTCCGAGGCGATTCCAGCGCTCGTTGAGCGCGCGGGAGGCCGCATCCACGCCCTCGCACGGCGGATGTGCGGGAACCTCGCGGACGCCGACGATGCCGTCCAGGAGGTCTTCCTCCAGGCCTATCGCAAGTGGCATCTCTTCCGCGGCGACGCCGACCCCGCGACCTGGCTCTACGCGATCGCGGTGCGGGCCTGCAAGTCGCGCACGCGGCGCAAGGGCGGCATCGACCGCCGCATGCCCGCGCTCTCGCAGCTGATGCCATGGTCGGAGACGAAGGTCATGGAGGTCGCCGTCGCGCCCGACGACACGGCGCATCGGTCGCAGCGGAACGAGGCGGTCGCGCGCGTCCAAGCGGAGATCGCGCGGCTTCCCGAGCACCTGCGGATGCCCATCGTGCTCAAGGAGGTGCTCGAGCTTTCGGTCGAGGACACCGCGACCGCGCTCGGCCTTGCGGAGAACACCGTGAAGACGCGCCTCCATCGCGCGCGGCTCGCGCTGCGCAAGGCGATGACGGCGCGCAGCCCGCTCGTCAAGGCGCCGATGCCGATCTTCGAGAAGCAGGTCTGCCTCGATCTCCTCAAGGCGAAGCTCGAGGCGATGGACCGCGGCGGCGTCGCGCACGGATTCGCGGTGCCGCAGGCAGAGGTCTGCGCGCGCTGCCGCGCCGTCTTCCGCGAGCTCGACCTCGTGCAGGATGCGTGCGCGCAGCTCGGCGACGGCTCGATGCCGAGCCCACTTCGGCGGAAGATCCTCGCGGCGCTCGCTGCGCGGGAGGACGCCGAGCGCGCGACCGAGTTGAAGCCGCGCAGAGGACGAAAGCCCGTGCGTCGCCAGACGGCGCGCGCGTGATTGACGCGGCGTTCGCGGAACAGGGCCTATCGCGCGCCCGCCACGCCGACCGTCGGCGGCGGCACCTCCACCCAGAACCATCCGCGCAGGTCGCCGTCGTCGTAGCCCGTGGCCTGATCCTTCGGATAGACCTTCGCGAGCGCCTCCGCGACGCCTGGCGCGAGTCGATCGCGCGCGCCATGGCAGGCGATGCACTGCGCCGAGATCGTGATCGGCATCGTGACGCCGAGCGAGCCATCTGTGTTTGCAGCGAGCCGAGCGCTCTCGGGGCGCGGGGACAGCAGCTCAACCGCCCACGCCGGCGCCGCGTTCGCCGTGTTGCGCAGCCGGTCGCTGGTGCGGCCGATCATGACGCCCTTCTCGCGCGCGACAGCCTGTGCGATGCGCGGCGCCTCGGTCTTGCAGACGGAAATCGCCGCGACGGGACCCGCCGGAGTGCCATCGGCGGCCGGCGCGGACATCGCCTCGCCAAGCGCCGCGACGAGACGGCTGAACATCTCTGCGCGCGCATCCTCCGCGCGCGACTTCTGCTCGGCCTCGGCGGCGGTACGCGGTGCGTCGATCTCCGTCCACAACGGCTCCGCGCCATCGGCGGCCTTCGCGCGGCGAATCGCGTCGCGCGTGATGCTCTCGTAGAGCGGATCGACGAGCCCGACGGCCTTTGCTGCAACGATGGCGTCCTCGATCGAATCGCCCTTGTCGAGCGCGCGGTGCATCGCCCATCCCGGGCCGACGCGGTTTCCCGTGCGGCAATGGAGCGCGAGCACGCTCCCGTCCTGCGCGGCGGCGCGGAACTCCTCGCGCGCCTCGAGAAGGAGCGCGTCGGTGAGCTCGGCGGCGTCCTTGTAGGGCATGCCCGCGTACTCGAGCCCGATCGCCGCCGTGGCGGACGCCTCGTCGAAGACGCCTGGCTCGTCGGCCCGTCGGAAGTTGACCACGCGACCAACGCCCTCGGCCTTCAGGCCGCCCAACTGCGCTTGGCTTGGCTGCGCGAGCAGGAACCGATGCGGAACGCCTCCGATCGCGACCTCAGGCGGTGGAAGCGGCGAACCGACAGCGAACCGCGCCGTCTCGCGCCCGCCCGCCTCATGGCCGTGGCGCACGAACTCGCTGACGCCGATGGCGTGGGCGCGCAGCAGCGCGATCGCCTCGGGGTCGCGGCTTGACTCCACGATGCGAACCCCCTTCTCGGTCGGCGTGACCTCGATGGCGACGAGGTCGTGCCGATCGAAGAGCTCGCGAAACACGGGGTCCCATGCGCGCACGCGCGCGCCCGACTTCATCCGCGTCTGCATGGCCTGCGCATGGTCGATGATCCGCGCGGCGACCGCGGGGTCGTCGCTCTCGGTGACGGCCTCGACGATGCCGAGATCGCCGTCCTCGCGATGGATGACGGTGCGCCTGATCTTCGTGTGGTCGGAGAGAAGCTGAACCCAGACGCTGCGATCACGCGCGCGCGAACCGCCGGGTGGCTCCTCGTCGATCGTGTTCGCGGTCACCGCGCGCTGCTCGCTCTCGGCGTGCGGGGTGCAGCCGAGGAACATCATCGAACCGACTGAAAAAGTCGCGAAAACCACATGATTCAAGTTCATGGCCATCAACCCTCGAGGGAACACCGCAGTGGCTCAGTGAACCTGCGCCATCTTCTCACATTGCGCGAGCGCCTCCGACACGACCGTCGCATAGGTGTAGACGGGGCCACCGCCCATCATCACCGCGACACCGGCTGCATCCATCACCTCGCGCGGCGAAGCGCCCGCCTTCAGGCACTTCTCGACATGCGCGTAGATGCAGGATTCGCACCGGCTCGCCACGCCGATTGCAAGTGCGATGAGTTCCTTCTGTTTGGCCGAGAGTCCGCCCTCGGCGGTGGTGTCCTTCATGAGCCCTTGGAAGAACGGGCCGAACGCGCGGCCGATGTCGGCGCCGCCGGGTGCGGCCTTCATCGCGTTCATGCGGCTCGGCCATTCGTCGTAGAAAGTCGCTGCGTCCTTGTGCATGGTGTATCTCCGTGGGAGAGCGTTGCGAGATCTCGATCAGCCGCAGGTTCCCGTCGAGCAGGACTTGGCTCCGCCCGCGGTGCGGTTCCACGGCATCCAGCCGAGCATCGACGCGAGCGCGCAGGTGCCCGTCGCGCCGGCGAAGGTGAGCCCGGCGCCGAGGAACGCAGGAATCGCGACGAAGCGCGGATCGACGAACCACGCGAGCGCGCTGCCCGCGAGCCCAAGGACACCGACCACGAGCTGCACCTGCCGCATGATGCTGATGCCCGACACCTTCGTGTCGACCTCGGTGGGAAGGCCGTCCTTCTTCCAGGCGTCGATGCCGCCCGTCATGTTGTGGACGGCGACTCCGCGTGCCGAGAGCGTCGCCGCCATGCGGCACGCGTCGAGCGAGCGACGGCCGCCACGGCAGTGGAACGCAACGCCTTGACCCGCCGCGAGCCACGACGCCGCCGTGTCCGGGTTGAAGCGCGAGAGCGGCAGGAGGCGAGCCCCCGCGATGCGCTCGCGGGCGTGCTCGTCCGCCTCGCGCACATCGACGAGAAGCAGTTCTCCGCTCGCGAGGCGTCCCTTGAGGTCGCGCGGCGCGATCTCCGCGAATGTGCTCGGCGTGGTGGATTCCGCGATGGCTGCGTTCTGCATGGTGGGTTCCTTTCGGACATGGTGCGTTCAGCGGCCGCCCTCTGAGGCGGCGGGAGCCGAACGCGGCGACGATTGAGAGGCTTGGGTGCCCTCGGCGGTTCCAAATCCCGTCGAGGCTGCGGTCGAGTCCCCTGAGTTTGCCGTCGAAGGCCCGAATACGCCGGGGAAGACCCTCGGCGCCTGCCGTACCAGGATAAACCCCGCCATCAGCACGAGAAACACAGCAAAGATGCGCTTCAGCGTGCCGTGGTAGAGCCGACCCGAGAGATGGTTCCCGACCAGGCTGCCGCCGACTCCAAGCACGACGAAGGTGCCGATCACGAACCAGTCGACCTTGAGCGCTGTCCCCGACGGTGCCTCAGCGCCACGAATGAGCCAGAGATACTGCCCGAATCCGACGGCGCTGTTCACCGCGATGATGGCGAGGCTCGTGCCGATCGCCGTCGGCATGGGAAGCCTGCGCAGGAGAACGAGGACGGGGACGATCAGAAACCCGCCGCCGACCCCGACCAGTCCCGTCGCAAGCCCGAGGCCCGTGCCCTGAAGGACGATCTTCCATTGGGAAGACAGGCCGCCGTATGCGAGCGCAGAGGCGTCCTGCCCAGGCTGCCCCGCGCGCACAGAAGTCTCCACGCCCGCGGCCGGCTCCCCGCGTCCGCGTCGGAACATCAGGGTCGCCGCCGTGAGCATGAGCACGGCGAGCATCGCGAGCTGCACCGCGCCCGAGAGAAAGACAGAGAGCTGCGCGCCGAGCGAGGTCCCGACGATTCCAGGGAGCGCGAGAAGAAGCGCGCTGCGGAAGTCGACGCGTCCCTGCGGCCACGCCCGCAGGACGCCCGCAAGCGCGATCGCCCCAACGATCGCAAGCGACTCCGCGATCGCGGCCTTCTCGTCGTGGCCGACGAGATAGACGAGGATCGGAGTCGTCAGGATCGCTCCGCCTGAGCCAAGAAGCCCGAGCGAGAGACCGACCGCAAGAGCGCCAAGCCATGCCCAGATCACAACCGCTCCTTCGCGGAGACTCGGAGCAGCTCAGCGCTGGACGAGTTCACGCTCCTGCTGCCACGCGAGCATGCCGCCCGCGAGGTTCGTGCAATGGTAACCATGCTTGAGAAGGAGCGAACACGCACGCGCCGAGCGCGCGCCGCTGCGGCAATTCACGAGGATGTGGCGGTCCTTCGGCACCTCGGCGAGCCTCGAGAGAAGCCGCGTGTGCGCGATGTTCGTGGCGCCCTCGATGTGGCCTTCCTTGAACTCCGACGCGCGCCGCACGTCGAGTATGAATGGCTTCGCCGCGTCGATCATGGTGCGCGCCTCGGCGACGCTCTTCTCGACGGCGCCGACGAGCGTTCCCCCCGCGCTCTGGTAGGCGCCGATATCGGCGGGGTCGAACCACCCCGCGAAATGGTCGAGTCCGACGCGGATCAGGTCGCGCACGGCCTCGTCGACGCGCGACGCCTCCGCGATGATCACGATGGGCTCGTGCTCGCCGATCAGCGATCCGCCGTCGGTGTTGAAGCTGTTGTTCAGCGGAAGATGGAGCGCCCCCGGAACATGCCCTGCCTTGAAGGCCGCCCACGGACGCGTGTCGACGATCGCGGCCTTCGTGCCGTCGACCTTCTTGAGCTCCTCGACCGAGAGCCGCTTCGGCTGCGGCACTCCGCCGAGGACCTTCGGGCCGATCTTGTTGTCGCGCTTCATCCGCGCGAAGTAGAGCGGCGGCTCGGGCTGCGCGTCGAGGATGAAGTCGACGAAGCCCTGCTCGGTCTTCGCCGCGAGGACCGACGCGTTGAACATCTTCTCGTAGCCGACGGTGGTCGAGGGCACGGCGCCGAGCGCCTTGCCGCAGGCGCTTCCCGCGCCATGCGCGGGCCACAGCTGCAGGTAGTCGGGCCACTCGAGGAACTTGCGCACCGTCGCGTAGAGCCTGTGCGCCGACGGATCGGCCTTCCCCTGGAATCCCGCGGCCGACTCGAGGAGATCGGGTCGGCCAAGGTCGCCGACGAAGACGAAGTCACCCGTGAAGACGCCCATCGGCTTGTCTGCGCCGCCGCCGCGGTCGGTCACCATGAAGCAGAGATGCTCGGGCGTATGGCCCGGCGTGTGGATCGCCTTGAACTCGATGTTGCCGACCATGAAGATGTCGCCGTCCTTCAGGAGCCGATGCCTATAGCTTCCGCCGCCCGACTTCTTGTCGAGCCACTGGTACTTCCAGTCCGCATCGCCCTCGTCCGAGACATAGACCATGGCGCCCTTCTCGGCGAGCTCGCGTCCACCCGAGACGAAGTCCGCGTGGATGTGCGTCTCCGCGACCGCGACGATCTTGAGGCCGTTCGCCGCGGCGAGCTTCTCGTAGCGGTCGACATCGCGCTCGGGGTCGATGACGATCGCCTCGCCTGTGCGCTGGCAGCCAACCAGATAGGCGGCCTCTGCGAGCTTCTCGTCGTAGATCGTGCGGAGGAACATGGGTGGGCTCCCTTCTGAAAGGTCGAGAAATCGGAAATCAAGACGCGGCGCCGCCTGCGGAGCAGCGATGGCGCAGGAAGTTGGAGCCGTGGCTCGAGCCCAAGGTTCCCAATCGCGGATACATTCTTCCAGAATTCGCGCGTCGCGGGGCCTCGAATGGGAACCAACTCCCCCATCGTCGTCTCCAAGGCCGCTCCCAGCCAGAGGAGCCCCATGCAGCACACCGACCCAGCGTCCTCCCGCCGCACCGTTGTCGTTGTCGGAGGCGGCTCCGCGGGAATCTCCGTGGCGGCCCGGCTCGCGAGGCACGGCGGCGGCCTTCGCATCCTCGTCGTCGACCCAAGCGAGACGCACGACTACCAGCCCCTCTGGACGCTCGTCGGCGCCGGGGTCCTCCCCCGCGAGAAGGCGCGACGCCGCGAGGCGGACCTCATTCCGGCGGGAGTCGAGTGGGTGCGCGAGGCCGTCGCAGAGTTCGACCCAGACGCGCATGCCGTCGTGACGCCTGGCGGCACGCGGCTCAGATACGACGCGCTCGTCGTCGCCGCGGGCCTGCAGCTCGACTGGGGCAAGGTGAAGGGGCTCGAGGGGAACATCGGACGGAACGGCATCTGCTCGAACTACTCGTTCGAGACCGTGAACTCAACTTGGGACGCGATCCGCTCGTTCAGGGGCGGCGACGCCGTGTTCACGCACCCCGCGACGCCGATCAAGTGCGGCGGCGCGCCGCAGAAGATCATGTACCTCGCCGACGACGCCTTCCGCCGCGCGGGCGTGCGTGACGGCGCCCGCATCCACTTCTACTCGGGCGAGCCGGCGATCTTCAAGGCGGAGCCCTATGCGAAGGCGCTTCTCGAGGTGATCCGCCGCAAGGGAATCGAGCCGCCGCACTTCAGGCACAGCCTGAAGGAGGTGCGCGTCGACGCGCGCGAGGCGGTGTTCGACGACCTTGCCGCGAACACGGAGGTCGTGCAGAAGTTCGATCTCCTCCATGTCACGCCGCCGATGTCGGCGCCCGACTTCATCAAGCGGAGCCCGCTCGCCGCGTCGACGGGATGGGTCGAGGTCGACAAGCACACCTGCAGGCATGTGCGCTACCCCGACGTCTTCGCGCTCGGCGACTGCTCGAACCTTCCGACGAGCAAGACGGGCGCCGCGATCCGCAAGCAGGCTCCGACCGTCGCGACCAACCTGCTCGATGTCCTCGCGGGCCGCGAGCCGAGCGCGCGCTACGACGGATACACCTCGTGTCCGCTCGTGACGGGCTATGGGTCGCTCATCCTCGCGGAGTTCGACTACGACCTGAAGCCGCGCGAGAGCTTCCCGTTCGACCAGAGCAAGGAGCGATGGAGCATGTACATGCTGAAGCGCCATGTGCTTCCGCTCCTCTACTGGAAGGGGATGCTGAAGGGGCGCGCATGACGGGCGGGCGCGCCGCGCACGACCACTGGCAGACGGTCTATCGTGCCAAGCAGGACGCGGAGCTCAGCTGGTTCGAGGAAGTGCCGTGCCGGTCGCTCGAGCTGGTGCGCGGACTGCCGCGCGTGCCGACTTCGGCGATCGATGTCGGTGGCGGGCAGTCGGCGCTCGCGGGCGCGCTGCTTCGGCTTGGCGTGCAGCGCGTCGCGGTGCTCGATCTCTCCGAGGCCGCGATCGAGCGCGGCAAGGCGCGGGCGGGATCGGGTGCCGAGCGAATCGAGTGGATCGCGGCGGACATCCGCGAGCTGTCGGCGCTCGGCGCGTTCGAGCTCTGGCATGACAGGGCCTGCCTGCATTTCCTGACAGAGGACGCCGAGCGACGACGCTACGCGGCACTCGCGGCGCAGTCGGTGGTCGCGGGCGGCTTCGCCCTTCTCGCGGGATTCGCACCTGATGGACCCGAGCGCTGCAGCGGGCTCCCCGTCCGTCGCACCACGGCCGAGGCGCTCGCCGCCGAGTTCGCGCCCGCCTTCACGCTCGAGCGCGCGTTGCTCGTGACGCACACCACGCCCTGGGGCAAGGCGCAGGCATTCGAGTATGCGCTGCTGAAGCGCCTTTGAACCCGAGTCCGCCCCGCGGCGACTTCGGCCGGGGATCGTCGCCGCTCCAAGACGGCGCGCGCCACGGCCTCGGATCGGCGGAGGTACGCTGACACGGTGGAACACCACCTTCCCCGCAGCCCTGAAGCGAAGCTTGCCCGACGGGACGCTGTTCTTGCAGCAGTCACGCGCGCCTCGGAGCTGCTCAGCGAGCCGCGCCCGTGGGAACTGCTCGTCGCGCAGGCGCTCGGCGAGCTCGGCGCCGCCACGCGCGTCAGCCGCACCTACATCTTCGAGGTCGAGCGACGGGACGGAGTCGATCTCGTCAGCCAGCGCTTCGAATGGTGCGCGGTGGGCGTGACCCCGCAGATCGACAACCCGAGCCTGCAGGGAATGCCTCTTGACAACGGCTTCACGCGGTGGGGCGAACTGCTGCGCGCCGGACAACCCGTCTTCGGCGACATCGGCGACTTCCCCGAGAGCGAGCGGCCCATCCTCGAGGTCCAGGAAATCAAGTCAATCCTCGTGCAGCCGATCTTCGAGGGCAGCCGGTGGTGGGGCTTCATGGGCTTCGATGCGTGCGAGGCCGTCCATTCGTGGGAGCGCGTCGAGGTCGACACGCTGCGCATCGCGGCGCTCCTGCTTGGCGCGGCGATTCACCGTCAGAACCGCGAGTCCCTGCTCCGCGAGAGCCAGAAGCTCGAGGCGCTCGGCCGCATGGCGAGCAGCGTCGCACACGACCTCAACAACTTCCTCATCGTGATCTCGGGAGCGAAGCAGCTGCTGCAGGACGAGGTCCGTTCATCGGGCCTCCACTCGCATGAGGTCGACTCGTACTCGTCCATGATCGACCAGGCGGTCGCGCGCGCCAACGCGCTCACGACGCGGCTCCTCGAGTTCAGCAAGCGACGGACGAGCGTGCCCGCGATCGTCTCGCTGCCCGAGCTTCTTCGCAACGAGGAGCCGCTTCTGCGCCAGGCGATGCGCGGCCGCGCCCGCCTCCGCATCGTCGACGACTGTGCCCGCCGCACGATCGCGCCTGTCCGGATCGATCCGACGGAACTCGCGCAGGTCGCGCTCAACCTCGTGGTCAACGCGTGCGACGCCATGCCGTCGGGCGGCGAGATCGTCATCGATGTGTCGACGGTCACGGCGCCCGAGCGCCCCGCCTGCACCGACCAGATCCCCGATGGAGCGTGGACGCTCCTGCGCGTGATCGACGAAGGCCACGGAATGGACGCCGAAGTCCTCGCACAAGCCTTCGAGCCGTTCTTCACGACCAAGGCGAACAACCAGGGAACAGGGCTCGGACTGTCGACAGTGAAGCGCATCGTCCAGGCCGCAGGCGGACACGCGCGCGTCTCAAGCGCGCCCGGGCGCGGGACCGAGTTCCGCATCTATCTGCCTGCGCACCGCTGAGACGTCGGTCGCCGCGGAGGTGTCGCCGACGTGTGCCTCACGGCACGGCCGACACTTCGAACTGCGGCGCGAAGTTTGATAGTTCTGTGAGTCGCGCCTTGATTTATGCGAAAAATCCGCCACCTCCTGACCAGTCCTTAGCGCGAAAGCCGCTTCAAGGTTTGGAGACAGCCGCGACCGTTCGCCAGACGAACTGGTCGCGGGGAGGATGGCACGCCAACTCCGGTGGGTGGCGGCCGAAGGGCGATTGCCGACGGTCTTCGGCAGACCGTGTCCGACCTACGCGACGGCGGCACGGTGGTTTCGGGGGCGTGGCCCCAAGGATGTTCAATTGCGTAACTCTCTTCGTGGACTGTGCACCGTGGCGGCAAGCGTGGCCGTCGCAACTTCGGCCAATGCGTTCGTCTGGACTCCCGATCGCTACGCGCCCGATGTCTTCACCACCGCAGGTTCCAACATCACTCTTGGGCTGCGCGCGTCGGGCTTTCAGGCGAATCGGAACGCATCCTTCTCTTCCTCGTTCTACAACTACCAGGGCATGGCGACCTCGACCGGATTTGCAGGAGCAGAGACGGGATCCTCGGTATCCATCGAGATGTACGTCGACGACAGCTGGTCGAACGGAACCCGCGCCGGTTTCTGGACCACCATGGGCAACGGCAACCTCACCTTCCCCATCATCGAGTACACGAAGGGCACAAGCACCGGTGGAACCGTGGGCGCCAGCGAGTTCACTGGATTCCGCTGGTGGCAGTCGGGCATCGGCTGGACGCAGACCAACCTGTCCGTTGCGACCAATGCTTGGTACAAGATGACGATCGGTCTGACTGCATCGCTCGTGACCTTCGAGATCACCGATGCCGCCACTTCGACGAGCATCTTCTCCGCAACCGTCGGAAATCTCGGTGCCGAGCGGATCGACAACGTCATTCTCAATGGTCACAACCAGGGCATCGCCGGCGAGTACGACATCCAGTACCGCAACCTGGAAGTGAACGCGATTCCCGCTCCTGGCGCCCTCGCCCTCCTCGGCGTCGGCGGGCTGCTCGGCGGGCGTCGTCGCCGCTGAATCGGCGTGAACACACCCCTTCCGCAGCCGCCCTCGGCGACTCTGGAAACCCGATCACCGCCCCCGCGAGCCTCGCTCGCGGGGGCGGTTGTTCATTCTTCGGAGGCCTGCCGTCGCAGGAGCGCGCGCTGCACGACGCGGGGCGTCCACGCGCGCACTTCGGGAATCGCCTGCGCTTCGATGCCGCCCGTCACGGTGGAATCCTCGACTGCGATCGTCGCCATCTCGACGACGAGTGTCGCGTCCCTGCCGGCGCCGACGAGCGTCTCGCGCAGTTCGATGCGGCTCCCCATCACCTCGAAGGTCGCGTAGAGCGTTCCTTCGAGCACGCGCACGGGGATCACGATTCCGTTCTTCTCGTCGATCGCAAAACGCCCCGTCGGTGCATCCACCGCGATCAGTTCGTACGGACGAACCTGTCGTCCCGCGTCGCCTTCATAGATGATCGTCCACGACCAGCGCCCGTCCGCGATCGGCGCGATCTCGAGCGTCATGGCGACGGAGGCGAGCTTCGAGTCACCGAGCGTGGCGATCGTGCCCGTCCAACGGCCGGTCCAGTCGGCGGGAAACGCGCCGGAAGTCGCGGTCTCGCGGCTTGACGCGAGCGAAGCGCACCCCGAGATGGCACATGCGTTGAGGGCGAGAGCGACCGCGATCAGCGTGGCACGAAAGCGCATGGCGAGAACCCTACCCTTTGCTCGGCGCGCTTCCTGCGCGCTCATGCCGTCCTGTTTTCGATGAAGACTTGATGGATCAACTTCGCGACAAACGCAAGCAAGCAGACGAACCCCGCCACGAAACCGCAGACGGTCGCGATGCGGGCAGCCCCGTCGAATGGCTTGATCCGGCTCCAGAAGTAGTGAGCATGGGTCGTGAGTGCGCCAACCAGGATGAGGAGCGCCCAAAGGGTGGCGGTCATTCCAACGAGTCGGATCCGGCCCGAACTCCCTCCAGAGCGCGGGGACCAGCCGAAGCTTGCCCACCCATCGACGAAGACCCAGACCGCGTACAGCACCCCGAGCGCGGGAAGGACGAGGCCGAGCCAGATGGATCCGTTGCGAAGGCTGATGAGCAGGTTGGGCGTCTTCCGATGCGCTTCGACGACGCCAAGGCCAGTGCGGGGGTCGAGATGCTGCCCGCAGGACCCGCATCGGCCAGCCCTCTTCCCGGGATAGGCGGTCCCGCAGTTGCTGCATCGCGATATCCAGGGCGCGCCGTCCGAGGACGCGTCGTCCTGCGTTGCCTTAACGGAGTCTGGATCTTGCTCGGTCGTCATGCAGAGTCGATCCTGCGCGATGCGCTGCGCGTGCCGATCAGACGAGCATCGCTCCATACTGTGCGCGGTAGGCCGCGACGCGCGCGCGGTCGGCTTCGGTGAGCCGTGCGCCGAGATGCTCGATCACCTCGTCGATCGTCACGATCGCAGCGGTCGGCATCGCGAACTCGGCGCCGACCTCGGCGAGCGCGGTGCGCGTCGACGCGTCGCTTGCGCGCTCCTGGCGGTCGACCGAGACGACGAGCCCCGCGAGGCGGATGTCGGCCGCCGCGCGCAGGATCGGCACCGTCTCGCGGATCGAGGTGCCCGCCGTCGTGACATCCTCGACGATGAGCACGCGGTCGCCGTCCTTCAGCTTGCGCCCGACGAGAAGCCCGCCCTCGCCGTGGTCCTTCGCCTCCTTGCGGTTGAAGCAGAACTCGACCTCGCGGCCGCGTTCGGCGAAAGCCATCGACACGGCGGCGACGAGCGGGATGCCCTTGTAGGCCGGGCCGAAGAGGCAGTCGAAACCCTCGGGGAACGACCGCTCGATCGCGTCGGCGTAGGCGCGGCCGAGCTGCGCAAGCTGCGAGCCCGAGCGGTACTTGCCCGTGTTGACGAAGTACGGCGTCTTGCGTCCGCTCTTCGTCGTGAAGTCGCCGAAGGTCAGGACCCCGACCTCGACCATAAAGTCGATGAAGCGCCGCTGGTAGTCGTGCATGGGGGCTGGATCGTACCCGATGGCAGGTTCGATCCGGCAATTCACCGATACCCCGGTCGTTCCGCCGATATGCCCCCCATGATCGCGAAGCACCGACTTGTCGCTGCGTTCCTCTTCCTGAACGCCTTGCTTCTCCCGTGCACTGCGACCGCCCAGCCAGCCACGCGCGAGCCGAGCGCGCCGAAGGTTCAGTGGGTGACCCGCGCCGTCTCGGCGCCGCGCGTCTCGTTCCACACCTTCGAGAGCGCCGCGACCAAGACCGCGGTCAGCTACCACCTGTACACCCCCGCCGCATACGACCGCGAGCAGGACAGCCGCTTCCCCGTCGTCTACTGGCTGCACGGGTCGGGCGGCGGCTTGTCTGGAATCGCCTCCGTCGCGCGGTACTTCGACGCTGCGATCGAGGCGGGCAAGGCGCCGCCGTGTCTCGTCGTCTTCGTCAACGGCCTCGAGATGGGAATGTACGTCGACTGGGCGGACGGATCTGCCCCCGTCGAGAGCATGATCGTGAAGGATCTCGTTCCGCACATCGACTCGACCCACCGAACTCTCGCGATGCGCGAGGGACGCCTGCTCGATGGCTTCAGCATGGGTGGATACGGCGCGGCGCGGCTCGGCTTCAAGTATCCCGAGCTGTTCCGCGCGGTGTCGATCATGGGCGCGGGTCCGATGCAGGAGACGCTGACGACGACGCCGCGTGCGAGCAAGGTGCAGGCGGAGGAGCTTCTCGCGCGGGTCTACGGCGGCTCGCAGGAACGGTTCCTCGAGGCGAGCCCGCGCACGATCGCGAAGGCCAACGCAGAGACGATCGCGAAGGGCTCGCTTGTCCGCATGGTGATCGGCGACCGCGACGAGACCTACGGGAACAATCTGGCGTTCCACGAGCACCTCGAGTCGCTGAAGATCCCGCATGAGTGGCGCGTTCTCCGCGGCATCGGGCATGATCCGATGGCCGTGCTGATCGAGCTCGACGACGCGCACTGGGCGTTCTACCGCAAGGCGCTCGGAGAGCCCGCGGGATCGCCGGACCGTGCGACGCCGAACGGTTCCGAGCCTCCGCCGGCCGTCACCCGACAAGCGCCCGACTCGAGGACCCCGAACGGCGACATCAAGCTGAAGGTCGATGGCGTCGACCGCAACGCGATCTTTGTGAACGCGCCGACGGACGGCACGACGCGCCCCGTTGTCATCGTGCTTCACGGAGGCAGCGGAAGCGCCGAGCGCATGCGCGTGAGCGCCGGCTTCGACCCCGTCGCGCGCGCGAACGGATTCATGGTCGTCTATGCGGAGGGGACAGAGTTCGGAGACGGGCGTCACGCGTGGAACACGGGGCATCTTCTTCGACGGCAGGTGCGGGATGCCGACGACATCGCCTACTTCGATGCCCTGATCGACGCACTCGTCCGCGACCACGGAGCGGATCCCGCGCGCATCTTCATGACGGGCGGCTCGAACGGCGGCATGATGACCTTCGTCTACGCCGTCGCGCGGCCCGAGCGTCTCGCCGCAGTCGCGCCCGTCGTCGCAAGCATGTTCACCTTCGACCAGGCTCCTTCCGTTCCGCTGCCGATCCTGATCATCAACGGCGCGAAGGACAACGAGGTGCCGCTCGAGGGCGGGATGAGCCGCACGCGCGTGGTTCGCGCCGCGCAGGCGAGCCCGTTCAAGCCGCTGACGGAAGTCGTGCACTTCTGGAAGCGGGTCAACAAGTCGAGCACCGAGCCCGTCACGCAGACGACGGGCACGGTCACCACCACGACCTACGCCGCAACGGACGGCGGCGCCGTGACGGAGTTCGTGGTCGACAGCGCGGGCGGGCACGGCTGGCCGGGGACGCGCGCGCGGCGCGGCGAGAACACGCCGATCGGCTCCTTCAACGGCGCGGAGCGCGTGTGGGAGTTCTTCAAGGACAAGCGCCGCAGCCCGCGGGCCGACGGATAGTCGCCTCCCGCGGATCTACGGGCGCAGTATGCTCCTCGCCTCGGCCGCGACAGGCTCCTGCCGCGGCCGCGCCGTCTCCGCCTCCCGAGAACCAGTTCGGAGTGTCCAGTGCTCGAAACCGTTTGGCCCGACCTTTCCCCTTCGTTCCGCGACGAGCTCACGCTGCAGTGCGTGAAGCAGCTGCGGACCTCGCCCGACGAGTGCGAGGCCTTCGCGCGGATCGTCGCGGAGCTCATCAAGTCGCGCGCGCAGACCGTGAAGTCGCAGTGGCGCATGTCGGACATCTTCGGCACGCGGCGCGCGATCGCGCTCGATCCGCGGAGGGCGGCGCCCTTCTTCGGCCTCACCTACATGACCGCGCGCGCCGCCGACCTCACCGCGCTCTACGCGAAGCTTGGAGTCGCGCACAAGGACCTCGAGGTCGCGGAGTCGTCTGCGGTCGACAACCCGCCGACGCAGGCGCAGTTCGCAGCAGTGCTGGCGAACGGCCTCGAGGGAGTTGCCCCCGAGAGCGTGCGCTGCATGATCGCGATCATCGCGGGCACGGGAATCGACGCCTGGCAGGCTCCCGCGCGCGAGGCGCTCACGCAGCATCTCAAGGCCGCGAGCTGAGCGCAACGCCCGAATCCACCGCAGAAAGACGCGCGCCCCGGCAGACACCGGGGCGCGCGTTCGTCATTGAGACAGAGCGTCGGAGGAGCAACCTTCGCCTTACGCGAGGTCGAACCGGTCGAGGTTCATCACCTTCGTCCAGGCCGACACGAAGTCGCACACGAACTTCTCCTTCGCGTCGGCGCTCGCATACACCTCGCTCAGCGCACGCAGCTGCGAGTTCGAGCCGAATGCAAGGTCAACACGGCTCGCCGTCCACTTCGCCTGGCCCGTCCTGCGGCAGCGTCCGTTGAAGAGCTCCTCGTCGGCCGACGCAGGGGTCCACGCGGTACCGATGTCAAGCACCTCGACGAAGAAGCTGTTCGTCAGGACGCCGGGCGTCTTCGTGAAGACGCCGACCTGCGAACCGTCGAAGTTGGCGCCGAGGGCGCGCATGCCGCCGACGAGCACCGTCATCTCGGGCGCCGTGAGCGTGAGGAAGTCGGCCTTGTCGACGAGCAGGTGCTCGGCGCGGCGCGGCAGGCTGTGCGCGAGGTAGTTGCGGAAGCCGTCGGCCACGGGCTGGAGATACTTGAAGCTCTCGGCGTCGGTCTGCTCCTGCGTCGCGTCGGTGCGCCCTGGGGTGAACGGCACGGTCACCGTCACGCCAGCGTCCTTCGCGGCCTTCTCGACCGCCGCAGAGCCGCCGAGGACGATGAGGTCCGCGAGCGAGATCTGCTTCTTGCCGCCAGCGGCGTTGAACTCGCCGCGGATCTTCTCGAGCGCCGAAAGCACGATCGCGAGGCCCGCGGGATTGTTGACCGCCCAGTCCTTCTGCGGCGACAGTCGGATGCGCGCGCCGTTCGCGCCGCCGCGCTTGTCGGTGCCGCGGAAGCTCGAGGCGCTCGCCCACGCCGTGACGACGAGCTGCGAGACCGACAGCCCCGACGCGAGGATCTTCGCCTTGAGCGCCGCGACATCGGCGGCGTTCACAAGCTCATGCGACACAGCGGGAACAGGGTCCTGCCAGATCAGCTCTTCCTTCGGGACGAGCGCGCCGAGATAGCGCGTGCGCGGGCCCATGTCGCGGTGCGTGAGCTTGAACCACGCGCGCGCGAACGCGTCGGCGAACAGCTTCGGATCCTTGTGGAACTTGCGCGACACCTTCTCGTACGCGGGGTCCATGCGCAACGCGAGGTCGGTCGTCAGCATGATGACCGTCTCGCGCTTCGACGCATCGTGCGCGGCGGGCGCCGTCACCGAAGCACCCTTCGGCGTCCACTGGTGGGCGCCCGCGGGGCTCTTCGTCAGCTCCCATTCGTTCCCGAACAGCGTGTCGAAGTAGCCGTTGTCCCACTTCGTCGGATCGGGCGTCCACGCGCCCTCGAGGCCGCTCGTGATCGTCGAGGCACCGTTCCCCGAGCCGAACGAGTTCTTCCAGCCGAGGCCCATCTCGTGGAGCGGCGCCGCCTCAGGATCGGAGCCGACGTACTTCGACGGATCGGCCGCGCCGTGCGTCTTGCCGAAGGTGTGGCCGCCCGCGATCAGCGCGACGGTCTCCTCGTCGTTCATCGCCATGCGCTTGAAGGTCTCGCGGATGTCGCGCGCCGAGGCGAGCGGATCAGGCTTGCCATCAGGTCCTTCGGGGTTCACATAGATGAGGCCCATCTCGACCGCCGCAAGCGGGTTCTCGAGGAAGCGCTCGCCCGTGTAGCGCTCTGCGCCGCGCCAGGCCTTCTCGGCGCCCCAGTAGGTCTCGTCGGGCTCCCACACATCGGCGCGGCCGCCGCCGAAGCCGAAGGTCTTGAACCCCATCGACTCGAGCGCGACATTGCCCGTGAGGATGAAAAGGTCGGCCCACGACAGCTTCTTGCCGTACTTCTGCTTGATCGGCCAGAGCAGGCGCCGCGCCTTGTCGAGGTTCGCGTTGTCAGGCCAGCTGTTGAGCGGCGCAAAGCGCTGCATGCCCGCCCCGCCACCGCCGCGGCCGTCGGCCACGCGGTAGGTGCCGGCGGCGTGCCACGCCATGCGGATGAAGAACGGGCCATAGTGGCCGTAGTCGGCGGGCCACCAGTCCTGCGACAGCGTCATCAGCGCGCGCAGGTCGGCGCACACGGCGTTGAGGTCGAGCGACTTGAACTCCTTCGCGTAGTCGAAGCCAGGCCCCATCGGATCGGACTTCGCGGTGTTCCGAGCGAGCACCGAGAGGTCGAGCTGGTGCGGCCACCAGTCGCGGTTGTAGTTCCCCTCTGCGATGTTGCGGACGAATCCACCTTCGGCCCCTGCAAACGGACACTTGCTCACGCTTGTCATTGCTGCGACTCCTTGTGCCCCGCCCTGCAACGGGGAGGCGATCGTAGCACTCTGCGGCAGGTGCGTCGAGGCGAAGGCGAGCGCTCATCGCGGACGGAAACGAAGGATTTCGCGCCCCGTACCGTCACGCAGCGAGAGATCGGCGCCGTCGCGCGCAGCCTGTCGCGCGCGCTCGAGCGCCGCGAAGAAACGCCGTTCCCGCGCGCCCGCCTCGGGCGAGCCCGCCATCTCCGTCGCAACGATCGGCCCGATGCGGAATCCATCCTCGGCGCGCTTCGCTGCAGCCGCGAAGCGATTGACGCCGCCGCGGCCCTGCAGCGCGCCCTCTGCGGCGACGGTCATCACGACGCCGCCATCCGATGGAACGGCCTCGCCTTCGATCGCGACGCAGATCCACTCGCTTCCCGCGAACTCCGCGAGCGGCGCTGGCATGACGATCGGCAGCGGTCCTCCGTCGCCATCGCCGCAACGAAGCGGCATCGGCTCGAAGAGCAGCACGCGCACCCCCGACTTCGCGGAGAGACCGAGCTTTCCATCTCGATATCCGATGTTCGACGCGGCCTGCAGCGCGCGCATGAACGAAGACTCGACCTTCATGTCTTCGTCTCGACCCGCCATCAGCGTGGACATGACGGGGCCGAGCTCGATCCCGTCGGCTCCGTCAAGGCGATACGCCGCGCCATACTGATTCACGGGACTCTTCCCCGAGACGCGGCCATCGCGTCCGAAGCGAAGCGTCGGACGCATCACGCCATCGGCGACTGCAGCGCCGTCGATCTCGACGCACACCCACTCGCGGTTGACGATCGCGGCGTCGAAGTCGACGGCGATCGGGGGCGGTTCGACCGGTGACGGACCCCCGTCACGGCCGTCGGGCGATCGGCACCCTGAAACAGCCGCCAGCGCGACAAGGGCGGCGACCAGATGAACACGGCCAAGAAGTCTGGGATTTCGGGGGAACATGCGTGGTATCTCGTGACGACGAAGGTCGCGCGGCGGGTGGGCCCGCATGCGGACCTCGCAGCATCGTCGCAGGAATGCAGGTGGAACGCACCAAGGCCGGGAAATCTCACCATCTACGAGGGGACAGGGGTATCTTCGGACGCGTCATCGTCTCTTCTGGCGCATTCGAGGAGTCCCGCCGAGCACACCGTGGACTTTGTCGAATCCCGCGCCATGATTGGAGGCCTCCGATGGAACGACCGCAACTGCAACGACCGCTGCATCGCCTGATCCGTCTCGCCGCAGCCACAGTCCTCGCGGCGCATGTTTCGGCAAGCGCCTCGGCGGTGCCCCCGACCTACCGCGTCGAGGTCATCGGCGCAGGGCTGCAGGGCTTCGACATGAACGCCGCGGGCACCGTGGTCGGCCGGCAGCTGAACGCGCAGCAGGTCGGCAAGGCCTTCGTGGCGCGGCGCGGCGAGCCGCCCACGCTCCTCCCGACGCCCGTCGAATGGCAGAGCTCGGACGCCTACGCCATCAGCCCGAACGGCATCATCGTGGGCGCCGTGAGCACGGGCACGATCGCATCGATCGGCTCGCGCGCGGCCGCGTGGCACCCCACGAAGACGGGCTACGAGTTCACGCTGCTCACGCCCTACCCAGGCGACACCCACAGCACCGCGACCGCCGTCAACAGCCACGGCGACATCGTCGGCGGCTCGGGCGGGCTCGGGCTCGGGTCCTATCCGCGCGCGGTGCGCTTCGCCGATGGCCCCGCGCAGCTCCTTCCGCAGATCTCGCTGCCCGCCGATGTCAACGAAGGGCGCGTGGTGCTCGCCTACAACCAGCTCCTCGACCTCGACGACATGTCGATCACCACGATCCCGCTGCCACCTGGAAACTGGCAAGGCTTCGTCGGCGTCGACCTCACCGACAACGGCAACTTCTGCGGCTACATCCTCGGCTTCTCGGGATGCAGCACCTTCCCATTGCGATACCGCCCCGGAACCGGCTGGGAGTTCGTCGGCGGCTGCGCCACGACCACGGCCGCGAACTCGATCAACGGCAGCGGCGATGTCACGGCGTATGTCGCGAACATCTCGAGCTGGGTCTCGTTCGTCGGCGAATCGAACGCCGATCCTGCGTCGCTCATCGACCCAGACGACGGCGTGTGGACGATCCTCGGAGTCGGCTCGATCAACGACAGCCGCGCGATGCTCGCCAGCGGCCGACCGCTCGGCGACTCGGTGACGAAGCTGCTCCGACTCGTGCCCGTGCGAAGCGAGGACCTGAACGGCGACGGTTCGGTCGGCCCCGCGGACCTCGCCATGCTGCTCTCCGCGTGGGGCTCGAAGGGCGGCACCGCCGATCTCGACGGCGATGGCGTCGTCGGTGCATCGGACCTCGCGCGGCTCCTCGCCGCGTGGAACTGACCGCGACGAATCCGCCTCGGTGCGGTCGCCGAACGCCGCCCCAATGCTTGACTCGCTTTCGGCTCCCCACTTCCGCCCCTGGATGCGCACCTGGCTTCTCGCCGCGGCCATCTACAACATCCTCTGGGGCGCATGGGTCGTGCTCGCGCCAGACCACCTCTTCACGCTCGTCGGAATGGACCCGCTGACCGCGCCAGGCCGCGGCATCTGGCAGTGCCTCGGCATGGTGATCGGCGTCTACGGCATCGGCTACTTCGTCGCAAGCCGCGACCCCGTGCGCCACTGGCCGATCGTCTTCGTCGGGCTTCTCGGCAAGATCTTTGGCCCGATCGGCTTCATCTGGACCGCCTCGCGCGGCGAGATCCCGTGGGCCTTCGGCGTGACGATCCCCACGAACGACCTCCTCTGGTGGATTCCGTTCGCGCTCACGCTGCGCGCGGCGTGGAAGCGTTGAGCGAGCCGAAGGTCGATCACGGCTCGAGCCAGCACCCCTGCCACTCGCCCGCCTCGTCGCGCGTGAACCGCGCGCGCTGGTGCCCTTCGCTTGCGAGGAAGAGCCAGTCGATCGCGGTCGCCCGCGTGAGCACCACCGCGAAGTTCGCGCGGCCAGGGAGCGTTTCCTCCTCAGTCGGCCGCCGATCGCGCACTCCTTCGGGCAAGTTCGGCGACGGCGCATCGCACACCGCGCCCGGCGCCCGCGGCGCGAGGTAGCAGCGGCGGCTGGTGACGGCGCTTCGCGCCCACGCGTCGTCAGCGACCGCTCCGTGCACGAGCACCTCTGCCGTCGCCGAAACACGCAGCTGCAACTTGCGCGACTCGTCGTAGAAGTGCCACGCAACGCGCGCGTCGCGCGCGATCTCAGCCGCCTTCCCGCTGCGCACATCGGTGTGGCACTGGATCTCGCCGCGCTCGGCGTCGATGCGCCGCAGCACCACCGACCGCGCGCACGGCGCACCGTCGAGCCCGATGGTCGAAAGCGTCGGAACATGAAAGCCGTGGCGCCGATCGACGACGCCACGGCCGAGTTCGTTCCAAAGGTCGGAGTGCGTTTGCGCGAGCGAGTCAGTCATCGAAGTCCGAGCACGAGACATTACGGCCGCAACCGCGAACCCTCAACCTGCAGGGTGAAACTACGGGCCTTCGGGATGTCCACGCGTCGTTCCTCGCCATCGAGCCTCACGGCGGCGGGCTCTTCAATACGGGAACTCTTTCCGGCGCCTTCGGCGCCGGCGGGAAAGGCCACGATGTGCTGCGAGGGATTCGGGACCTTGCTTCTTGCCATCCGTGCTGGGCGTCGCGTGGCGTGGATCCGAAGAGGAAAGAAGAGAAGGGGAAAGGAAAGAGGAAAGAGAGGAAAGGGAACTTAGGGGGCCCTCGCGACGCGGAACCCGAAGTAGGCGATGCCCGCGCTGCCGGGCGCGGCGTGGAGGCGGTGGGAGGAACGCAGTTGGCGCGACTCCATGCCCCACTTGCCGCCGCGCAGCACGCGATTCGACCCAGTCGCGGGCCCAGGTGGGTTCGTCGACGGGCTCGACGCGTAGTAGGTGCTTGAGTACCAGTCGCTCACCCACTCCCACACGTTGCCCGCCATGTCGTGCAGTCCGAAGCCGTTCGGCGCCTTGCCGCCCACGGGGCGGGTATGGCCGTTCGAGGTCTCTTGGAACCACGCGATGTTCCCGACCAGCGTGTCGTCGTTCGTCCCCGCCGTCTGCGCGGGCCAGCCGTGGAACGCCGTCGTCGTGCCCGCCCGGTACGCGTACTCCCACTCCGCCTCGGTCGGAAGCCGCATGCCCGTCACAGAGAGGAAGCCCTGGATCGTGGTCCACGACACCGTATCGACCGGGCGGTTCGGCACCTGCGCGGCAGGCACCTCCGCGCTCGCCGACTGGAAGTACGACGGGTTCGACCCCATCCGCGCCGTCCACTGCGCCTGCGTCACCTCGTAGCGGCCCATGTAGAACGCGTCCGTCAGCGTCACTGCGTGGACGGGGTTCTCGGCGGGGCTGCAGCTGTGCACGTTCGACGCCGAGCACCCCATGTTGAACGAGCCCGGCGGGATCAGCACCATCTCGATCTGCGTCAGGTTGTCGCGCACGCGCCACGGAAGGCCCGTGGCGATGATCGCCTTCCGCAGCGAACCGCTCGTCACGATCGCGGGGTCGGGCGACTGCTCGAGCACGGTCGCCCACGGGAGCGGATTGCAGCTCTCGCCCCACACGGACAGCAGCACCGCGATGTCGGCGCCGTCGACCGCGCCGCTGCCGTTGACATCGGCCGCACAGCCTGCGCACGGGCCCCATGCACTCAGCACCGAAGCAAGATCCGACGCGCCGACCGAGCCGTTTCCGTCGACGTCGGCGTCGCACGCCCCCTGCCCGCGCGCGGGTGCCGCGACCATCAGCGACGCCACCGCCACGCATCCGACCATCCGAACGAGCCAGCTGTTCATAGCGAGATCTCCGCAGCCGCAAGCCCCACAGCGCCACAGTGGCGCGCCATCGATCCGCCGCGGCGAGGGCGCGGCGGACCTCCGCTATGAGAGCGGAAGTCAGCCTTGTGGTCAATCACGAGACTTGCGCTTTTGTTTGAATTCCCGCGGGCTCGCCCCGCCCGAGCACCAGAGGGAGCGCCCGCAGGCGCGACCGCTCAGATCTCCTGCCGCGAGGGGTTCGCGACATTGCTCCTTCCCATCCGTCTTCGCCGTCGAGCGGCTTGAATCGGAGGGGCTGGGAGAGGAGGCTTCGGGAGAGAGGATCTTCCCACGTTCGATCGGCGTCCCAAGCCGCCGCCGCGGGTCACCTACCTGAACTGCAGAAACGCGTCACGTCAATACACCGAATCCGGGAAGTAGTACCGCTTCGCGTTCTCCGGCGTGATGAGGTCGACGTCGATCATCAGGTGCTGCGGCATGTACTTGAGCTTCTCCTCCTTCTTGCCGCCGACGAGCACCGTGGCGGCCATCTCCATGCCCGTCGCGATCATCGACGGCGGGTAGGTGATGTTGCCCGGGTACATCGGGTCCTTGTTCATCACGCGCTTCACGATGTCCTTCATGCCAGCGCCGCCGAGGATCCACACGCCTTCGATTCCCTTTTCGGCGAGCGCCTGCTCTGCACCGAGCGCCATGTCGTCGTCCGAGGCCCAGATCGCGGTGACGCGCGGGTTCTTCGTGAGCAGCGTCTCGGTGACCTCGAGCGCCTTCTGGCGGTTCCAGTTGCCCGCGGCCTGGCCGACGATCTTGATGCCCGGCTCCGTCTTGAAGACCTCCATCGCCGCGTTCACGCGGTCGGTGTTCACCGTGCAGGGAATGCCCTCGAGCACGATGATGTCGCCCTTGGCCTTCCCCTTGCCGCCGAGCTTCTCGACCATGAACTCGGCGCTCTTCCTGCCGAACGCCTTGTTGTCGCCCTCGATGAAGATGTCGGCGACGGGCTTGAGGAAGCCGCGGTCGACGTTCACGATGAGGATGCCGCGGCCCTGCGCCTCCTCTGCAACGGGTGTGATCGGCGCGCTTTCGGTTGCGAGGATGACGAGGCCGTCGACCTTCTTGGCCATGAGCGCCTCGATGTCGGCGATCTGCTTCTCGGGGGTCTCGGCCGTCGCGATGGTCCACTCGATCTCGGGGTGGAGCTTGGCGCACTCCTTCGCCCACCACACGACGCCGGCGGTCCACCCGTGCGATGCGGCGGGAATCGACACGCCGATCTTGACAGGCGCCTTCGCAGGCGCGGGTGCGGGCTGGGGCTTGGCGGCCTCCGGAACGGCGGGCGCATTGGCTGCGAGGCCGAACGAGGCGACGGCTGCGAGAAGACCGATGGAGGCGACTGTGACGAGCTTCATGGCGCGGAAGATACCGCCCGCGCCGCCGCGCCGCTACGCGCGCGCTCCGCGCTGGACGAGCACCGCGAGCACGATCACGCCGCCCTTGACGGCACCCTGCCAGTAGGGGCTGACTCCCGAGATCGTGAGCATGTTGGTAATCATCCCGAGGATGAGGACGCCGATCACGGTGCCCCACACGCGCCCGAAGCCGCCGCGCAGGCTCGTGCCGCCGATCACGACCGCCGCGATCGCGTCGAGCTCGGCGGCCACGCCGAGGCCCGAGGTCGACACAGAGTTCATGCGCGACGCCTGGAGAAGCCCCGCCACACCCGCGAGGAGCCCCATGATCGCGTAGACGCGGAAGCGCACCCACGCGACGGAGATGCCCGCGTAGGTCGCCGCCGTCTCGTTGGCGCCGACCGCGACGAGGTGGCGGCCGAAGCGGCTCCGCGAGAGGAACCACTGGGCGACGATGGCGACGAGGAAGAAGAGGATCACGCTGTACGGAAGAGTCAGCGGGCGGTCTGCTGCGTTGAGAATGCCGCGGTAGGTCGCCTCGCCGACCGCCACGCCGTCTGGGCCGATCGCCGCGGGCACTTCGTAGGCGAGCGGGATGCCGTCGCGCCCGAGCATGCGGAAGAGGGTCGGGCTCTGCGAGCGGATCTCGCCCGCCTCCGCGATCGCAAGCGCCATCGAGCGGTAGGCCGCGAGCCCTCCGAGCGTGGCGATGAAGGGCGCGATGCGGCCGACGACGACGAGAAGCCCGTTCACCGAGCCCGCGGCGAGGCCCACGAGAAGCGTCGTGCCGACGCCGATCCACACCGCTGTTCCCTCGCTCCATTCCCGACCAATCGCCCAGTTCACGGCGGTCAGGCCGATGGCCGCGCTGAGGACCACCATGCTTCCCACCGAGAGGTCGATGCCCGCCGAGATGATCACGAGCGTCATGCCGACCGCGAGGATTCCCACGGCCGCGTTCGAGTTGAGGAGCGACCGGATGTTGTCAGCGTTCAGGAAGTCGAACCCCTGCTGCCAGACGCTGACGCCGAAGAGGAGCGCGAATGCGACCACGACGCCCCACCGCTCGAGGAAGCGCTGCATCGAGAATCCGTCGCAAGAGCCTGTATTCGTCACGCCACGCACTCCTTCATTCGATTTCTTCCGTCATCCTTCATGCACCCTCTCCGCAGAAAGCCCAGACGCGAGCCGCACGATGCGCTCCTCGCGGTCGTCGGCCGCGAGCCCCGCGCGGTCGACCTCGCCCGCCACGCGCCCCTGGTGGAGCACGACCGCGCGATGGGCGAGGCCCACGAGCTCGGGAAGCTCGGAGCTGATGACGACGCACGCCAGCCCCTTGGCCGCGAGGTCCGCGATGATGCGGTAGATCTCGGCCTTCGCGCCGACATCGACGCCGCGCGTCGGCTCGTCGATGATGAGGACCCGCGGCGCGGCCTCGAGCCACCGCGCCAGCGCGAACTTCTGCTGGTTTCCGCCTGAAAGCGACGAGATCGACGCCGCGGGGCGGGCGCAGCGGATGGCGAAGGACTCGATCCAGCGGCGCGCGACCGAGCGCTCTTCCGCATCGTCGACCCACGCCCCGCCCGCGCGGGCGTGTCGGTCGAGCGTCGGCAGTGTCATGTTCGCGATCGAGGAGAGCGAGACATGGAGCCCGCGTCCCTTGCGGTCCTCGCTGACATAGGCGATGCCCGCGGCGAGCGCGTCCTTTGCGCCTGTGAACGCCCGCGCCGCGCCGTCGACGAGGAGCACGCCTTCCGACGGCCGCAGCCCGACGATCGCCTCGGCGGTCTCCGTTCGCCCCGCGCCGACGAGCCCCGCGAGGCCGACGATCTCGCCAGGGCGCACCACGAGGTCGATCCCGCTCGTGCGCCCGACGGCGCCGAAGCCGCGCAATTCCAGGATGGGCGCGGAATCCTGCGCAGAGCCCTTCGCGGGGTAGATCGATCCGAGCGTGCGCCCCACCATCGCCGCCGCGAGCGCGTCTTCGTCGACGGGCGCGCCCGCCGCGTCGCGCAGCAAGCCGTCCGCGCGCACGAGGGTGGCGACCAGCGCGCCGTCGCGCAGCACGCTCACGCGGTCGGCCACCGCGACGACCTCGTCGAGATGGTGCGAGATGAACACCACCGCGCGGCCTTCGTCGCGCAGCGCCCGCATGCGCTCGAGGAGCCGCGACGCCTCGCGCTCTCCGAGGACAGCGGTCGGCTCGTCGAAGATGAGGACTCGCGCATCGCTCGCGAGGCACTTCGCGATCTCGACGAACTGCGCTTCCGCGATCGAGAGCGTGCCCGCCTCGCGCGCAAGGTCGATGTCGGCGCCAAGGAAGGCGAGCGACTCGCGCGCGCGGGCGCGCTGCGCGGCGCGATCGACGCAAAGCCCGAGCGCACGGCACGGCTCGCGACCGAGCGTCACATTCTCGGCGACATCGAGCGTGGGCACGAGGCTGAGCTCCTGGTGCACCATGGCGATGCCGCGCGCGAGCGCCGCCGCGGGGCGATCGAGCCGCGCCTCGCGGCCGTCGAGGCGCACCTCGCCCTCGGTCGGAGCGACCGAACCCGAGAGCACCTTCATCAGCGTGCTCTTGCCAGCGCCGTTCTCGCCGACCACCGCGTGGATCTCGCCCCCGCGAAAGACGATCGAGACGGCGTCGAGAGCCCGCACGCCCGGATACTCCACGGAGACGCGCCGCGCCTCGAGCTCTGCGCCCCGCCCGCGGCTATCGCCACCGCCCGCCGGCACGAAATCGCTCGGCGTGGTCGCAGAAGTTGCGGGTTTCTCGTCCTGCACGGGCTGAAAGACTACCGCCAGCGGCCCGATCCGACCGACTCCTCTCCGAAAGCGCGATGAAGTCGACCTCTGCCGCGTCCCTGTGCTACCTTTCCCAACTCATGCCGTCCCTCGGCCGACCCAATCCCCACCTGCGACTCACGGCGGCGATCCTCGTCGCGGTGCTCGCCGCGCTGGCGGGCGGGTTCGCGGCAGACGGCGCAGACCCGCGCACGCGGCGCGCCGAGTTCCAGTCGGCCCTCCGCTTCGTGATCGAGCGGGACGACGCGGGCACCGCGGCCCGCACCGATGCACGGGCGCTTCATGCAAACGCCTTCGACGCACACGCGGCCCGCGCCGCCACCGTCGCGAGCGACCGCTCGGGCGTCCGCGCCGAGCACTCGCTGCGCCGCACGGCCTCGGCCGCCCGCGCCGCGCGACTGAAGACGACCGCGCTGCCTCCGCCCCTAGCGTGAGCGCCGCGTCGATTCTTCCGTTTCTCCACTCAACCATCCAGCAATCGCGCTGGCGGCCCCTGCCGTCGGCGTCGCCGCTCCCCTCGGAGCAGAGATCCACATGAGCCAGCTTCTCAAGGGCATTCCCGTTCTCGATTGGTTCGTCCGCATCACCCTCGGCACGAAGAACCAGCGCGATGTCAAGCGCTACACCCGCATCGTCGACCAGGTCAACGCGCTCGAGGCGGAGACCCGCCGCCTCACCGACGCGCAGCTCCGTGCGAAGACCGAGGAGTTCCGCACGCGCACCGCGGCTGGCGAGAAGCCCTACGCGATGATCCCCGAGATCTTCGCCGTCGCCCGCGAGGCGATGGACCGCGGCGTCGGCATCCGCAGCATCTTCAACCCCGCGCGCAACGCCGACCTCAACCGCGACGGCACCGTCGACGCGAACGACCGCTTCGATCCCTCGCTTCTGCCCGACTCCGTCCGCGTCCTCTACGACGAGACCGTGGCCGCCATGCGCGCCGCGCCCGTGCGCCTTCCCGAGGGCGACCTCCGCGGCAACGAGGTCCCGATCGAGGGGTGGCAGTACCTCGACATTCCCGTCGAGATCTACGACGCGGTGCGCACGATCTACCCCGAGAGCCGCCCGCCCTTCCGCGCGCGGCCGTTCGACGTGCAGCTGATCGGCGGCATCGTGCTCGCGGAGGGCAAGATCGCCGAGATGAAGACGGGCGAAGGAAAGACGATCGTCGGCCCGCTCGCGTGCTATCTCGCCGCGTGCGAGAAGAAGCAGGTCCATGTCGTCACGGTCAACGACTACCTCGTCCAGCGCGACCGCGACTGGACCTTCCCGTTCTTCCGCGCGCTCGGGCTCACCGTCGGCGCGATCCATCCGCAGCACATGCAGCCGCACGAGGCGAAGAAGGCGGCCTACGGCTGCGATGTGGTCTACGGAACCACCAGCGAGTTCGGCTTCGACTACCTGCGCGACAACATGAAGACGCGCCCCGAGGAGCAGCTCCAGAAGGAGCGCGGGTTCGCGGTCGTCGACGAGGTCGACTCGATCCTCATCGACGAGGCGCGCACGCCGCTCATCATCTCGGGCCCCGCGCACTCGAACCAGCCGCGCTACGACCTCGCCGACCAGATCGCGCGCCATCTCGTCACGCGGCAGTCGGAGTGGGACACCGCGAACGACGAGTGCCGCAAGATCGCGGAGTCGGTCGCGGGCTACGAGGGCGACATCCGCAACGCGCGCGACCGCAACGCCGTTCCCGCGCTGAAGTCGTCGATGGACGCCGCGCGCAAGGAGCTCGCGCAGGCCGAGGCGCGGCGCGACCGCTTCCCGCAGTTCTACGAGGTCGAGCTCGACAAGAAGGTCGCGAGCCTCACGCACCAGGGCGTCGAGGAGGCGCAGCGCTTCGCGAAGAGGATCGACTCGACGGTCGGCAGCTTCTACGTGGGCGCCAACATCGACATGCCGCACCTCGTCGAGCAGGCGGTGCGCGCGCACACGGTCTATCAGCGCGACCGCGACTATGTCGTCGCGCCCGATGAGAACGGCGTCGAGGGCGTCGTCATCGTCGACCAGAACACGGGCCGCAAGATGGTCGGCCGCCAGTGGTCCGACGGCCTCCACCAGGCCGTCGAGGCGAAGGAGAAGGTGCGCATCAAGGAAGAGACGCAGACGATGGCGACCATCACCATCCAGAACTACTTCAAGCTCTACAAGCGGCTCTCGGGCATGACGGGCACCGCCGACACCGAGGCGACCGAGTTCCACGAGATCTACGGGCTCGATGTCGTCTCGATCCCCACCAACCTGCCCATCGCGCGCGTCGACCGCCAGGACCGCGTCTATCTCTCGCAGAAGGACAAGTGGAACGCGATCGTCGAGGAGATCAAGCTGCACCACGATGTGGGCCGTCCCGTCCTCGTCGGCACGACGAGCGTCGAGAAGAGCGAGCTCGTGGCGCGCATGCTCGCGTCGAAGTACCAGATCCGGCACGAGGTGCTCAACGCCAAGCAGCACGAGCGCGAGGCGGAGATCGTGGCGCGCGCGGGCGAGCTCGGCGCGGTCATGATCGCCACGAACATGGCGGGCCGCGGCACCGACATCAAGCTGCGCAACTTCACGCGCGCAGAGCTCGTCGAGCACTGGAAGCGCCGCAACATCTGCCCGAAGGAGGCGCGCCCCGAGATGTCCGACGACGAGATCGTCGGCCTCTGCTACCGCCATCTCGCCGAGCGCATCCTCGGAAAGGATGTCGCGGCGGGCAAGGACGCGCCCGAGCTTCGGCTGCGGCTCCTGCGGCACTGGGCCGTCGAGCGCGCCAAGCTTCCCGAGAAGAAGGCCGAGGCGCTTCCCGCCGAGCAGCTCGCGGAGGCGCTCGACGCGGCGGGCTTCCCGCCGCTCCACCGCCTCGCGATGTGGTCCGACATCGAGGAGATGGGCGGACTCCACATCGTCGGCACCGAGCGACACGAAAGCCGCCGAATCGACAACCAGCTGCGCGGCCGCGCGGGACGCCAGGGCGACAACGGCTCCAGCCGCTTCTTCCTCTCGATGGAAGACGACCTCATGAAGCTCTTCGCGGGCAAGGCGATGCTGAAGGTGCTCGCCACGCTCGGCATGCGCGAAGGCGACGACCTCGAGGACTCGATGCTCACGCGCCAGATCGAGAAGGCGCAGCGCAAGGTCGAGGAGCGCAACTTCCAGATGCGCAAGGGCATCCTCGAGTACGACGAGCCGATGGAGCACCAGCGGCGTGCGTTCTACGGCATGCGCCAGCCGATCGTCGAGGGCAAGGGCGTGAAGGACCTCGTCCTCCGCTATGTCGAGGAGTCGATCGACAAGGCCGCCGAGGACTTCCTTGGCCCGATGCATGTGCCGAACACGCTCGCGGAATGGGTGCGCGAGAACTGCGGCGTGCGCATCGAGCCTGAGCGCTTCCTCAAGAAGGACCGCGAGGAGATCGAGCAGATGATCCGCATCGACTGCTCGGAAGACGCGCAGGAGCAGGTGCGCGCGACCGCGGGCGAGTGCCTGCCGATCGAGCTCGAGCCGGAGGAGTGGGACGCGGAGGGCTTCGCGGCCTGGGCGCGCGCGAACTTCGGCGCGGAGCTTTCGCCCGAGGCGATCCGCGGCATGGACCGCGGTGAGGCGATCGAGCTCGTCTCCGACGCCGCGCTCGCGAAGTTCGCCGAGATCGACCTCTCGCCGATCGCGGACTACCTCGTTCCCGACTTCGGCGCGCGGCAGCTCGCCGCGTGGGCGAACCGCAAGTTCGGCACAACCTTCGACGCCGATCTCTTCGCAGGGGCAACGACCCCCGAAGCCGCGGCCGCGACGCTCGCGACAAAGGCGCGCGAGCTCTACGCCGAGCGCGAGCGCGCCTACGCGATCGACTACGCGATCGAGCAGACGAACGCGCTGATGCAGCAGGACGCCGCGGCGGCGCTCGCCCAGTTCTGCGCCTTCGTGAAGGCGCGCTACGGGCTCGCGTGGGATCCCGCGCAGCTTCCCTCGAACGATCCGAACGAACTGCGGCGCCAGCTCGTCGAGCGCGCGGCCGCGATCGGAAAGGCCGAGGCCGAGTCGCGCGCGGCGCAGTGCCTCGCGCGCGGCCGCGACGCGGACTCGATCTCGGCATGGTTCGCCGAGGAGTGCATGGTGCGCATCGGCGAGAGCGAGCGCGAGGAGATCGCGACCGACGCGGACGGATTCGTGCGCCGCAAACTCCTCGACCTGCCGCGGCTCGAGCTGACGGCGTTCGAGCGCTGGGTGCTCCTCTCGATCCTCGACAACGCGTGGAAGGACAACCTCCACTCGATGGACCAGATCCGCGACGCGATCGGCCTGCGCGCGTTCAGCCAGAAGGACCCGCGCATCGAGTTCAAGCGCGAGAGCGCCAAGGTCTTCAACGAGATGCAGGAGACCGTGCGCGACCGCGTGACCGACATCGCGTTCCGCGGCAGGCTTGCGCCGCAGACGCCGCGCGTGGCGCCGAGGCCCGCGATGGCAGCGGCAGGCGCGGGCACCGGCACCGTCGCCGGCGCGCTCGCAGGCGCAGCGCCTGCGGCCGACGGCGGCGCCGACACGGCGGCGCGTTCGCTGCCCGAGCAGCGACCGCAGCAGCCCCCCGCGGCCGCCGAACGCGCGCTCGCCGCGGAATCGCCCGTCGATCCCGCATCGATCCCCGTCGTCGGCCGCAACGAGCCCTGCCCCTGCGGAAGCGGCATGAAGTACCGCCAGTGCCACGGCAAGAAGCCCGAGGCGCAGGAGTAGCGAGGCTCGCATGACTTCGCGTTGGAGGCGCCGGGGGTCGCGCCCCCCGGCGCTGTTCCGTTGGAGCTCGGCAAGTCTCGCGTCCAGACGACGGGTCGGGAGATTTCCCCCGCACGCTCCGGTCAGTCGTGGTCGAGAATCGCTCGCGGGCCTGCGCCGACGACCCGGGCACCTTCGGCAGGAGGAGCGCGTTCGCAGCATGCGCGCGTGGAAGCGCCAGGATCGGCACGAGCGTCTCGTGCGCGGCAAGGCCGACCGTCGCCCAAGCGCCGATATGCCATGTAGGAAGTCGGAAATCCGTGCAAGAACCGATTCAGGAGTTCATTGAAGGTCTGACCTTGCCTTCGATCGAAGGTCCGATCAGCACTTTCAGGTTTCGAAGTCGGATTCATTTCGTGTAGCCTCGGGTCCGCCGCCTCCGCCCATCCAGACGAACCCAGCGTCCCCGCCCCTCGCCAACCGTGTCGCAGAAACCTGGAAGACTCTCCGCTCTCTCGATTCTGGCGATGACCACGGCAGGCGGTCTGTCGCGCGGAGCGACCCTGCTGTGCCAGATCATCGTCGGGGTCTTCCTGACCGAACGGGAAGTCGGCGCCTACGCGGTCGCGGTCGGCATCACGGGGTTCACCTGCGTGTTGCGGAGCGGAGGCGCCTCGCACTACCTGCCGACCTTCCGCCTGGACGAGTATGACGGAGGCATTGGCCGCGTCTTCTGGTGGGGTTTCTGGTTTCGAATCCTCGCCGCGCTCCTGACGCTCGCGGCGGCGCTGTTGATTCCTGCGCTCGAGCTCGTCGACCCGCCTCCCCAGCTTCCCGAGGTGCTTGGCGTGTTCGCGCTCAGCCAGATCGTGTTCGCGTTCTCGATCGTCGGTCGCATCAGGATGGCGGTTCGCCAGCGCTTCACCGATCTTGCGCGTCTCGACATCGCGGTGGCGGCGCTCAGGGTGGCCGCAACAGCCCTGCTCGCATGGGGAGGCGCGGGCGCCCTGGCCCTCGTGATCCCGATCGCCATGGGACCTGCGGTCGAGCTGCTGTACTACCTCGCGAACGGGACGATGCGCGCGATCGACTACCGCTGGCCGAAGGGAGCCCTTCGAGAGACCGCGCGGGCGATGCTGTGGCCCGCGGCCGTGTCGATCCTGATCTCGCTCAACTCGCAGTCGAACTTCCTGATCGTCAAGCCCATGCTCGCGCTCGCCAGCATGGGCGTGTTCTACTTCGCCTACCAGATCGCGTCGCAGCCGCTGCTCGCCATCGCGACGCCCCTCACGAATGTCCTCGCGACCTACTTCGCGGCGCAGCGCGGCGAACGCGAGCGCGAGGCTCACGCGATGATCTCGGTCGCCAGCGGCGCCGTCCTCTTCGCGTCGATCGTCTGCTTCGCGATCATCGCGCTCTTCCCGTCGGTCGAGCGGATGCTGTGGGCGGGCAAGTGGTCGGAGGCGACGCTGGCCGTCTTCGCACTCGCCGGCGCGGGCTGCTGGACGACCGCGGTCGGCCTGCTTGGTCCAGCGCTTGCGGGCCTGCGACGGTTCCGCGCGATGGCGTCCTTCGAGGCCCTGAAGTGCCTCGGAATCTTCAGCGGAGCGGCGCTCAGCGCAGGGCTTCTGGCGCTCGACCACCGCGGAGCGCTTCCTTTCGCCGACCTTCTGCGCGACGCAGCGGCCGCGACGGCCGGCCAGTCGACGCTCGTGCCTGCATCGACTTCGGCGTCCTCGCTGCACAGCTTCGACTCGACGATCGTCGGCATCGCGACGGGTGTCGCGGTCGCGGTCGTCAGCATCGGGCAGTTGGCGTGGCTTCTGAGAAGCCATGACGCGCGAATCACATCGACCATCCGCGTCCTGGCGACGGGGCCGCTTCTGTCGGCGGCTGCAGCGGCCGCATCGGTCGCGATCGGGTCGCTCGTCGCGCAGGCGCTCGCGTCGGGCGTTCCGGGGCTGGCCGGCCGATCACTCGCCCTTGTCGAGGCGAGCTCGACGGGCGTGCTCTATCTCGCATGCGCGGCGGCCATCCTCCGATTCCTCGCTGCAGACACGCTCCGCGAGACCATCGTGCTGCTCCCCGCACGGCCACAGTCGCTGGCGCGGAGAATCCTTCGACTCGCCTGAAGCGCCCGCTCCGCAGGCGAGCCTCAGCGGCATGCCGAGACGACAGAAACGCGAGTGCGCCGCGGCGAGATCCAATGTTCTGGCTCGCGACGGCGATCATGCGTGGCCCCGGCGCCATGGGCCATCATCAGTCGGAACCACCCGACCACTCCGCCGTCACCGCAGCCGCTTCGCACTCGGCTTCACGCGCGCCCTCTCCTCCATGCCGACCCGCACCAGCGTCTTCTTGCGCAAGGCGTCCAGAAACTCCAGGGCCAGGTGTCAGGGCCAGGTGTCGGGTAGCTACCGGGTACTTGCGGGTACCAGCGGGTAGCTTCCTGGCACCGCGTGACAGCACGGCGTTCCATTCGGGAAACTGCGCACAGCGCGAGAACTCCCTGGTCGCGGCACTCGACTCCCTCGACTACCTCGTCTCCTCGTGGTGCCGGGTACCTCGCGGGTCCCACCGGGTACCGCGCGGTCGCTGCGCGGCACCGTTTCCGAAGTCTTGGTCCGCGACATCGGTGGGGAACGCCCGAGCGACCTCCAAGCATCATGAGCCGGACGTCCGGGTGAGAGCGATTCGGCGATTCCTCGCACGGAGGCTGTACGGCTCGCGATGACGCGGGCTCATTCATCGTGCATGGCAGCGGACTGTGCGCGCCAATTCACACTTCACGTGGGATCAAACATCATGAGCCAGAGCAGCATGCATCGCCTTGTCGACCTCGTTCCTCGCCTGCCGGTGGTCTTGCTTGCCATCGCGGCAGGCAGCGCTGGTCTTCTCGCGCACTCCGACATCCTGCAAGCCGCACCCGGAGACGATGGGCACGATTCGGTGCACGAGCGGCCAACCGGCAACGGCTCGTTGCAGTCGCCGATCTCCATCGACGAAGCGCAGTCCTGCATCGGCGAAGCGCTCGCCTCCGACTTTCCCTGGCCGATCTACTTCTTCAAGTGCAGCTCGCAGTGGCTTGATCTCTTGAACTGGACCCCGTGCACGCTCTACTTCATCACGTTCCTCGACTGTGATGGCGACGGCATCGTGGACAGCGCCGACGAGCACTTCGTGGGTGGCTGCGATCCGGTGACGGGGTACCCCTCACGGAAAGTCATCGTGCCGAGTGACGGCTGCACGATCCTCTACTGGGGAATGTTTGACGTGATTCCGTGGGGCGGCTGCCTCCCGGCGTGGGAGCAGAGCGGTCTCTTCCCATCCTGCGTGCACTTCTATTGACTCCCCCGCGCGCACTGGCAGCTCGCCGCCCTGACACCTAAGAAGAAGCGCCCGCCGAGGGCGCTTCTTCCTTGGCGCGGCCGATCGCCTTGCGATCTCTGCATTCGAGAGAAGAAACGCGAGCGAGGGAAGAAGCGCGAGCGAGGGAGGAGGCTCGAGAGGGGCAGCCGCGCGCACCTGTGCGGGGCCCCTGGCCGCCCATCTGCTTGCCCATGCCGCGCCGCGCCACGCCACGACACGCCTTGAGGGCTGAATCACGCGCAACCCACGCCCCCGCAGGACGATGCGGGACGCAGCGCGCCCGTGCGCTTGACGGCGCGGCGGAAGTCGCTAGGATTCTCCCCTCTTCGCCTCGTTAGCTCAGTTGGCAGAGCAGCTGACTCTTAATCAGCGGGTCGTAGGTTCAACCCCTACACGAGGCATTCGAGTCGCCCCTGCGCCAAGCCGCGCGGGTATTGGCTTGGCCGGTCGCCTGGCCACATGCCTGCCGA
Source organism: Phycisphaera sp. (assembly GCA_016124975.1). Taxonomy (GTDB): domain Bacteria; phylum Planctomycetota; class Phycisphaerae; order Phycisphaerales; family SM1A02; genus QWPT01. The sequence continues at coordinate 58,288 of WGMP01000004.1, read as the reverse complement.
CTCGTGCAGGCAAGCCGCTGCGAGAGAGAAGGCGCGCCAGACCAAGGTGTCGCGGGTTCGCGCTGCTGTGATACCGCCCTTGGAGCCGGCAGGCCGTCGTGTCTGCTCTCTGCCGCGATACGCTCGCCTCGCGCGGAACGGAATCTCCACGCCGAACTCGGAAGATCGCGGCTGAGCAACGCTCCCCCTCCCATCGGTGCGCGGAATTTGTCACACTAGTGGCATGGAGACGAGACCAGAAGTTGTTCGGCAGGCGTGCTCACAGGCACACCGCAGGCGAGACGCGGAGGAACTCGAGCGCGTCCGTCAGCTCGGCAGCGTCGTCGTGCACGACCTGAACAACGCGATCTTCGCGCTGCTCGGGCGGGTCCAGCTCCTGAAGCGCCAGGTCACGGACCCGCAGATCTCGAAGTCCGTCGCCGACATCCTTGAGACGGTTCGCCTCCTTGAGTCGCTCGTCGGTTCGCTGCATTCGGCCTGTCAGCGCGAGGAGGCTCCGTTCTCCGTGTTGCAGGCGCGGCAGGCTGTCGAGACGGCGCTCGTCGAGGCGCTTCGCGCGACCGAAGCGCCTCATGGGGCCGCGGGTGACGACGGCCATGATGGCGTCGCACGCGCGATCGCGGCGATTCCAACAGGCACGACCTTCGAGGGCAGCGCGACGGAACTCGCCCATGCGCTTCGGCAGCTGGTGCACCTCCACCGCCGCCGCACGGCTCGCCCGCTGCATATCTCCGCGTCCTTTGACGCCGACGGCGCGTCTCCGCGCGTCCGGCTCTCCATCTCGGACGACGGCGGCGCGTGGCCACACCCGTGCACGCCGCCGTCGATCCTCAACGGATCCTGCCACCTCGAGACGCTTCCTCTGGCGGCCGCACAGCGGGCCCTGCGCGACATGGGCGGAAAGGCCGCGCTCGAGCCGATCGCGGGCGGGCTTCGGAGCACGATCGAGCTTCCGATCGCGCTCGACGCGACACCATCGCCCCTCGAGGAGGCGGCGACCTGCACGCAGCGCGCGGCGCGGGGTTGCGAGGCATCCTGCGAGGAGAACTGCCAGAGCTCCCGCCGACCGCGCCACATTCTCGTGGCCGACGACGATCCTGCGGTGCGCGCCATCCTCGTCGCGGCGCTCGAGTCGGTCGGCGACGAGATCGACACCATCGCGGATCCGTCCGCGCTGCTCGAGCACCCAGAGCTCGAGCTCTTCGATGTCGTCATCCTCGACGCAGGTGGCGGCGGGCTCGAGGCGCTGCGCCGCCTGCGGGCGCGCGGGAGCGCGCTGCCCGTGCTTGTCGCAAGCGGCGAGGCGCTTGATGAGCGCGCGATCGCCGACGGACACGCGGCAACGCGCGTGATGATGAAGCCGATCGCGCTCGACCACCTCGACCACGCGCTCTCGGCGCTGACCGCGCGACGCGCGTGAGCCGCGATTTCCCGCGCGTCGATTGCGCGTGAACCGAACGAAGGCGCGCGCCGCAGCACCTATCGAGCGGCCACCGCGAGCGGCGCGATCAGCCGCGCCGACGCGGACATCGGCGCGAGCGACGGCACCTCCTCGACGCCTACGACGCGGAACTCGTCGTACTCCCATCCGATCTCGGGCGTGGCCACGAGCGGCGCAGACAGGCGATAGACGATCTCCCAAGTGGACGCCGTTTCGTCGAAGAGAACGGCGACCGCGACGGGCGGCGCCGCGAGCGCAAGCCCGGCCTCCTCGCGAAGCTCGCGCGCGATCGCCTGTTCGGGCGCTTCGCGCGGCTCGAGCGTTCCTCCCGGCACGAACTCCCACGCGCGCGGATCGCGCGCGACCGAGCCAGACCGACGGCCAACGAGCACGCGCCCGCCGTCGCGCACGAACCCCTTCACGCCGAGCGCGCGCGCGCCGCAGTCGACGCCAAGCGCGGCGACCGCGCCGAAGCGGTACGAACTCTCCTGCACATGGATCTGGACGCCGCCGTGGCCGTTGCGGTGGACGCCGAGGACCTGCAGCACGGGGCCGTCGAAGAAACGCGGGTTCGCGGCACAGAGCGACTCCCATGCCGCGTCGACCTCGGCCAGCGACACGCCCCTCGGCACGAACCGACCCTCGACCTCGACGAGGACGGGCGGGCGGCGGAGATGGATCGTTCGGGAATCAGGCATCGATGGGCCTCGCGGCCGCCGAGGGCAGGCTGCGCTGCGATTGCATTACACTCCGCTCCTATGTCTCAGCAGTCGACACCGTACCGCAGCACGCCCACCGAGACGACGGGGATGCCAGGCGGCATCCCCTTCATCATCGGCAACGAGGCCGCCGAGCGCTTCTCCTTCTACGGGATGAAGGTGATCCTCGCCGTCTTCATGACGCAGTACCTCGTGAACGCGTCGGGCGAGGCCGCCTACCTCACCGAGGCGCAGGCGCGCGAGTATGTGGCGTGGTTCGTGGCGAGCGCGTACTTCTTCCCCGTGCTCGGCGCGATCCTGTCGGACGCGATCCTTGGCAAGTACCGCACGATCATGCTGCTCTCGATCGTCTACTGCATCGGCCATGGCGCGCTTGCCATGATCGACATGCCGAGCGCGTTCCTGCAGGCGACGATGGACCCGAAGGGCTGGCTCGTCGCAGGCCTCTTCCTGATCGCGCTCGGCTCGGGCGGCATCAAGCCCTGCGTCTCCGCCCATGTCGGCGACCAGTTCGGCAGGTCGAACAGCCACCTCCTCTCGAAGGTCTTCGGCTGGTTCTACTTCTCGATCAACTTCGGCGCGTTCTTCTCGACGCTGCTCACGCCGTGGCTCCTGAAGCACTACGGCCCTGGCTGGGCCTTCGGCGTGCCCGGAATCCTCATGGCGCTCGCCACGCTCGTCTTCTGGCTCGGACGCCACCGCTACATCCACATTCCGCCGAAGGGAATCGGCTTCGTCCGCGAGGTCTTCTCGCGCGAGGGCCTCGGCGCCATGGCGGGGCTTCTCTCGATCTACGCCTTCGTCGCGGTCTTCTGGTCGCTCTACGACCAGTCGGGCGGCGCGTGGGTGCTGCAGGCGGGCCAGATGGACCGCAACTTCCTCGGGATCGAGTGGCTCGAGTCGCAGATCCAGGCGATCAACCCCCTGCTGATCCTCTGCTACATCCCGCTTTTCTCCTTCGTGGTCTATCCGCTCGTCGGCCGCGTGGTGAAGCTCACGCCGCTTCGCAAGATCGGCGCGGGCTTCTTCCTCTGCGTCGTCGCGTTCGGCATCAGCTCGCTTGCGCAGCAGCGGATCGACGCCGCGCAGGCGGCGTTCTCGGCGCAGGTCGCGCCGATGGTCGCCGATGCGTCGGTCGACTACCCGAAGACGATCGAGGTGCTTCGCGCCTCCGAGCGAAACGCGCCCGCGCAGGCGCTTGAGACGCTTGCAAAGGAGCCCAAGGCGGGCGACGAGGCGTGGCGGTCGAAGGTGTCCGAGACCATCGCGCGCGGCGGCGTGGCGATCGCGGCCAACGGAAGCCGCCTCGACGCGGAATGGCCGTCGATCGCGTGGCAGATCGTCGCGTTCCTGGTGCTGACCGCCGCGGAGGTCCTCGTCTCCGTCACCTGCCTCGAGTTCAGCTACACGCAGGCCCCCAAGAAGATGAAGTCGTTCGTGATGAGCCTCTACCTGCTCAGCGTGTCCGCGGGCAATGTGCTGACGGCGCTCGTGAACAAGTTCACGCAGGACGCGGACGGCAACTCGCTTCTTCCCGGCGCGAGCTACTACTGGTTCTTCACCACGCTCATGCTCGCGGCCGCGGTCGTCTACATCGTGGTGTCGCTCTTCTACCGCGAGCGGGAGTACCTGCAGAGCGCGGAGGACGCGGCCGCGTAGGCGCGCGGCCCCGTCAGATCCCGAGCGGGATCCCGAGCGAGATCCACAGCACCAGGAACGCAGTCCACACGACGAGCGCCGTGAGGCAGTACGGAACGAGCAGCGCGATGAGCGTGCCGAGCCCCGCCGTCTTCTCGTAGCGCTGGATGGCGATGAGGATGACGACGAGATACGGCGAGAGCGGCGCGATCGGGTTCGTGCACGAGTCGCCCACGCGATAGGCGGCCTGCACGACCTCGGGCGAGACGCCCGCCGTCCCGAGGAGCGGCACGAGGATCGGCGCGAGGAACGCCCACTTGGCGCTCGCGCTCGAGACGAGCAGGTTGAGGCCCGCCACGACCACGACGATCGCCGCGACCATCGGCCCTTCGCTCAGGCCCATCGCCTTGATCGCCTCGCCGCCCGAGACGCCGAGGAAGCTCGTGAGGTTCGACTTGTTGAACCACGCGATCGTCTGCCCCGCGAAGAACGCGAGGACGAGATAGGTGCCCATCGAGCCCATGGCTTCCGTCATCCGCCGCGAGACGCAGCGGTCGGAGCGGATCTCGCGCGTGACGAGGCCGTAGGCGATGCCGGGGACGAGGAAGAGGATGAGGATCATCGGCACGATCGCCTCGCTCCATGCGGGCACCTCGAGCCGCGTTCCAGGCCGCGTGATCGTGCCGTGGAGCGGCCCGCCCTCGACGAGCGCGCACGCCGCGAAGGTGCCTCCGAGGACGACGAGCGCTGCAAGCGCCGCGAGAAGCCCCCGCTTCTCGGGGCTCGTGAGCGCGAGTCCGCCGTCGTCGACGCCGCCCGTCTCGATCTGCCGCGCCACCGTCTTCTTGTCGAAGCGCGGCTCGACGACCCACACCGTGACGGCCCAGCCGATGAGCGTGAGGAGCGGCGTCGACGCGACCATGAACCAGTAGTTCGCGGTGGGCTTCACCACGCGGTTGGGCTCGAGCACCTGCGCGGCCTGCTGCGTGAGGCTCGAGAGGAGCGGATCGAGGCTCGTGACGAGGAGATTGGCGCTGAAGCCGCCCGCGACGCCGAAGGTGACCGCCGCGATGCCGACGAGCGGCGACCGCCCGAGCATGGCGCACACGCCCGCCGCGAGCGGCGGAAGCACGACATAGCCCGCGTCGGACGCTGCGTTCGAGCAGACGCCGATGAAGACGAGCGCGGGATAGAGGAGCCACGAGGGGATCGCCGCCACGAGCAGCTTGAGGAGCGCCTTGAATAGGCCCGTGCGCTCGGCGACGCCGATGCCGAGCATCGCGACGAGCACGATCGCGAGCGGCGGGAAGTCCAGGAAGTTCCTCATCGCGCTTGTGAGGATCCAGCGGATGCTCTCGACATCGAGCAGGTTGTCGACCACGATCGACTTCGACGGGTCGCGCGGATCGGCGACGGACCACTCGAAGCGCGCGCCGATGAAGCTGAGGACGAGCACCACCACGCCGAGGATCACGAAGAGCGTGGCAGGGTCGGGCAGGCGGTTGCCCACGCGCTCGACGACGGCGAGGAGACGCGTGGTCAGCCCCCGCTTCGCGCCAGGGTCGCTCGGGTCGTTCAGTCCGTCGAGTTGCGGCCCGCGTTCTTCTGTTGCCATCGGTTGCTCCTGTTGCTCGGTTGGCTGAGGGGCGACGCGCGGGGCGCGACGCGACGCCTCAGGTCGCTGCCCTGACGAAGGTGCCCTGCGCGCGGTCCTTCACCACGCCTGGAAAGCGCAGCACGCGGTTGTGCATCGCCACATAGACGCCCGCGGGCAGGATCTGCACCGCGAGGAGCGCCTCGGTGACATTCTGCGCCGCGTCGGTGCGCTTCATCTCGAAGGGCCGCATCGCCCCCGTCAGCACGATCGCGCGCGTGGCGCCGCCCTTCGCGGCGAGGCGCTCGTGGATGCGGTCGCCCGTCTTCGCGAGCCGGTCGGTGCCGTGCACCACGACGACGCCGTCGTGGTTGCGGGCCATCAGCTCGGCGGTGTCTGCGATGAGGTCGTGGTCGGACTCGGTCATGTCGAGCGAGTCCTTGTTCATCAGCGGCACGCGGTCGATCGTCACGCCGTTCAGGTCGAGCGACGCAAGCAGAAGGTCGAGCACATTGACGCGGTTGGCGAGGACGCCCCCGAGCTCGTCGTAGGTCTTCTCGATGGTGCCGCCGGTTGAGATCAGCGCCACGCGGAACGGCTTCATTCCGAGGCCGGGGTCCTGGGGGGCGCGTGACGACTGGTCGGCGGGCATAGGCCGCGCAGGATAGCGAGGCGGGCGAGCGAGGCCTACAGCGGAATCCTCACGGTGACGGGCGCGAGACAGCGCGTGGCGTCGCAGGGCGCGCATCGGAGGGTGACCTCGCGCGCGCCCGCCGCCAGCGTCACGGGGATCACGACGCGGCCTTCGTAGCAGGGCGCGTCACCGACGCGGGCGTTTGGCTCGGGCAGCGACGCGGCCGCGATGTCCCCACCGATGAGAAGCGCCGCCTCCCTGCCATGCGCGGGGTCGACAGCCACATGGAAGCCCCACGCGAAGATCACCTCGAGTTCGACCGCGCGCGGGTTTCCATCCGCGTTGGGCTCGTCGTGGTGGACATAGATCTCGGCGAGCCCCATCGGAAGGAGGAGACCCTCCGCCTCGTAGGCCGCGCAGAGGGTGAGCGCCGCATCGGTCGGATGCGCGGCGACCGTGGAGGCGGAGGCCGCCAGACCCGCGCCCAGAAGCGAGCGCGCCCGCATGAGGCCATCGCCGCGCCGCGCGAGCGTGGCGAGCACGCGCGCGATCATGCCGGCGCCCCCTGGCGTGGCACCATCCTGAAGGCTTCGGCCGCGCAGCCCCCACGCATCGAGCCCGCGGCGCTCGCACCAGCGGCCGACCTCGTCACGGTGGATCTCGGTCGCGAACTCGACCAGCTTCCACGCGCGGTCGTCGTACCACGCCTCCCCCGTCGCCTCCGCGAGCGCCGTGGCCGCCCACGCCAGCGCCGCGACATCCTCAAGCTGCGCTGCATACGGAACGAGCCCACGGCGCAGGACCCGCCACACGCGGATCACCCGCTCGTCGTGCGACTCGACGAACTCCGCCCACGCCACCGAGAAGGCGCGCACGGCGACCTCGAGCGCCCACGCGCGTCCCCCGTCATCCTTCATCGCAGGCGCGCCGAGTGCGAAGGCGCGGATCGCCAGCGCATTCCACGCCAGGATCGCCTTGTCGTCGGCGCGAGGCGCGGGCCGCGCAAGACGCGCCCTGCGCATCGCCTCGGAAACCCGATCGAGCCGCGCCCATCCATCGGCGCGCCCGTCGGGCTCTTCCGCGAGCGACAGCACATGCGCCGAATCCGCCGTCGGATGCGACGGGTCGTGGAAGCTGGGCGTCCGATCGAGGCCGAAGACCGCAGCCGCCCACCGGGCGTCCTCCCGCGAGAGACCCTCGATCGGCGCCTCGAGATCGGTGCGCCGCCACAGATAGAACGCACCGTCGCGGCCGTCAACTTCCGCGTCGAGCGCAGCGCGGAAGAGCCCGTCGTCGCGCAGCATTTCGCGCGACATCCACTCGAGCCCGCGCACCGCCGCGCGCGCAAGCCACGGGTCGCGCCGCGCCGCGAGAAGCGGAACGAGGAGCGCCGTGTCGGGCAGCATCTTCTCGAAGTGCGGCACCTGCCAGCCTGCATCGACCGCGTAGCGATGGAATCCGCCCCCGAGGTGGTCGTGGATTCCGCCGCGGACGATGGCGCGGAGCCCGCGGTCGAGCGCGGCGCCCGCGCCCTCGAAGCGCGCGGAGAGGGCCTCGAGCAGCATCAGCCATGAGGTGTGCGGGAACTTGGGCGCGTCGCCGAATCCGCCATGCGCCTTGTCCTCGTGGCGCAGGATCACGCTTGCCGTTTGTCGGGCGACCGAGACAAGCTCCGCCGCCGGAACGGTGCGGCGCGCCCATCCGAATCCGTTGGCCGGCCGGGCGGCGTCCGTCACCCCCCGCAGCGCGAACGACCGCTCCTCGGCATCGAGCAGGGCGTCGCCGTCCACCGCTGTGGCGATCGCGTGAAAGATGCGCTCTGCCTGCACCTCAACGCCACGCCGATGGTTGCGCCAAGACTCCGCGATCGACTCCACGAGCTCGACGAACGACTCGCGTTCCTCGCTCGACTCGGGCGCGAAGTAGGTCCCCGCGAAGAACGGCCGCAGCGTCTTCGGCTCGAGGAACACCGTGAGCGGCCAGCCACCGCGCGAACGGCCCTCGCTGAGCGCCGTGTAGGCCTGGCAGGCCGTCATCATCACCTCGTCGATGTCGGGCCGCTCCTCGCGGTCGACCTTCACCGACACGAAGTCGCGGTTGAGAAGCGCGGCGACCGCGGGGTCGGCGAAGCTCTCGCGCTCCATCACATGGCACCAGTAGCAGGTGGAGTAGCCGACCGAGACGAAGATCGGCTTGTCTTGGGAACGGGCCTTGGCGATCGCCTCTTCGCCCCACGGAAACCAGTCGACGGGGTTGCCCGCGTGCTGCAGAAGATACGGGCTGGTCTCAAGCGCGAGGCGGTTCGCCATGGTGAAATCGTACCTGATTCAGAGGACACGCTCGGCTCTTGGATAGCTTCCAAGGACGAGGAGCCGCGCGCAGTGCAGCCGCGCCTCCACGAGCGCGCGCGCCATCGCAGGGTCGGACTCGTGCGCCAGCGCGTCAATGAAGAAGAGGTAGTCCCAGTGGGCGTCGCCGCTCGGCCGCTTCTCGATGTGCGAGAGGTTCACGCCTTCGCGACGGAAGCTCTCGAGCACCTCGACGAGCGCGCCCGCGCGGTCGGAGAGGGCAAACATGACCGTGGTCTTGTCGTTCCCCGTGGGCGCCACGGGTTCGCGGCCGATGACGAGGAATCGAGTCGCGTTCCCCGCGCGGTCCTCGATGCCGTCGACAACGGTTGGCAGACCGTGGAGTTCACCCGCGAAAGACGATGCGATCGCAGCGGCGCCGGGCTCTCCGCTCGCACGCGCGACCGCAGCGCTTGTGCTCGACTCGGTGACGAGTTCGGCGTGCGGCAGCACCCGCGCGCACCACGCGCGGCACTGCGCGAACGCCTGCTGCTTCGAGTAGACACGGCGGATCGCGCCGATCGGGTCGTTCGCGAGGAGCGCAAGCCTGACGGCGACGAGCGACTCGGCGCGCACCGACACGGGGTGCGCCACGAGCGCATCGAGCGTCTCGAGCACGGAGCCCATCGACGAATTCTCGTAGGGCACGAGTCCGTGGTCGCAGCGGCTCGCCTCGACCTCAACGACGACATCCTCGATGGCGGGAAGAAACACGGTCTCGACGCTCGAGCCGAAGTGGCGGATGGTGGCGAGGTGGCTGAAGCTTCCCGCAGGCCCGAGGCAGGCCACGCGCAGCGGCCGCTCGAGCGCGAACGAGCCCGACATGATCTCGCGGAAGACGGCCTCGATCGTGCGCGGGGAGAGCGGCCCTTGGTTGCGGGCGACCGCGCGCTCGATGACGGCGCGCTCCCTGCTCGGAACATAGGTGGGCGTCCCGCAGTGCCGCTTGCGCTCACCGACCTCGATCACCAGGCGCGCGCGCTCGGCGAGGAGCGCGACGAGCCGCTCGTCCACGGCGTCGATCAGCTGCCGCAGCTCCTCGAGCGGGCGTGGATCGGCTGGGCTGGCGTTCGGATCTCTACTCATGCCGGAGACGAGTGTGCTAACCTTTCACCGCGTGCAACCGCACGAGTTCGCAGGAAGCGGGATACGGGATACGGGATAAGCTCGGTATCGGCTCCCTTCGAGGGGGGCATGAGGCTTACGGATCGAGTCGTTGCCACGGAAGGGCCCACGATGCAGGATTCGTCCAATCACCCCTCCTCAATCGGGGAGAGCGCAGGGCTCGACGGGACCCTTGAGGTGCCGGGAACTCTCGAGACCCTCGCCCTGAAGGCGCAGTCGCTGCCCCTCCTGAGCCTCGCGCCGGCGGTCGTGCTGCTCGTCGGCGGGCTCACGCTTCTCCTCTTCGGCCAGCGCCTGCTGAAGCCCGTCCTCGTGGCCGCGCTGTTCCTTGCGTCCGTCCTCTTCGCGCCGCCCGTGCTGGCGCTGGTGTTCACATCGATCGGCGCGGGGCTCGCGACCGCGCTCGGCGTCGCGATTGGCGTGGTGCTGGCCGCGATCACCTGGCGCGTCGCGCTCGGCGCGACGACGGGCGTCGTGGCCGCGTCGCTCGCTGTGCTGCTCGTGATCTCGGGCATCGAGGCGGGCCTCATCGACGCACGCACGCCGACAGGTGGAACCGCATCGGATGCCGCGGCGTCGAAGACGGGAGCCGAGGACGACGGCACCACGAGTCTCGCCGCGGTCGCCGCGCGCGACGAACGGCTCGCGCGCTCACCCGAGTTCGTGCGACCGCTCGTCGCCTGGGCCGACGACCGCTGGCACGCGGAGCCGCCGCAGGTCCGCACCCTGCTGAAGGCGGCCGCGTCGGGCGGCGCGTTCATTGGATTCGTTCTCGGAGTTTGGCTGCCGCGGTCGTCCGCCGCGTTCCTCACGAGCATCGTCGGCGGGCTCTTCGCCGTGTCGGGCGCGCTTCCGCTGGCGGCGCATCTCGCGGGGCGCCCCGTGGTGCCCATCGCGCCGATCGGGTGGCTGCTTCTCTGGGCGGCGCTCGCGCTTGCGGGATGGATCTTCCAGTCGAGCCGAGCGGAGCGCGAGCGCGGGGAGGACTCCCGGGGGAACGAGAAGTCCAACGCGCGCGCACGCCCCTGATAGCATCGCGCCATGGATCTCTTCTCCTATCGAAACGGCGAGCTCTACGCCGAGGACGCGCGGGTGGCGGCGATCGCGGCGGAGGCGGGCACGCCCTGCTTCATCTACTCGCGGCAGACGATCGAAGCGCACTACGACCGCCTCGTCGCGGCCTTCGCGCCCATCGACCCGCTCGTCTGCTATTCGGTGAAGAGTTGCGCGAACCTGTCTGTGCTGCGCGTCCTCGCCGAGCGCGGCGCCGGCATGGATGTCGTCTCGGGCGGCGAACTCTTCCGCGCGCGCGAGGCGGGTGTATCCGCCGCGAAGTGCGTCTACGCGGGCGTCGGCAAGACCGACGCCGAGATCGTCGGCGCGATCCGCGCGGGGCTCGGGCTCTTCAATTGTGAAAGCGAAGAAGAGTTCGAGAACATCGCGCGGCTCGCCGCCGCCGAGCGCGCCACCGTGCGCGTGGCGCTGCGCATCAACCCCGATGTGGACCCGAAGACCCACCGCTACACCTCGACAGGCAAGAAGGAGACGAAGTTCGGCGTCGATCTCGAGCGCGCGCGGCGATTCTTCGCCAACTACGGGCGCGACCCGCACGCCCGGCTCGAGGGCCTGCACCTCCACATCGGTTCGCCCATCTACACGGTCGATCCGTACCGAGAGGCGATGGCGAAGACCGCGGCGCTCGTCGAGGACCTCGCGCGCGACGGGTTCGCCATCCGCTCGATCGACCTCGGCGGCGGCTTCGGCGCCGACTACGAGAGCGCGCAGTCGCCCGCGCTCGTCGACTATGCGGCCGCGATCATTCCGATCGCAAAGCCCCTCCACGACAGGGGCGTGCGCTTCATCCTCGAGCCAGGCCGCACCATCGTCGCGAACGCGGGGATCCTCGTCACCAAGGTGCTCTACACGAAGACCTCTGGCGACAAGCGCTTCGCGATCTGCGACACGGGCATGAACGCGCTCCTTCGCCCGTCGCACTATGGCAGCTTCCACTTCATCTGGCCCGTGGCACCTGGCGTCGCCCTGACACCCGCGCGCCGCGCTCCCGACCCAGGCCTCGCGGGAACCGTGCCGCAGGATGTCGTCGGGCCGCTCTGCGAGACGGGCGACTTCCTCGCGCTCGACCGCGCGCTTCCAGACTCGATCGCGCGGGGCGATCTTCTCGCGGTGTTCACGGCGGGCGCCTACGGGATGAGCATGGCGAGCCGCTACAACTCGTCGCCGCTGCCCGCGGAGGTGCTCGTGTCGGGCGCAACGGCCGAAGTGGTGCGCGAACGCGAGGACTACGCGGCGCTCGTCGAGCACGAGCGTGCCCCGCGCGCGCTCGCCCTCGAGGCGGCGCAGGAGGTGCACGCATGATCCTCTTCACAAGCGACCTTCTCTTTGGAAGCAAGATCCTCGGCGCCGCCAAGCACGCGGGACTGCGCGGGCAAGGCGTCCGCAACCGCGGCGCGCTGTCGCAGCACGCCCCGCAGGCGACGCACTACTTCCTCGACCTCGAGGCGGACCTCGCAGAGGGCGAATCGGCCGAGGAACTCCTCGACGCGGCCCTCGGCCACCCGCATCTCTGCGTCTACGCCTTCGCGGGGCATCTGCAGGCTGACAAGCTCCGCGCGGCGCAGGCGCGGCTCGCCGCGTCGGGCGGGAGGCACCAGGTCCACTCGCGCGGGTCGCTCAACGCGCGGCTCGTTGAGATCCTTCCGCCCGCTCCGCCAACGGGCGCGGCCTCGGAGAGCCGCTGATGGTCGGCCGCGAGGAAGACGGCGTCTGGATCACGCTCAAGGAGGAGATCCACGCCTCGCCCGAGGAGGTCGCCTCGTGCATCGCGAGCGCGAGCGGCCTCTGCCGCTGGCTTGCCGTCGGCGCGGAGTATCCCGAGGAGGCGGGCGGCACGCTCGAGATCGCGTGGGACCGCGAGTGGAACCGCACGACCGAGGTCAAGGTGCTCGACCACGACTGCGAGGGCCTCCGCGACGGCCGCGCGCGCGTCAAGTGGGAGTGGTTTCCATCGCCCCTCGACGACAACCCTGTGCCGATCGAGATCGCGGTGTCGCCCCTGCGCGACAAGGGCGGAGACACGGGCGGCGCGCGCGTGATCGTGCGCCAGGGCCCCTTCCGCGACGACCCAGAGACGCTCCTGACCGTCGCAGACAGCGCGGAAAGCTGGCGGTGGTACCTCTGCAACCTCCGCAGCGTCCTCGAGACGAAGCACGACATGCGCGCGGTGCGGCCGCTCTGACGGGCGCGGGCGGCGTCCATGGCCGCCCTATACTGCCGCTCCCATGTTCGAGAACCTGACTGAACGCCTCTCCACCGCCTTCCGCTCGCTCTCGGGCCGCGGCACCATCTCCGAGTCGAATGTGCGCGAGGCGCTCGACGAGGTGAAGACAGCGCTCCTCGAGGCGGATGTCGAGCTCGGGATCGCCAAGCAGTTCTGCGACGATGTGATGGCGAAGGCCGTGGGCCGCGAGGTCACGAAGAGCCTGCAGCCTGGGCAGGAACTCGTCGGCATCGTCCACGACGAGCTCGTGGCGCTCATGGGAGCCGAAGGCGAGGAGAACGGCTCGAAGATCTTCCTCGTCGATCCGGGTCCGACCGTCATCATGCTCTGCGGCCTGCAGGGCTCGGGCAAGACCACGACCTGCGGCAAGCTCGCCGCGTACTTCAAGAAGACGGGCCGCTCGTGCCTCGTCGCGGCGGCCGACCTCCAGCGCCCCGCTGCAGTCGAGCAGCTGAAGCAGGTGATCGAGGGCGTCGCCACGGAGGCGAAGGGCGGAGCGCGCGTCGGGTTCCACGGCGAGCCAGACCAGTGCGCCGAGTACGGCAAGGCCGTGGGCGCCGCCATCGGAGTCTGCCGCCGTGCGGTCGCCAAGGGCCGCAGCGAAGGCTACGACATCGTCATCCTCGACACGGCGGGTCGACTCCATGTGAACGACGAGCTGATGAAGGAGCTCGAGGGCGTGCGTCTCGCCGTGCAGCCGCACCAGATCCTCCTCGTCGTCGACGCGATGACGGGCCAGGACGCGGTGCGCAGCGCGAAGACCTTCCACGATCGCCTCAAGGTCGACGGCGTGATCCTGACGAAGCTCGACAGCGACACGCGCGGCGGCGCCGCGCTCACCGTGCGCAAGGTCACGGGCGCGCCGATCAAGTTCCTCGGCACGGGCGAGAAGTTCGATGCGCTCGACGAGTTCAGCCCGAAGCGCATGGCCGGCCGCATCCTCGGCATGGGCGATGTGGTCGCGCTCGTCGAGAAGGCGCGCGAGGAAGTGACCGAGGAGGAAGCCGAGAAGATGGCGGAGAAGCTTGCGAAGGGCAAGCTCACCATGGACGACTTCCTGTCGCAGATGAAGTCGCTCCGCCGCATGGGCCCGATGAAGCAGCTGCTCGGGCTTCTTCCAGGCGTCGGAAGCGCGCTCAAGGATGTCAACATCGACGACAAGCAGTTCGACCGCCTCGAGGGCATGGTCCACTCGATGACCGCCGCCGAGCGCAAGGACCTCAAGCTCTTCAACAAGAGCCGTGTGCGCCGCATCGCCGCGGGTTCGGGCACGACCCCGAACGAAGTGAACCGCCTCACCACGCAGTTCGAGGCCGTGCAGAAGATGACTGCGTCGCTCGCCTCGGGCGGCATGGCGGGGCGCATCAAGGCCGCGCGCGACATGGCGAAGTCGGGCGGCATGCCGGGCCTCGGCGGCATGGCGGGGCTTCCTGGCCTCAGCACGAAGGGTTCGAGCGCGACCCAGTCGATCAAGTCGAAGTTCAAGCAGCGCAAGAAGTGACGCGCGTGGGGCCGCACCGTGCGCACCGATGAACTCGACTACGACTTCGATCCGTCGCTCGTCGCGACCACGCCTGCGGAGCCGCGCGACGCCGCGCGGCTGATGGTGATCCGCCGCGCGCGCGGCACGATCGAGCACCGCACGGTGCGCGACCTCGCCGAGATCCTCGGCGCGGGCGACGAACTCGTGGTGAACGCGACGAGCGTGCTTCGTGCGCGGCTCGGTCTCGTCGACGAGGCCCGCGGCCGCGAGACGGAAGGCCTCCTGCTCGAGCCGTCCGCCGAGGCGCCGCTGTGGCGGGTGCTCGTGCGACAGGCGAAGCGCTTCGACGCGGGCACGCGGCTCGCGCTGCGCGACGGCCACGGCCGCAACCATGGCGACGCGATCGAGCTCGTTCGACGCGACGACGAGGCGTGGCTCGCGCGCGTCGTCCCCGGCCCCCTCGGAGGCGATCTCGGCGCCGTGCTCGAGCGCTCGGGGCAGACGCCCCTTCCGCCCTACATCCTGAAGGCGCGACGCGATCAGCGCATCGAGGTCGACGACGACCTCGACCGCGCGGAGTACGAGACGGTCTACGCAAAGGCGAGCGCGCGCGGTTCCGTCGCAGCGCCGACCGCGGGGCTCCACTTCACGGACGCGCTCCTCGCGGCGCTCGCTGCGCGCGGCGTCGGACGGCACGAACTCATCCTCGATGTCGGCGCGGGCACCTTCAAGCCCGTCGAGTCGGACACCCTCGAGGCGCACGACATGCACGCCGAGCGCTTCATGGTGCCGCGCGAGGTCCTCGCCATGCTCGCGGACGCAGCCCGCGCGCGCGCCGCGGGCTCGCGCCGCATCGTCGCGGTGGGAACCACCACCGTGCGCGCGCTCGAGAGTCTTCCCGACCCGCTGCCCGCGGCCGACCGCGACTTCGACGCCATCACCCGCATCCTGATCTCTCCGGGCTTCCGCTGGCGCTTCACCGACGCCCTGATGACGAACTTCCACCTGCCCCGCTCGACGCTGCTTGCGCTTGTCGGAAGTTTCTGCGGCATGGAGCTGATGCGCGAGGCCTACGCGACCGCCGTGCGCGAGCGATACCGCTTCTACAGCTATGGCGACGCGATGCTGATCCTTCCGTGAGCGCCGCTTCGGGGACGGATCCGCGGTGGCGGCGCGAAGGGCGAACCCTACGGTTGCACTCGAATCGCGCCACCGATGTCGGTTTGGTGCATCGTGACCAGGTCGTCGCCTGCAAGGCGGACCGCTCGACCGTCTCCGCGCAGGGCCGCGGAGCGCGAGATCAACGGAAAGAGGGGAAGTGATGAAGACCAGATCGCTCCTGACCACCACCATTGCCGCGGCGGTCGCGGCATCTTCCGCCGCGCATGTGTTCGCGGGCGACGGCATCCAGAACCTCGCGCTCGGACGCGATGTCTCGATTGCCGCAGGCACCGCCAACGGCGCGGCGCTCTCGACCCTCACCGACGGACTCTTCCTCCCCGCAGGAACGCATTGGCAGAGCGGCACCGTGTGGTGGAGCGGCACGGAGTCGATCTTCGAGATCGACCTCGGCGGCACTGTCGAGGTGATGGGCGCGGTCGTGCAGGCCGACAACAACGACACCTACCGCATGTGGTACCGCGACCTCGGGTCGGGCTCGTATGTCGAGCTCTGGACGGTGGGCGCCGTGGGCGGCGCGGGCATGCGAACGCGGCCGAACCCGGGCAACAACGGCGAGATCTTCTACTTTGGCTCGTCCGTGCTCACCGACTCGATCCGCATCGGCGCGATCGGCGGCGACGGCGCCCACTCGCTCAGCGAGGTGCAGGCCTGGGGCGTCGTTCCCGCGCCAGGCGTGATGGCGCTCCTCGCCCTCGGCGGCGGACTCGTGCGAGGACGACGGCGTTAGCCGCGTTCAGCCACCGCGGCCGTCGAGATCCTCCGCCGCGCGCCGCTTGGCGCGCAGCAACTTCGCCGCGGTGCTCTCCGCACCGTCTGTGCCCGCGCCTCGCGGGCCTTCTGGCTCGGACGGAGCGGCGACCTCCACTGCGGGACTCGGCGCGCTCGGCTGCGCGGCAACGCGCGTGACGGAGAATGCCCTCGCCGCCACATCGACGGCGGGCCGCGGGGCGGCGACCTCCGTCTCGGTCGCGTGCCCCGCGCGCGCGCCTGCTCGCACGCGCCCGAGCGCCGCAAGCACGGCAGGGATGCCATCTCTCGGTGCGCGCGGCGCGAGACCTTCGCGCGCCGCTCCACCGAGCGCGCTCCAGTCAAACACCACCCGTCGATAGGCCACATCGAGCAGGAACAGCACGCCTGCGGCGATCGCGAGGAGATCCCACAGCCCGCGCGACATCAGCGGCGTCAGCGCTCCCGCCCGAAGGAAGGCGTCGACCGACTCGACGGGCGCCGACAGCTCGATGACGCGGCCGCCCGTGCGCGCCGCGACCTGCTCGAGGAGCGCGCGGTTCGAGCCCAGCACCCGGTACTCCCGCGCATACGGCGCATGCACGGCCGTGAACACGCTGCTGCGCCGCCCGAACTCGTCCTCGGAAAGCGCGATGCTCGCGAGATGGGTTCCCGCCGTCGAAAGATCGAACTCGCCACGCCAGCGTCCCGCGCCGACCTGCTCGAGTCGCAGCGAGGCGAGCGAGCCGTCGGGGGACACGACCGCGCCTCTCGGCTCAGTCACGAGGTCGAATCCGCCGTCCTTCCGCGTGATCTCGAGGTCGACGATGGCGCGGTCGCCGTCAATCCGCGTGCGCGCAACGGCATTCGAGGGAGCACTCGGTCGCATGAGCCAGCGCACCGTCTGCTCCCAGAAGGCGCGGTACTCGCCCCACGACGGCCACTCCGTCGCCCAGCGCGCGCCAGCGTCCGAGGTGAAGACGGCCGCGCGGCCGAGGCCGTGGTTCCACGACGCGAAGATCGGGTCGGTCGCCTCTGAGTTCGCAAGCACGATGTCGAGCGCGGCGAGGCCTGGCCGTGGCAGCGTCACCGTGTAGCCAGAGATCCGCGGAACAGCCTGCAGGCCGCGCAGCGGTCCGCTTGTCGCGGGGAGCACCGTCGGCTGGAACTCGCCTTCGACCGACATGCGCCGACCCGACTGGTTGAACTCGCGGATGAAGATCTCGGGCAGCGCGCGCGCGCTCGCGAGGTCCGTCACGGGGTGGAAGCGCCCGCTCGCGATCTCCGCGATCCGCTTCAGATGCGGGTCGCCCGCCCCCTCCTCGATGCCGATGGTGGAGACGGTCACGCCGAGGCTGCGGGCGCGCTCGGCAAGCGCGAAGCCGTCCTCTGGCGCTCCCGCGGTCATTCCGTCGGTCAGGACGATCATGTGCTTCGTGCCCGCCGTCGACTGGGCGAGTTCGTCGAGCGCGACCTTCATCGCCCAGTGCAGGTTCGTGCCGCCGCCCGATGTGATGCCGCGGATCTGCCGTTCGACGAAGGTGTCGCGCCCGATCGGCCGCCGCGGCACGACGATCTCGGGCGCGCCGCTGAAGGCGATCACGCAGACTTCATCGAGATGGCTGAGCGACCGCACCCCCGCAGCGGCCGCCTCGTTCGCCATCGCCTGCTTGTGCGCGAAGGCGCCCATCGCAGGCGACGCCATCGACCCAGAGGCGTCGAGCACGATCGCGACGGAACCGCGAAGGTAGCTGCGCGTGGCAGGCGGGTCGAGGAGGACGGGAAGCGTCGACGCGACCTCTGACGCGATCCACCCTCCCGCGCCGAGGCTCTGCGGCCCACCGAGCATCAGGAGCCCGCCGCCCACATCGTGGACATAGGCGCGGAGGAGTCGATCGAGTTCGCCGTCGATCGTCCACCGCGGCACATTCGCGAGGATGATCGCGTCGAATCCGGACAGCACCGCGCCGTCCGAAAGCACCTCCGAAGGCTCGAGGACCAGCGCCTCGATCGAGGCCTGTCCGAGCGCCTCGACGAGCGGCGCGCTCTCGACGCCGCCCGATCCGTCGATGACGAGCACGCGCCCCGCGCCATCGACGATGGTCACGGCGGTTCCGCGGTTGTTCACCTCAATGCGGTCCTCTGCCGCAGTCGCGGGCTCGAAGATCGCCTCGAAGCGATGCGTCCCCGCGCCAGACAGCTGGCGCGGGAAGACGAAGGTGCGCACCCCAGGCTCGAGCGCGACGAAGAGTCCATCGCCCGGTGCGTCGGGGTCGAGGTCGACGAGCATCCCCGTGTCACGCAGAAAGATCGTGCCTTCCGCGAATCCTTGGCTGCGC
Source organism: Phycisphaera sp. (assembly GCA_016124975.1). Taxonomy (GTDB): domain Bacteria; phylum Planctomycetota; class Phycisphaerae; order Phycisphaerales; family SM1A02; genus QWPT01. The sequence goes on along the minus strand of WGMP01000004.1, from coordinate 39,761 downwards.
ACCGCGAGGCGCAGCTCGATCGTCTGCTCGATGCTCGCCCGCGTCGGCGCGCGGAGCGACTCGATCAGCACCTCGTTCGCAGCCTCGAAGTCGAGCGGCACGACATCGATCGGTATGCCGCGCGCCGCCGCCAGTTCTGCCTCGGCAAGAAGGCTCCCCGCGTTCTCGTTGCCATCGGATATGAGGACGACGCGCTTCGCGAGTTCGGGGGGAAGGATCGAGATCGCGCGGCGCACGCCAGCAGCGAGGTCGGTCGCGTCGCGCGGAGCCGTATAGGCGTCGATCACGGGCGTCGCGTTCGTGCTCGGCGGCGCCGCGATCTCCGCGACGCGCGCCACATAGACAAACGCCACCTGGTCTTCGTCCGCCGACTTCGCCGCAGCGAGGCCGCCGGCGAAGCGCTGCGCCTCGGAAGCGATCTGCGGCGGAAGCGACCCACTCTGATCGACCACGAACGCCGTGGCCACCGCGTCGCTTTCCTTCCTGAGCGAGGGAACCGAAAGCGAACCGACCATCGCCACGACGACGAGCACGCGCAGCGAGAGCGACGCAAGCCAGCGCCAGTGGCCCTCGTGCGCGCGGCCAGGCCACGACAGCGCAGCGATCGGCGCGATCAGCAGAAGAAGCCACAGGAATTCAGGCCGGCCAAACTCAAGCATGGGCGCATGCTAGGAGCCACGACGGCCGCCCTACGCCGCGAAACGCGCGACCTCGGAAGGAAGCGCGCGAATCCCGCGCCGCGTCGACTTCGCCACCGCATACCGCATTGAGCGCTCGAACCGACGCGCCACGGCCCCAGCGGTCGGGAAGCCCATCTCGTCCATGCGGTCGATGGCGAACCGCCACGCGAGAAACTCCTCGAGACAGCGCGGCTTGTGCACGCCGAGGCCAAGCACATGGTGGCCGACCTCATGCAGGAAGATCGCAAGCCGCAGCGGGCTCGTCGGATACGGCGACTCGATGGTGCGCTCGACGCGTCCATCGCGAAAGGTCCGCTCGATGGCCACGCCCGAGAGCGAGTTCCGCCACCTCCGCACGGCGAGCCCATGCGCCGCAAGCATTTGCGTCACCACGGCGTCATAGCGACGCTGCGACGGCTTCTCGTGATCGATCCCGCGCGGGGGCCTCGGCATGCGGGGCGCGTCGGACGAGAGGTGCTGCACCTGCACGACGGCATGCGTCCGCGGCCTCGGCGGGCGCGTCCGCTTCGGCGGGCGCTTGCTCGCCTCCTTGCTGGCCTCCTTCGATGCACGCCTTGGGCGCCTCGGTCCGAAACCGAGGTGCTCGAGCGCAAAGTCGAAGAGGAGCTGCACCACAGCCATCGCGCGGTCTATCGGCGATTCGCGCAACCCCCCTCGACTCAGGATGCGCCTCAGGAAGCACTGGCCGGGAGCGGCCGCACGGGCGCACCGATCAGGGCAGGCCTTCCGTTCAGGAACGCAGCCGCCGTCATGGCCTTTCCGCCGACCGGCTGCACTTCCAGGAGCCGAACCGCGCCCGTCAGCGTCCGCACCGTGCCGTCGGCGCAGAGCGCGCCACAGGACGCTTCCGCCGCGGCCCCTTCACCGTCCCGACACGCGGCCACCCGCAGGATCTTCACGGGCAGCTCGCCAACGAGCACCGTGCACCCGGGCCACGAGTTCAGCCCGTTGATGCGCGCCCGCACCGCGTGAGCCTCGAGCGAGGCCAGATCGACCGTCGCCTCCGCCTTCGAGAGCTTGCGCGCCCGCGTCGCCTTCGACTCGTCCTGCACCTCGCCCTTCGCGCGGCCCGCGGCATGGTCGGCGAGCACGGCCGACAGCACCTCAGGCCCGAGGAGCGCCAGGGCATCGTGCACCTCATCGGCCGTCTCCGTCGCGCCGATCGCGCGCGAACGGGTCGCGTAGACGAGCCCCGCGTCCATTCGCTCCGCAATTCCGATCACGCTGACACCCGTCTCCGCGCACCCGTCCATGACGGCGCGCTGGATCGGCGCCGCCCCGCGATAGGCAGGCAGCACCGAGCCGTGGAGATTGATCGCGAACACGCCGTCGACGAGTTCACGCGAGAGCTTCTGGCCAAACGCGATCACGACCCACGCGTCGGCGCCGATGCCGCGGATCTCCTCGACCACGGAAGCGGCGTTCACATCGGGCGGCTTGACCACGCGGATCCCGAGCTCCGCCGCGCGCACCGCGATCGGGGTCGGCGTCAGCACTTTGCCGCGCCCAGCGGGCCGGTCGGGCTGCGTCACGACGAGCGCAACCTCGTGATCCTGCGCAAGCGCATCGAGCGACGGAATGCCGAACGCCCCCGCCCCGAGGAAGACGAGCCTCATCGCACGCCCCGCATTCAGCCCCCCGCCCGCTCGAGCGAGCGGAGCGCGCGGCGGTTCGCGAGACGGTCGATCGGCCGCATGCGGTCGATGATGAGGACGCCCTCGAGATGATCGAACTCGTGCTGCCAGACGCGGGCGGGGAACCCATCGCTCTCAAGCGTGAACTCCGCCCCGTCGAGCCCCATCGCCCTGATCTTCGCGACCTTCGGCCGCAGGATCTCTGCACGGATGTCGGGCAGGCTTAGGCAGCCCTCCTCGAACGGCTCCACGCTTCCCACCGCCTCGAGCACGGGGTTGATGAAGACGCGCTCAGGCTCGCCCTCGCGCTCGCTCGTCAGGAAGATGCGCACGCTCTCCCCGAGCTGCGGCGCAGCGATGCCCGCGCCCTCGAGCTCGGCCATCACCCGCCGCATGTCTTCGACGAGTTCGATGACGAAGGCGTCGATCCGCTCGACGGGACGCGCCTTCAGCCGAAGCACGGGATCGGGATGAACGACGATGGAGCGCCCTTGGGCCATTCGTCCATCATAGACTCTCCCCTTCCCGCGGCCCGCCCGCAACTGATCTCTCGCGGAGCGCGGATGTTGCGGCGTCCGACCACGCGCCGCGGAGGCGTTTGACCGATGCCCCCGACCGCGGGTACCCTTCGCGATCGCCTCGTCTGAGGATTTCGACCGCCACGCCGTGGCGGTGTCTCCGCGGACGGTTCCGCAATCGCGCCACCCGAGGAGCCAGGATTTGGGTCTCTTTTCCTTCGGTAAGAAGAAGCCAGCCGACCAGCCCGCGCAGGACGCCACGACGCCCTCGGCTGGGCAGCCGGCCGTCGAGGGCGCGTTCGTCCCGCAGCCGGACAAGGCGCGCAAGTTCTTCGACCACGCCAAGACCATCGCGCAGACGGGCAACTACGAGTATGCCCTCATGCTCTACGCCAAGGGCTTTCGCTTTGACCCGAACGGCCTGCCTCGCCACGAGGAGTTCTACAAGCTCGCCGTAAGCTTCTACCAGTCGGGCGGCAAGCCGGCCGGCCGCGAGGAGATCCGCGAGCTCGAAGGCCCGGGGCCGATCGATAAGTTCGTGCAGGCGGAGTATGTCTGGGCGCGCGATGTCCTCAACATGGACGCCGCATTCAAGATGCTCGAGACCGCCGCGAAGGCGGGACAGGTCGAGTTCGGTGGCTGGATTGCCCCGAAGCTCCTCGACCTCCTGCGCAAGCAGAAGAAGCAGTCGAAGTCGATGTGGCTGAAGGCGAAGACGCTCTTCACGAATGTCGAGGCCTACGCGGAGGCGTTCGCCTGCGTTGAAGAGGCCGTGCGCGTCGACCCGACCGACACGCAGCTCTCGGCGGATCTCAAGGAACTCACCGCGCGCCACGCCCTCAAGCAAGGCGGCTACGACAAGGCCACGGGCGGCGGCGGCAACTTCACCTCGATGGTGAAGGACAGCGGCAAGCAGCAGCAGCTGCAGGAGCAGAACCAGATCGCGGCGAGTGAGGAGACCGAGGCTCGCAATGTCGAGCGCGCGCGCGCCGAGTACGAGGCGAACCCGATGTCGCCCGAGGCGATCCAGCGGCTCGGCACCCTGCTTCGCCGTCGCGCGACGGAGGAATCGGAGAACGAGGCGCACGCCGTCTTCATGACGGGCTTCGAGCGCCTCAACGAGTACCGCTTCAAGATGTTCGCGGGCGAGATCAGGGTCTCGCAGATGCGTCGCCGCGTCTCGTCGGCGCAGAAGGCCGTGGAGGCGAACCCCGCCGACGAGGCCGCGCGCAGCACGCACGCCGCGCTCCGCCGCGAGCTCCTCGACCTCGAGGGCGGCGAACTCCGCGAGCGCCAGCGCAACTACCCGACCGACCGATCGATCAAGGCCGAGCTCGGCCGCATCGAGTTCGAGCTCGGAAACTTCGAGGAGGCGATGGCAGCCTTCCAGGCCTGCAAGGACGACGCGAAGCTCCGCATCGGCTCGACGCACATGCTCGGCCGCTGCTTCGCCGCCGAAGGCTGGCATTCCGAGGCTGCAAGCGAGTACCGCGAGGCGCTCAGCGCGCTCGGCGCAGGCGAGTCCGAGCGTGAACTTCCCATCAAGTACGACCTGATGGTCTCGCTGATGGAGCTTGCGAAGGCGGAGAAGAACGGAACCTACGCGCGTGAGGCTGGCGAGATCTGCTCCGCCATCGTGCGGCGCGACATCTCCTACCGCGACATCCGCGCGAAGCGCAAGGAAATCGACGCGCTCGTGAAGGACCTGCCCGCGTGACGACCGCGCCCATGCAGCGCCCGCGCGCGATCGGCATCATTCCTGCACGCCTCGCCTCCTCTCGCTTTCCCGAGAAGGTCCTCGCGTCCGAGACGGGAAAGCCACTCATCGTGCATGTCCTCGAGCAGGCGCTGCGTGCGGCAAGCCTCGACGCCGTGTTCGTGGCGGCCGACCATCGGCGCATCGTCGAGGCCGTCGAGCGGGCGGGCGGGCGCGCGGTCCTGACGCGGGTCGACCACCCAAACGGCACGAGCCGCCTTGCGGAGGCGCTCGAACTGATCGAGGCAGGCCGCCCCGCCTCCGAGCGGCCCGAAATCGTGGTCAACATCCAGGGCGACGAACCCGAGATCGAGCCCGAGTCGATCGATGCGGCGGTCGAACTTCTGGCACGCTCCCCTTGGGCGGAGGTCGCCACCATCGCCACGCCCTTTGCGGCGGGCGAGTCGCCACTCGACCCGAACCTCGTCAAGGTCGTCCTCGGCGAGGGTGGCCGCGCGCTCTACTTCTCCCGCGCGGCGATCCCCCACCATCGCGACGCCGCCTCGGGCTCCACCCCCCGCGCCACCCCCCTGAGGCATGTCGGGCTCTACGCCTATCGGGCGGCCTTCCTCCCGGCCTTCGCGGCCTGGCCCACCGCTCCGCTCGAGGAGACCGAGAGCCTTGAGCAGCTGCGGGTCCTCGAACGCGGACATGGCATCGCGGTCTCGGTCCGCGCGGTGTCGAGCCAGGGCATCGACACCCCCGAGCAGTACGCCGCCTTCGTCCGCCGCGCGCAATCGCGATGACCCGACTTGCAATTCCTGCCTCTTCCTGACTACATTCAGGAATGCCCCACTCGGATCATCCTGCGGACCTTCCCGACGGTTGCGGGTTCCTCTCACAGTTTGGTAAGAGCGAAGAGAGCTCGGAGTGGCATTCGCCAGCCCCCGCGGGCTATCAGCGCGGCCGCACGAAGTTCGTGGTCGTGATCGGGACCGTGATGAGCGGACTCGGCAAGGGCATCTTCGCAAGCTCACTCGCGAAGCTGATCAAGGACAAGGGCCTTTCGGTCGCCCCCATCAAGATGGAGGGCTACCTCAACATCGACTCGGGCACGCTGAACCCCTATCGCCACGGCGAGGTGTTCGTGCTCGCCGACGGGTGCGAGACCGACATGGACCTCGGCACCTACGAGCGCATCCTGAACCAGGACCTCACGCGCAAGAACTTCGTCACCGCGGGGCAGGTCTACACCGAGGTCCTCGAGCGCGAGCGCCGCGGCGGCTATCTCGGCCGCGATGTCCAGATGATCCCGCATGTGACGGGTGTCGTGAAGATGCGCCTGCGTGAGCTCGCGATGACGGGCAACAACGGCAAGCAGGCCGATGTCGTGTTCGTCGAGGTCGGCGGCACCGCGGGCGACTACGAGAACGGCTTCTACATCGAGGCGCTGCGCGAGCTCGCGTTCGAGGAAGGCGACGAGTCGACCTGCTTCGTCGCGCTCACCTACATCCTCGAGCCCTCGATCCTCGGCGAGCAGAAGTCGAAGGCCGCGCAGCTCGGCATCAAGCGCCTGATGGAAGCGGGCATCCAGCCGAACATCGTGGCCTGCCGCGCCAAGAACCCCGTCACCGACAAGGTGATGGAGAAGATCGCGATGTTCTCGAATGTGCCGCTGCGCCGCGTGTTCTCCATGCACGACCGCGAGAGCGTCTACGCCATTCCCGAGGCGATGCGCGCCGCGGGCCTCGACCGCGAGATCCTCTCGATCCTCAACCTCCACGACCGCACGAACCCCGCGAAGGAGGATGTCGCGCGCGTCGAGTGGCTCGACTTCTCGCGCCGCATCTTCGCGCCGCGCAAGCACCACATCGAGCTCGGGATCACGGGCAAGTACGCAGCGCTGCGCGACGCCTACGCGTCGATCGACAAGGCCATCGAGCACTGCTCGATCCAGCTCTCCTGCGACATCAAGACGCGCTGGATCGACACGGGCGAACTCACCGACGACGCGCTCACGGCGAAGGCGCTCGAAGGCGTGCACGCGGTGATCGTTCCGGGCGGCTTCGGCCAGCGCGGCGTCGAGGGCAAGATCCGCTGCGTGCGCTGGGCGCGCACGAACCGCGTGCCCTTCCTCGGGATCTGCCTCGGCTTCCAGATGGCCGTCATCGAGTTCGGACGCAGCGTGCTCGGGCTCGCAGGCGCGAACTCGACCGAGTTCGAGCCGAACTGCGCGCACCCGATGATCTCCGAGCTGCCCGACCAGAAGAAGCTCGAGGGAATCATGGGCGGCACCATGCGTCTCGGCGCGCAGGAGGTCATCCTCGAGCCAGGTTCGCTCGCGAGCTTCCTCTACGGGTCGAAGACCGAGATGCGCGAGCGCTTCCGACACCGCTACGAGGTCGAGCCCGCCTACATCGAGCAACTGCAGGCGGCGGGCCTGCGCTTCAGCGGTCGGCATCCGAAGTTCCCGATCATGCAGGTTCTCGAGCTCCCGCAGGACACGCACCCCTACTTCGTGGGTGGCCAGTTCCACCCCGAGCTGACCAGCCGGCCGCTCGGGCCGAATCCGATGTTCATGGGCCTCATCGCCGCCGCGATCGCAAGCGTCGAGCCCGAGTTCGCGCAGACCGACCTCGGCCGCCGCTGGGTGCGCAGCGCGCCGAAGGCCGTGAAAGCCTGACGCCCCGCGCCGTCGGTCTGGCGGCGTGCGTGCGAGGCCGCGTGGTGGAGAGGCCGCGTGGTGGACAGGCCGCGTGGTGGAGAGGCCGCATGGCTGACACACTGACCAAGTCCGAGCGCAGCGCGCTGATGGCGAAGATCCGCGGCACGAACACGAAGCCCGAGGTCCTCGTGCGTTCGGGGCTGCATCGCGCGGGCCTGCGCTTCCGCATCCACAACCGCTCGCTTCCTGGGAGCCCCGACATCGTGCTGGCGAAGCACCGCACGGTGGTGTTCGTGCACGGCTGCTTCTGGCACCGACACGGCTGCGCCCTCTCGAGCGAGCCCACCACGCGCCGCGCGTTCTGGCGCGAGAAGTTCGCCCGCAATGTCTCACGCGACAAGCGCACGGCCGCGGCGCTGCGCCGCGCGGGCTGGCGCGTGCTCACGGTCTGGGAGTGCTCCCTGCGCACGACTGCACGGCGCGAACAGGCGATCGCGCGACTGGTGCGGCGGATCGCCTCGATGGGCGCGGCGCGCGCCCAATAAGTTCACAAAGACTGCAAAGGACTGGGAGAAGGCGTGTACCGGTGGATTTGATTCGAAACGCTCCCATTCTTGGGTCTGTGCCGACTTCGGAGTCCTTGCACTGGGCCTCGAACGACGCGGAAGCCATCACTCTGCGCGGTCCATGTCGAGGCGAACTCCGCCTCGCCGGAATCTGCTTCACCGAGGCTCTTGAAGAGGATCACCCTATGTGCCTGTCGAATCTGCTGGGAACCCGCTCAGTAAGCGTTCTTCGCTGGCTCGCCGCCGCAGCGCTGGCGCTCGCGGCTTGTCGTTACTCCGAAGCCCAGGTCTGGAGCGCGAATCCGAAGGCGAGCTTCCCGTCGGACTACTGGTGCGGCGGCCCGTGGCTTGAATCCGTGAACGGCGTACCCACGCAGGGGCCAGTGACCTCGAGCATCGAGATCAGCTTCAATGTCCTCATCAAGCATGGCGTACACGAGAACTTCGACATCGAGCTCTTCCCTGCGCTCCCCGAACATGTGCTCTTCTCAGATCCGCCGGGGCCGCCCACGCGAACGACGAACGAGCTCATCCAGGCTTACGGCGAGCGCCATCCCCGCGCGCAGTTCCTCTTCGTCTACGACGGCTTGTGGATGGTCAACGACTGCGACGGCGACGGCATGGCGAGCCTCGGACCGGGAAACCCGCCCTGCTGGGGGAGTCCGACTGCGTCGCTCACACGGCTCGACCAGCACGGTTCGCTGCTTCGATACAGCAAGAACTTGATTCCAGGCACCTGCGCCCCGCTTCCGCGCTACAAGATCAGGATCGACTCGCCCCCACTTCTCAACCGAGGCGTCGTCGGAATTCGCATCAAGGGAAAGAACGCCGGGTACTTCCTCGGCATGTCGGCGTACTCCGACGCAAGCGTTCGGTCGGGCCATGCGTGGATCCGCATCCTCGTGAAGGGTGGTGGATTCGAAGGCGGCCCTGGGGGGCGATGGGCGTATGGGAAGTGGCCGGCCGATGAACTGAACTACGATCAAGTCGTACCGTGGGCGCCTGGAGAGATAAGGCCAGAGGGCGATCGACCGAGCCTGCACACTGCGTGGTTCCCTGTGACGCATGCGGAGTACAACGCCGCGATGGCTGTTCTGAGCCGCGAGCTGACCAACCCAAGCCGATGGTCGCTCGGAGACGGAAGCTGTATCGACTTCGCCGCGGAGTTCATGATCGCGGCGGGATGTCCGATTCCGAACTGCCTCCAGCTCCCTACACTCTGGCGGTCGCCGCGAGCATTCAATCGCGAGTGCAGTCGGATCATCGTTGAAGAGGGCGCGCTCCTTGGCCGCTGCGGATATGTCGCGGGCGTTCCCACCAACCACTTCGGCTCCCAGGACGGCCTCTTCGACGCAGGCATCGCGACCGAGAGGATCGTCGCCGACCCCGCGGCGATGGCGCAGGAACTTGGCTACGAGATCGTCGGCATCGACCTCGGCTCGACAGCGCTGCGGACGAATTCGACGCTCTCTCTCGCGATCACGCGTCCCCAGGAGAGCCTCGTCATCGTCGACTTCGGCGACGGAACCGTGAAGCCCCATGTCTCGGGCGCGCTCTCGCACTCCTACTCCAAGCCGGGCTCGTATCAGGTCCGGGTGCTCACCCTTCAGAACCTGCGCGTCTCAGTGCGAACGCTCACGGTACAGGTCCAGCAGAAGGCTTCGAATGGTCGGACCGTGGCCTGCGCGATTCCCGATGTGCCCGTGCTTCTCTTCCGCGATCCAGGCGCTCCGCCGGCAAGCCAACCTTGGGCTCGCACATTTCCCGCCGATGTGAACTGCGACTGGGTTGCCGATGGCGAGGATCTCGCGCTCGTGCTCGCCCAGTGGGGGTCCACGAACCTGACTCCGGCCGATATCGACGAGGACGGCGTCGTGAACGGTCACGACCTTGCAATCGTGCTTGCAGGCTGGGGGCATCTCGCGGACTGAGCCGTTCCGCGAACCAAGCCCCCCGCCCTCGCGTCTCCCGCCGAAGTCCACGCAGGCAGGGCGACCTCGTTGGCTTGAGCGGAGCGACGAACCCGCTATACTCCTGCCCCCTCCGCCGATGTAGCTCAGCTGGTTTAGAGCGCTGGATTCATAACCCGGAGGTCGACGGTTCGAGTCCGTCCATCGGCACTTCTCGAGGTCTCCGCTTGTCGGCGAGGCAGCCGCCCGCCGCTGGAACGGCCGACGCGGCCCGCGGAGACTTGGCAAACATTCGGCGCGCAGGCTCCGCTTCGGCGGAGTCTGTCGTTTTTGCGGAGCCCGCTGACGCGGCCCCGTTCAGCGCCCCCGCGCCTCGGTCAGAGAAGCGGCGACAGCAGCCCGACCGCGTTCTCGACGAGCCGCTTCCACCACGGCCGCGCATACCACTCGGCCGGCAGGATGCGGCGCGAGCGCGCGAGGTAGCCCTCCTGCAGGGATCGGAGGCGCATGCTGACCTCGGCGTCATAGACCACCATGCTCGCCTCGAGGTTCAGCTCGAAGCTGCGGCGGTCGAGGTTCGCGCTCGTCATCAGCGAGGTGCGCCCGTCGGCCACGATGGTCTTCGAGTGGAGGAGCCCGCCGCGATAGAGCCAGAGCTCGACGCCCGCCTCGAGGAGCCGCTGAAAGAACTTGCGGCTCGCCAGCTTGACGAGCATCGAGTCGTTGAACTCGGGCATGATCAGCACCGTGCGCACGCCGCGGCGCGCGGCTGTCAGCAGCGCAGCGAGGGTCGGCTCGTCGGGCACGAAGTACGGCGTCGTGAGCACGACCTCCTCTTCCGCGAGGTGGACGAGCGACAGGATCATCTGCGGCATCGCGCTCTCGTAGGTCGCGGGGCCCGTGCCGAGGACCTGCGCGATCGCGGGCTCGACGCCGTCGCCCACATTCAGCGCGACGAGCGACCAGAGGTCCTCGTCCGTCTCGAGGAACCAGTCCTCGACGAAGATCTTCTGGAGGTCGTTGGCCACGCGTCCCTTGATGCGCATGGTCGCGTCGATCCACGGCGCATAGCGCTCCTTCACCTTGAAGTCCTTCGAGGCGAGGTTGTGGCTGCCGATGTACCCGACGGCGCCGTCGATCACCACGATCTTGCGGTGGTTGCGCAGGTCGATGCGGCCGAAGCGGCGCCGCAGCATGCCGACGGGAAGCGCCTCGACCACCTGCACGCTCGCCTTCTCGAGCTCGGCGCAGCGCCTGCTCTTGAGGAACGCGCGCGACCCGAGGCCGTCGAGGAGCAGCCTGCATGGGATGCCGCGCCTCGCCGCCTGCTCGAGCGCCGTGAAGACATGGCAGCTCGTCGCATCGTCGAGCGCGATGTAGAACACGATGTGGACATGCCGCTCGGCGCGGTCGATGTCCTCGGCCATGCGGCGGAAGAGCTCCTCCGCCTCGTCGAAGAGCTCGATTTCGTTGCCACCGAGGGGGAAGTCGCCCGAGATCGACGATGCCTGCGTTGCGATATGACGCTGGTCCTGCGTCAGCGAGCGGAAGACGCTCTCCCGCGCCCTCCGCCGCGCGGCGCCCGCACCCCCCGCCTCTTCGCGTCGGCGAACCTCGGCGCGCTCCCCCGCCACCGCGCGATACGACGCCTCCCGCCGCGCCGAGAGCCACGGCTTTCCGAAGATCCAGTAGATGATCGGCCCGACGAACGGCGCCGCAATGACGAGGAGCACCCACGACATCGCGCTCTGCGAGCGGCAGCGCCGGTCGAGGAGGACCGCCGCCACGGTCGTGAGCGACATCGTGACCGACGCCACCACGAGGAGGGGCGCCACCCACGGCCACTCGGAGAAGATGGATCGAAGCAACGGAAGCACCGCAGCTGGTACTCTACGGGCATGGACGAGAACCGCCCCGCGCCCCGCTCCGCGCCGCGTTCCGCACCCGATGCGCTCGGGCCGCTGCTTTCGGCGGCGATCTTCGGGTACTTCGGCTTCCTCAGCGAGACGACCTCGCAGGTCGTGAACGCAGCGGGCGAGACGGTCCCCCTCTGGGTCGGATCGCTGTGGATCCTGCGCCTCTCGACGATCCTCTTCGCGGGCGCCGCGGGGCTCGCCATGGCCCGCGCCCCGATCGCGGGGCTCGCCTCTGGCCTCGCGGGCCTCGCCGCCACGCTCGGGCTCCTCGCGATCCTTGTGTGGGACCAGGTCGACAAGGAGTACGCCTTCTCATGCCCGGGCTGGCTCCTCGCGATCTTCATCGTCTGGAACGGCTACCACTCGATCCAGGCTGTGCGCGAACACCTGCGCTGAACGGCTATACTGCGACCCTTCGGTGCCCTCTTAGCTCAGCTGGATAGAGCAGCGCTTTCCTAAAGCGCAGGTCGCAGGTTCGAATCCCGCAGGGGGCGCTTCCGATTCCGACGCGCCGCGAGACGGGCGCCTGCAGATTCAATCCTGCGGACCATCGCGCCGATACCCGAGAGGGCGGAACACCCGCCGCGCACGCAGCCACGCACGAAGCCTGAAGGAACCGCACCATGGAACTCGTCCTCTTCTCGAATGTCCTCTGGATCGTCGTCTGTGCCATCTGGTGCCTTCTCTGCGTCGGACAGGCCCGCGCCGACCGCGCCAAGGGCGGCGGCTTCCAGCGCCCGCTCTCGAAGGAAGAGCTCGAGCGCTGATCTGACTTGCCGGCGGCTGGAGGCTTCTCCGTGCCTGACGCCCCGCTGCTCCACCTCGTCCTGCTCCACCCCGAGATCCCGAACAACACGGGAAACATCGGGCGCACGGCCGCGGCGCTCGGCTGCAGGCTCCACATCATCCATCCGATCGGTTTCGACATGGACGACAAGGCCCGCAGACGCGCGGGCCTCGACTATTGGCATCTGGTCGACTGCGTCGAGCACGCCGACTGGCAGGCGTTTCTCGACTCGGAGCGGCCAAGGCGACTCTGGCTGTTCACCGCGCGGGGGCAGCGATCGCTCTACGACGCCAGCTTCGAGCGTGGCGACTATCTCCTCTTTGGCAAGGAGTCGAGCGGCGTCGACCCAGAGACGGCCGCGTTTGTGCTCGCGTCCTTCGGGGAGGAGGCGCTCCTGCGCATCCCGCAGCCCGGCACGGACGGCCTGTGCGCCCCAGCCGCCGCAGGGGCGACGCCTGCGACCGCCACGACCTCCGTGCGCAGCCTGAACCTTGCGACGGCGGTCGCGATCGCGGGCTACGAGGGGTATCGGCAGATCTCGACCCGCGAGCCCTCGTGAGGGCCGCGCGGCGCCTGCGCGTGAAACTAGGTGTCCAATATCGATTCCGCCACACTTTCCACCCCGGCCGCGGCTCGAAGGCCCTCCCATCCGTAATCATGCCCGTGCGCGCGCTTCGTCGCGCCCGCTCCGCCGTGAGCGGTTCTCCCGTTAGGATTCTCCGCATGTCCGCATCGATCCCATCGACCCGTCGCGCCCGCCCGAACATGGCGTCCGCCCGCCGCGCCTTCACCCTGACCGAGATGCTGGTCGTCATCGGCATCATCGCGCTCCTGATCGGGATCCTGCTTCCCGCGCTCAGCCGTGTGCAGGAGCGTGCGCGCAAGACGCAGACGGAGAACCTCCTGCAGGAGTTCGCGAAGGCCTGCGAGACCTTCCAGCAGCAGTTCGGGTTCTACCCAGGCATCGTGCCCGAGGCGATCCTCGCGGCCGACCCGAAGATCACGGGCGCCGAGAACGCGATCCTCCACCTCTGCGGCGGCGCGGTCGGGCAGGACGACCCGAACTATGGCGCCGCTCAGTACAACGGCTGGACCGAGATCACCTTCAACGGCGGCGCGGGCAACACCTTCGCCATCAAGGTGAACCCCGCGAAGGTCGGCGAAGGCCCGCGCATCCGCGGCGTCCAGTACAAAGCGTTCTTCTCGCCGAAGGTCGATGACCTCGCCGCCGTTCCTGGCCAGAACATGACTTCGGTCGGCGGCGCACCGTTCTCCGCGGACCCGTATCGCATCCCCGACCTCGTCGACGCGTGGGGGCAGCCCGTGATCTACATGCGCCAGATGCGTCCGCAGGGCTCGACCCTCGTCGCGGGCGCGCTGCCGTCTGGCTCGCTGAGCGACTGCATCTTCAACTTCCAGAGCATCCTCGGCTATGTGAATTCGGTCGAGCTCGGCGAGCTGTCGCAGAACCAGCTGACGGGCAGCATCCTGCGCGTGACTCCTGCCGCGAACCAGGACGCCACGCTTGCCCAGATCATCCGCAATGTGAGCTACGGCACGAACAATCAGCCGCTTCAAGGCGCGCCGCGCGGTGCGTTCGTGCTGATCTCCGCGGGCCAGGACGGCATCTTCTTCTCGCGCATCGACGGCCCGGGCAACCCTTCGCAGCCCGTCACCGACATCGTGAACTCCGCGACGAACCCGAAGGGTCCGTATGTGGTGGCTGAATACGACGACATCCGCGTCTTCGGCGGCGGCTGAGCGTCGAGGCCGTCCTCGCGCGCGTCGCGCGCCCGACTCATTCTGGATTCATCGCGGGCGAGCCGCTCGAGCCGCCTGACGGCTTGTCGTCGCGCCCCTCACGGGCCTTGCGCTTGCGTTCCATCTCCTCCTTCGCAGCGGCGCGCTTCGCCTCTGCCTCGCGTGCCATGGCGGTGCGGATCTCCTTGCGGACCGCGTCGTGGTGCTCCTTGAGCGCCGCGCCCTCCGACTCGTCGAGCATGGCATAGACCTGCTGCTCGAGCTCTGCGAGCTTTGGGCGGCTCTTCTCGATCGACGACGCCACGCGCTTGAACTCCTCGCTCGGCGGCTGGTCGCTCGGAGCGTTGCGGCGCAGGCGCTGCATCTCCTCCTGCTTCGACTTCGCCATCTCACGCCACGCCTCGAGTCGCGCGGCGAAGTCCGCGATGGCAGCGTCAGCGGCCTTCGCGCGCTCGCCGTCGAGCCCAAGCCGCGCGACCGCCTCGACGAACGCGCGGTGCTCGATGTCGGCGCGCGATGCGCCCGTGCGGCCACGATCGGGCTTCGCGTCCTTCTTCTCGCCCGAGTCCTGCATGCCTTCTGCAGGCTTCGCGCGCGAACCGCCTGTGAAGCCCCGCGAGGACTCGACGTCCTCCTTCGGCACAGCGGGGCCGCGGAGGATGTCGTCCGGCTTCGCGCCCTGCCGTCCTTCCTGCTTGCCTTCCTGCTTGCCTTCCTGCTTGCTGCCCTGCGCTCCGTCCTGCGCATGCGCAACGGACGCTGCGCCCAGCGCGCCTGCGACCGCGATCGGCGCCACCACCGAGAGCAGGGCGCGAAGTCCGTTGCGATGGATGCAGTGCGTCGGTTCGGGCGTGCTGTTCATCGTGGTGTTCCCGTGGTGTTCCCGTGGTGTTCCCGTGGTGTTCCGGCGGTGAGGCCTGCGCAAACGCGCCGCGCCGCGGGGTCTCGCGTTCCATTCTTTCGTCCAAACGCAGCGTAGGCCCGCTTCATTGCCGCCCGACGCTCGTGTCACGCTACCATCCTTCCCCGCTCGCTCGGCTATGAGGGGCGGTCCGAGATCATTTCAAGCACTTTCGAGGGCTTCCTCGCCATGAACCTGACCCCAGCCGACCTCATCGACGCCCTCCGCACCGTCCTCGACCCCGACATCCGCAAGGATCTCGTCACCCTCGGGATGGTGAAGGAGACCAAGGTCGAGGGCGACCGGGCGCTCGTGACGGTCGAGCTGACCACGCCCGCCTGCCCGATGAAGGACAAGATCCGCGGCGACATCGAGGCCGCGATCGCCGCCAAGGCCGCCGAACGCGGCGCGCGCCACTCGGGCGTCGAGGTCACCTTCACCGCCGATGTCCGCCGCGCCAACGAGCGCACCAAGGACGGCGCCAACCCGCTTCCTGGCGTCCGTCAGGTCATCGCGGTCGGTGCGGGCAAGGGCGGCGTCGGCAAGTCGACCGTGGCCGTCAACCTCGCGGTCGCGCTCGCGCGGATGGGCGCGCGCACGGGCCTCCTCGATGGCGACATCTACGGGCCGAGCGCGCCGACCATGCTCGGGCTCGAGGACGAGCCGACGCAGGCGCGCGGCAACATGCTGCTTCCGTTCGAGGTGCACGGCATCAAGGCGATGACGATCGGCAAGCTCGTCGACCCCGACAAGCCGCTGATCTGGCGCGGACCGATGGCGCACGGCGCCTTCAAGCAGCTCGCGACCCAGACCGAATGGGGCGAGCTCGACTACCTGATCGTCGATCTGCCGCCAGGGACGGGCGATGTGCCGCTGACGCTCTCGCAGCTCCTGCCGCTCTCGGGCGCGGTGATCGTGTGCACGCCGCAGCAGGTCGCGCAGGACGACGCGCGCCGCGCCGCGAAGATGTTCGAACAGCTCGGCGTCCCCGTCATCGGCGTCGTCGAGAACATGAGCGTCTTCGTCGACGACACGGGCCGCGAGCACGACCTCTTCGGAAAGGGCGGCGCGGAGATCATGGCGCACGCGATGGGTCTGAACTTCCTCGGCTCGATCGCGATCCGCCCCGCGCTTCGCGTTCACAGCGACCGTGGCACGCCGCTCGCGAACTGGAACGACGCGCGACTCGGGGCGGAGCTTGACCTCGTGGCGCGCAATGTGGCCGCGCGCGTCTCGACCCTGTCCTTCCAAGGCACGCTCGTCCAGCCGACGATCAGCGTCCGCTGACGCCCTCGTCGGGCGCCCCTTGCGAGCCGAGGTAGTAGCGCACGATGCGCTCGTCGATCTGCCGCATGTCGACGAGCATCAGCGCGTCGACCACATCGCCGAAGTCGCGGTCGAGGTTGAAGGCGAGGAGCCGCGCGTTCAGCCGGAGGTAATGCCGCAGCAGGACGGGCACCGCGCGCTTGCCGCGCTCGATCTCGTCGACGAGCCGCTCGAGCTGCCCGAAGTCGGACGCCGCCACGGCGCGCTCCTGCGCCGTCCATGACGGGATCCCGCGACGCTCGGGCGGCGTGCGCGGCCGCACCTGCTTCGCGAACGGCGCGGCAAGCCGATGACGCTCTAGGAACTCCATGATGAGCTCCTTCGAGGTCGAGTCGTAGTCATTCGAGATGCTCACGGGCCCGAACATGCGCGAAAGGCCGTGGCGAAGGAGGAAGAGCCCGATTCCCTTCCAGAGAAGCGAAAGCGGAAGCGGCTGCCGCTGGTACTCGAGCCGCACGAACGAGCGCCCGAGCTCGACGGCGTCGCGGAGCTCCTCCACGAGTTCGGGCGCATACTCGAAGAGCGTCGCGGAGTAGAGCCCGTCGACGCCCGACGCGCGCAAGAGCTCGTCGACGACGCCGATCCTGTAGCCGCCGACGATCTCGCGGTTCGCGGCGTGCCACACGACGAGCTGCCAGTAGGCGGGGTCGAAGCGGTCCGTGTCGCTCGGCTTGCCGCTTCCCTCGCCGACCGCGCGATAGGCGATCTCGCGCAGGCGGCCGATCTCGGCGAAGGCGCGCGGGATCTGCGATGCGCGCACCGCAAAGGTGCGGAAGTCGCCGTCGCGGGAAAGAAGCGCTTCCGCAGGGAGCGCGTCGAACTCCGCGGCAAGCTCTTCGCGCGTCGAGGCGCAGGGCGCGATCTCCGCCATCGACTGCACCGTGCGCGGGGCGGGCGCGTTGCGACGCAGGAGCTCGCTGCGCCCGCGCACGAGCCGTGTCAGGCTCTCCGCGTCGAGGCCGAGGCCCTCGGTCGACAGCGCGCGCCCGACGCGGAACTCGACCGCCGTGCCGCGGCGCGAGATGAACTCCGCCGGCAGCAGCGCGGTCCGCAGACGCGGGTGGACGAGGCCCGCCGCGTGGAAGACGCCGCGGTTGGTTCCTTCGCACCAGATGGGGACGACCTTGGCGCCAGCCTTCAGCGCGATGCGGGCGGGAACCGTCGACCAGGGCGGATCGGCGGGCGTCCAACGACCCCACGCGATCGCGCTCACTTCGCCCGCAGGAAACGCGACGAGCGCGCCGCCCTTCTTCAGCCACTCGAGCGCCTCGCGAATCGCAGCAGCGTTCCTGCGCGCCGCATCGCGCCCGCCGAACGGGTCGACGAAGATGCAGTACTGCGCCAGGAACGGAAAGCGCGCCATCAGGCTGTTCGCGAGGATCTTGGTGTCGGGCCTCCTGGCGACCACGGCGCCGAGAAGCGCGGTGCTGTCTGCGCCGCCAAGCGGGTGGTTCGAGCAGCAGAGGACGGGGCCCGTCGCGGGGATGCGCGTGAGCTCGTCCGCGTCGATGCGCGCCTCGATGCGCGTGGCCCGAAGGATGCGCTTCATCAGGTCCGTGTCGGCGCCTTCGACGGGTCGGCCCGCAGCGACCTCGTCGGCCATGCGGTCGATCTCGTCAAGCCCGAACGCCCACTCCGCGAGTCGCAGCGGCGGATCGACAAGCGCGGAGAGCAGCGAACCTTCAGGCCGCGGAAGCCGCGCACCGTTGGCTTGGGTTGCACCAGTCTGCCCGCTCGGCATGCATTCCTCCACGGGGAGTGTCCCACGCCCGCCGTGGTCCGCGCAAGCCGGGGTCGAGGAAAGCACCGCGATTCCACGAATTCCTGACGGCGGCCTCACCGAAGGCGAACGGTCGCGTCGGGCCGGGGCGCCCGCGCGCTGCGGTCAGGCGAACTCGCGGCGCAGGACGGCGAGGCCATCGACGAGCTGCTTGATGTGCGCCGCCTCGTGCGCCGCCGAGATCTGGACGCGCAGGCGCGCATGCCCCTCGGGAACGACGGGGAAGCCGAATCCGATCACGAAGACGCCGAGCTCGAGCAGCCGCTTCGACATCGCGATTGCCTTCGCCGTGTCGTGGACGATGATCGGGCAGATCGCGGTCGGGCTCGCGAGGACCTCGAAGCCCGCCGCGCGGATTCCCGCGCGCGCAGCGTCGACATTGGCGCGCAGCTTGGCCACGCGCTGCGGCTCGCGCATCAAGACCTCGATCGCCTTCTCGGCGCTGCACGCGATCGTGCACGGAAGCGCGTTCGAGAAGAGCGTCGGCCGCCCGCGCTGGATCAGGAGGTCGATCGCCTTGCGCGAGCCCGCGATGTAGCCGCCAGCGCCGCCGCCGAGCGCTTTGCCGAGGGTGCCCGTGATGTAGTCGATCTGCGTTCCCGCGAGCCCCTGGTGCTCGTGGGTGCCGCGGCCCGTCGCGCCCATCACGCCCGTGCCGTGCGAGTCGTCGACCACAAGGTACGCGCCGAACTCGTCGCAAAGCCTTCGCATCGCGGGAAGGTCTGCGATGTCGCCCTCCATCGAGAAGACGCCGTCGGTGACGACCCAGATCGTGCCCGTCATCTCGGGGTTCGCGCGCGCCTCCGCGAGCTTCGCCCGCAGCGAGGCGAGGTCGTTGTGGCGGTAGACCGTCTTGAGGAGGCCCTTCTTGATCACCGCAGCGAGTCGGATTCCGTCGATGATCGACGCGTGGTTCAGCTCGTCCGAGATGATGATGTCGCCCGGCTCGCAGAGCGTCGGGAAAATCGCCTCGTTCGCGTTCCAGCAGCTCGTGAAGGTGTACGACGCCTCGACGCCGTAGAACTCGGCGATGCGCGCCTCGAGCGAGTGGTGGCAGTCGAAGGTGCCGCAGATGAAGCGCACGCTCGCAGTGCCGGCGCCGTACTTGCGGATGCCCGCGATGCCCGCCTCGACCACCTCGGGGTGGTTCGCAAGGCCGAGATAGTTGTTCGAGCAGAAGCACGCGACCTCGCCGTAGCCCTTCAGCTTCACGGTCGCGTCCATCGGGCCTTCGATCGTCTGAAGGTGCTTCAGCTGCCCGTTCTGGCGAAGGGTCTCGAGGATCTGCTGGGTGCGCGAAGGAAAGGTCGGGGCGGCGAGCGTGGTCATGCCGTGAGTCTATCGGAGGTTGGCGTCAGCGCGAGGGCCCGTCGGAATCGGCCAACCGCAGCTTCCCCGCGGCGCGCGCCTGCTCGCGCACCCGCTCGACATCGGCCGTGCGCATGAAGTAGGCTTCGCCGATCCCGTCGTAGTCGGCAACGCGCTTCTTCTTCATCAGGAAGGTCTGCTTGATCTCGACCTTCGCCGATCGGAAGCGCACGAGCGACAGTTCGTGCGGGCTGATCGAAGGGTGCAGGTAGACGTCGACCCACTCGTCGAAGCCATCTGGTGCCGGCTTCGAGAGGTCCGAGTCGATGATTCCATGCTTTCCGAAGATGCTCGGGTCGATCGCGAACAGCCAGTTTGGCTGGGCTGCATGGGTGCGCGCGATGAGGACCGGCTTCCTGAACCAGCCGCCAGTGGCCTCCTCGAACAGGAATCCGTGCGTGAGGTACGTGCACGCGATGCCTGATCCGACGCAAATCAGCACCGCGGAGAAAACGGCGACCGCGAGGAGCACCACGACCTGCCAGACTGCGGGCAGTGCGGCCTGCAGCGTGTTGAGCAGCACCGTGCCATCCAAGATGTTGTCCCACCAGCCGCTGATCGCGGTCGACCAGTCGGGTGGCGGGGGCGTGAGGAAGCACTGAATCGCGCCGCAGGTGCCGCCGTAGCCGAACGCGATGCCCGCGCCAAGGCCCAACCACCCTACGAAGCTCAGCGACCGTACCTTGGCGAGCCTCGAGAGGAAGGCGGTCGCGAGGCTCGCGACCACCACGCCGACGACGAGCGCGATGGACACCCCCTTGAGCAGGGCCGAAGTCCGAGTGGTCGAAACCACGAGCCACGCCGCGAGCAATCCCGATCCACAGCCTGCACACAGCCCGATGACGATGGCGCCGATCGACGCGAACCACCACGAACCGAGCTCGCCCGACGGAATGTAGGGCGCACCTGGCTGCGCGACACGCGAGTCGCTCGCAGGCGGCGGTGGCTCGGCCCTCTCAGAACGCCATTCTCCGTTGTCGCGGTCGGGCGAGGATTCCATGCAGGCACTCTAACTCGGCTCCGCGAGGTTGAACGGGGCTACCGCGGGGCAAGCCTGATCCCGACGGACGGCGCCGCGGCTCCGTGCTCGCCGCTGGGACTTTGATCCAACGCCGCCCTTCGCACCTCCGTGGCCAGCACTCCTGCGCCCTTCTCGGTTCTGTCTGACGAGTCGCCACAAGGTGCGCGCGTCCGCCGAAAGTCAGCTGGCGAACTCGACCTCCACCGCCTCGCGCTCGAGGCCCTTCGCCTCGAAGAACGCGAAGGGTCTGAGCCCGCCGATCCGCGCGAGCGCGCTGTCGGGGACGACCGCGATGCGGGCGTTGAACGCCGTCACCGTGCCGTTGTAGTAGGTCCGCGCGAGCGCGATGCGGGACTCGGTGCGCGTCAGCTCCTCCTGCAGCGCGAGGAAGTTCTTCCCCGTCTTGAGATCTGGATACGCCTCGGCGATCGCGAGCATGGCGGGCGCGATGCCCTCGACGGCCGCACGCCCCTCGCGCACGGCCGCGGGGTCGACCGCCGCCTGCGAGCGGAGGAGCGCGAGGAGTCGCTGCGTCTCGGCCTCGTGGAGGCGCGCGCCCTTTACCGTCTCGGCGAGGTTCGGGATGAGGTCTGCGCGGCGCTTCAGCTCGACATCGATGTTGGCCCAGCCGCGGCGCACGCGCTCGCGCAGGGCGACGAGCGCGTTAAAGGTCATGACGGCCCACAGGAGCGCAAGCGCGGCGAGGTACCCCGCGGCTCCCATTCCGCCCCAGAGGGCGAGCACGGCGCGATCGCCCTGCGCCTCCCCCACCACGCCGATCAGGCCACCGGCCGTCGCCACCACGAGGCCGAGGATCCCGAGCAGCCATCCCGTCGTGCCGTAGCCGCGCGCGACATCGTCCTCGCTTCGCAAGGTGACGAGCGAGAAGCGCGCGTCGCGGTCATGCGCGATCTCCGCGGCCACGATGTCGGCGCGTTGCCGCGCGCGCCCCATCACGAACACGGGCTCATGCAAGGGAACCGCGGTCTCTGAGAACTGCCGCGTGAAGGTCGAGTTCGCGATGGCGCCCGAGGGCCCGCGGCCATAGTAGAAGGCGTGGCCAGGCCCGCAGGAGAGCGAGAAGACCGTGCGCCCCTCGACCGTCATCCCCTCGGGCCTGACGAGGATGTGGCCCGTGTCGTCGAGCACATAGAAGGGCCGTGACTCGCCGCCCGAGGCGACCGTGGTCCACCCGCTCTCGACGCGCGTGCGCGTGCGGCGGTTTCCCTTCGAATCGGTGTAGCTCTCGACCACGGTGCGCCGCCAGTGCTCCGCGACGCTCCACTCGTAGTGCACGCAGCGGCGCTCCGCGAGATAGCTGACAAGCGCGCGGTCGATCTCCGCGGTGCCCTTGACCTCGACATCCCCGATGAAGACGCCCGCGGTCTTCGAGGTCGGCGTGTCGCGGATGTGGCGCCGCTTGCGCGCCGCGCGCATCGAGAAGTAGGCGAGCGGAAGCGACGCGATGAGCCCGCCCGAGAGGAGAAGGATCGAGTACGGGTCCGTCGCCATCCCCGCGCACCACCTTCATGCACCGAGGCTTCAGGCCCCGTAGCGCGCCTTGATCTTCGGAACGAGATACTCCGCGAAAGCCTCGTGAAACCCGTGCTCGGGCTTCCAGCCCCAGTCGCGGCGCGCGGCGCTGTCGTCGCAGTCCTCGGGCCAGCTGTCGACGATCTTCTGCCGCTCGAGCGTGGGCGCGTAGGTGATCTCGGCCTTCGGGAAGAACTCGCGCACCTTCTCGGCGATCTCGGCAGCGCTCGGCGCGAACGCGGCCACGTTGTAGACGAGGCGCGTCAACTGCGCGCGCGGGGCGTCGGCAAGCTCCATCAGCGAACGCACGGCGTCGGGCATCGTCATGAACGGAATGCGCGCATCGGGCCGCACGAAGCAGGCGTAGGGCTTCCCCTGCGCGGCGGCATGCAGCATCTCGGGGCCATAGTCGCTGGTGCCGCCCGTCGGAACCGTGTCGGCCGAGATGATGCCCGGGAAGCGGATCGAGCGGAAGTCGACCGCGCAGTCCATGCGGTCGGCCGCGAGCAGGCGATAGTGCCGCGCGTAGTAGCGGCCCATCTCCTCGACCGCGCGCTTGTTGACGCCGTACATCGTGATCGGCTCGAGGCACTGGTCCTCGGTCACGCGGCCAGCCGCACGCTTCGCGTCGAGCGTGGGCACGCCGTAGACCGCGATCGTCGACGGGAACATGAACTTCACGCTCGACCCGCGCCGCGCGGCGCTGTCGGCCGCGAGCTTCAGCAGGTTCGCGCTGCCCATGACATTCACCTTGAGCGCGAGCTCCGGGCTCTTCTCGCCGCGCGTCGAGAGAAGCGCGGCGAGGTGCCAGACCTCGGAGATGTCGTGGCGGAGCGCGAGATCCTCGATGAAGGCGGGGTCTGAGACATCGCCCGCGTAGGCTGCGGTGGCGTGGCCCGCGCTCTCGGAGGGCAGCGCCCGCAGGTCGAGCGCGACGATCTCGCGCGTTCCGTGGTGCTGTGCGGCCAGCATCGCGAGGAGGGTGTGCCCCATCTCGCCACCTGCGCCCGACACGAGGATGGCGCCATGCGCGCCTGGACGCGGCTCTTTCGTCTTGGGTTCCGTCATTGCAAGCTGGCTCATCGGTTCCTGCAGGAAAGGGTCGTGCGGCGGGAAACGGGCGGCAAGTATAGGGTGTGCGGCATGCAGGAACGAGCCATCCCGCTTCCACCCCGCCCCGAATCCGCGGAGGAGATCATCGCGCTCCTTGACCTCGCTCCGCACCCCGAGGGCGGCTTCTACCGCGAGACCTGGCGGCACGCCGCCGCGGACGGCGGGCGCGGCGCGGGAACGGCGATCTACTTCCTGCTTCCCCACGGCGTCGAGAACCGCTGGCACCGCGTCGACGCGGCCGAGATCTGGCACTTCTACGCAGGCAGCCCGCTCGAGCTCTCGATCGAGGAGGAGGGGCAGCCCGTGCGGACACGCATCCTTGGAACCGCCCTGCACGACGGCGAACGCCCGCAGATCGAGGTGCCCGCAGGCGCCTGGCAGCGCGCGCGCAGCCTTGGCCCCTGGACCCTCGTCGGATGCACGGTGAGCCCCGCCTTCCTCTTCGAGAGGTTCCAGATCCGCGATTGACGCGCCCAACCGTCGGCCAATGCATCCCTAGCACCAAAGCAAGCCGCCGCAGCGGCGCGCGCTCAAGCCTCCAGCAGCGCCTTCGTGGCGCGGATCCCGTCGGCCTCGCTGAGGCGCTTGCCCTCATACTCGATGCCGATCGCGCCGCGGTAGCCCGCCGCGCGCACCACCTGCAGCAGGCGCGGATAGTCGAGGAGGGTCTCTTTCCCAGAGGCATCGAAGTCGTAGCTCTTCGCAGACACGGCCTTCGCATAGGGCATCACGAGCTCGACATTGCGCACGGGGTCGACGAGCGTGCCGCTCGCGTCGCGCCAGTTGCCGAAGTCGGGCAGCGTGCCGCACGCGGGGTCGTTCACGGCCTTGATGACGCCGACCAGCCAGTTGCCGTCCGACGAGAGTCCGCCGTGGTTCTCGACGATGACGGAGAGCGCGAAGGGCTTCGCGAGCGCCACCAGCTTCGCAAGCCCGTCCGCACAGCGCTTCGCCTGCTCGGCCGCGTCGCCCTCTCCGATCGCGTTCACGCGGATCGAGTGGCAGCCGAGCGCCTTCGCAAGTTCGAGCCACTTCACATGGTTCGCGGCGAAGGTCGCGCGCGCCGCGTCGTCCGCCGCGCCGCACAGGCCTTCGCCATCGCACATGATGAGGATCGTGGAGACGCCCGCATCGTCGAAGCGCCTGCGCATCTCGCCCGCGAGCGTCTTGTCGCCGATCCGCGGGCGGTAGAACGAGTTCACGAGCTCGATCTGCGAGATCCCGAACTCCTCGCGCGCGATCTTGCCGAAGTCGAGCGGGTCGGCGGGGTCCTTCGCGCGCTCTTCGGGGCGCCCGAAGCCGAAGCGCCGGTGGAGCGACCATTGCGCAAGCGAGATCGTGTTGCGCGGCGCGTCGTCCCCGCGCTTCGCATCCGAAGCCGGCTGCGCGGTCGCCTGCCATCGCGGCGCCGCGGCAAGGGCGTGGTTCACAAGTCCGCCGAGCGAAGCCAGGCCGAGGACTCCAAGCGCGTCGCGTCGATGCATGCCACCTCCGAGGTCGTCCGAGTCGGCCCAACGGGCCGTGCGGAGATACGCTACCCGAACCCGCCGCAGCCGCAAGCGCCGCGGAACGAGACCCTATGCACCACTGCACGCTTTCAATCGTGTCCGCGATCCTCCTCGCGACAGCGCCGGGGCCATGCGCGGCCGAACTCGCCCCCGACGCGGTCGAACCCACGAACGCGGTGCTTCCATCGCTCGCGGCCCCCGTCGAGATCGACCTCGACTCGTTCGACATCCCCACGATCCGCGCACGCTCGCTGCGCGACGCGGTCTGCGCGCAGGGCTGGATCCACGCGCGGGAGCGCTTCCTCCAGATGGATCTCGCGCGCCGCGAACCAGCGGGCGAGCTTGGGCAACTGATCCCAGAGGCGATCGAGCGCGATCGCGACACCATCGCACTCGGGCTTCGCGCCATCGCGGAGACGGCCGTCGCGCGGCTCCCCGAGGAGCACCGCGCGCTGCTCGAGGCCTACGCGGCGGGCGTCAACGCGCAGCTCGCCGCGGCGAAGCCGTTCGAGTACCAGCTCTTGAAGGCCGAGTGCGCGCCGTGGACGCCCGTCGACTCGATGCTCGTCCAGCTCGGGATGGCGCGCTACCTCGACGGCTCGGACCGCGCCGACCGCGTGCGGACGCCGCTCTATCGCGCGTTCGGCGACGAGGTCGCTGCGTTCCTCACCTCGAGCCGAAGCGTGCTCGACATGACGGTCGACGGAAGCCCATCGCCCGCGGTGCCCGCGCTTCCTGGAGCAGCGTTGCTCGACCTGCGTGCGCGAGGCACAACCGCAGCGCCGGCCCCTGGCCCCACCGCTCCCGAGAAGGTGCTCACGCAGCCAGGTTCAAACGCGTTCGCCGTGGCCGCCGCGCGCACCCGCGACGGCCGCGCCATCGTCGGCAACGACATGCATCTGGCGCTGATGGCGCCGAACTTCTGGTACCGCGTCGACCTCCAGTGGGACACAGGCCGCCTCGTCGGCCTCTCGCTTCCCGGAGTGCCCCTCCTCGTCCAAGGCACGAACGGCCATGTCGCGTGGGGCTTCACCAACCTGACGGCGGATCTGTGCGACCTTGTGCTGGTCGAGCGCACCGCCGAAGACGCCGCACTTCACCACGCTCCGACGGGACCGAAGCCGATCACGCGCCACGCGCGCACGCTCGGAAGCGGTCCGAACGCCCGCGAGATCGAGACGCTGTCGACCGAGTTCGGCCCCGTGGTGGCGACGCTTCCCGACGGGCGACTTCTCGCGATGCGCTCGCCGATCCTCCTCGATGCGGCGATCGACTTCGGGCTCTTCGACATCTGCGAGGCGAAGACGCTCGAGTCTGCGATTGATTGCGCCCGCCGCTGGAAGGGTCCGCCGCAGAATGTGCTCGTCGCAAGCGGCGACGGACGCATCGGCTGGACGATCTCGGGAAGCCTGCCGCTGCGCGACGCGCCGACGCCGCGCGTCGTCGACTGGCGCGAAGCGCCCGCATGGCGCGGCACGGTGCCCGCGGACGAGAAGCCCATGCTGCTCGACCCCGCAAGCGGCATCCTGACGAGCGGGAACCAGCTGCCGATCGCGCCGACGGGCGCGCTGCTCGGCGTCCTCGGCACCGACGAGGCGCACGGCGATCGCGCGCATCGACTCCGCGAAGTCCTCTCTGCGCGCTCCGACTGGGACGAGCCGCTTCTCCACGGCGTGCAGCTCGATGTGCGTTCACCGCGGCTTCTCCGCTGGCGCGACGCGATCCTCGCCGCGCTCGGAACGGGACCGCTCGAGGAACCATCGGTGTCCGCGCGCCGCACGATCGAGGCATGGGATGGTGCGGTCACCGCGGAGGCGTCCGCGCCCGTCATCCTCGACGGAATCCGCCGCGAGATGGCGCTTGCATACGCGGGGTGGCTCTCTGCGACCGAGGCGGGAGCCCGTGCGGGGCTCTCCGCGCGCGAGGTTGTGTCGGCGCTCGACGACGAGGCGCTGCTTCGGTCGCTCGAGTCGCGTGCCCCGCACCTCTGCGGCGAACCCGCGGAGGGCGACGCGTGGTCGGCCGCCACCCGCGCGTGGCTTGCGCGCGCGGCGGTCGCATCGCTTGCGAAGGAGGCTGCGAGCGCAAGATCCGCTCCCGCCGCGTCCACTCTCGGCGAAGACGCCGCAGCGCCGCGATTCGTCACGCGCGGAGAGCGCAACAGACTTGCGATGCGGCATCCCGCCGCCGACTCGCTCGGCGCCGCGGCGCGCATCGCTGCCATGCCCGCGGCGGCGCTTCCAGGGCATCCGACCACCGTGCGCGTGCAGACGCCCGGCTTCGGCGCGAGCCAGCGTTCGTCCGTCTCACCCGCTCATCTTGAAGATGGAATCCTCGTCACGCCAGCGGGCCAGAGCGGTCTTCCGACCTCTCCGCACTTCCGCAGCCTCCATCGGCCCTGGCAGGACGGGCTTCCGTTCCCGCTCCTTCCAGGAGCAGCCGCGCGGCGGATCGTGTGCTCGCCCGCGGCGCCCTGAGCGGGTTCAGCCCGTCCACTCGAAGAGCAGGACGCTCAGGTCGGGCGCTGTCACGCGGTCGTCACCCGTCAGGTCGTAGGGCGAGCTCGGAAGCCCCCAGTCGCCGAGCAGGAGCGTCAGGTCCGCTGCATCGACGGCGCCGTCCTGGTTGAAGTCCGCGGGCGAGATGCGGCCACCCTGCCACAGGTTCGCGGCGGGAATGGTGGCGAGGGCGGCGCCCGGGCCCGACCACGACGCAACGAGGCCCGCGGAGCCCGTGCGCTCGAAGTACTCGACGCGGAAGGCGTGACGCCCCTCGGCGAGGCCGATGGTACCGCTTGCAGCCGTGAAGGAATGGAGCCCGTCGTGCGAGACGACGACCTCATCGCCGATGAGAAGACGCGACCCCTCGTCCGAGGTCAGCGTGAAGGTCCAACCGCCCGACGAGGGCACTTCGATCCAGCCCTCGAAGACGGCGCCCACATTGTCGGAGCGCCCGCTTCCCGCGAAGGCGCCGTTGGTCGGGTTGAACCCGAGCGTCGTGGCGGTGCCCGTCGCATAGGGGTTCAGCGCGGCGAAGTTGGGGAGGACCGTCGGCGACGAGAGCGCGTAGTAGCGGGCGGCGAGGCCCGGATCCGTGTCGACGGGATTCTCCGCGGGACGCAGCGTCTCCACGGTCACGGTCAGCGTGCCCGTGGCCGTCTGGCCCGAGCTGTCGCGCAGGAGATAGCTCACCGTGTCGATGCCCGTGAACGCCGAGCCCGCAGGCAGCGAGTAGACGAGCAGGTCATAGCTCTCGGGGCCCGTGCTCGATGCGCGGGTCACCGTCGCGCCCGCTGCGGTCATGGCCGTGAACGACTCGATCACGATGTCCTCGCAGTTGAACGGAAGGTCGTTCCCGAGCACATCGATCGACTTCGCGACCCCCGCGTAGGCCGTGGCCGCGTCTGCGACGGCGACAGGCGCGCGTGCGGGCCCCGTGTAGTTGCAGCCGAGGCTGTCGAGATAGGAACTCATCGCGGCGATGTTCTGCGGATGAAAGGTCAGCGCGATGTTCGCCTGCCCGCCCGGGCAGAACGCGCAGTAGGACATGATGGTCCCCTGCGCGGCGTTGGCGCAGTCCGATGGGCTCAGGCCGCATCCGTCGATCGGCGGGATGAACGAGTGGGTGTGGATGGCGCCGAGGTTGTGCCCAAGTTCGTGCGCGATCACATAGATGTCCCAGTTCTGCAGGCTGTTGTTCTCGAGCGGCGTCGGGAAGAAGCCCTCGAGGTTCGCAGAGAGTCCGTAGCCGAAGCTCGTGCCGCCGCAGAGGCCAGGCAGGTCCGCGATGCCGCCGCCGAGCCCGCGGCCCGAGAGGAAGTGCGCGAGTTCACGCGAGACCGCGCCCATGTTGGTCGTCCAGTGGTTGCGGAACTGGCTGAGCTGCGTCGAGAGATTCGTCGCGGTCCACGGGTCGGAGGGCGCCAGCCAGAGACGCAGGTACGACGCAGAGAGCCGCACATCGACATCCCGGCTGAAGATCGTGGTCACGGCCGCCGCAACGGTGCCGACATAGCCGACGGCGGCGTCGGTGTCGCCGTCGAAGAGCTGCAGGAACTCGTGGTCGGTGTCGTAGGCGACGCGGATCTGACGGCACGCCGCGCCGCCGAGGAACGACGCCCCTTCCGCGGCGCCAGAGCCCGCACCCGCATCGTCGGAGCCGTCGCCCGCCGTCTCTGCGGCGCAGGTCCACGCGGGCTGCTCGATCCATCCTGGCGGAAGAGCCTGCATGCTGTAGGCCACCGTGGGGAGTCCGCTTCCGAAGGAGCCGCTCGAGATGATGATGGTCTCCTCGGGAAACTCGATGAAGCCGAAGGTCCCCGCGGCGCTCGATGCGACGAACGCGCGGCTTTCCTCGACCCCGAGCACTTCGCCCGCGAGGAACGCGCCCTCCATCGCCAGCGGCAGGGTCGATGAAGGTCCGACGCCCGCGCGCTCGATGACGGCGTCTGCCGAGAACGGCTGCACGGGGACGAGGGCGAGGTCGACGGAGCGCGTCGGATCGATGGGAACGCCGCGGAGGACGCCGCCACCACCGTCGGCGAGGGCGCGCAGCCGCACGGCGTCGAGCTCGAGCACCGCCACGAACGGTCGAAGCGCACGCGGCACGCGACGGTTGTCTCCCCGCTGCACGGCGCCATCGGTCTGCGTCGGGGCGGCCCCCGCCGCGAGGCGTGGCTCCGCGGAGACGGGGCCGATCGGCACCGCGTGCAGCGCGAGGCCGGAGCTGGATCGAGGGGTGGAGCCCAAGCCGAGGTCGCCGCCGAAGCCGACGCCATGCGAGCACCCTGCCTCGCATGTGTGCGCCAAGGGCGCCGCGCGCACAACCCCGGGTTGCACGGTGATCGAGTCTCTCTGGGCTCCGACGCCCCCACGCATCGAATCGCCGTCGGAGGTGCACGCAGCGAGCGTCGCGACGGCGGCAAGCAGCGCCGCGGTGGTGCCGTAGGAAGCCCGACCGAGGAACCGCGCCGCAAGGATGAGATTTCGAGACATCGGAGGCCGCTCCAGTGGGTCAGGAGGTCCCTGAGACGCCTGCAGCGCCGGCGGCCGCCATCACCCCTTCCCTTGTCGGCAAGCGAAGGCGGCGACCCAAGAAATCTCTCGGACTTGCCCGCGTATTCCGCAGAGATCGCGCATCCGTCCCCCACCGTGGCCGAGAAAGAGCTCCCGAGGGGATGGCGGCGCCGACAGCGCCGATTTCGTGTATGCTTCTCCGCCCTGCCACCCTAGCTCAGCGGTAGAGCAGCGCTTTCGTAAAGCGCAGGTCGTGGGTTCAAATCCCATGGGTGGCTTTCAGTCGTCGGGTGGTTTTCAGCGGCCTCTCGGCCCCCGCGCGGCGGGCCAAGCGGCCGCTGCTCTCTCTTTGCCACCCCGCTGAGCTCGACTCGCGCTGACGCAGGCCCGACGACGGGAACAGCGCCCTGCCTCGGGGCCGTGTGCGCAGCGGTCGTCGCCCTCCTCCCAAACGAACAGCGCCCCGCTTGTGGGGGCGCTGCTCTCAATGCACAGTCGGTCGCGGCCGAATCGAATCAGTCGCGCGTGATCAGCTTCACGGCCTCGGCAGAGCCCGCGTCGAGCGATCCGTAGAGTCGGCCCGCGGCGTCGGCGGTCGCACCCTCCGAGGCCGAGATCAGGTCGCGCAGCGCGGCAAGCTGGCGCTCGCTCGCAGACGCCCCGCCGCTGCGGGCCGCCAGCGCGGCGTAGTCGCAGAGAAGGATCTGCTCCTCGCCCTCGGCGCCGATCGCGGCATCGACCAGCGCGCTCTGCGCGGCGGGCGACGCCATGAGGGCAAGCACCTCGGCGACCAGCATGCGAAGGCCGCCAGAGCGCTCGGAGAGCGCGCGCAGGAGCGCGGGCTCAGCGTCGGCGAGCGGGAAGATCTTGCTGCCGCCGAAGGCGAGGCCACGAAGGGCCTCGGCCGAGCGGACCGCGTACTCGATCGCCTCGGACTCCTCGATCGCGCCGCCCGAGCCGCGCGTCATCGCGAGGGTCGCAGCACCGCGGAACGACTCTGCGGTCGAGCCCTCGGTCCAGACGACGACCGCCGAATCGGCGTCGAAGGCGCGGCGCGCAGCGGACTCCTCGAGCGCGTTGGCGATGGCGACCACGGGGCTCGCGCTCGTCGCTCCGCTGGCGCGGACGCGGGCGAGCGTTGCGGAGACCTCGTCGACCGAACCGCGCGCGACCACGAGATCGACGCCGTTCGCGTTCAGGACCCCGACCTCGACCTCGTCGAACGACGCTGCGTCGGCCACCATCGAGAGACCGACCTCGGAGAGCTGACGACCGATGGCCTGACGGTCCTCGATCGACCCGCCGATCACGGCAACGCGCGTGGCGCCCGTGTCGACGATCGCGGAGACGAGCGTGGGGACGACCGCGAAGTCGCCCGCGAAGCTCTGCGTCGGGTTGCTCGCGGCGATCGCGAGCGCCGCGTCGAGGCGCACGCGGCGCTCCGAGTAGCGGAGCGCCTCGAGCATGGGCGCGCGGCCCAACTGTGCGACAAGGAGGTCGCCGCCCGCGGTCTGGGCGAGCGCGGCGATCGCGTCGCGGATCAGCGCGGTGTCGCGCGAGTCGATCGCCATGCCGAGCACCTCAGAGCAGATCGACGGCCCCGACGCGGTCGCAAAGAACTGCGGGCTGTAGCGCTGCGCCTCGGCGTCGCCGCCAAGGGTGTTCTCGCGGCGCAGGTCGGCCGCCACGAAGATCGCGAGGGCCGCGGTGTTCGCGGAATCCGCGGCAAGCGCGCGGCGCGACAGGAGCTTGGCCATCTCGTCGCAGAAGACCGAGGTCGCGACGGGCGACGCGCTCAGGCCGCCGAAGCCGCCCGCGTCGTACGACCAGATGTTGTTGACGCTGTCGGTCGGATTCGGGACGAGCGTGTCGTCGCGGTCGAAGAAGCGGCGGGCGAGCGCCGTGAACTGCGCGGAGACATCGCGGGCCTGGCCACCGAGCTGGGTGACGGCGGCGTCGCACGCGGCGCGGAGATCATCGGAGGTGTCGGCCTTGGCGCCGAGCTCGAGGATGAACGGAATCGCAAGCGGGCGGCCGAGCTCGCCGAGGAGGGCGACGACCTTGCGCTGGCCGGAGGCGTCGAGGTTCGAAAGCGACATCGCGAGCGGAAGCACCGCCTTCGACTCGAGGAGACGGATCGCCTTGGCGGCGTCGAGCTCCTTCGCGGGGTCGCGCGAGTCGACCAGTACCTTGAGGAGCTGCGGCACGGCGTACTCGCCCGCGGCGGTAATGCGCTCCTCGGCGATCATGCGCTCGCGGAGCGTCTTGCTCAGCATCTCGATCGCCTCGCCGATGCGGGCGGGGTTGCGCGCGAGCATCTTGCGGCCGTCCTCGACTCGGTCCTCGATGCGGGTCGCGAGATCGGAGACCTCTCCCATCAGGCGGCTGCGCGAGATGGCGCGGTCGAGACGCTCGGCGAGCCCCTGCTCGTCGACCACGCTCGCGAGGTCGGCGTCGGTCGCGTTCGCGGAGAGCACGGCCTCCGCGGCGGCCTGGGCCAGGTCGGTCTTACCGATCAGCACATAGTGGACGAAGTCCGACAGGCTCTTGGTGACGCCCGTGAGGTCGCGCTGGCCGCTGCCAGAAGCCGACTCATCCTGTGCGAGCGCGGTCGGCGCGGTGGCAAGGAGCCCCGTCGCAATGAGCCCCGTCGCGACGAGCATCGTCGAGAGCGTGCGGCGGGCGCGGACAGACGCATTCACGGTCGGCTGGAACAGCATCGAGGTCTCCTAAGGGTCCGCTCGGAGGTCGCTCCGAGGCGGATTGTGGAATGTACAGCCCGCGACAAGAACCCGTCAACAGGCGTTGGTCCGTATACTCGCGCCGCTTGGGCGTCCGAAGGCAACTTCGGCGCCGCGACGCGCGTGCGTCGCGGCGAGGGAAGGCGGTGAAAATCCGCCGCGGTCGCGCCGCCGTGACAGGAGGATGTACGCATCCCGTTGCATGCAGCCGCGCAGGTTTCTCGCGCGGCAGCCACTGGCCCTCGGGCCGGGAAGGCGCCTGCAGCGCCGCCTCTGGCGGTCCTGAAGTCGGAAGACCTGCCCAGGCACGACGGTGTCCGTTCGGACACTCGCCGCGCGCTCCCGGAACGGAGCGCACCCGATCCGGGCGCGAGCTCCCGGAAGGAGTGCCACATGCGCCTGTCGCGCAGCCTTCTGTCCGTTTCCCTTTCTCATGCTCCGTCGAGATGCCCCGCTTCGTCGTCGCGAGCGAGAAGCCGTCTCGGGATGGCGCACCGCAGCATGCGTCAAACGCTGGGAGTCGTCGCCGTCGCCGTCGCCGTCGCTGTCGCTGTCGCCACACAGTCGCGCGCGGACTTTCCCTTCGCCTCGGAAGTGGTCTCCTACACGGCAGGCGCGGGCTCCGTGGCGGGCTTCAACAATCCGCTCGTCGCGCTCGGACCGCCCGAGCGATTCACGGGCGAGGGGCTGATCCCGGGCGCCGTCACCCCGTTCCAGCCGGCGTTTCGCCCGAACGAGGTCGTCTCGCTCGGAGTCGGCGGTGAAATCATCCTCGCCTTCGACCGCGAGGTCTTCGATGACCCGCGCCACCCGTTCGGCGTCGACATCCTCGTCTTCGGCAACGCCTTCTTCACGGACGGCGCGTTCGGGCTCGGCGTCGTCGCGGGAATCGCCTCGGAGGGCGGCACCATCGCCGTGAGCGCGGATGGCGTCGACTGGCGCACCGTCGTCGGCCTCGCAGCCGACGGGCTCTTCCCGACGCTCGGCTACCTCGATGTGGGGCCGTTCTCGACCGTTCCAGGCAAGGTCGCGAGCGACTTCACGCGTCCCGTCGACCCGAGCATCACGATTCATGCGCTGATCGGGCTCTCGCACGACGAGGTCGTCGAGCGCTACGCGGGGTCGGGCGGCGGCGCAGGCATCGACATCGGCGCGCTCGGACTCGCAAGCGCGCGCTTCGTGCGAATCTCTGGCCCAAGCGCGGCGGGCATGTCGCCCGAGATCGACGCCATCGCGGCGGTGCAGCCCGTCGGTTCGCCCGCCGATCTCGACGGCGACGGCGTCGTCGGCGCGGGCGATCTCTCGACGCTTCTTTCCGCCTGGGGCGCGTCTGGCGGCAAGAACATGGCAGCCGATCTCGACGGCGACGGCGTCGTCGGCGCGTCCGACCTCGCCATCCTCCTCGCGGCATGGGGAGCGGGACGATGATGCACGAACCGCTCCGCGCGCACCGCGGCCTCACGCTCGTCGAGACCCTCGTCGTGATCGCGATCGTCTCGGTGCTCCTCTCGCTTGTCGTCCCAGCGACGAGCGCGGTGCGCGCCAACGCGCGCTCGGGCCACTGCCAGTCGAACCTGCGGCAGCTCGCGCTCGCGGCGCACGCCTATGCGCTGCAGAACGCAGAGCGCTATCCCGCGGCGGTCCTCTACGAGATGTCGCCTGCCGGCCTCGTCACGCGTGCGTGGGACCACGAGCAGCATCCCGGCGGCGTGGTCCGCCCGGGCATTCTCTGGAGCTACCTCTCGAGCCCGACCTCCGTGCAGCAGTGCCCCGACTACCTCGGCCCGTCGACCTTCGGCGCGGATCCCTACACGGGCTACAACTACAACACCTCGTACATCGGCGCAGAGGGAAGATTCCCCGAGGTCGATGCGAACGGCGCATGGCGCGACGGATGGGCCGTGGCGCGACGCGGCCTTGCGACGGGCAACTTCCGCCGCACCGACACGACTGCGCTCTTCGGCGACGGCGGATGGCGCGGCGGCGCGAACAAGTTCATGCGCGCACCGAGCGCGACGGTCGAGGGAGACTTCGCCACCGTCTACGCGGGCGCCCAGGCGTTCCGACATGGCGGATGCACGCATGTCGCATATCTCGACGGCCATGTTCGCGGCGAGTGCGACTGCTGCGAAGGCGGAAATGCGACTCCGCAACTCCTCGATGAAGTGATGGGTTTCCCGAAGAACGGCTTCCTTTCCCACGACGACCGTTCGTATGATCCGCGCTGACTTTCGCCACGCGAGGTTCCGGAGCAGCGATGGGACACGATTCGTCGACACAAGCAGAAGGAAGGGAACGGCCGCAGCGCGATGACACGGCGCGCGACGCAGGCCGCGGCGATCTCGTCATCGACCGCTGCGTCTGCTTCGACCTTCGCTTCAGCGACCTCAAGAAGAAGCTCGACGAGCGCCCCGCCACGATGGACCAGATCGCGCGCCGCTACGGGTGCGGCAGCTGCTGCGGCATCTGCAGGCCCTACATCGAGCGCATGCTCGAGACGGGCGAGACGGTCTTCACCGAAGTGCTGCACGCGGAGTCGGACAAGCCGAGCGAGCGCCGCTGAGCGCTTGAGCCGCGCCAACGGCACGGGGTAGAACGCCCTCAGCTTCGCCCGAATCGGCGCTCAAGCTCGCCGCGCGCGATGCGGATCGATGTGGGCCGCCCGTGCGGACACGCGGTCGAACGCTCGATCGACTCGCGCATGGCAAGAAGCCCGCGAATCTCCGTCGGCGTGAGCGAGTCCCCCGCCTTCACCGCGGCCTTGCAGGCCATCATGTCGACGACTTCGTGCAAAGCCGCCTCGAGCGAGACGAGCGACCCGTGCTCGACCGCCTTGTCGAGGAGGTCGCCGACGAAGTCCGCGGCGTCGGCGTTGCGCGAGTGAAGCAGCGTCGGCACCGCCTCGACCGCGATCGAGCGCGGGCCGAACGGGCGCGCCTCCACGCCGAGGCGCGCAAGAAGCGGCGCGATCTCGCCGAGGATCTCGACCTCGCGCGCGCTCTTCTCGACCACGATCGGCACGAGGAGACGCTGCGATTCGAGCGGCCCCTGCTCGAGCCGCGCGAGGAACGCTGCGAACATGGCGCGCTCGTGCAGCGCGTGCTGGTCGACGATGACGATGCCGTCTGCGTCCTCCGTGACGACGAAGCCGTTGAGGAGCTGGATGTACGGGAACTCCGCTGCGAGCACGGGCTCGGCGGCCGGTGCCGCGCCCGCGGACGGCTCGACGATCGTGGGCGCGGAAAGCGTCGCGGCCGCGAGCGCGGCGAAGTCGCTGAAGTCGCTCGAAGCGCCTGCTCCCGCCGTGCGCGGCAGTCCGCTTCCGAAGAGCGGCGCGCGCGGGCCCGTGTACGGCTCCGCGGGCGCGCGCAGCGCATCGGGCACGAAGCTCGGCACGAGGTTCGCGGCGCGCAGCGTGCGCTCGAGCGCCTTGCGCACGGCCGAATGCACCGCCGACTGCGAGCGGAAGCGGACCTCGCTCTTCGCAGGATGCACGTTCACATCGACCTCGCGCGGATCGAGCTCGAGGATGAGCGCCACCGTCGGCGTGCGCGCCGGGTCGACGAGCCCGCGATACGCCTCGCGCACCGCATGCAGCACCGTGCGGTCCATGATCGGGCGCCCGTTCAGGTGGATGCGGATCGCGCGCGACGAGGGGCGCGCGATTCCCGGCTTGCCCGCGAATCCGCGCACGACGAGCCCGCCGAGCTCGGGGAAGCGCTCCTCGAACTCAAGAAGCTCGGGCTCGAGCTCCGCGCCGAGGACATCGAGCGTGCGCTTCGCGGGCTCCGCCGTCGCGGGAAGGTCGAGGAGCCGCCGCCCGTTCGAACGCAGCTCGAACGACACGGTCGGATGCGCGAGCGCGAGCGCCTCGACCGTCTCGGTGACGCGCGCGGTCTCCGCGGAATCAGACTTCAGGAACTTGCGCCGCGCGGGCACATTGAAGAAGAGCGTGCGAACCTCGACCACGGTGCCCGGGCGCGCGGGCGCGGGCCGCACGGGTCCGATCGCGCCTCCCTCGACCGCGATCTCCGCGCCGCTCGCAGCGCCGTGCACACACGACTGCATGCGAAAGCGCGACACGCTTGCGATCGACGCGAGCGCCTCGCCGCGAAAACCGAAGGTGTGGATCGCGGCGAGGTCGTCGCTTGTCGCGACCTTGCTCGTCGCGTGCGCGGCGACCGCAAGCGGCAGTTCGTGTTCGGGAATGCCTCCGCCGTCGTCGGTGATGCGCACGAGCTCTGCGCCGCCGCCCTCGACCTCGACGAGCACCGTGCGCGCGCCCGCGTCGATCGCGTTCTCGACGAGTTCCTTCACCACGCTCGCAGGACGCTCGACCACCTCGCCTGCCGCGATCTGGTTCACGAGTTCGGGCGGCAGGACGCGGATCGGCATGTCACCACTCCCAGCCCGAGAGGATCGGATAGCGCCGCCCGCGGCCGAAGGCGCGCGGCGAGAGCTTGAGGATGATCGCCGCCTGGTCGCGCTTGAACTGCGCGCGGTCGAGCATGCGCGCTATGCGCTCGACGGCCTCGCGTGCGGCACCCGTCGCTGCGACCGCTTTGTCGAGCGAGCCCTCGCGGTCGACGAGGACGCGCAGCACGGCGTCGAGAAGTTCGTACGGCGGCAGCGAGTCCTGGTCGGTCTGGTTCGGGCGAAGCTCGGCGCTCGGCGCCTTGTCGATGCTCGCCGCGGGAATCGGCGGCCGTGCGAAGCCGAACTCCGCGAAGCGCGCGTTCAGCATGCGCGCCATCGCGTAAACCTCAGTCTTGTAGAGGTCGCCGATCGGCGCGAGCGCGCCGTTCATGTCGCCGTAGAGCGTGGCGTAGCCGGTCGCGTACTCGCTCTTGTTCCCTGTCGTCAGGACGAGCGCGCCCGTCGCGTTCGACGCGAGCATGACGAGAAGCCCGCGCGCCCGCGACTGCAGGTTCTCGCCCGCGAGCCCGTCGGTCGCGAACGCGTCGCCCACGGTCCCTTCGACGGCGCGGTGGATCTCCTCGATCGGCAGCATCTCGGTGCGGCCGAGTCCGAGCGTCTGCGCCGAGAGACGCGCGTCGTCGATCGAGCCCGTCGACGAGTAGCGCGACGGCATGAGGAGCGCGGTGATGTTCTCCGCGCCGATCGCAGCCGCGCCGAGCGCAGCGACGAGCGCCGAGTCGATGCCGCCCGAGAGGCCGAGGATCGCCTTCGTGCTCTTCGTCGCGGCGAAGTAGTCGCGGATGCCGAGCACGATCGCGTGGAAGCGCTCCGCGTCGGGATCGGAGCGTTCGGTCACGACCGCGCTCCCCTCCGCACGGATGTCGACGACCGTGCTCTCCTCCGCGAAGCGCGCGCACGCGCCGAGCACGCGCCCGTCGGGCGACACCAGTCGCGAGCCGCCGTCGAAGACAAGGTCGTCCTGCCCGCCGACGGCGTTCACGCTCGCAACGAACGCCCCCGCCCTACGCGCTCGCTCGGCGAGGAGCTCGACATGCCGCGCGTCCTTGCCAGCCACGAATGGGCTCGCCGAGAGCACCGCGAGCACCGTCGCACCCTGCGCCCTCGCGTCGGCGACGGGGTCGCGCGCGTAGCGCCGCTGCCCTGCCGCGTCGCCCGCCTGCCAGAGGTCCTCGCAGAGAAGGACCGCCACGCGCTCACCCGCGTGCTCGACCACGGTCGTCGCCTCGCCGGGCTCGAAGTAGCGGTCTTCGTCGAACACGTCATAGCTCGGCAGCAACTGCTTCGTGGCATAGCCCTCGATTCGACCGCCGCGGATCAAGGCCACGGCGTTTCGGAACGGCCGCTGCGCTGCAGGAACGGGAAGCCCCGCGAGGAAGAGGATCGACGGAGGAACCTCGCGCGCGAGCGCTTCCGCCATCGCGTGCGCACGCGCCGCGGCGCCGTGTCGCAGGAGCAGGTCTCGCGGTGGGTAGCCCAGAAGCGAGAGCTCAGGACAGACGACGAGGTCCGCGCCACGCTCCTTCGCCACACGCAGCGCCTCGAGGTGCGGGCGCAGCGCGTCGGGCGAACCAATGGGCGTGCGAAACTGGGCGAGGACGACTTTCAAGCGGGCTCTCTCTCTGCGCGACCGACGGGTTTCGCAGGATATCCGCCCCTCGGGCCGCCTGAGGCGCGCATCCCGAGCGCGGCCGCAAGCGGGCAGAGGACGAGCGTCGCCGCCGCGAGCGCAACGGTCCAGGGCAGCCCGCCTGCGACGCCCTCGTAGAGCGAGGCCACGAAGGCGGAGTAGCTTGTGTACCCGCCGCAGAAGCCGACGACCATGAGCGCCTCCATGCCTTCGGCGCCGCGGCCCGCACGCTCCTCGTCGGCCGCGAGCCCGCGCAGGAACCCCGCGAGAAGCGACCCCGACATGTTCACGACGAGCAGCGCGGGCGCGGCAAGCGCAGGGTCGGACGCGGCGACGGGCAGCAGCACCGCAAGCACCATGCGGAAGATCCCGCCGAACGCGGCACCCGTGGCCACGAGCATGGCGCGCCGCGCCCCCGTCACGCGGAGGCTCCTGCGAGGGCGTGGCCCGCAAGAAACGCGGCCATCGAGAGCGCCAGCACCAGCGCGCCATGGAAGGCGATCAGACCCCACCGCCGCGCGCGCCACCACCCGACGAGCTCGACCGCGAGGGCGCTCCAGGTCGAGAGTCCGCCCGCGAAGCCTGCGACGAGGAACGACGCCGTGGGTTCTCCGAGGCCCGCGCACATTCCCGCGACGACGCACGCCGCGACCTGCGCCGCAGCGAGCCCGATGTCCGCGCGTCCGAGCGCGCCGCGCGCGCCATGCACGAGCGCGTCGCGGGCGACCGCGCCAAGGGCTGTTCCGACCGCCGCAAGCAGCACGAGCACGAATTGATCAAGTTGCTCAAGGTCGATGATGTCGCCCGCGCCAAGAAGCACGCGCGCATCTGAGCAGAGCCGATGCGGGGCTGCAAACGCGAAGCGCGTCCTCGGGCCGTTGTGTCGCGCGATGCGAACCTTCGGAGTCGACGGCTGACGCCACTCGTTCCGCATGCTGAAGCATGCGGGCACCCCTGATGTTCGTGGCGCGCGGTTCGGGTCGTGGGAGTCGCCAACCAGGGGTACCCGTAGGTTTCAACCTGCGGGACGACACGCGTCGGAGTCGACGGCTGACATCATCCGTTCCGCATGCTGAAGCATGCGGGCACCCCTGATGTTCGTGTCGCGAGGTTCGGGTCGTGGGAGTCGCCAACCAGGGGTACCCGTAGGTTTCAACCTGCGGGACGACACGCGTCGGAGTCGACGGCTGACATCATCCGTTCCGCATGCTGAAGCATGCGGGCACCCCTGATG
>WGMP01000029.1 GCA_016124975.1 Phycisphaera sp. | reverse complement strand
AGGGCACCCGTGCGTCTCGTGTCGCACGATTGAAAACCGTCGGAGTCACTGACGCAGGGGTGCCCGCATGCTTCAGCATGCGGAACGCAAATCGTCGGAGTCGACGGCTGACATCATCCGTTCCTTGGACTTCGTCCAAGGGCACCCGTGCGTCTCGTGTCGCACGATTCAAACCGTCGGAGTCCCCAAGCAGGGGTGCCCGCATGCTTCAGCATGCGGAACGCAAATCGTCGGAGTCGACGGCTGACATCATCCATTCCGCGGACTGAAGTCCACGGGCACCCAGGATGTTCACATCGCACGATTCAATCGGTCGGGGTCGCTCATCAGGTGCGCCGTTCATCCGCGTCTGCCGCGCCGCGCGCGGAAGAACTCCCGCAGCAGCCGTGCGCACGCCGCCTCGCGCACCCCGCCGTGCATCTCGACGCGGTGGTTGAGCCGGCGGTCGGTGGGAATCGCGTAGAGCGTCTCGCACGCGCCCGCCTTCGGGTCGCGCGCGCCGTAGACGAGCCGCGCCACGCGTGCGTTCACGATCGCGCCCGCGCACATGGCGCACGGCTCGAGCGTGACGGCGAGCGAGCAGTCGACGAGCCGCCACTGACCGAGCCGCTCGCCCGCGAGGCGCATCGCCACGATCTCCGCGTGCCCCGTCGGGTCGGCCGAGCGCTCTCGGTTGTTCGCGGCCTCGCCGAGGATCTCGTCGCTGCGATAGACGACCGCCGCGATCGGAACCTCGCCCGCGTCACCCGCCGCACGCGCGAGCTCGATCGCGCGGTCCATCATGCGCACATCGGTCGCGGTCACGCGCCCCCGCGCGGGCGCCGCGCGCCGCCGTCGTCGCCTGATCCGCGCGAACGCCCTGTCCGCCGCGCTCACGGCGGCGGTCCTCCGCCCCAGCGGTCGCCCGAGCCCTCCGCCTCGTCTGGCTCGCGGCTCGAGCGCGACACCGCGAGGACGCGCCCGCGCGCCACGCGGTGGGCGGGCACGAGCACGAGGAGCACGATGCTGAACTCGTAGAGAAGCCAGAGCGGAACGAGAAGAAGCAGCATCGAGGTCACATCGGGCGGCGTGACGACCGCCGCGACGATCGCCATGATGAAGACGGCCCACTTGCGCTTCTCGCGCAGGAACTTCGGCGTCACCAGCCCCGCCCAGCCAAGCAGCAGGACGACGAGCGGCATCTGGAACGCGACGACGCTTCCCAGAAGCAGGAGAAGCGCGAAGGAGATGTACTCGCTCAGCCTGTAGACCTGCGCCACGCCGCCAAGCACCGTCAGCGGTACCTCGAGGATCGCGAGCCGTCCCTCGACGGACGAGCCCCCTCCCGAGAGGAGCTCCTCCGCCTCGCCCGCGAGCGCGACGACCGCGTTCGCCGAAGAGTCCTCGAGCGGGACGGCGATGCGCAGCGACTGCGCGGAGGGCGAGATCCACGCCTGCCCCGCGGAGGGTGCGACGGGGTCCTCCGCAAAGACAGGAAAGGCGAACGGCGAGGGCGGCAGGGGCCGCGCGGCACCCGTGCCGTCGTCGGTCTCCTTCGCGGGCGCCGTGCCATCGGGCGCGACCTCCGCCACGGGCACGGGCAGCATCTTGGGCCGCTCCGCGCCGAACGAAACGAGGACGAGGAGCGTGAGCGGCAGCAGCACGAAGTAGAAGAGCGCCGTACCGCAGACGGTCATCACCCCCGAGAGCGGTGTCAGGAAGTGGATGTAGCGCCGCTCATGGGCATAGAGCCCGGGCGAGATGAACTTCCAGAGCTGGTAGAGCACCCACGGCGCGCTCACGGCGAGGGCGGCCACCAGTGACAGCTTGAGGTCCGTGGTGATCGTCTCGGCGGGGTTGAGCGCCTGCACCTGGATCGACTGCCTGTTCGCCTTCAGCGCCGCGAAGAGGGGCGCCATGAGGAGCGCGCGGATGTCGGGGGCGATGAAGAAGAACCCGATCGCGAGCGGCAGGGGGACGATCAGCGCGCGGAACAGCCTCGTGCGGAGCTCCTGGAGGTGGTCTCCGAAGCTCATCGCGCCGAGGTCTGATTCAGGCTGGTCGCTTGGCGACATGTGGCGCGAGTGTACGGCAGGGCGACGAAGCGCTCGGATGGGTACGCTCCGCGCGCGCCGTGATCGACACCCACTGCCATCTCACCTTTCCTGAGTACGAAGG
This sequence comes from Phycisphaera sp., assembly GCA_016124975.1. Classification (GTDB taxonomy): domain Bacteria; phylum Planctomycetota; class Phycisphaerae; order Phycisphaerales; family SM1A02; genus QWPT01. The sequence goes on along the minus strand of WGMP01000029.1, from coordinate 121,788 downwards.
GCGCGTGGGCGCCGTGCTCGCGGCCGCGCGCGAGGTGGGCGTCGTGGGGGCGATCACCATCTCGACCACGACCGCGAACGCCGTCCGCTGCGTGGAACTCGCGCGCGCGCACGCCGGGCTCTGGGCGAGCGCGGGTGTCCATCCGCTCTACGCGGACCAGCCCGCCGACTGGAACGAGCTGCGTGCCGCCGCGCTCGACCCGAAGTGCGTGGCCTGGGGCGAACTCGGGCTCGACCGCCACTACCAGGACCCGCCGCAGTCCGTCCAGCGGCCGCTTCTCGAGGAGCAGCTGGCGCACATCGTGCGATGGCGCCTGGAAGACCCGCGCCTCGACAAACCCGTCGTCCTGCACTGCCGCGAGGCGTTCGACGAGCTCGTTCCCGTGCTGCGCGCATCGGGCCTTCCGCCCGAGCGATTCGTCTTCCACTGCTTCACGGGGGGCGAGCGCGAGATGCGGCTCCTCCTCGACTTCGGCGCGTTCGTGAGCTTCACGGGCGTCGTCACCTTCCGCACTGCGCGTGAGGCGCAGGCCGCCGCGCGCCTCGCCCCGCACGGCAGGGTCATGATCGAGACCGACGCCCCGTTCATGACGCCCGAGCCGCACCGTTCGGTCAGGCCAAACGAGCCGCGCTTCGTGGCGCATGTGGCGGACGCCCTCGCGGCGCTGTGGGGCAGGCCCCCACAGGAGGTCCGAGAACAAACGATGGCGACCTCCATCGACTTCTTCGAGCTCAGCCCGATAGCCTGAAACCCTGTATCGTGCTGCGATTGCATCAGGCCACGCGATCCACATCCGCTCTTCACGCCCCGCGCAGCCTCCTGCCGATAACGGCGCCACTGGCGGCGCGGAGCGTTGACGCGATTCGCAGGTCGGCTTACGATGTCCGATTGGACTTCGTGATTTTTGTCACGAAGTCCGCCCGTTGGTTTTTGGCATCCGCTTCGGCGGGGGCCTTTGTTTCGGCTTGCAGAGTTTCACCGCACGCCTGCGCGCATCTGTCTCCCATTTCGCGGACTTCTGCCGTCGATTCCTCGCTCTGCGATCAACAGATTCGCGCCTGAGTTCCGCACCGCCCGCGTTCAAGACCATCTGAGTTCAAGACCACCCGAGTTCAAGCCCTTGGAGCTCCTTCAGAGATGAGCAGGTTTCTCTTCCCTCGCTGGTCGAACCTCTTGCTGCCGACCATCATCGTCGCGGGCGCCGTTGCGCCGCTCTACGCGATCTTCTTCGTGGCCTATGGCCTGAGCCCCAAGACGCTCGAGGTCGGCTACCAACCGCAACAGCCTGTTCCCTTCAGCCACGCGCTGCACGCGGGCGAACTCGGCATGGACTGCCGCTACTGCCACACCTCGGTCGAGAAGGCCGCGCATGCGAGCGTTCCGCCGACGCAGACCTGCATGAACTGCCACACGCAGGTACGCCCCGAGAGCCCCAAGCTCGCGAAGGTCAAGGAGAGCTACGAGACGGGCCTTCCCGTCGAGTGGGTCCGCGTCCACAAGCTGCCCGACTTCGCCTACTTCGACCACAGCGCGCATGTGAACCGCGGCGTCGGCTGCGTCAGCTGCCACGGCCGCATCGACACGATGGAGGTCGTCTACCAGAGCTCGCCGCTGTCGATGGGCTGGTGCCTGGACTGCCATCGCGACCCCGTGGACAAGCTGCGCCCCGCCGGCACCATCACCAACCTCGCCTTCGACCCCGTCACCGAGCTTTCGGAGTCGGAGCGCCTCTCGCTCAAGGACAAGTTCCACATCGCCCCGAGCGAGGACTGCTCGACCTGCCACCGCTGAGCTGGCCTCCGCGACCGACCGACTCGAACGATGCCGACATCTGAAGCGCGCGAAGACTGACGCGACGACTGACAGCAAGGGACCACGATGCACGACTCACCAATCGGCTGCGACCACAAGAACGACGACGCGGGCGCGAAGCTTGCGCGCTCGGAGTACTGGCGCAGCGTCGACGACCTGGAGAAGACGCCTGAGTTCCGTGAACTGATGGCGCGCGAGTTCGGGCCAAACGCGCAGGAACTCGCCTCGGGCGAGGATCGCCGGACCTTCATCAAGCTGATGGGCGCGGGCTTCGCGCTCGCGGGCCTCGCCGCATGCCGTCGCTGGCCCGAGTCGAAGATCGTCGCCTTCTCGCAGGCCCAGGCCGGACGCGTCGCGGGCGTGCCCGTGGGCTACGCGACCTCCGTCGAGGTGCTCGGCGTGTCGTGGCCCGTGCTCGCCAAGAGCTACGACGGCCGTCCGATCAAGCTCGACGGAAACCCCGCCGTGCCCTTCGCGGGCGCGTCGAACGCCGTGATCCAGTCGCGTGTTCTCGAGCTCTACGACCCCGACCGAAGCCGCGCGATGGCCCGCAAGGGTCAGGCGAGCGACTGGAGCGCCTTCGCGGCGTGGTGCGGTGAGACCGCCACGCGCTTCAAGGCGAACCAGGGCGCGGGCCTCGCGGTCCTCGTCGAGTCGACGGGCGGCCCCTCGCAGGCAGACATGAAGGCGCGCTTCCTCGCGGCCTACCCGAAGGCGTGGTGGGGCGCGTGGAACGCGGGCACCTCCGATGGCGCGACCGCTGGCCTCGACGCTGCGTTCGGCGCGCCGACGAAGGCGTTCCCGGTGCTCGGCAAGGCCCGCACGATCCTCTCGCTCGACTTCGACTTCCTCGGCTGCCCCGCCACGGGCGTCTACCACAGCGCCGAATGGGCGAAGGGCCGCCGCGTCGAGTCGGTCGACCCGTCGAAGCAGGAGCTCTCGCGCGTCTACTGCGCAGAGCCGTCGCTCACCGTCACGGGCATGAGCGCCGACGAGCGCTTCGCGCTCTCGCGCAGCGATGTCGCGGTCTTCGCAGCGCTCGTCGCGAAGGAACTCGGCATCGGCGGCGTCGATGCGCTCGCCTCGAACGCGCGCGCGGGCTCGATCCTCGACGCGCACGGCAAGGAAGTCTTCGCGCAGCTCGTCGCAGACCTCAAGGCCGCAGGGCGCGATGCGGTCGTGGTCGCTGGCCCGATGCAGGGTGCGGCCACGCACGCCATCGCAGCCGCGATCAACGAGAAGCTCGGCTCGGTCGGCAACGCCGTCGTCTACCTCGACGGCGACGGCACCTCGGGCAGCGGCGCGATCCGCGAGCTGGCGGGCGCCCTCGCCTCGGGTGCGATCGACACGCTCGTCATCCTCGGCGGCAACCCCGCCTACGACGCCCCCGCGGACCTCGACTTCGCGGGCAAGATGACGAAGGCAGGCGAAGTGGTGCATGTCTCGTTCTACGCGAACGAGACGAGCAAGTCGTCCGCGTGCACCTGGCATGTCCCCGCGGCGCACTCTCTCGAGTGCTGGAGCGATGGCCACGCCATCGACGGCACGGTGGCGCTGCAGCAGCCGCTCATCCTGCCGCTCATGGACTCGGCGCAGGGCGGCCGCAACGCGCTCGAGGTGCTCGCGCTCCTGACGGGCGACGAGGTCTCCTCGAGCTACGAGATCGTCCGTCGAGCCCACATGAAGGTGAGCGGCCTCTCTGGCACCGCCTTCGAGGCGTGGTGGCGCGGCAACCTCGAGCGCGGCGTCGTCGAGGGCACGGCCGCGAAGGCCGTTTCGCGCAGCGTGTCGTCGTCGGCGATCGCGGGCCTCTGCGAGAAGGCCGCGGCGTCCGTCGGCGGCTTCGAGCTCGCGTTCCACATCGACGCGAAGGTCGCGGGCGGCCACTTCGCGAACCTCGGATGGCTGCAGGAACTCCCCGACCCCGCGACGAAGATCACCTGGGACAACGCCCTCCTCCTCGCGCCGAAGACCGCGCGCGCCATGGGCATCAAGCCCGGCGACATGGTGAAGGTCACCGCGGGCGGAGCCTCGATCGAGGCCGCCGCGTGGCTCCTGCCGGGCCACGCCGAGGACTGCGCCTCGATCGCGCTCGGCTACGGCCGCGGCGAGGCCGCGGGCCGCGTCGCGACCGGCGCGGGCTTCAACGCCTATCCGCTCCGCACCACCGAGGCCTTCGGCGCCGTCAAGGCGTCGCTCTCGAAGACGGGCGGCAGCTTCAGCTTCGCGCACACCCAGGACCACGGCGCCACCGACGCGCTCATCGCGGGCGTGCCGCAGGAAGGCATCCAGCAGCGTCTTCCGAGCCTCGTCCGCGAGACGACGCTCTCCGACTACAAGGCGCATCCCGACTTCGCGCGTCACCGCGCCCATGTCGCCCACCGCCTCTCGCTCTGGGAGGAGACGAACCTCGACGGCGCGAAGTACCGCTGGGCGATGACGATCGACCTCTCGACCTGCACAGGCTGCAGCGCGTGCGTGGTGGCGTGCCAGGCAGAGAACAACGTGCCTGTCGTCGGCAAGGCGATGGTCGCGCGCGGCCGCGAGATGCACTGGATCCGCATCGACCGCTACTTCCGCGGCAAGGATGTCGACCGTCCTGCAGGCTTCATGGTGCAGCCCGTCGCCTGCATGCACTGCGAGAACGCGCCGTGCGAGCAGGTCTGTCCCGTCGCCGCCACCGTGCACGACGAGCAGGGCATCAACGTGATGGTCTACAACCGCTGCATCGGAACGCGCTACTGCAGCAACAACTGCCCCTACAAGGTCCGCCGCTTCAACTTCTTCGACTACCAGAAGCGCGCGCCGAGCCGCGAGGAGGGCCTCGTGAAGGTGGAGCCGTCCTACTACAAGGACATGCTCTCGCACGAGTATCCGATCACGGAGAGCCCCGCGGGATGGACGCGCATGCAGTTCAACCCCGAGGTCACCGTGCGCTCGCGCGGCGTGATGGAGAAGTGCTCCTTCTGCATGCAGCGCATCCAGGAGGCGAAGATCCGCGCGAAGAACGCGTGGGCCCGCTCGGGCGGCGTCGACTCGGGCAGCGAGACCTGGTCGATCCCCGACGGCACCGTGGTCACCGCCTGCCAGCAGGCCTGCCCCACGCAGGCGATCGTCTTCGGCGACCTCAATGTCCCGACCTCGCGCGTGGCGCAGCTCACGAAGAGCAAGCTCGCCTACGAGATGCTCGAGGAGCTCCACACCAAGCCGCGCCTTAAGTACCTCGGCCGCGTCCGCAACCCGGGCGTCGACCACTCCCACGACGACCACGACCACGGCCACGGTCACGATCACAGCCACGGGCATGATCACTCGCACGACCACGACCACGCCCACTGATCACGGAACGCATTCATGACCACGCTCACTCCAGAATCGCAGGTCGGACGGATGGTCGACAACACAGTCGACCGCCCGGGCGAACGCGCTCCGCTCGTCCTGAACATGGACACCTTCACGCAGGTGACCGCCACGGTGTGCCGCGTGAGCGAGGCCGAGAAGGCTCCGCTCGCCTGGTACATCGCCTTCGCGGGGTCGCTCGGGCTCCTCGGCCTGCTCGGCATCTGCATCGGCTACCTGATCGTCACGGGCGTCGGCGTGTGGGGCCTCAACAACCCCGTCATGTGGGCCTACGACATCACGAACTTCGTGTTCTGGGTCGGCATCGGCCACGCGGGCACGCTCATCAGCGCGATCCTCTTCCTCTTCCGCCAGAAGTGGCGCACGGGCATCAACCGCTTCGCCGAGGCGATGACGATCTTCGCCGTCATCTGCGCAGGCACCTTCCCCGGCATCCACGTCGGCCGCGTGTGGTTCGCGTACTGGCTCTTCCCGATCCCGAACCAGATGGAGATGTGGCCGCAGTTCCGCTCGCCCCTCCTCTGGGACGTGTTCGCGGTCTCAACCTACTTCACCGTGTCGCTCCTCTTCTGGTACACGGGCATGGTGCCTGACCTCGCGACCCTGCGCGACCGCGCGAAGGGCAAGGTCCAGCAGCTCGCCTACGGCCTCTTCGCCCTCGGCTGGCGCGGCTCGAACCGCCACTGGCACCGCTACGAGCGCGCGTACCTGCTCCTCGCGGCGCTCTCGACCCCGCTCGTCCTCTCGGTGCACTCGGTCGTGTCGTTCGACTTCGCGACCTCGCAGCTCCCCGGCTGGCACACCACGATCTTCCCGCCGTACTTCGTCGCGGGCGCGATCTTCTCGGGTTTCGCGATGGTGGTCACGCTCGCCGTGCCCGCGCGCGAGCTCTTCGGCCTGAAGGACCTGATCACGCTCAGGCACCTCGACAACATGAACAAGGTCATCCTGGTGACGGGATGCATGGTCGGCTACGCCTACGCGATGGAGTTCTTCATCGCGTGGTACTCGGGCGCGATGTACGAGAAGTTCGCGTTCATCAACCGCGCCTTCGGCCAGTACTGGTGGGCCTACTGGATCATGGTCAGCTGCAACGTCATCACGCCGCAGCTCTTCTGGTTCAAGAGGATCCGCACCAGCATCCCCATCATGTTCGTGCTCTCGATCTTCGTGAATGTGGGCATGTGGTTCGAGCGCTTCGTCATCATCGTGACGAGCCTTGCGAACGACTTCCTCCCGACCTCGTGGGACCTCTTCACACCGACCTGGGTCGACATCGGCACGATGGTCGGCGCGTTCGGCCTCTTCTTCACGCTCTTCCTTCTCTTCTGCCGCTTCCTCCCCATGATCGCCATGGCCGAGGTGAAGGCCATCATGCCGCAGGCTGATCCGCACGGCGCGGGCGCCGGAAAGCATGGCCATGATCACGGCCACGGCCACGACAAGCCCCGCGACGGGGCCCACGGACACCACTGAGCGACGCACCTTCTCGCTGCACCACCGAGCGCTGCACCACTGAGGCACCACCATGGCGACGATCGTCACCAGCCCCACCGAAACCAAGCCAGGCCAGCCGGCCAACCCGGCGAAGCTCTATGGCCTCATCGCCGAGTTCGAGACTCCAGGCGACCTGATGGCCGCCGCCGAGAAGGTCCGCGACGCGGGCTACAAGTGGTGGGACTGCCACACCCCGTTCCCGGTGCACGGGCTCGACAAGGCGATGGGCATCAAGCGCACCATCCTGCCCGTCCTCGTCTTCGGCGCGGGCGCGACTGGCACCTTCGCGGCGTTCCTGCTGCAGGCGTTCACCAACTCGTGGGACTTCACGATCTGGGCGGGCGTGTGGGTGACGGGCTACCCGTACCTGATCTCGGGCAAGCCCGCGATGAGCCTTCCCGCGTTCATCCCCGTCATGTTCGAGGTCACCATCCTCTTCGCGGCGCTCACGACCGTGTCGATGATGTTCCTCTTCAACGGCCTGCCGCAGCTCTACCACCCGCTGTTCAGGTCGAACCGTTTCCGCCGCGCGTCCAACGACCGCTTCTTCATTTCCATCGAGGCGCGCGATCCCAAGTTCCTGCCGAGGAAGACGGAGGAGTTCCTCAAGTCGCTCGACCCAGTGGCGGTCGAGGCGGTGGAGGACTGAACCCATGATCCCGATGCCCCCACGCTGGATGATCTTCACGGGCGCCGTCGCCGCCCTCGCGCTCGCGATCCCGCCGTTCGTGATCGCGCGCGTGCGCGCGACTCCCGATCCGAATCGGCCCGTCCACATCTTCTTCGACATGGACTTCCAGCCGAAGTTCAAGACGCAGGCGGAGAACCCGCTCTTCGCCGACGGACGCGCACAGCGTCCCGAGGTGCAGGGCGTCGTCGCGCAGGGCGAGACGCGGCTCGACGCGCACCTCTACGAGGGCGTCTCCGGCGGCGAGTGGGCGACCACGCTCCCCGCGGGCCTCACGCTGAACGAGCAGTTCCTGCTCCGCGGCCAGGAGCGCTACAACATCTTCTGCGCCGTGTGCCACGGCTACGCGGGCTTCGGCGATGGCGCGGTCAACAAGCGCGCGATGGAGCTGATGTCGAACGCAGACGGCCCCGTTCAGGGCACGGCGTGGGTGCAGGCGAAGAGCCTGCATGATCCGCTCGTGCGCGAGCACTCGGTCGGCCTCCTCTACAACATCGTGACCAATGGCATCCGCAACATGGCGGGCTACGGGGCGCAGATCGACCTCGAGGATCGCTGGGCGATCGCGGCCTATGTGCAGGCGCTGCAGCTCTCGCAGAACGCGACGATCCAGGATGTTCCGCCCGAACTGCGCGACAAGCTGCCGAAGAATGTCGCCCAGGGCGACGGCGCGGCTGCCGGCGACGGCGCGGCTGCGACGCAGACGACCACGGCCTCGGCCGACACGACGGAGGTGAAGTGATGGCACACGCCACAGGACACGCAGTCGACCTTGGCGCGAAGAACATCGAGCTTCCCGCTCCCGCCCTCGGCATGCGCAACATCGGCCTCGGCCTCGCGGTCGTCGGCCTCGGCGGCGGCGCCGCGATCGGCTACACGGGTGCGTTCGGCACGGAGCCCGCGCACTTCTGGCGGGCCTATCTCGTGGCCTTCCTCTTCGGCCTCACGATGTGCCTCGGCGGGCTCTTCTTCGTCTTCGTGCAGCACCTGACGCGCGCGGGCTGGTCGGTCGCCGTCCGACGCCCCGCGGAGGCGCTCGCCGCCAACCTGCGCTGGTACTGGATCCTCTTCATCCCGTTCGTCGTCCTCTGGTTCGTCGGCTTCGGCGACATGGGCCGCGCCAACATGGTGTGGATGTGGGCCGACATGGAGACGCTGAAGGCCAACAATCCCGAGGAGGCCTATGTCGTCGCCAAGAAGGTCGCGTTCCTGAATCCGACTTTCTTCTGGATTCGCGCAGCGGTCTACTTCGCGGTCTGGGCGCTCCTCGCGCACTTCTTCGTGTCGAACAGCCGAGCGCAGGACTCGACGGGCGACATCCGCCTGAGCGAGCGCATGCAGAAGTGGTCGGGCCCCGCCGCGATCCTCTTCGGCCTCACCACGACCTTCGCCGCCTTCGACTGGATCATGTCGCTCTCGCCCGCGTGGTTCTCCACCATGTTCGGCGTGTACTTCTTCTGCGGCTGCGCCACGGCGGGATTCTCGGCCATGATCCTGGTCACGCTGCGCCTGCGTTCGCTCGGTCTTCTCGAGGGGATCGTCACCGCGGAGCACATGCAGGATCTCGGCAAGCTGCTCTTCGCCTTCGGCATGGTGTTCTGGGCCTATATCGCCTTCAGCCAGTACATGCTGATCTGGTACGCGAACATCCCCGAAGAAACGGGCTGGTTCCTCGCGAGGCAGGTCGGCGGCTGGGGCCCGATGAGCTTCGTGCTGCTCTTCGGCCACTTCGTCATCCCGTTCGTCGCTCTTATCAGCAAGTGGCCGAAGCGCTTCGCCATCTCGCTTGGTGCGGCCGCGGTGTGGATGCTTGCGTTCCACTTCGTCGACCTCTACTGGCTCGTGATGCCCGAGATTCCGCATGATCTCGCCACCTTCGAGACCTATCGTCAGGCGAGCGACAAGTACGCCGACACGGCGACCCACTTCGGAAACCCCGTGAACTTCCTCCTCGCGCTCGGCGCCTTCGGAGCCGTCGCCGCCGGAACCATCACCGCGCTTTCGCGCTCCTCGCTCGTTCCGAAGCGCGATCCGCGCCTCGGCGAGAGCCTGCGCTTCGAGAACATGTGACTTCGGCCGACGCCTTCGGCACCGTGCATTCAGGACCGCGCCTCCAGGACCAACGACATGCAGCAGACGCCCGCAGCAACCGAACAGCTTGACGACCCCGAGATGGGCTCGACTTGGTTCTACTCCATCGTCGGCATCATCATCTTCATCGTCTTCTGCCTCGCGGTGAGCGTGCTCTTCTTCGATGTGAAGGGCGACTTCGTCGAGGAGCGCGTCATCGAAGAGACCCCGACGCTCTCCGCACCGCTTCGCCTCGAGCAGAAGGGGCTCCTCGGTCAGTACGGCTCCTACACCGAGACCGTTGACGACAAGACCGTCGAGAGGATCCGCATCCCGATCGAGCGCGCCATCGAGCTGAAGGCGGCCCAGTCGAAGTGAGTTCCCCGTCGAAGACCTTTCACACCACGAAACGAACAACCATGACCCTCGCCCTTCCCTTCCTCGTCAAGTCGCTCCGCACGGCCTTTGCTGCCGCGGCAGTGGCATGCGTGGCATCGGGAGCGGGGGCGCAGATCAACAACGGCGTCCCCAAGGAACTCGAGGGAATCGACATCATCGAGAAGCCTGACGGGCGCCTGCCGCTCGAGGCGAAGTTCGTCGACGACCAGGGCCGCGAGGTCCGTCTCGGCGACTACTTCACGGGCGAGCGGCCGATCGTGCTGCAGCTCGGCTACAACCGCTGCCCGATGCTGTGCAACCTCGTCCTCAACGGCACCTTCGACGCGCTCAAGGAGATCGACTGGGTGCCCGGCGAGCAGTACGAGCTCCTCTCGGTCTCCGTCGACCCGACCGAGACGGCTGCGCTCGCGAAGGCGAAGAAGGAAAGCTACCTCGCCGAGTTCGAGCGCCCGGGCGCAGGCAAGGGCGTGCACTTCCTCACGGGAGCCGAGCTCATGTCGCGCGCCGTCGCCGACAGCGTGGGCTTCACCTATCGCCTGCAGGAGAACGGCGAGTACTCGCACGCCGCCGTGATCATGCTGATCACGCCCGACGGCCGCGTCAGCCGCTACATGTACGGCGCGCGCTTCGAGCCGAAGGACCTGCGCATGGCGCTCATCGAGGCGGGGGAGGGGCGCATCGGCACCACGCTCGAGCGCTTCATCCTCTGGTGCCACATGTACGACCCAAACGCCCGCGGCTATGTGCTGCAGGCGCGTCGCGTGATGTCGATCGGCGGTGCCGTCACCGTCGTCGTGCTCGCCATCGGGCTCGGCCTCTTCTGGAGGGCCGAGATCAGGAAGACCAAGTCGAAGGGCGGCTCTGAAGCCGCAACCGTGAACTGAAGAGGCGAATCCCGTGCTGCATTCCATGCCCTCACTTCTCTCGCAGACCTCGCCAGCCTCGGGTCCAACCCCGAAGGACTTCTGGATGCCCGAGGGAGCCTCGAACTTCTCGGGGACCGTCGACTGGGTCTTCCACTTCATCAACTACATCAACTACTTCTTCTTCTTCCTCGTCGTGGGCCTGATGGTCTACTTCGTGTGGAAGTACCGCCAGAAGGGGCGTGAGGTCTACGCGCGCGGGCCGAGCCACCACACTGCGCTCGAGCTCGGCTGGACGATCCTGCCCACGATCATCGTCGTGGTGATCTTCTTCATGGGCTTCCGCGGCTTCGTCGACATGAAGACGGTCCCCGCCGACGCCTACCAGATCGATGTCACGGCGCAGCAGTGGAGCTGGCAGTTCAAGTACCCCAACGGCGCCACGAGCGCGGACCTCTACATCCCCGCGGGCAAGCCCGTGAAGCTCGTGATGCGCTCGAACGATGTCATCCACTCGCTCTACATCCCCGACTTCCGCGTGAAGCAGGATGTCGTGCCCGGCCGCTACACCACCATGTGGTTCCAGGCCGACCACGCGACGGGCGAGGATGACTTCCACCTTCTCTTCTGCACCGAGTTCTGCGGCAAGGACCACTCGAGGATGAACCAGAAGGTGTTCGTCCTCGGCGAGGTCCAGTTCGACGACTGGGTGACGAAGCAGGGGCGCTGGCTCGACGAGCTCGCCAAGAACAACCCCGACGACCCGACCATCCTCTGGAAGGTCGGCGGTCCCAAGCTCGTCGGCCGCTGCCTCAGCTGCCACAGCCTCGACGGCAAGTCCGGAACGGGCCCGTCGTGGGGCGACTACGACGGCACGGGCAACATCTGGGAGCGCCTCGACAAGGACAAGGTCCACAAGGTCGACGGCGGCAAGCCCGTCCAGGACCTCATCGGTCCGGGCAGGAAGTACGAGACCCGCGAGGCGTACCTCCGCGCCTCCATCCTTGCGCCCGGCGAAGTGATCGTTGACGGCTACGGCAACGTGATGCCGACCTTCAAGGGCCAGCTCCGCGACCCCGAGGTCGATGTCCTCATCGACATGATGAAGAACCTCAAGGACGAGGACGGCAAGCCCAACTTCGACTCCAAGGGCAAGTACATCGGCAAGTGACGACGGCCCCGCCGCCGAGCGACGGGAATGCAGTGAACCCCGGGCAGACGACCGCAGCGAACCACACCTTTCAACGAGCGAAGCCATGACGACCCTCGACGCACGCAGTCCGATCGCAGCAGAAGCGCCGGACAACTACCTGACCTTCCGCCGCGGCCTCCTGTCGTGGCTCCTCACGCTCGATCACAAGCGGATCGGCGTGATGTACCTCGTCGCAGTGCTCGCGTCGTTCTTCGTCGGCGGCGTGATGGCGCTCCTCGTGCGCACCAAGCTGCTCTTCCCCGGTGAAGTCACCTGGATGACGGCCGAGCAGTACAACCAGGCCTTCACGCTCCACGGGGCGATCATGGTGTTCCTCGTGATCATCCCCTCGATCCCCGCGGCGCTCGGCAACTTCGTGCTGCCGATCATGCTCGGGGCGAAGGACGTCGCCTTCCCGAGGCTCAACCTCTTCAGCTTCTATCTCTGGCTCGCGGGCGCGGCCTGCGCCGTCTACTCGCTCCTCGCGGGCGGCTTCGACACGGGCTGGACCTTCTACACGCCCTACAGCACCAACACCACCCTCGGCGGCGTCATCCCCGTCCTCGTCGGCGTGTTCATCCTCGGCTTCTCGTCGATCTTCACGGGCGTGAACTTCATCGTCACGATCCACAAGCTGCGTCCGCCGGGCATGACCTGGTTCCGCATGCCGCTCTTCCTGTGGGCCCTCTACGCGACCGCGGTCATCCAGGTGCTCGCGACGCCCGTCCTTGGAATCACCGTCGCGCTCCTCGTGATCGAGCGCGTCTTCAACATCGGCATCTTCGACCCGTCGATGGGCGGCGACCCAGTGCTCTTCCAGCACTTCTTCTGGTTCTACTCGCACCCCGCGGTCTACATCATGATCCTGCCGGGCATGGGCATCATCAGCGAGATCATCTCGGTCCACAGCCACCGCCACATCTTCGGCTTCCGCTTCATCGCCTTCAGCTCGATCGCCATCGCGATCTTCAGCTTCCTCGTGTGGGGCCACCACATGTTCACGAGCGGTCAGTCCCCGCTCATGAACGTGCTCTTCTCGGCGATCACCTTCTCGGTGGCGATCCCCTCCGCGGTCAAGGTGTTCAACTGGCTCGCGACCCTCTACAAGGGCTCGATCTCGCTGAACACGCCGATGCTGTACGGCCTGTCGTTCCTCTTCCTGTTCACGATCGGCGGCCTGACGGGCATCCCGCTCGCCGTCCTCTCGACCGACATCCACCTGCACGACACCTACTTCGTCGTCGCGCACTTCCACTATGTGATGATGGGCTCGGCGCTGATCGCCATGATCGGCGGCCTGCACCACTGGTGGCCGAAGATGTTCGGCGTGATGTACTCGGAGTTCTGGGGCCGCATCGCCTGCGGGCTCGTGTTCGTCGGCTTCAACATGACCTTCTTCACCCAGTTCATGCTGGGCTCGCAGGGCATGCCGCGCCGCTACTACAGCTACGACCAGATCGAGGGCATGGCCGAGGCCTTCAAGATGTACCACCACATCTCGACGGGCGGCTCGTACATCATGGCCCTCGGCTTCGTGATCACGGGCATCTACCTGCTCCACTCGCTCTTTGCGGGCAAGAAGGCGCCGGCGAATCCGTGGGGCGGCGCCAGCCTCGAGTGGCAGTGCACCTCGCCGCCGCCGCATGACAACTTCTCGAAGACCCCGCGCGTCGGCGACTGCTACGACTTCAGCGCCGTCCGCTGGGACGAGAAGCAGGAAGGCTACGTCGTCGACACAGAGGCGCACACCGCGTCGACCAAGAACGGAAAGGGCCACTGAACCGTGTCAAGCTCGAACCCAACCGCCGGCGCGCACGCGCATAACCACGGCCATGGCCATGGCCACGACCATGGCCACGATGCGCACGGCGACCACGGCAAGTACCCCTTCCTCGCGCACCACTTCGACACCCCGAACCAGCAGTTCGAGTCGGGCAAGCTCGGCATGTGGGTGTTCCTCGCGACGGAAGTGCTGTTCTTCGGCGCGCTGTTCGTGCTCTACGCGATCATGCGCTTCAAGAACCCCGAGGTGTTCTCCTACGCGAGCCACTACCTCGACACGATCCTCGGCGGCATCAACACCTGCGTGCTGATCCTCTCGAGCCTCACGATGGCGCTCGCGGTCCGTGCCGCGCAGACCAACAAGCAGCGCATGCTGGTGACCTGCCTCTCGCTCACGCTCGTGGGCGCGATCGGCTTCCTTGTCATCAAGTACTTCGAGTACACCCACAAGTTCGAGGTGAACCTGAAGTGGGGCCAGGCCTTCTATCAGCCGGCCACCGAGGAGGCGCGGGAGATCGTCAAGACCGCTCCGACGCCCGCGGAAAACCCGCGGCTCGCGATCGCGGCCGTGAACCCGTCCGCGGGCGCCACGGCCGACCCGATCGTTCCGCTGCCGCCCGTCGACCGCACGGCGATCGCGGCGCCGAAGGCGGGCCCTGCGGGCATCGCTCCCGCCGCGATGGTCGAGGAGTCGACGAAGCCGCCGAGCCTCGCGCCCGTGGTCAAGGACAACCACATCCTCGACCCGTCGATGCCTCCGAACACGCACCGCTTCTTCGCGATCTACTACATCATGACGGGCCTGCACGGCGTCCACGTCGTCATCGGCGTCGGCGTGATCGGCTGGATCCTCGTGGCCGCGATCCGCGGCGCCTACAGCAGCGACTACTTCACCCCCGTCGACCTCGTCGGCCTCTACTGGCACGTGGTCGACCTCGTGTGGATCTTCCTCTTCCCACTCTTCTACCTCATCCACTGAGCAGCAGGCACAGGACGCGATTCACATGGCCAGCCACTCCCACGCCCACGCCTCCCACGGCAACGAGCCGCAGCCGCTCGTCGGCCACCTCGTCTCCTATTCGACGCTGTTCGGAACGGGCGCCGCGCTTCTCTTCCTCACGGTGATCACCGTGGCGGCGCGCTACATCGACCTCGGCGAGGCCAACATCTACCTTGCGATCGGGATCGCGGTGGTGAAGGCGACCCTCGTGTCGCTCTTCTTCATGCACCTGCGCTGGGACCGCCCGTTCAACCTCATGGTCCTCATCGGCAGCATGCTCTTCGTCGTGCTGATGATGGTCTTCTGCATGATGGATGTCGGCCAGTACAAGAAGGACCTCGTCGCGGGCAACCCGCCCGATGTCCAGGCGTATCTCCAGGAGAACGCCCCGTACGCGCCCGTCGCAGGCAAGTGAGCGGGGGCGCGTGGCGCGGGCGTGTTTCCTGCGGCGCGAGTCCTGAAGCGCCGCGATGCATGACGCGCAGCGATGAAGCAGCCAGAGACCCCATTCGATGATCCAGCGGCCCGCTTCGAAGCGGGCCGCTTTGGCATGTGGCTCTTCCTGCTCGTGCTCGCCGTGCTCTTCGTGGCCACGATCCTCGGCTACCTCGTGGTCCGCATCGACAACGCCGCGACCTTCGTCCCCGAGGATGCGCCTCCGCCGCCATCGCTCCTCCTCGTGAGCACCGTCGCGCTCCTCTTCTCGAGCGTCACCATGCAGCGCGCCCTCGCGGCCGGGCGCCGTGGCGACCCGCGCCAGGGCGGGCTCATGGTCGCAACCGTGATCCTCGCGCTCGTCTTCCTCGGCGTCCAGGCGGTGGCGTGGGTCGAGCTCGTCGAGCAGAACCTGCTCATCACCGACAACCTCTACGCATGGTCCTTCTATGTGCTGACGGGCCTGCACGCGGCGCATGTGGTCGGAGGCCTGCCGCCGATGCTCGTGACCTGCTGGCGCGCCATGCACGCCCGCTACGGGCCTGAGAACCACCGCGGCATCGCCTACACGGCGATGTACTGGCATTTCCTCGATGGGGTCTGGCTCGTGCTCTATGCGACGCTCTGGCTCGGGTCGCTCCGCTGAGCGCGAGCCCGCGCGCGCGGGATGCGTGCGCCCCCTGCGAACGCACGCATCCACACGCCCCCTGGAAGGGCTCGCGCGACGCGCGGGAGAGACGGCGATGCGAGGCCGCCGCGTCCCAACTCATCATGCGCTGTTCCGGCGTGTTCCCGCCACGATTCCGTGAGGTCGTGTGTGATTTCGTCGGCGATACCGCGATCGTGATTTCGCGATCGTGACTTCGAGCAAGCGCCCCCGCGCCACGCATCCGTCGCATCGAGTTGCTTCGACGCCACCTGGCTCAGTCCGACCAAGCGCCGTGGGCTCTGCGCGGCTTACGGCTCCACCAGCGCGGTTCCCTCGCGCTCTGCGAGGATCGCCTGCGCGGCGAAGTAGAGGAGCGGAATCACCTCGACAGGCGCCCCGTCCGCGCGCTCGACGCGCGCAACCGCAGGGCCGCTCGGCACGGTGAAGAGGTACTCGACGCCGTCGATCGTGCGCGTGGTGCGGCGGTCGGGCGCGAGACCCTTCACGAGGTGCTCGATCGGGACGAGGTTCCAGCGCTCCTCCCCGCGGATCGCAAGCA
Source organism: Phycisphaera sp. (assembly GCA_016124975.1). Classification (GTDB taxonomy): domain Bacteria; phylum Planctomycetota; class Phycisphaerae; order Phycisphaerales; family SM1A02; genus QWPT01. The sequence goes on along the minus strand of WGMP01000029.1, from coordinate 105,482 downwards.
CAGGGCTCTTCGCGCGCAGCCCCGCAGCCTCCATCGCCGCGGCGTCGGGCTCGGGCGAGAACGGCGCCTCGAACCGCTGCGACAGGAAGTAGTGCGAGTAGCTGATCTCCTTCATGCGGCGGATCATCTGCGGGTCGCGCAGGGTCACCGTCGTGTCGGGGTGGAGCGCGAGCCAGTCGCTCCACACCGTGATCGAGGCCCCTGGAAGCGGCGTGATCGTCACGCCCTCGGCCGCGAGCGGCCCGCTGATCGCGCGGCGCTCGAGCTGCGAGAAGAGGCTCGAGGGCGCGCCGTCGGCGCGCTTGTCGCAGAAGACGAGGTTCGAGTCGTAGAGGAGCCCGCTGACCTCGAAGGAGCGGACTTCGCCCGCGATCGCTCGGTCAAAGACGAGCGCCGAGTCGCAGAGCGGGGAGTAGGTCGCCGCCACGGGCCGCCCCGCGACCGTGTCGTTCACCACCTCGTGCACGTTGAGGAGCGACAGCGGCCATGCGTGCGGCTGCCCGTCGATGACGACGCCGAGCACGCGGTCGGTCGACACCACGAACTTCGGCCTGTTCTGAGTGTTGTAGACGGCCATGTCGCTGCCGCGTAGATGCTTCGGGTCGTCGAGCGACGGGAGGAACCCGCGCGGATTGCCGCTCGCGATGAGCGTCTCGCGCGCGACCGCGAGGTTCGAGAGGTCGAACCCATAGCTCTCGATCGATCGCCCGTCGCCCGTCGGGCGCCGCCCGAGCATCACGGGCAGCGTGCTCCAGATGAAGAGCGCGACCACGAGCACGCCTGCGAGGGCGATCACCCATCCGCCGCCCGCGAACGTGAGCGACGCAGGCTCTCGCCGCGCGCCGCCCGACTCGGGACTTGTGTCAGGAGTTGCGTCGGTCATGGTGTTCCACCGTGTGGGTCTTCGACGAGGGGCGCGCCCGCAGGCGCCGTCTCGACGGGGGAGACGGAGACGCCTTCGACGCCGCCGCGCCCGCGGATGAAGGCCGACGCATCGATCGCGCCGCGGTCGAGGGTCATCGCGAGAAGCACGAGCGGGAGATAGGTGATGCTTCCGAGGAAGAGCCTTCGCGCGCTCGCATCGTCGCGGCCGCGATAGAAGCCGACCGCGAGCCACAGGAACCATGCGCCGAGGAGAAGGGCAACGAGCGCGCTCCACACCCCAGCGAGGCCAAGGAGCGTCGCGCTCGCCCCGAGCGGGATCAGCGGAACCGTCGAGAGGACGATCGCCTGCGCCGTGATCTCGCCGCCGTGGTCGCGCACGGGAAGCATCGCGTGGCCGCCGCGCGCGTAGTCCTCGCGATACATCCATGCGAGCGCGAGGAAGTGGGGGAGCTGCCACACGAAGAGGAGCCCGCCGAGAAGCCACGCGCCCGGGTCGAGCTGCCCAGTGGCGGCCGTCCACCCGATGACGGGCGGGATCGCGCCGCACACCGCGCCGACGAGCGTGTTGAAGGTCGTTCGTGGCTTGAGCGGCGTGTAGAGAACCGCATACAGCACGATGTTGAGCGCCGCGAGCGCGGCGGGAAGGAGCCCGACCGTGAGGCCGAGCACAGCAGCGCCCGCATAGCCGGACACCACCGCGGCCACGAATACCGTGGCAGGACCGATCTGCCGCGCGGGAAGCGGGCGTCCGCGCGTCCTGTGCATCAGCGCGTCGCGCCGGCGCTCAAAGAGCTGGTTGAAGAGCGATGCGCTTGCCGCCGCGAGCGCCGTGCCCGCGGCCGTCCACGCGAGGCGGGTCCAGTCGAGCGGCCCCACGGTGCCGAGCGCGAAGCCGACCGCGGTCGTTGCGAGGACGAGCGCATTCAGGCGCACCTTCGTGAGCTCGGCCCAGACGCCGAGCGTGCCGCGGGCGCGTGGCGGCGGCGAACCGCGCGGGTCCTGCGCGATGAGCTCGCGGTCGAGCGCATCGCGGTCTACCGCGCCTTCGGCCGCTCGAAGGGACGAAGCTCCTGCGGACGCGGCAGCCTGACCGACGAGGAGCGGGTCCTCTGCGGTTCCGAGGATCTCGGCTGCGCGCGCTTCGTTCGATTCGGGCATCTGCGGCTCGGGGGGAGAATCCTACTATAGACGCCACTTCGGGAGCCACACCCATGACGACGGAAGACCCAGCCCTCGCAGCGTTGCCTGCGGCCACCGAGCCGACGAGCCTCGGCGTGCTGCTCGCCCTCTTCATCGTCGGCTCCGCGCTGGTCCTCGGGATCGCCTCGCGGATCAAGACCGTCCACCTGGCGCTTGGCTTCGCGGCCACGGTCGCGATGTGGGCGATCGGCTATGTCGCCATGCTCGCGCCGGGGCTTTGGATCGGCGAGGCGCTCTTCGTCCTCACGCTCGCCATGCCCGTCCTCTTCGGCGCGATCGCGCGTCGCGGCGGCGCATCGCCCGTGAAGGTGGGGCTCGTCTCGGCCTTCGCGAACCTTCTTGTGATCGGCGCCTTCCTGCGCGACGAGCAGCAGGGCTCGCACTTGACGCCGATCCTGTATGTGGTGGGTCTCTTCGCGTCGAGCGCGGCGCTCGCAGCGTTCGGGGGCTTCCTCGCGCGCAGCGCGCGGCCTCTCCGCCTTCCCTCGAGCGCGGGCCTCTTTGCGGCCGTCAGCGCCGTCACGGTCTTCATCCTGCTCGTCACGGGCGGGCTCGTCACTGGCTTCGAGAGCGGACTCGCCGTTCCCGACTGGCCGAACTCGTTCGGCCACAACATGCTGCTCTATCCGATCAGCGAGATGAAGGGCGGCATCTACTACGAGCACGCGCACCGGCTCTTCGGCATGCTCGTCGGCACGACCGCGCTCGTTCTCGTCGCGGTGGTCTGGCGCGAGGAGCCGCGCACCTGGGTCCGCGGCCTCTCCGTCCTCTTCCTCGCCATCGTCTGCGTGCAGGGCCTTCTCGGCGGACTCCGCGTCACGGGAAGGCTGACGGTCGCGGTCGATCCGCTCGAGCTCTCGCCGAGCACCTTCCTCGCGATCGTCCATGGCATGCTCGGGCAGGCGGTGCTCGCGCTCTCGTGCGTCATCGCGTGCGTCACGAGCAATGCGTGGAAATCGGCCGCGGTGCGCTCCGACATCGCCGATGCAGGACGCCTGCGCGCGCTTCCCTTCGTTCTCCTCGCGGCGCTCGTGGTGCAGCTCTTCCTCGGGGCGAGCTACCGCCACCTCCAGATCCCGCCTGCCGACGGAAATGCCGCGATTCATCCTGCGTGGCCCATCTGGGGCCATGTGATCGGTGCCTTCGTGGTCGTCATCCTCGCCGTCGTCACGGGCGCGCACGCCTCGAGCCGCGCGCGTGAGATCCGACCCGTGCGCATCCTCGGCAAGGGCCTCGTCCACGCGATCGGCCTGCAGTTCGCGCTCGGCCTCGCTGCGCTCGTGGTTGTCCTCATCCGCACCGATGCGCGCATCCCGATCTACGAGGTCCTCGTGACGAGCGCGCACCAGGTGCTCGGCGCGCTGCTCCTCGCATCGACCGCCATGCTCGCCGCATGGAGCCTGCGCACGGTCGCAGCACCCGCCGCCGAGGGCGATGCGGTCACTCTGCCGTCACGCGCGGCTTGATCGCCTCCTCGAGCGCGAGCACGCAGTAGACCGTCGCGAGGTCGGCGTTCGCCTCCTCCCAGCGCGGAACAGCGTTCTGCCACGAGCCGTCCGCGCGCTGCCTCGAAACGATGGCGTCGATCAGCTCGCTCCGCCAGTCGCGCTCGCGGCCGTCCGCGTCGCGCAGCGTGTCCCTGCGCGACGCATGGAGCGCACGAGACATCGCGTGGATGTAGTAGTAGTAGCCCTGCTGCCCGAGGCCCGGGTTCTCCGCGAAGGTGAAGTGGCGCTCGATCCACGAGAGCGCGTCCTTGACGCGCGGGTCCTCGGGCGAGAGGCCCGCGTAGAGCATGCTCTTGAACCCCGCGTAGGTCATCGAGCCGTAGCTGCGCAGGCTCTTCGTCGCGAGCTTCTCGCCGTAGCGGCCCTCGCCCGCGTCCTCGCTCGCGAAGCTCTCGCCTCCGTTTGCGGGCGAGTACACGAATCCGCCGTCGCCCGAGCCGTTCTGGGCCCAGTCGGCGGGGTTCGTCGCCTTTCGGTTCTGGGTGCGTGCGACGAACGCAAGCGCACGCTGCATCGCGGGGTCCTCTGGCGACACGCCCGCGTCGTGCATCGCCTCGACCATCATCTGCGTGTTCGAGAGGTCGGGCCGCTTGCCGTTTCCGTATCCCGCGCCTCCGTACCAGTCGCGCGTTGCGGCGACGCCTTCGCCTTCATCCCACTGGTTGCGCCGGAGCCACTCGACCGCGCGGAGGGCGCCCGCGCGCGCGTCTTCATCGCCGACCGCGGCGAGGCCGCTCGCCACCGCGCTCATCACATAGTTGCCGATGCCGCCTTCGGTCGCACGGGCGCGCGCGGCGTCATCGACGAGCGCCGCCTCGACCGCGCGTCGCGCCGCGTCGCGCGCGGCTTCGCTGCCGAGGTCTCCCGCCTGCACGAAGGCCTTGAGCGCCAGCGCCGTCACCGCGAGGCTCGCGGCGCGCTTGCGCGGCTCCATGTCCGTCGGCGTCACCTCGACCGACTCGAAGAAGGTGCCGCGCGGAGTCTGCACGCTCGCGAGGTAGGCGAGCCCCCTGCGAATCGCCTCTCGTGCGCGCGCGAAGTCCGCCTCAGAGAGCGGAACATCGCCTGCGCGCGAGGCGATGCGGTGAACAGGCGCGGGCGGCGTGGTCCGCAGCACGCCCGCCAGAACCGAGTCCTGCGGCGCGGGCAACGAGGTCATGCGCGCATCGTCGATGCGCGGATCAATCGGCGGAGTTCCGGCTGGGCCTTCGGGCGGCGCTGCCGCCGCGAGCGCGGCCACGACGAGGACAGCGAAGATCGCTTTCGTTGGACCAGAGCGGCGTCGCGCATGGAGATGCATGCGCCAAGTGTACGGTTCCACAAAGGAAGCCATCCACCCTGTTCGAGAGAGCCCCGCGCTCAGGCGACCTGCGGCAACGCACGGACTCCCTGCAGGAACTCCGAACGAATGAACTCAGCGCGAGGCCGAGGACTGCGCCGTCGATGCGGAGCCCCGCGATGCATCAGTGATAGAGCCATTCGACGACGCGAGCGAGGCGGCTGCGTTGGCCACCGACTCCGGCGTCGCGCGGGCGATCGCCAGAAGAGTCTGGGTCGGCAGCGCGGCCACGAGTTCGGGTGCGCGGGCGATCAGGATCTGCAGCAGCACCTCGTTCGTGATGTCCGTCTCGGTCCTGCTGTCCGAGATCTGGACGCGGAGCCCGCGTCGCACGATCGCCAGCACCTCGTCGTGGGTGAGGTGGGTCGAGCGGCTCGTGTCGTAGAGCCGCCGATTCGGATACTTGCGGATGCGAATCGCCTCGGTGGTTGGTGCCTGGAGGATCATGCCGCGGGTTTCGCGGACGAACCGTCGTGGATTCGCCGCAGCCGCAAGATCCCCTGCAACACCGCTCGAAACGCAAGATTTCGTGTGACGCGCCCGCACAAGACCCCCACAAGACCCGCGCGAGGCCTACGCAGTGGCCCAAGCAACGGCCTTCCCCGCCGCAGAGGTCGCCCGAGAGGTCAGCGCACCGTCCCGAAGAGCCAGTAATCGCCGTGCCGCCCGCGCGCGAAGAAGCGGCAGGGGACGAGGAACGGGCCCTTGTGCTGCCCGAGGTCGGTCACGCGGGTGCGGACGATGAGCAGGTCGTCCTGGTCGCGCTGGAGGACGAGGTCGGTCTGGAAGCGGGGGTCGAGGCTCTGAATGCGCTCGATGCGCGTCTTGCCCATCATCTTGATCTCGACATCGAACTCCATGGCGCCCTTCGGCTTCATCTCGCCACAGTTCGCGCGGAACTCGGCGAAGCCAAGCGCGGGCGTGATGCGCGTCGTCTCATGCCGCACGCGGAGGTCGATCACAGGCGACTTCGGGTGATCCGTCTCGACGATCAGGAACGGTGGAACGCCCTTGCGAAGGCCGCCCTCGGTGGTGAAGTCGTAGCGCACCACATGCTTGGCGGCAGGCTGCATTGGTGAGCCGTCGAGGGTGACGGGCGGCTTGCCGTCGACCGAGAGAACCGAGAAAGGTGCGCCGTCGGCCGACACGACCTCGAAGGATCCCTTCATGCTCTCAGGGGCGCGCGCATCGATGAAGCTCGGCGTCGCGCGAACGGTGTAGGCGGTCTCCGCGCGCAGCTCGACGACGAGGATCTGGCGGATCCCCTCGAAGGCCATGTTCACCGCCGCGGACCTGTTGCCGACCGACTGCGAGGTCTTCATCGACATGGGCATCTCGATGAAGCCGCCCGCAGGGATCACCTTGCCGACCATGTCGACCGTCGTGCAGGTGCAGGTCGGTTTGGCGGCGCCGATGGTCACGGGGCGGTCGAGCGGATTGATCAGCTTGATGGTCGCCGAGACCGTCGTCCCCGGCTCCACAAACCCGAAGTCGACTGTCGCGGGCTCCGCCTTGATCGGCCCAGGGATCTCGATGCTCTTCGGGTTCACGACCTGCGGCTGTGCTGGCTGCCGAGGCTGGGCCTGCTGCGGCTGGGTCTGCGGGGCGCGTGCGGGCGCGGCCTGCGACGCGGGGGCGGCTGCTGCGGAGACTGCGAGGGCGAGGGCCGAGACAAGGGCGGCGGATGTGCGGAGCATGGAGGCGATGATACGGGTGTCGCGGAGATCGGCTGCGCCATCTACACTCGGCCCGATGCGCGCGATCACGATCGAACGGCAGGGCACACCTGTCCTCCCCAACGTCGCCTTCGTCTCCAACCACCCCGATCCCGTCGCTCAGACGGGTGAAGTCGTGGTTCGCACGGAGGCGTCCGCCCTGAACCACCTCGATCTCTGGGTGGGCCGCGGCCTTCCAGGCATCGACATCCGCTACCCCGCGATCTCGGGCTCCGATGGCGCAGGCGTGGTCGAGGGGGTCGGGCAGGGCGTCGACCCCGCGTGGATCGGGCGCCGCGTCCTCCTGAACGCCGCCGTGCCCAAGCCTGATCCGATCCTCCCCGGGGCGCGCCCTGCGCCCGCCGACATCCACATGATCGGCGAGCACGGACCGGGCTGCCTCGCCGAGAGGTTCACGGCTCCCGCGGCGAACCTCGTCGAGATCGGTGACGCGGACCCCGTCGCGGCCGCCGCGTTCGGCCTCACGCACCTCACGGCGTGGCGCATGATGGTCACGCAGGCGGGGCTCCGCGCGGGGATGTGCGTCCTCATCACGGGAATCGGCGGCGGCGTCGCGCTCGCGGCCCTCGCCATCGCGCGCCACTTCGGCTGCGAGACGATCGTGACGAGCCGCCACGCGTGGAAGCTCGAGCGCGCGCGCGCCCTTGGCGCCTCGCACGCGGTGCTCGACCAAGGTCAGGACTGGTCTCGCGAGGTGCGCCAGCTCACGGGGCGCCGCGGCGTCGACCTCTGCGTCGACAGCGTGGGGAAGGCGATCCACGGGCCATGCATCAAGAGCCTCGCGCGCGGCGGCACCTTCGCCACCTGCGGCGCCACCACGGGCCCCGACGCCACGACCGACCTGACGCGCATCTTCTGGAACCAGCTGCGCGTCGTCGGGTCGACGATGGGCGACATGCGCGAGTTCCGAGAGGTCGTCTCGCTCTTCCGTTCTGGGGCGATTTCGCCCACGATCGATCGCGTCTTCGCGCCGAGCGAGGGGCGCGACGCGTTCGCGCGGCTCGAGGCGGGGGAGCAGTTCGGCAAGCTCGTGGTCGACTGGCGCAAGGCCTGACGAGCCCCGCGGAGGCCTTGCCTGCCCGAGCAAGGCGCCTCGCAGCGGCGTCGATGTCTGCCCGTGTGCGCATTTCCGCTGAAGTTCCGCAGGAAACGCAGCCTTCGGGGAGCCGTGCGCCTATACTACGCGCTTCAGAAACGGCGTCGGCCGCCCGAAGCGCTCGGACGAGCGTTCCGTGGTGAATGCAGACGACCGCCAACGAGCAACGATGGAACCCGAGGAGCAACGGAACATGAGCACCACGAGCAGGGACGATGCACAGTCTGGAGCATGCGCGACGCGGCCTGCGCCGACGCCGCACACCCCGACCGAGACGCTTCCTCCGTGGCATGTCGTCCTCCACAACGACGACATCAACGAGATGACCTTCGTCGTCGAATCCCTTTGCCGTTTCGCGCGGCTGAGCGTCCCCGCTGCCACGCGCTGCACGATGGAGGCCCACAAGAAGGGAATCGCCCTCGTCCTCGCCACGCACCGCGAACACGCGGAACTGGTCGCCGAGCAGCTCACCTCGCTCAGGCTGACAGTCACGATCGAGCGCGCGCGCTGAGCGCGGCGTGTGAGGCTCCACGCACTCGCCAGACCCTACAGCATGTTGGTTCCGCCGGGCTCCCCTGTGCCGCTGCCTCGTGCTCCCGACCGGCCCGAGCACGGGCTGGTTGGAGGCGCCACGCGACGCGGGATGTCGCAGTTCTCAGACTATGTTCGCGTCCGACCTCGGTTCCGATCGCGCGGTCAACTCAGACGAGGGCGGCGAAGTCGAACGATTTCAGGCTTTCAACGGGTTTCGATTTAGACTCCACGGGTCTTGGATTAGATTAAGAAGTCGCGCTCCGCTCGGGGGCGCCGTGGTTTCACGGCGCGTCCGTGGGTGCGCGTTCGGTCGTCGGCCGGTCGTTTCGGCCGACGCAGCAGTTCCCCGGACCACCAGGTCCTACCCGCAGGCGCGGTTCAGGCGCACAGCACGGCCTGAGCCCAAAGAAGACCCTTCAAGGAGCGATGCGATGAAGATGAATACCGGTACGAGCCTCACCATGGCCGTCCTGCTCGCCGCAGGCGTCACGGTGCCGGCGCTGGGCAACAACGAGTGTTCCACGGCCACGGTGCTCGTGGACGATGTCCCCGCGGCGTTCGACACGACCGCGGCGACCTCCAGCGCGAACCCAGTGCCTGATGAGACGCAGTGCCCGAACACGTTCTTGGCGTGGGGCACCTCGAACCCCGATGTGTGGTTCAGGTTCACCGCGCCCGAGAACGGTCGCGCGACCTTCTCGACCTGCTCCCCCGCGGGTTCGCTCGACACCTCGATGGTGATCTACGCGGGCACCTGCAACTCGCTGACGCAGGTCGCCTGCAATGGCGATGCAACCCCGAACGCGAACTGCCAGCAGTTCTACTCGCTCGTCTCTGACTTCGAGGTCGTCGGCGGGACCACCTACTTCATCCGCATCGGCGGCTACCAGGGCGAGCAGGGCACGGGCAACATCACCGTGAACTTCATCGGCGCCAGCGAAGTCTGCGGCAACTCGACCGGCGACTGCGGCGAGGCCCACGGCGGCCAGGGCTGCAACGACCCCGTCTGCTGCGCGGCCGTCTGCGCCGTGAACCCGCTCTGCTGCGACCTCGGCTGGGACCAGTCCTGCGTCGAGACCGCGATCACCGAGTGCGGCATCTTCATCTACAGCTGCGACGGCGCCAACCCCGCCGTTCCGAACGACTGCGCGCCCAACGCGACCGTCGTTTCCGCCGACTCGTCGGTGAACTTCAACCTCGCCAACTGCAACAGCGACGGTCCGGATGATCCGGCCAATGTCTGCCAGTCGGCCAACACGCTGTTCTTCAACAGCGTGTGGTACCGCGTCCAGGCTCCCGCCAACGGCGCCCTCCGCGCGAACACCTGCGGCGTCTCGACCTTCGACACGAAGATCGCGATCTACAACCTCGGCGCAGGCAACCCCGCGAGCTTCGACTACAACACGCTTCCCGATGTCCTCCTCGGCTGCAACGACTTCGTTGACTGCGGTGGATTCGATCCGTCGGATGTCTCGGTGAATGTCACCGCGGGCAACTGGTACCTCATCCGCCTCGCGGCCTTCGAGACCCAGCCTGTCATGACGGGCGCCATCAACTTCGACCTCCCGCAGCCCTGCCAGCTTGACACGGCGACGGGCAACGAGGGCGAGGCTTGCGGCGAGGACACCAACGGTGGCTGCAACTCGACGATTCCCGCCACGACCCCGATCAGCCCCGGCCAGACCATCGCCGGCAACTTCTGGGCCAACGGCGGCACGCGCGACACCGACTGGTACGGCCTCTCGGTCGGCAGCGACCAGAGCGTGACCGTCACGGTGAAGTCGAACCAGTTCAACCGTCTCCTCGTCCTCTCGGGCGCGTGCGGTTCGACGGGCACGGTCGCCTCGGTCGCAGGCAGCTGCGGCACGACGACCACCGTCTGCCTCTCGAGCGGCAACTACTTCCTCTTCGTGGGTGCGACCGACGCGGCGGGCAATGCCCTCTTCGAAGGCCTGCCCTGCGGCAGCGGCAGCTTCAATGACTACACGATCGCAGTGACGGCCACCCCGTCGAGCTGCCCGGTGGTCATTGCTCCTGGCGCCTGCGCCAACCCCGGCCCGAACACCGCGACGATCAACTCCTCTGAGACGATCGCCGCGGGTATCGTCCGCTGCGCGGCTCAGCCGGCCTTCCCGGCCTGCGCCTCGGGCTACACGACCGAGAACAGCTATGCCCGCACCTTCGCGGCTGGCACGGTCGGTGGCCAGATCCAGTGCGTCCGCCTCGGCCTCTACTCGGTCCGTCGTGGCACCAACGCCGCTGGAACCGCCTGCGGTCTCTTCCTCTCGGATCTTCCGCTGCCCGCAACCGTCGGCATCTACCGTGACACCGACGGCGGCGCTCCGCGCATCCGTGGCGAAGGTGGCGATCTCGTCCTGATCGACTCGCGTCTGGTCCTCATGGCTGGTCAGGCTGCCATCAGCCCGGTCAACTACGACCCGCCGGTTTGCGTCGAGGACTTCGCTGGCCAGAACATCGTCGTCGTGGTCGACTTCCCGTCGACCCAGAACGGCGAGAACGGCATCCCCGCGAACGCTGGCTACCAGATGCTGGTCGCCGGCAACAACGTTGATGCTGGCAGCCAGACCTACTGCAAGCTCGGCCCGTGCGACACGAACCCCGAGTTCAAGCTGACCGAGCAGATCGGCGCTGCGTTCATCACCCGCTGGTATGTCGCCCTCAACGGTGACTTCTCTGGCTGCAGCACCAACTGCCCGACGGACATCAACGGCGACGGCCTGACCGGCGCCGCGGATCTCTCGGCCCTCCTCAACGGTTGGGGCTCGGCTTCGCCCGACCTCGACGGCGACGGAACGGTCGGCGCGTCCGACCTGTCGACCCTCCTCAACGGCTGGGGCGCCTGCCCGTAAGCCCGCGAGAGGGGCGCTGCGGGAGTCTTCGGACGACTTCAGCGCATCCTTCGACCGCGTGTCAATCCCGCCCCCCTGGCTTCTGCCGGGGGGGCGGTCTTTTTCGTTCGAACGCACGCGCGGGTCGGCAACCGCCCACCCGCGCTTCGGAATACGCTGCCCCTCCGCGCGCCGCGGTGCGGGTGCGGCGTCGCCGCGGGCCGCGGCGCTCTCCTCCTGGGAATCCTGTGCGAACGTTCCTCATCGTCATTTCCGCGATCATCGGGCTCGCCCTCGTCGGACTCGTGGTCGCGGGCCCCTCCGTCCTTCAGTACATGCCCGACTTCGGGTCGCGCGACGACGCGCTTGCGGTGCGCATGGCGCCCGTCGAGGTGCGTGAGCTCGTCGAGACGATCTCAGCGCCTGGGGAGCTCGAGCCCGAGGTCAAGGTCGAGGTGTCTGCCGAGGTGAGCGCGCGCATCCTCGAGCTTCCGTTCCGCGAGGGCGCGACCGTGCGCGCAGGCGAGGTCATCGTGAAGCTTGACGACCGCGACCTGCAGGCCTCGCTCGAGGCGCAGATGGCGCGGCGCGATGGCGAGCGCTTCCGCCTGCGCAGCGAGCAAGAACGGCTCTCGGCGCCGATGTCGCAACTGGCGAACGCGAAGGCGAACCTCGAGCGCCAGGAGGCGCTCTTCAAGACGGGCGATGTGAGCCGCGCCTCGCTCGACGACGCCGTCGCGCGCGTGCGCGAGCTCGAGGCGCAGATCGCTGCGGCGCGCGAGGGCCTCTCGGTGATCGAGAGCTCGCTGGCGGCCGCCGAGGCCGACATCGAGCGCGCGCGCGAGCTCCTCAAGAAGACGACGATCACGGCGCCGATCGACGGGCAGATCACCGAGCTCAACGCCGAGGCGGGCGAGCTCGTCGTCGTCGGCACCATGAACAACGCGGGCACGCGCATCCTTCGGATCGCCGACCTCGGCACCGTGCGGCTCAAGGCGAAGGTCGCCGAGAGCGATGTTGCGCGCGTGGCCGCGGGGCAGTCGGCGACCGTGCGTGTGAACGCCTACCGAAACCGCGAGTTCACGGGAACGGTCGAGCGCGTGGCGCTCTCGCGCGGCACCGAGACGGGAATGGGTGCCGCGGGAAGCGGCGGCGGCGGGTGGTTCAAGTGCGAGGTCAAGCTCGACCTTGCAGATGGCGAGACGCTGCTGTCGGGCCTTGCGGCGAACGTGGACATCGTCGTCGGGCGCAGCAGCGGGGTGCTCGTGCCGAGCCAGGCGCTGATGGAGCGGAAGCTCGACGAGCTGCCCGAGTCGATTCGCGAGAGCCCTCTGGTCGACGCGGCCCGCAAAAAGGCCACGATCGTCTTCAAGGTCGTCGACGGAAAGGCCGTGCCCACGCCCGTGCGCACGGGGCCGTCGAACCTCTCTGACACCATGATCCTCGAGGGGCTTGCGGCGGGCGACATGGTCGTCACGGGCCCGTACCGCGTGCTCGAGCGCCTCAAGGAAGGCGACCGCGTGCGCGAGGAGACCGCCAAGGACGCGGCCGAGCGGCTTGCAGCCGATGGATCGGGGAACTCGAATGGCTGATAGCCGCGTCCCGTCGGGCAGCGCGCTCATCGAGGTGCGCGGCCTGACGAAGATCTACAAGGTCGGCGTCGAGACGATCCACGCGCTGCGGGGGCTTGATCTCACGATTGGCCGCAACGAGATGGTCGCGATCATGGGTTCGTCGGGCTCTGGAAAGAGCACGCTCATGAACATGCTCGGCTGCCTCGACCGTCCGACGGCGGGGTCGTACCTCCTGAACGGCCGCGATGTGAGCAGGATGGGCGCGCGTGAGCTCGCGCAGGTCAGGAACGAGGAGATCGGCTTCGTCTTCCAGAGCTTCGAGCTTCTGCCTCGACAGACGGCGCTTGAGAACGTGGAGCTTCCGCTCGTCTACGCCACGGGCGGATGGCGCGGGCGCCGCGCGCGCGCGCTGGCGGCGCTCGACCGCGTGGGTCTCGCGCAGCGCGTCCACCACAGGCCAAACCAGCTCTCAGGCGGTCAGCGGCAGCGTGTGGCGATCGCGCGCGCGATCCTCAACAAGCCGTCGATCCTGCTCGCCGACGAGCCGACGGGAAACCTCGACAGCGCGACCACGACCGAGATCCTCGCGCTCTTCCGCCAGCTGCACTCGGAGGGGCAGACGGTCGTCATCGTCACCCACGAGGACGAGGTGGCTGCGCACTGCCAGCGCGTGGTCCGCCTGCGCGACGGGCGCGTCCTGAGCGATCTTCCCGTGGCGCAGGACGCGGCAGGCAGGCATCTTCCGGGCGCATCGGCGTTCGCCGCCATGAAGGGGGGCGAGGCGTGCTGAACCCGCTCTTCTGGCTGCAGGCGATCTCGCTTGCGTTCTCGCAGATCTGGGCGAACAAGTCGCGGGCGTTCCTCACGGCGCTTGGCATCATCGTCGGCGTCGCGAGCACGACCGCCGTGATCGCGGCGCTCACGGGCCTGCGCGGCAAGGTGCTCTCCGAGTTCGAGTCGGTCGGCGCGAGCAAGTTCTTCGTCTTCCCGAACCGCCCCGACAACGCGCCGCGGAACATGTATCCGTGGGAGAAGATCCGCGTGACGCCCGAGGAGGTGAACGCGATCCGCGATGAGTGCACGCTGGTGAAGGCGGTCACTCCGATCACGGAGGTCGGGCTCACGGTCGAGGCGGGCGACCGCATGATCGAGGGAATCACCATTTCGGGAATCTGGCCCGACTGGCATGTGGTGCAGAACCGCTTCGTGCAGGAAGGGCGGCCGTTCACGCAGATCGACGAGGACGGCGAGCGGCAGGTGTGCCTTGTCAACGCAGACGCGATCACGGAGCTGAACCTGCCGCTCAACCCCGTGGGAGAGGCGATCATCATCGGCGGGCGCCGCTTTGCGATCGTGGGCGTGGTCGAGACCACGCAGGCGCGCTTCTTCGGCATGAACACATCGAGCGCGGAGATCTTCATCCCGTTCTCCGTTGCGGCGAAGCTGCAGGACCGCAACTTCTTCATGCGCGTCGAGGGCATGTTCACGAGCCCCGAGGCGGCGGAGGAGGGGCAGGACGAGGTGCGGTTCGTGATGCGCCGCGCGCGCGGCATCGAGCCGGGCGGCGTCGAGACCTTCCAGGTCGCCGCGATCGACCGCTTCATCGAGCAGTTCAAGGCGCTCGCGACGGGCATCACGGCGATCGCGGGCGGAATCGTCGGGATCTCGCTCCTCGTCGGCGGCATCGGCATCATGAACATCATGCTCGTCTCGGTGAGCGAGCGGACGCGCGAGATCGGCCTGCGCAAGGCCGTCGGCGCGACGCCGATGGCGATCCTCCTCCAGTTCCTGCTCGAGGCCGTGACGCTCTGCCTCGTCGGCGGCTTCATCGGGATCGCGGTCGGGCGGCTCGCCGCGTTCGGCCTGACGAAGATCCCGGGTGCGCAGCTCGAGCAGGCGGACATTCCGTTCTGGGCCGTCGCGCTGAGCTTCGCATTCAGTGCGGCCACGGGCGTGATCTTCGGCATGTTCCCCGCGATCAAGGCGTCGCGGCTCGACCCGATCGAGGCACTGAGGCACGAATGACGCGACGCACGCTCCATCCACTCGCGCTTGCCGCCGCCGTGATCGCGGCGGGCTCGATGTCCGCCTGCCGCACGGGGCTCTTCGACAACAACGACCCGCGATGGCGCGTGCCCGAGTCGCGGTTGAAGCGGATCGACGGCCTCGACCCGCAGGGCGCTTCGAGCGTGGCGCCCGTGCCGCTCGAGGAGGCGGCGCGGAGGTCGCTCGCGGACATCGCGCTGCCTGCGGCGCCCGCGAAGGACGGCGCCGTGTCGCTCTCGATCGCGGATGTGCGCGCCGCGGTCCTCGCGGGAAACCTCGAGCTGCGCGCGCAGCTCGTCGACCCCGCGATTGCCCGCGCCAACCTCTCCGCTGAAGAGGCGAAGTTCGAGGGCGTCTTCTTCGCGTCTTACCGCCGCAACGAGAACAGCCTCTTCGCCGATCTCGCGCAGGGGCAGCCGACGAACTCGGAGTCGACGGAGGTCGGCGTGCGGCTGCCGCTCGCGACGGGCGGCGACATTTCGTTCTCGAGCCCGCTCAACCGCGGGTCGGACGGGCTGTCGTTCGGCGCGCCTGGCGACGACTGGCTTGCCGCGCTCAGCCTCTCGATGAGCCAGCCTCTCCTGCGCGGCGCGGGCGTCGCCGCGAACACGCATTCGATCCGCGTAGCGCGGTGGCAGGGCGACATCGCCGACGCGCGCACCAAGCTCGAGGCGATCCGCGTGATCGCGAACGCCGACAAGGCCTACTGGAACCTCTACGCCGCCGTGCGCGAGCTCGAGGTGCGCCGCGCGCAGTACGAGGCCGCGCAGCGGCAGCTCGAGCGCGCGAAGCGGCGTGTGGCGGGCGGCGACGCGCCCGAGATCGAGGTCGTGCGCGCGGAGAGCGGACTCGGCCGCACGCTTGAGCAGATCATCGTGGCCGACGCGAACCTGCGCATCCGCCAGCGCGCGCTGAAGCGGCTCATGAACCGCGCCGACGCGCCCGTCGGCGGCGCCGCTCCGCTTGTGCCCGCCACCGACCCGAATCCGCTTGGCCTCGAGCTCGATGCGTCGGCGCTCGCGGCGCGCGCGGTCGCGGACCGCATGGAGATGCTCGAGCTCGAGCTGCAGCTTGCGATCGACCAGAGCGAGATCGGCTTCCGCAGGAACGCAGCGCTTCCGCTCTTCGTCCTCGACTATGGCTACGACATCCAGGGCTCGGGCGGCGACCCGCAGGACGCCTACGGCGGCCTCGGCGATTCGGACAGCTTCAATGTCGGCCTTCGCGCCGAGATTCCGCTCGGGAACGAGGCCGCGAGGTCGCGGCTCGACGCGGCGATCCTCGCGCGCGTGCAGCGGCTCGGGACGCGCGAGGCGCGGCGCCTCGCGATCGAGACCGAGGTCTACGACGCGCTCGATGCGCTAACGCAGTCGTGGCAGCGCATCCTCGCGGCGCGCCTCGAGACGGTGCTGGCCGCGCGCACGCTTTCCGCGGAGGAGCGGCAGTTTGATGTCGGTCTCCGCACAAGCACGGATGTGCTCGACGCGTCATCCCGCCTCGCCGACGCGCAGAGCAGGGAGGTCGCGGCGCTTGCGGCCTACGAGATCGCGCTCGTCGACATCGCGTTTGCGACGGGGAACTCGCTCGGCGCCGCGCGGATCCGCTGGGAGCCGTTCTCGAAGGAGGAGCTGGCGGAGCTCGAGCGTCTTCCCGAGTCGGGAGCCGACGAGGGCGAGGTCGCTCGGCCGCGCGGCGGCTTCGTCATCGAGGGCGGGGCTGTCGAAGTGGAAGCGACGGCGGCCGAGCCTGAGACGAGTCCCGATGCGAAGGCCGGGTCTTCGAACGACGGCTGATCGGGCCGCCGTCAGCCGCGGCCGTGGATCCCGAGGGCGAGGGTCGCGACCTCGCGCAGCCGCTCGGGCATCGATTCGTCCTCCGCAAGGTCGGTGAAGGCGCGCTGGAGCGCGGCAGGAGTCTGCGTCGAGATCGACGCGTGGTGGCGGACGAGCGCCGCCGCGATCGTCGCAGCGTAGAGCCGCGCCGCGAGGCTCCGCTCGGGAGCGGTCGTGCCGCTTGTCCGCAGCATCTTGTAGGCGTTTTTCAGCTCGCGCAGCGCATCGAGCGAGGTCGACGACGCGAGTATGGCCTCGAACGGGTCGCGCGCCGCGGGAATGATCTCGCGCGTGATCCAGGTGGCGCCGGCGAGCGCGGGGGACTGGTCGAGTTCGAACGCCCAGCGCAGCGTGTCGCTGAGGCTCGCGCTCGTGATCGAGTGATGGCCTGGCATGTCGGGTTCAGTGGTCATGGGGCCTTCGATGTCGCGCGGTCTGGGGTCATGCGAACTCGAGTCGTGCGAATTCGGGTCATGCGAGTTCGGGCGATGCGCCTTCGGGTGATGTGAGCCCTGATCAAAGTCCGCTGATCAGCGCGCTTGCAGCAGCGTCAGGAGATCCGCGATCTCCTCCTGCAGGTCGTTCGGGTTGTCGATCGTCGCGCGGAGTTCCTCCATGAGAAGCGACGCGAACCGTCGCTTCACCATGAGGAGCTTCGCCGCGCACGCGCCCTTGCCGAGGCCGAAGCGCGGCGCAAGGTGCTCGTAGCTCGCCGCCGAGCCATCGATCGAGGGTTGGAGCACGCGCCCGCGGAAGATCTCCCACCCCGCCTCGTCGCCGTCTGCGAGCAGTTCGCGCTGGAGGCGTTCGGTCGACGATCGGATGATCGTGGCCACATACCGCGCGTGGAACGCGGCCTCTGGCGTGAGCGCCGGCATGCCAGCGGGCTCCGAGGTGCGCTCCGAAAGGTCGTCGAGCCTGCCGATCGAGCCCGACTTCGGCTTGCGCGTCGAGGCGGTCTTTCGGCGGTGCATGTCGGCGAGGTAGTTGCGGACCGATCCGAGGACGAGCGTGCGGAAGCGGCCGCGGGATTGATCCGCCTTCTCGAGGAGTCCGCGCGCGAGGAAGACATCGCAGAGGAAGCCCTGGGTGAGCTCCGCGGCCTCGTCGGGGTTGCGGCCCGAGGCGCGGATGAAGGCGTAGATGGCGGGCCAGCAGCGGCGCGCGACCTGCTCGAGGCTCGACTGCGAGGTGGGCGACCCGCCCGCCGCGTCGCGGATGAGGTCCCAGTTGGTCTGGGTGAGGGAAGCGTTGCGGGACTGGCTCATCTGGTCTTGGCGGGCGAAGGGGCGGCGTGGGCGGATGCTCCGTGGGTGATACGCACGCCCGCGGCCCCGCACTCGGCGATTGAGATCCCGGGTGGGTGTATCGGCTCGGTGCCGCGCGTCGGAACGCCATCTTGCCCGAGATCGACGAGAACCGGGGGGAGGGCCGTTGTGCCGTCGCAAATTTCTTTCGAAGAAGAATTGAATCCGCCGCGGCCTCTGCGGCGTACTCCATGCGTCCTGACTCTCGCGAGGGCGAGATGACGGTCAGGATCATTTCTCATTCTCCGCCGCCGTTCCGCGGCATGGAGAACCAGCCTTTGGAGCGCTCGGACTGGGCCGACGCTCCCCTCGTCGCGCGGACGCCGCGCGGCGCGGAGGGAGAGCGCTGGAATCGTCAGCACAGTTGAAAAGGAGAGTCTGTCATGCGTTTGAACCGCACCGCTATCGCATTGCTTGTGGCCGGAAGCGCCACGACCGCCGCCTCGGCGGGCTTCGTCCAGACCGTCGGAGGTCAGACGAATGTCCTTCTTGACCTCGCGCTGCTCCAGGCGGCCGCGAACCTGCAGCTCACGGGCGTGAGCGACGGGGTCATCACGCCCGGCAATCTTGGCGCGAACTCGGTCGCCTTCGTGATCACGCCGCCGAGTTCGTCCGACCTGCCGACCACCTTCCGCTACGACACGGACGACTTCTTCGGGACCTTCTCGGGCTCGATCAATCACCGCGGCTCGATCACCTTCAACAACGCGGTGACCGTCGGCAACTTCGAGATCCTGTTCGACAACGGCTTCAAGGTCGCGGACCGCGTCGGCGGGCTCGGCGTCCTGTTCGATGTCGCGATCACGGGCGCTGCGCCGACCGCTGACACCTTCAGCGCGACGGGCAACCTCCTCGTCTCGTCGAACTTCGCGTCGCTGCTGCTCCAGCTCGGCCTCGCGCAGACGAACCTCACGGGCGCCGATGTCGGCGACGCGTCGATCGAAGGCTTCAACAGCGTCGTGCCCGCGCCTGGCGCCATCGCGATGCTGGGCGTCGCCGCCGTGCTCGGCACGCGCCGCCGCCGTCGCTGAGGCCGCCACTTCGCCTTCGGGGCGGAGAGGGCCGATGGGGGGCCAGGAAGTGCGGAAAGGGACGCACGAACCACGGGCGCTCGCAGGGGCGCCCGTGGTTTTCTGTGTCGGGTCTTGCGAGCGGACAAGCTCGGCGCCCCGCGGCCGCGTCGCTCAGAGCCCGTCGCTCAGAGCCCGTCGCTCAGAGCGCGTCGCTCAGAGCCTGTCGCTCAGAGCCTTGGATTGACCGGTTCCCTCTCCATCGCGAGGACGGCGAACACGCAATCGTGCGCGCGGAGCAACGGTTCGCACCGAACAGTTCGCTCGAGCGAATCGACGCCGAGCGGCGTGCATCGAGGTTTCAATCTCCGCGCCGGGGGGCTGAAAGCCGCGGCATCCTGCGGCATCGGGTAGCCTTCACGGAGGAGGTCCGCGTCATGACAAAGTCAAAGGGAACCAAGCGCAGGATCCGAGTCCGCACCGACGACTTCGTAGACGAGCTCGGCGCGCATGGATGGGCGAAGCGGAACCAGCCGCGCCATGGAATGAGCGTCGGGTACTGGTATCAGCTCGCGCGCAGCCAGAACTACCGATGTGCGATCACGGATGCGCCGATTCTCTTCCACTCGAAGTATGCGCGAACCATGAAGAAGGGCGACACCGTCCACCCGCTGTACGCGGCCGTCGAGCGCACGGACGGCGATGGGAAGAATGAAGGGCATCGCCTGGTGTGCTACGCCATCCACGAGGCGACGGCTGCGCTGCCACGCGACCTCCTGCTCGAACTGCGGAGGACTCGCGCATGGGTCGCGCTCGTTCGAGCGTGGCGTGCGCAGGCTGCGACGGGCAGCCTTGACCGCCAGCCATTCGACCGCTTGGTCCCGCCGCGCAAATCGTGATGCCGTGATGTCTTGGAGAGAGGCGGGGGCGGACAGGCTCGGCAGCCACGGCCGTGCAAGGACGCGCGGTTCGGATGCGGGCCGGTTTGCGCGGAGAGTGATCGGGCTACTGTGCGCTCAGAGTCTTCGCGACGCGGAAGCCGACGAAGTTGTACGGCTGGCTCGGCGTGCCGAAGTCGCGCGCGGACGAGCGTTCGAGGCCGGGCGCGAATCCCCAGGATCCTCCACGCCTCGTGCGGTTGCCGCCGAAGCCAAAGGGCGGCCCGGGCGGATCAAACGCGGGGCTTTGTGCGTAGTAGTCGAGCGAGAACCAGTCGTTCACCCACTCCGACACATTGCCGGACATGTCGTGGAGTCCGAACCCATTCGCAGCGAGCAGCCCGACTGGACGGGTCTGGCACGCGGAGCCCGAGGTGCAGTTCACGCTTCCGACGATGAAGTTCCACGCGATGCTGACGACTTGGTTGTAGTCGTCGGTGCCGCTCGGATAGCCAGGCATCGAGTGGTACGCGGTCGTCGTGCCCGCACGGTACGCATACTCCCACTCGGCCTCGGTCGGAAGGCGCATGTCCGTCGTCGCGAGGAACGCCTGGATGTCGTCCCACGACACCTGCTCGACCGGCCGGTTCGCGACCTGCGATGCTGGGACCTGCTCGCTTGGGCTCTGGAACTCGGAGGGGTTGGTTCCCATGACTGCAGTCCACTGCGCCTGCGTCACCTCGTAGCGGCCGAGGTAGAACGGCTCGGTGATGGTGACGGTGTGGATCGGGAACTCGAAGAAGCTCGAGGTGTGGATGCTGCCCGGCGAAGCACCCATGTCGAAGGTGCCGTTGGGAACGAGGACCATCTCGATCTGCGTGGCGTTGTCGCGCACTCTCCACGGGAGTCCGGTCTTGAGAATCGCACCCCGAAGCGCGGGATCGATGACCACGGCGGGATCGGGAGTCTGCTCGAGCACGGTCGCCCACGGCAGGCCGCATGAACCCCATTGCGCAAGCAACGCAGCGAGATCAGGGGCATCGACGAAGCCGTTGCCATTGAGGTCGCTCGCGCAAGACTTGGGACACGGACCCCAGTCGCCGAGGACGCGAGCGAGGTCCGCCGCGTCCACGAAGCCATTCTGATCAAGGTCGCCGACGCAATCGGCGCCGTGGGCGGTCGAACTGACGACCGCAAGAACAAGGGCGGCGGACAGGCGCGGACGGATTCTGGTCGCTGGCATCGGACAATCCTCGGGTCGAGTGGTGCGGTCGAGCAATCGACCGCGGGGCGGTTCGGTTTGCGAGGTGGTCTGATTCACAATTCAGGACGCGATGCCGAGACTGCCGAGCACGCCACCCCCTGATCGGGGTAGTGCTCGGCCGTTCGTTGTGGCGCCGACACTCGCTCGTTCGTTCTCGGAGCGTCGGCTGCTTGCGGCAGCCGCCTCTGGCGCTGTGCGCGCCAGAGCGCGTTCTCGCACCGGAGGGAGCGGCCGCAGCCGCGACCGCTCAAAAATCGCCTCCACTCAAGCAAACAGCCCCCGCGTTGCGGGGGCTGTTTGCTTGAGTGGAGCCGGGGGGATTCGCACCCCCGTGCCGAGACGTCCTCTCCATCGCATCTACGAGCGTGTCCGCGATCTCAATCTTGCCTGGGGCATCCGCTCGCGGCGGGCGCCAACCCCAAGCCAGCCTGACTGTTGTCTCGTCCCGCGGCGGTAAGGCGTCGCTTTGGAACCAGCCCGATTTTTTGCGCGGGTGGACCTCATCGGGCGTCGGGTCCACTCCACGTCGCTGGGATTAGGCAGCGAGAGCGTACTGCGTGTTGGCAGTTGTTGTTGTGCATCCTTTTTACGTGGCCTGGATGCTCCACGGCTCGCAACGATGGACAGGGTTCGTCCGGTCGATGCTGGTCGGCCCCGATTGTGAAAGACGAACGAAGTATACGCGCGAACCGCGCGAAGTCGAGCGACGCTGCACAGAATCGCCCGCGCTCAGACGGGTTCCGCGACGGCCTTCGCGGCGCGCAGGTGGTTTGCCGCGTTGTACGCGGCGACCTTGTAGCACTCCGCGAGCGTCGGATAGTTGAACACCGTGTCGAGGAAGTAGTCGAGCCCGCCGCCGAGCGTGAGCACGGCCTGGCCGATGTGGATCAGCTCTGTAGCCTGAGTGCCCATGCAGTGGACGCCGAGGAGGGCGCGCGTCTCGCGGTGGAAGATCATCTTGAAGAGGCCGCTCTCGTCGCCGAGGATCTGGCCGCGCGCGATCTCCGCGTAGCGCGCGACGCCGACCTCGTAGGGGATCTTCTTCTCGGTGAGCTGCGCCTCGGTCGCGCCGACCATCGAGATCTCGGGGATCGAGTAGATGCCGTAGGGGAAGCCGATCGAGGTCGGCCGCGCGTCGATGCCGAACATGGCGCAGACGGCGAGGCGGCCTTGCTCGGAGCTCGTCGACGCAAGCGCGGGGAAGCCGATCACATCGCCCGCCGCAGAAATGTGCGGCACCGCGGTCTGGAAGCGCTCGTTCACGGCGAGGCGGCCGCGTTCGTCGGCCGTGAGCCCGGCCATCTCGAGCGCGAGGCCGTCCGTGGCGCCGACGCGGCCGATCGAGAAGAGTACGGCGTCGACCACGATGTGCTTGCCGCTCTCGAGCTCGATCGCGGCGCAGCCGACGCCCTTGCCGCTGTCGATCCTCTTCACGGCCTCGCCGAGGCGGAAGGTGACGCGCTTTTGGCGCATCTGGTGGATGAGTTCGTCGACGATCTCCGCGTCGCAGAAGTCGAGCGGCCGCGTGTGGCGGTCGATCAGCGTGACCTCGACGCCGAGCTCTGCGAACATCGAGGCGTACTCGATGCCGATCACGCCTGCGCCGATCACCGCGAGCGAGCGCGGCAGCTTGGGCAGGCAGATGATGTCGTCGCTGGTGAGGACCGTGCGGTGGTCCGCCTGGATCGGCGGTGGGGCGGGGCGGCTGCCACAGGCGATGAGGATGAACTCCGCGGTGGCCTGGCGGGCGCCCGAGCCCGAATCGACGATCACGGTGTGCGGGTCGACGAACGACGCGCAGCCGCTGAGAAGCTCGATCTGGTTGCGCGCGAGCTGCCGCGCCACGACCTCGAGCTCGCGGTCGACGACTTCGTTCACGCGGTGGATGAGGTCCGTGATCGTCGGGCGCGGGCGGTCGACTGGCGTGCCGTCCGCGATCGCGGGCACGCGCGTCAGCTGCAGCACCGCCTCGCGGAAGGTCTTGCTCGGCACGGTGCCCGTGTGAAGGCACACGCCGCCGACCATGCGCTGGCGCTCGACGATTGCCACGCGCTTGCCGACCTTCGCGGCCTGCACGGCGGCACGCTGGCCCGCGGGCCCGCTTCCGATCACGAGAAGGTCGAAGTCGTAGGCCATCGCAGCGATCGCAGTCGAGGGTGCACCGAAAGCCGACGCCGCGGCTCGGGCGTCACGGAGAGGCTATCGGATCCGCCGCGATACACTCGCGACATGCCCTTACAGTCGGCTCTGTACCGCGTGATCTTTGTCTGCTCTGGGAATATTTGCAGAAGCCCTGCTGCGGAATGCGTGTTCAGGGCCCGGGCGGCGCAGGCGGGGCTCCTCGAGCGGCTCGCGGTCGACTCCGCGGGCACACATGGTCTTCACGAAGGGGAGCCGCCCGACCCGCGTTCGGTGCGTGTCCTGGCGCGGGCGGGGTACCCAGTCGTCGGAACCGCGCGGGAGCTCCGCGCGTCGGACTTCCGCGCTGCGTCGGCGCACGACCTCTTCGTGTGCATGGACCGCACCCATGAGCGCCATGTGCTCCGTGCGGGCGCACCGCGCGAGCGGGTGGCGCTGCTGCGCGCGTTCGACCCGAACGGCGGCGGCGCGGATCTGCCTGATCCCTACTACGGCGGCGCGGAGGACTTCGACGCGATGCTCGGCATGATCGAGCGCGCGATGGACGGCTTGCTCGCGCATGTCGAGGCGGAAGTCGCCGCGCGGAAGGAGCGCTGAGATGGAGATCGATGTCGCAAGCCTGCCGCATGCGCTGCGCTACAACCTCTTGATCGGCGCGATCGTGCCGCGGCCGATCGCGGTCGTTGGCACGGTGAACGCGCGCGGAGAGCACAACCTCGCGCCGTTCTCGTTCTTTAACGGTGTGTCGGCGGAGCCGATGGTGGTGATGTTCTGCCCCGTGAACAAGCGCGACGGAAGCGAGAACGATTCGCTTGCGAACGCGAAGCCCGTGGCGGAAGGCGGGACGGGCTGCTTCTCGGTGTCGATCGCGACCGAGGCGAACATCGCGGCGGTCGTGAAGTGCGCGGCGGAGCTGGCGCACGGCGAGAGCGAGTTCGCCTATGCGGGGCTGACGCCGCGCGCGTGCGCGCGGATCGCGGCGCCTGCGCTTCTCGAGAGCCCGGTCCACTTCGAGTGCGAGACGATCGAAGTGCGGCGGTTCGCGCCGCTCGGAACGCCCAACGCAGGCAACTGCGTGTTCGGCCGCGTCGTGCATGTGCGCGTCGACGATGGCCTTGCGAGCGAGCGCATGCACATCGACCCCGCGAAGCTGCGCGCGGTCGGGCGGCTCGGCGGCAGCTGGTATGCACGGACGGGGGATCGCTTCGAGCTCGGGCGTGGGTGAATCTGCGCGTGAACAGCGCGCTTCTTGCAGCGGTTGGAGCCGTCGTCCGTCTGGAAGGGACCGATGACGGGAGCCCCCGATCCTTTTCAGCGCGCGTGGCTTGGCGCGTTCTACCGCGCGCATCACCGTGCGCTTGCGGCGTATGCGGCGGCGCTCACGCGGTCGCGCGACGAGGCCGAGGATCTCGTGCACGAGGCGCTGGTGGGGATGCTGGCCGTGCGCGGCTCGATCGAGAATCCCGAGGCGTATGCGTATCGGGCGATCCGCAACAGGGCGTTCGACCGGATGCGGCGCGCGCCGCGGCGGGAGGTGCCTGGGTTCGAGGCGGAGAGGTCGATCGACGAGCTGGGTGCCTCGCCTGAGGTTCTGTCGGATTGGTCGGCGTTGCAGGGTGCGCTCGCGTCGCTCGCGCCGATGTCGGCCGAGGTCGTGGTGCTCCATGCGCGTTCAGGGCTTAGTTTCCCGCAGATCGCCGCGGTGCTCGACGAGCCCGTGGGGACGGTGTCGGCGCGGTACTCGCGCGCGCTGGCGGAGATGCGGGCACGCCTGTCGAAGGAGGAGCAGCATGGATGATCGGGCGATCGAGCGGGCGCTGCGTGCGGCGCCAGGGCCTGCCTTCCGTGCCGGTCACGAGTCGCGGCTTGAGGCACGGCTTGACGCACGGCAGGGTGCGACGCTGCGCAGGCACGCCAAGTCGTGGCGCGCGGTAGCGGCGCTGGTCGCGCTTGTCGGTGCGGTATGGCTGGTCGTTGCGCGGAGCGACGATCGCCCGCAGGCGACGGCGCGCGTGACGGCGGTACCCGTCTATTGGAGTCGCGATGGTGCGGCGGCGCGGTTGGACATCAGCCGCTGGACCTGTGACGGTTGCGTGACGGAATCATCAGAGCGGCCCATGCGCCGCGAAGGAGCGAGGCCATGAAGCGGATCTCTCGGAACTGGGCAGGCATGCGTTGGCACGGCGTACGGAGCGCGATGATGGCGCTCGGTTGCGTGTGTGTCGCGGCGGCGGGGGGCGCCGACGCGAGCGCGGTCGAGGACCTTTCAGTTGAAGGCGTTTCGGTCGAGGGTCGCGCGCAGGACGCCGCGCCTCCCGCGGCGTCTGCCGAGTCGCAGATCATGGTCACGCTGCGCGTCTTCCAACTGCGAACCAGCGGCGATGGCGCAGCGGTCGGCGGCGGCGATGCGGGCGCGGCGGCGGGGCGTCCGCAGGTGCCGATCCTGAAGGGCCTGCCGTTCGTCGCCGCGAAGGATGCGCCTGAGATGCAGGTCGCCGTGGGCGGCAAGGAGATCGACCGACTCGCCGCCGAGGCGGCGGAGCACTGCATTTCGGCGCCGAGGCTGTTCGTGCGATCGGGTCGGGAGGCCATGGTGGAGATCGGCCGCGAGGTCGAGAGCGAGTCGATGCAGCCGACGGGCGAGCCCGGGGTCTTCCGCCTGGTGCGCGGCGAGCCGAGGTTCGAGGGGATGCGCTTCGAGGTCCTCGCGGAGGCGGGGAGCGGCGGAAGCGTGACCATCCGCAAGCTTGCCATGAGGTTCTCGCAGATGGTGGGGCGCGAGGCGGTCGAGGGAACCTCGCTCGAGGTGGGCGCGCCGATCATGCGGTCTCGCGCGTCGACGCACGCGCTCACGCTGAAGGCGGGCCAGCGCGCGGTGCTGTCGGCGCCTGCGCTCGATGAAAGCGGCGAGACGCTGCTTGTCGTGCTCGAGGCGGCCGTGGTGGAGAGTCCGGGCGAGGAGTCGAAGCCGTACACGAAGGGCGCGGGCGGGCGGTAGATGCGCGGCGGATCGGTGAGACGGAGCCGAGGCGTGCGTATCGCCAAAGGCCGCCGCTACAGCGGCGGCCGCTCAAACCACGGCGGGTGCTCAAACATCTGCGCTACTGTTCTGGACTCCGCGGTGGAGGCGTCGGCGGGGCCGCGGGGTGCCATCGGTCCTTCCACTCCTGCTGCCACGCCGCCCGCTGGCTCTCCCGCGCCTTGCGGCGTTCCTCAATCGTCGATTCCCGTGTCTCAGCCGCCGACTCCGCCTCAGTGACCCAACTCGCTGGAAGGGCGGACTTGGCTTGGGTCCACGCCTTCGTCATGGCAGCGCAATTGAGGTCGCGCATCTCATCGAGGGCTCTCACGCAGGCACTCGCCCAGGCAACCCGGTTGTCGAGCGTCCAAGCGGGGTGGTCTGTCGGAAGGACGCTGACGCGTTCGATGAGCGCGGCGCTCGCTTCAACGAGACCTGTACGTCGTTGCTTGGAGTTTTGTGCCTCGGGGCGGCCATGCTTCTCAGGTGCCGAGGCGAAGCGACAGAGGTCGGCGGAACTGGCGTCGAGTGCGGAGATGACCGCGGCAAGTGTGCGGTCGTTCATTCGCTCGTCGGAGAGCTGGGTGATCTTCGGCAGCGCCCTCGCGATCGCGTCGATTGACTCGTCCTCCATCCCTAGACCCGCAGGCGCACCCGAGAGCGCAGCCAGCGTGAGGAACGAGGGGAGAAATCCGAACGCACGAATGGAGTCCGCCGCGCCAAGTCTCGCCGTCGCGCGATCAAGCGCTCGGTAGATCCGATTGATGGATCGAGCCGCCTCGATGCGAAGCATGGGGGTAGTTTCCGCGCGGGCGGCAATCCCCGCGAGCGCGTGGATCACCCCAACGATCGTGCCGTCGCTGCCCTTTGGCAGGTCCTCGGCGCGGGCGAAGTCCTCGCAGCGCTCCACGCCCCAGTCGCCGATGAACGCGACGACACGACAAAGGTCGTCCTCTCTGTCCCATCCGCTGATTGCACGGCGGCGTTGCGAGAACGGGCCAGGAAACACGCGGCTTCCAACCCAGCCGACAAGATCGGCGGCGTAGGTGTCGACGAACTTCGTAGGAAGCAGGTTCAGGCGCTCCGTGGCGTTCCACGGGCCGTCAGCGGCGATGACGTCGAAGGCGGCTCCCTTCGGGAGATGCCGCTCCAACGGACCTCGCATGGTTCCATCCCATCGGGAGAGCATGACATGGACGAGACCTGGCGGCGCACCACTCTCTAGTGGACCGTGCAGATTGAGAAGCGCATGCAGCGCTACGCCGCCGTTATCGAAATCGCGCTCCTGCCGCGACTTGAGGTATGTCTCCTGATCAACAGCCAGGATGAGCTCGCGGAGCGTCTCTTTCGGCGTGCTGGCATCGATCGTTGCGGGGAGCCTGCCAGTCCTCATGATCTCATCGACCACTCGCTCGAGCTCGACCTGCCGATGGCCGGCCTCCTGCACCGCCCGGTATGGGCACGCGAGATCCGTGGGTTGTCCGCGGTGAAATGCTGCGAGTGCCAGCAGGCCAAGAACTGCGGAGAGACTCACGGAAACTCCTCCCAGGGGCATGTGGGCGTCACGTCGTACCACCAGAACTTCGGCCAGCCTGCCGCATCCATCGAATGGGGAACTCCGCAGGTCGAGTCGATCTCTTGGACAGCCATATCGGGCCCCAAGAGCCCGGCTGCTGGACCAAGGGTTGGAGTTGACACGCTTAGGCACCCCTGACTAAAGCTGCCATCATGAGACGTTCGTTCATAGACCAACTCGTACGCTGGATAGTAGTCATGTTCCCACCAGAAGTCGTAACGCGCTCTCTGCATCCCTTGCGTCGGATCGCAGCGCTGCCAGATGCCAACCTGGGCGCGCATGTCGACCGCAGGAGCGTGCGGTACGCAGGAGTCGGCCTCGCGAACGGGCATGCGGACACGCTTGTAGCGAGGTGACCCGACGAACACCACATCGTTGACCGTCGGCGCTCCGAAGCTAAGATCGGTGATTGTAGGTGTGGGCGGGGTGTAGCCGGGCGGTAGCGGACAGGGCGGGTAGAACGAGGATGCAGAAGCATCGCAGTTGGAGAACGAGTCGCCGACTGGCACGACGGTACTGCCACAGAGCGCGTAGTAGCTCGGCTGGGACCAACCCCAAGCATTGGCCTCCTGAGATTCCGCTCGGCCGGCGTAGGAAGTTGCTGTCCAGTCCAGCCGCATTCTGAAGTCGATGCCCACCATGACTCTGGACGATGGGGTATCCGTCGTGGTTGGTAGCGGCGTGTCTCCACAGTCAAAGGAGCGGCAGTCGCCCTTGAAGCAGCGGTACCAACGATCCGGGTCGTTCGGGAACATCAGTATCAGAACGGGCTCCACTGCACACGCGAGCTCGCAAGGAATGAACACACGCGCCTCGAGCTCGATTCGGTCATAGGCCTGGACCGTCACCGGAAGATCTAGACTGCAATCGCATCCAGCACAGTTGAAGATGAACCGAATCTCCGCGGGCTTGGTCTCGCCGGGAGCGAGAGGCTTGGCCTGGACCTCGATGATCGGAAACGAAACGGTTTGGATGCGAATGGGTCCATGAAGCACCGTCGCACCAACAAAGACGCACCCGGGAGGCAGAGTCTCGATCTTCCATCTGCCCCAGTCGAGATCGCCGAGATAGAGCGGTCCCGCGATCACGGGATCGAGGCATAGTTGCTCGCATCGGTCAAGCACCCCATTCGAGTCGCAGTCGAGCTGAGGATCTCGCACAAGCTGACAGATATCGAGGGCGCCATCCGCATCGCAGTCATACGCACCGCCGCTCTCGGCAATCTCGCACAAGTCAATGATCCCGTTTCCGTCGCAGTCAAGGTCTGGGTTGCGGCAGATCTCAAGCCGATCCGAGATTCCGTTGACATTGCAATCGTCAGGCCAGCCCCCGAGCGGGGGATCGCCAGGAAACTCGGGCAGTTGGAACTGGGGCTCGCAGAAATCCGGAACTCCGTTGGAGTTGCAGTCAGTTCCCTCGACTTGGCAGCTGTCAATCCGACCGTCACCATCACAGTCAAGACTCAGGGTCTCGAGGATCTGGCACCAATCTACAAGACCGTTACGATCGCAGTCAGGCCAGATTCCATCGCGGTCCGGGACGCCATCGCCGTTGCAGTCGCTCCACTCGATCGGGGGAACGCCAGGTGGATGAACAGGAGGAAGCGGGTCTCGTTCGCGAATCCACTTCTCCAACCCGCCTCTGTCGTCCTGTGGTGCGGCGCCCGCTGAGTGCAGGGCAGCTGCTGCGATCACCCCCCCCCCGCACACACCACCACCATGCACGCACACGCGAGATAGAGGACTGCATTCAGGGGGTGGAATCGTGTGTGCAGTGCCATGAAGGAGCTCCTCTTTCGAACCTGAACACCGCTCGCAGCACATGCGGGCGCCATGACCTCGGGATCCATGCGCGTCGCTATGGCAGGCGCGGTGGATTTAAGTGCGTTCACAGGGAGTTGTCAACGCAGAACCGGTGTTCCGACGAGATTCGGCTTGGAGCCGCGCACCTCAGCCGTTTCGCTTCGCGAACTGGTCCATGAACTGCGCCAGGATCTCGCAGCCCTTCGTAGGGAACGCGTTGTAGATCGACGCGCGCATGCCGCCTGCTTCGCGGTGGCCGAGGAGGCCGAAGAGGCTGTGCTTCTCGGCTTCGGCGACGAACCTGGCGTCGAGTTCGGCCTTCGGGGTCTTGAAGCAGATGTTGAGGTGCGAGCGGCACCACTTCTCGGCGGGCCACGAGTAGAAGCCGCCCGAGCGGTCGACCGCGTCCCAGATGAGGTTCGCCTTGCGGGCGTTGTGCTTCGCGATCGCGTCGGGGCCGCCGACGGCGAGCGTCCACTCGGCCATCAGGCCCATCACGCGCACGGCGAAGGTGGGCGGCGTGTTGAGCCGCGAGCCCGCGTTCGCGTGGTCTTCGAACCGCAGGATCGTGGGCAGCTTCTGCGTCGCGCTCGCGATGAAGTCCTTGCGCGCGACGATGAGGCTCGCGCCCGACGCGCCGAGGTTCTTCTGGCCTGCCGCCATCACCATCACATGCTTCGTGAAGTCCCACGGGCGCGAGAAGATGTCGCTCGTCGCGTCGCCGATCAGGGGCAGCTTCGTCTCGGGCGGCGCCCAGAAGGTCGTGCCCTCGACGGTGTTGTTCTGGCAGTAGAGGAGGTACTTGGCGCCCGCGGGCTCCGCGAACTCGCCGTTCTTCGGGACGCGCGAGTACTTCGCGGGAAGCGCGCGGCCGTCGAACGCGACCGTGACAGGCCGGCAGCGGAGCGCCTCGGTGTAGGCCTTGTACGACCAGATCGAGGTGTCGATGTAGGCGGCGGTGTCGTTCTCGCCGAGGAAGTTGAGCGGCAGCAGGCCGAACTGCACCGTCGCGCCGCCAGGCATGAAGAAGACGGCGTAGTCGCTGCCTACGCCCGCGGCGCGGCGGCAGGCGGCCTCGGCCTCGTTGTTGAGGTCTTCGTAGAGGGCGCCGCGGTGCGAGAGCTCGAGGAGGCCGATGCCGCCGCCGCGGCAGTCGATGAGCTCCTCGCGGATCTGCTCGAGCACGCTCTCGGGCATGACGGCGGGGCCCGCGGAGAAGTTGTAGACGCGGCCCTTCGAGGGGGTCTCGGGGAAGAGCGCGCGGGAGATCGATTCGGCGGCGGGTGTCATGGCGGTCACGCGGCGATCGTA
The DNA here is from genome assembly GCA_016124975.1 of Phycisphaera sp. GTDB lineage: Bacteria > Planctomycetota > Phycisphaerae > Phycisphaerales > SM1A02 > QWPT01. The sequence goes on along the minus strand of WGMP01000029.1, from coordinate 74,577 downwards.
TCACACGCCTACTTGGCGGCGCGCTCGACGCCCACGAGGAGACCTGCGGGGAGTTCAAGCGGTCCGCCGAGCGAAAGCACCGCGATTCCCTGCTGTGCGGGGGCGAGATCGGCGACGCGCGCGAGCGCTTCGAGGACGGCCTCCGTGTGCAGGACTCCGAACCCCGAGTAGGTGATGCCGTCGCCCGTGACGCCGTGGAAGATGGGGCGCTGGCGCGACTCGGAGAGCGCGAGCTCCCACAGACCCTCCGCCTGCGCGCGCTCGGTCGGTACCTCGACCATGATCGGCCGCGTGTCGAGGCCGTCGCGCAGCCCGGGCGACGCCTCGGGGCCGTTCGTGCGCACGACGAACGCGAGGTTGCGCGCGCCTGCGCCGACGATGCGCATGGCGAGAAGCCGGCCATGCAGCACGGTGTAGACGCCTGCGACGACGAGCTCCTCGAACTGCGCGCGGAACTCGGTGTCGGAGAGCGCGGCGATGCGCGCGAACCTCCGCGCCTCGCACACGGGGTCCGACGAGGGTTCGCGAGCGATCACGGTCGCCGCCGCGGTGCCCGTGGGAACGGCGAGCCGCTCGATGGCGCCGAGGCGCCGCGCGGAGGCGTTCGCATGGGCTGTGATGTGCGGCTCGTTCATCGTTTCTTCGCGACAGGCGGGGTGCGGGGGATATCGGCGTTCCGCGGCGGGGCACTCGACCACCTCGGCGCGTTCGCGTCAACCTCGGGCGTGGGCGCGTGCGCGACCTCGGTGGCGACTCTTCAAGCGTGACGGTGCAAAACGCCGACCGACACGGCCATGTCGATGGCCACAGCGTTGCGAAGCCCGAGAACCTTGCGAGCCTCCGACTGGCGGGGGCGCGCGCATGAGGGCGATGGCTGGCCGCTGCGCGAACTGCTCGCGCAGGACTTCCGCGTGGAGCGGCGCACGACGCCGCGATGGCCCGTGGCGGGCAGCGCGACGCTGCTCGGCCTCGGCGCTGGACTCGGCGCGGTGGTCGAGCTCGATGGGCTCGTTGGTGCGCCGTGGTGGCTCTCGGGCACAGCGCGCGAGAAGCTCGCGGTCGGAACGAAGGTCAGCATCGGCTTCAGCGACCCCGACGCGCGGCCTGCGTCGGGCACGGTCGTGCGCGCGGTTCGCCAGGATGGCGACGCATGGCGGATCGCGGTGCGCTTCGACGAGGCGTCATCCGCCGCGTGATGCGGACCTTGCGCGTCGCACGGCGCGTGCACGGTGCGGATTGAACAGGTTGTGCGGGCTGTGGCGAGAAGTTCGCGCGTGGGCGCGCGCTGTCTGCGTCCGCATGGCGCGGGCGCGCTTCCAGCATCCACCGTGCGGCGCGCTCTGCCACCTGAATGAGTGCTCGCGGCGACCTCGCATGACGAAATCGGCGTCAACGGCTGAAGTCCCCGATCGGGTCGACCGATCTCCGCCATGTTCGGATCCTCGGCCTCGATCTCTTGAGGGAGGGACTTGGCCAAAGGGAGGGATACGAGCAGCGCCGTCACGGGAGAACACCCCGTGTCGGCCATTCAAGTGTGGAACCCGCGTGGGTTCGGCTGAGTCGCCTGCGTCCGACCTCTCCTCGGATCGACGCGCGGGCGTGTATCAAGGCTCCGAGGGAAAAGGGCAGTCGCATATGAACCGTGTCCGCAAGAACCGTCGGGGATTCACCCTGATCGAAATCCTCATCGTCGTCGTGATCCTCGGCATTCTCGCCGCCATCGTCGTCCCCCAGTTCTCGAACGCGTCGCAGGAAGCGACCGCGAGCTCGATCCGCAGCCAGCTGCAGACGATTCGCGGGCAGATCGAGCTCTTCCGCGTGCGCAACGCCGGAACGCTCCCCACGGGCTTCGACGACCTGATCGCGCCGCCCGATGGCCAGCAGCCGTATCTCTCGCAGACCCCGAACCTCCCCGCGGGATTCGAGTGGAACTGGGGCGATCAGGAAGGCACCGACATCATCGAGACCCTCTGGGTGTCGAACGAGAACCCGCCTGCGCCGCTCACCGCCGAGGAAATCGCCTCCTGGTGACGCCACTCGCCGAGATCCGTCCCTGCGACGGAATCCGCGCGGAAATGGGTGGACGGAAACGCACAACGGGCCGCATGGAGACATCCATGCGGCCCGGTTCATTCACGAGTCGAGGCCCCGCCGTTCGGGCGGGCCCGCAGCAGGATGCAAGGAGGGGGTCATGGCAAGCCGCTTGTTCAGGGATTTGTCGGGCAATCACGCGCAGCGCAGGCGCTGGCGAGGGTTCACGCTGATCGAGATGGTGATCGTGGTATCGATCATCGGCATCCTCGCGGCGATCGTGGTCGGTGCGACGCGCCCGCAGCAGGAGAACGCGGAGCGCAGCGCGGCGCGGGCGCAGCTCAACACGGCGCGTGCGCAGATCGAGATCCTTCGATCAAGAAGCGGCGCGGAGCTTCCGCCCGAGGCGGGAGAGCACGGCACCGCGCAACTGTGGCCCGCGCTGACGAGCCCTGCGGACGGTAGTCCGCCGCTCCTTCGCAGCGTTCCCTCGCTGCCGAACGGATACCACTGGGTGTGGGACGGCGCGTGGCTCGAGCTCCGATACACGGGCGCCGTCGAGGGCCTTGCAGACGAGGTGGCGAGCTGGTGAAGGCCCGCGCGACCACGCATCGCCGTGCGACCACCCATCGCCGCGCGTTCACGATGGTCGAGCTGCTCGTCGTGGTATCGATCATCGCGATGAGCGCGCTGTTCGCGATTCCCTATCTCAGCGGACGCGGGGACTTCGACGCGCAGGCCGCGGCGAGGCAGTTCATCGCGGATGTGGCGTTCGCCCAGGGCGACGCGATCGCGCGGCAGGAGTTCAGGCGCATCGAGTTCCTCGCGGACGGCTCGGGCTGGTGCATCGTGCGCGTCGCACCGGACGAGCTCGACGAGGCGTTCGACCCCGAGACCGCGGAGTTCGTCGCGGATCCCCTTGCGGGTGCGGGCGGTGGCGGCCTTCGCGCGGGAGTCGGGGCGCGCAGCGCCTATGCATCGCTCCTGATCGAGGAAGTGTCGTTCGACGGTGGATCGCGGCGCATCACCTTCGATCCGCTCGGAGGCGCCGTCGATGACGACGGCCAGCCATCCGCAGGTGGTTCCGTCGTGCTCCGTTCGGCGGACCGCGTCTTCAGGCTTGATGTCTCGCCCCTGACCGCGAAGGTCCGCGTGGTCGAGGTCGCGATCGACGACGCCGCCGGCGAGGGCGCGGAGATCGAATGAGCGGAAGGCTGGGGGCAGCCGCGCAGTTTCTGCGCGTTGACGCCCTCGTCATGTGACGGCAGGGGCCATGCCTGACAAATCGATGCCGTCCGCATAGACCGACCAAAGCGGGGCTTCCGAAGCGCCGACGAACGAAGCGGTCTCTACGACCGAGGGAACACGCATCATGTCGCGCACTCGCTTTCCATGGAACAGACTCGTCGGGCCGATCGGGCTTGATCTCAGTCCAGACGCGCCCCGCGTGATGCAGGTCCGCCACGGGCCGGACGCGCCGCTTCACGCGACGACGGTTCGCGTGGCGCCAGGCGCCACGCTCGTCGAGCGCGCTTCGGCGAGCGTGCAGCAGATGCGACGCGCCAACTTCACGGGCCGCGAGGTCGTCGTGGGGCTTCCTTCGGGGTTCGTGCGGATGGCCGTGACGCGGCTTCCCCAGCTGCGAGGCCCCGACGCGCGTGAGGCGGTCGCCTGGGAGGCGGCGGAGCGATGCGGCATGGCGCGCGAGGCGCTCGTCGCCGATGCGCTTCCCACTGGAGCGCCGTCGAACTCGCATGAAGGCAAGGAAGAGCACCTGATGGTCGCCGCTCCGGCGGAAGAACTCTCTGAGGCGCTCGGAGTGCTCGTCGATGCGGGGTACGAGCCCGTCGCCGTCGAGCCGCGCTTTGCGGCGATCGCACGCGCGCTGAGCCGTCGGTCGCGCCGCGATGCGGATGTCGCCGATGTGCGCGCGGTCCTCCACATCGAGCAGGAGGGCTCTGTCGTCCTCGTCCTTCGCGGCGACCGGATTTCGTTCTGCAGGGAGATTCCGACAGGCGGCGCGGTCCTTGACCGCGCGGTCGCGGAGCGGCTCTCCGTTCCGATCGAGAGCGCTGCGGCGCTGCGCGCGTCGCGACTCGCGGCGATGCGCGGCCTCGGCAGTCCCGTCGACACCGTCACCGAGGAGGCCGCGCTCGGCGCGACGCGGGCGGCGCTCGACGCACTGGCGGGCGAAGTCGCGCTCTGCCTCCGCTACTTCGGCGTGACCTTCCGCGGCGGGCAGCCCGCGCGCGTCGTCCTCTCGGGGCCGCACGGCGCGGAGCCGCGGCTTGCGGGAATCATCGAGGAATCCTGCCGCTCGACGGTGGTGTCGTGCGAGGCGGAGCTTCCGAACGCGGCCGGCAGCGCCGATCTCGGCGCCATCGGCGTCGCAGGACAGAGCTCGATGGCCGACTGGATCGCCTGCTTCGGACTCGCGTGCCGCTCGCGCGCGCTCATGCTTTCGGAGGCCGCAGCGTGAAGCACCGCACCTTCCATCTTCTTCCCGAGCCCATCGTGGCGCGCGTGCGCACCCAGCGCGCCTCGCGTCGCGTCGTCGGCGTCTCGGCGTGCGTCGCCGTGGTCACGGTCGGACTCGTCGGCTTCGCGACCTGGGTCGAGACCCGCTCGCGCGGGATCCTGTCCGACGCGCAGCGCGAGGGCGCGCCCGTGATCGCGATCGAGCAGGAGATCGAGGCCTATCGCCAGACCGAGCTGCAGCTTCTCGCGGCGCTCGAGCGCCAGCGCTTGGTGGGCAACGCGATTCCCGCGCACGGCGTGATCAAGGCGGTTGCAGGCAGCCTGCCGCCCGGGGCCGTCGTCAAGCGGCTGATGATCCGCTACGAGAATGTCCAGGGTTCGAACAAGCGTGTGCGACGCAACGCGAAGGAGGCGGAGGCGCCTCCGCGCATGCTCGTCTGCGAGCTCGAGGGCATCGCCCTCGACGATGCGGGCGTGAACGCGATCGTGCAGGGGCTCGAGCGCCTCGAGTCTCTCTCGAAGGTCACGCTCGAGTCGAGCCGCAGCTACCTCTTCCGAGGGAAGAGCGCGCGCGAGTACAAGGTCACCTTCTCGGCCGATCTCGAGCGGCGCTGGCGCCTGCCTGTGGTCGCGGACGCGTCCATCGAGGGAGGAAACCCATGATTCGTCCGTCAAACACGGCGCTTGGCCTGCTCGGGGCGTCGGTCACGGCCTTCGGGCTCGTGGTCGGCTTCCTGGTGGCGCCCGCGCTGCGCCGCGCCGACGAGCGCGCCCTCGAGTGCGGGCGTCTCTACGCCCGCATCGGCAAGATCGACAGCGCGCGGCTCGAGCGAGACGAGATTCGCGAGCGCGTGGAGTCGGCGCAGGCCGCCTCGCGTGCCGTGCTTCGACAGATCCCCGACGCCACCGATCAGGCCGCGCTCATGAGCATGCTTGCGGTCGAGACGGGATCGAAGGTCCTGAGCCAGACCGTCACCGCAGCCGAGCCCGTGCCGGCCACGCCGCGCCCGAAGGAGTCGCTGAAGGCGGTTCCCGTGACCGTCGAGATCACCGCCACCTTCGACGAGGTGATGGGGCTTCTCGCGCGTGCAGAGAACGACCGCCGCCTCGTCCGCGCCATCCGCGTGGAGATGGAGAAGGCGACGCGCGCAGACAACCGGCGCGACATCGACTGGGACTCGCCGTTCGTCCGCGCGACGATCGAGCTCGACGCGATCTACGGCTCCAGCAGCGTGCCCGCCGAGATTGCGTCTGCCGACGCGAAGGGGGATGCGCCGTGAAGCGCCACAAGTTCATGGACACCGCAGCGGCTCGCTGGCTGTCGAACCGCCGCAACGCCCTCCTCGTGGTGGCGGGTCTCGGCCTCGTGATCTGGGCGAAGCCGATGGGCCTCCTCCTCTGGTCGCGCATCCGCATCCTCACCACGATTCCGCGCACCGCGATCGCGGACGACGCGATCGCAGCCGCTCCGAAGCCGAAGCTCCCGCCCGAGTTCGACCCGCAGCTTCCCGTGACGGGTGGCGCGGCGCGCGACCCGTTCCGCGTGGATCCCGCGCACTTCCCGTCCGAGCAGGACCTTCGCGACGCGCAGGCCGCCGCGGCGCTTGCAAGCGCCTCGCGCGGCACGGCCGCGACGCCTGCTCCGGCCGCCAGCGCTGTGGCCGGCGCCATCGTCGAGGGTTCGCCCGAGACCGCGTCGCCGTCGCCGCTTGAACTCGCCGACGAGCAACCTCCCGCGGAGTACGAGCGTCTCCGCATCGCCGCTCAGTCGCTGCGCGTCCAGTCTGCCGGCAAGGGCCTCGACACCGCCGTCGTCGGCGGCCGCGCGGTCCGCGTCGGCGATGTGCTCGAAACGGCGGACGGCGACGAGTTCTTGCTCGTCGAGGTCGTCGAGGGCGGCATCGTCGTGGCGGCGGGCGCGCGCGAGTTCGTCGTCAGGCTGCCTGAGAACTCGACTGGAAAGGTCGTCGCATCGCCGCGGCGCGGAGGCCTCCGATGAGGCCGCCGCATCGCGTCGATCGGGCCATCGGCCAAGGAAAGGATGCCCATCCGCCGCTGCGGAAGGGCGGTGAGAAGCCGTCGCGTGAACCTGTTCGCGCCGGCGGAGAGCGCGCTGCGCGGCACGATGCCGCGGGCACCAACCGGGAGAGTCCCATGACCACATCGAACCCACGGTTCCGCACCTCGTCGAACGCCGCAGCCTTCATCGCGACAGGCGCCCTGGCGGCGCTGACGCTCGTCTCCGCGCCAAGCGCGTTCGCGCAGGCGGAGGGCGCCGCGGCGGCCGTCAAGCCCGAGACGGGCGGCGGCGCGCAGGAGACCTTCACGGTCCAGTTCGCGGAGACGGACATCCTGCAGGCGCTGCAGATGCTCGCCATGCAGGGGAACCGCAACATCGTGCCATCGCGCGGCGTGACGGGCACTGTCTCGGCGAACCTCTTCGACGTGACCATTCTCGAGGCGCTCGATGTCCTTCTGCGCGCGAACGACCTGCGCATGGAGGAGGCGGGCAACTTCATCTACGTCTACACGCGCACCGAGTGGGAGGAGATCCTGCGCGCGCGCACCAAGCGCGAGAGCCGCAACTTCCCGCTCGAGTACCTCAACGCGAAGGACGCGAGCGAGTTCATCAAGCCCATCCTCTCCGACACGGGCAAGGTCTCGTTCGTCGGCGACGTGGACAAGGGCTTCCAGCCGTCGGAAGAAGACGCCGGCCGTGACAGCTGGGCCTTCCAGGGCATGATCGTCGTCAGCGACTTCCCCGACAACCTCAAGGCCGTCGAGGCGCTCCTCAAGGAGATCGACTCGCCGCCCGCGCAGGTCGTGGTCGAGGCGACCGTGGTCTCCTCGAAGGTGCAGCAGGACGACGGGTTCGGCGTCGATGTCTCCGTGATCGGAAGCCTCGACTTCAACAACCTGACGAACCCGTTGTCGGGCGCGAACGACCTCTTCGCGGGCGCGAACGAGGGCATCCAGCCCGCGGACAACCGCGGCTACTCGGGCAACAGCGCCGTCGCGGGCTGGGACCGCGCGTCGACGATGCGCGTGGGCATCCTCGCGCAGGACGTCGCGGTGTTCCTGCGGCTCCTCGACAGCGTGACCGACACGACCGTCCTCGCCCGTCCGCGGGTGATGGCGCTGAACCGCCAGCGCGCGCAGATCCTGATCGGCCGGCGCGTCGGCTATCTCACCTCGACGACCACGCAGACCTCGACCACGCAGACGGTCGAGTTCCTCGACTCGGGCATCAAGTTGATCTTCCGCCCGTTCATCTCGACCGATGGATCGATCCGCATGGAGCTCGCGCCGAGCGTGAGCGACGCCAAGATCGAGACGCTGACGACCGCCGACGGCGCCACGCAGTCGGTGCCGAACGAGGACACGAGCGAGATCGTCACCAATGTGCGCGTGAAGGACGGACAGACGCTCGTCCTCGGCGGCCTCTTCAAGGAGGACACGAAGATCGAGCGCCGCCAGGTGCCGGGTCTCGGCGACATCCCGCTGCTCGGAAACGCCTTCAAGGGCTACGACGACCAGCTGAAGCGCGAGGAGATCATCTTCCTCATCACGCCGACGATCGTGAAGGACCAGCTCGCGAGCGTGTGGGCCGACGAGGCCCGCGAGTTCGAGCGCGCCGTGCGCATCGGCTCGCGCGAGGGCCTGCTGCCGTGGTCGCGCGACACGCTGACCACCGCGCAGAACCAGAAGGCGCTCGACGCGCTCTCGAAGGGCGACAGGTCGCTGGCGCTCTTCCACGTGGAGAACTCGCTGCGGCTCTCGTCGAACCAGCCCGAGATGGTCCGCCTGCGCGAGGAGCTCCTCGGCAAGGGCTCGACCGCGGGAACGGACTACGAGCGCAGCATGATGCGCATGATCATCGAGAACAGCGCGCGCGACGGCGGCGACGCCAAGCCCGCGGCGTCCGAGCCCGCGCCCTGACGCGCACGAAGAAACGAACCGACAAGGAGCCCTCCATGCGTCCCGCATGCATCCATCTCTCGCTCGCAGCCGCGCTCTCCGCGTGCCTCCTCTCCGCCTGCGCCCCGCGCACCGCGGGCCTCGAGGCGCGCAAGGAGGCCGACGCCCGCTTCCGCCGCACGACGAGCCTCGTCAGTTTCGACCAGGCGCGCCAGGCGTTCGAGGCGGGAGACCTCGAGAAGGCGCGTCAGGAGGTCGAGGCCGCCATCGCGCGGAGCGACACCGAGGCGCGCTACTGGTCGCTCCTCGGCCGCATCGAGCTCGAGGCGAGGCGTCTCGAGCGCGCCGTCAGCGCGTTCGACCGCGCCATGGAGTGCGACCCGTCGCTCGCGGAGGCCTACTACTACCGAGGCGTGGTGCACCAGCGCTGGGGCGCCGCGGACCGCGCCATCGAGGACTACCTGAAGGCTGCGGAGCTCGACCCCGAGCGGATCGCCTATCTCCTCGCCGCGGCCGAGATGCTGGTCACGGGACGCCGCCTCGACGAGGCGCGCGATCTGCTCCTCCCGAAGCTCGCCTACTTCGAGCACAACGCCGCGGTGCACGAGCTTCTCGGCGACATCGCGTCGCTCCAGGACAACCACCGCGCCGCCGCGCGCAGCTACGAGCGCTCGATGATGATCGACCCCGATGCGCCGCTCGTAAGCGAGAAGGCGCTGGGCGCGATGTTCCGCGCGGGCGAGTGGCAGCGCTGTCTCGAGGCCGCGCGGCGACTGCGCGCGCGCGCCGCGTCGGGCGCCGATGGCCGCCTCGCCGTCGTTCCCGCCGATGTGCTGCGCCACGAGGGCAGGTCGCTCGCGATGCTCGGACGACATCAGGAGGCACGCGCGGTCTTCGCCGACCACGCGCGCCAGTATCCGGAGGACGCCGAGGCCTGGCGCGATCTCGCGACGGCGTCGATCGCGCTCGGCGAGTTCGACCGCGCGCAGTCGGCGGCGGAGCGTTTCGTCACGCTCGCCCGCGACGAGCCGTCGGGCTACACGCTCCGCGGCATGGTGGCCGAGCGCGCGAACGATCTCGACACGGCGATCCGCTGGCATGTGCGCGCCGTCGAGGTCGGACCCGACAGCCCGGAGGCCGCCGCCGCGCTCGGACTGGCGCTGCGCGCCGCAGGCCGCGAGCAGGAGGCCGCGCAATGGCTTCGCCGCGCGTTTGATCTCGACCCTGGGTTCACCACGGTCGCGCGGGCGCTCGAGAGCATCGTCGACTGAATTCTTGGACCGATCGCAGGGGGAGCCGCGGGCCAGCCGTCGCGGCAAGGCAACGAGGAGTGTGGAATGCCGTTCGAACGAAACCAGGAACGCAGTCAAGGCGCAGCGACGCCGCCCGCAGCCTCGAAGGCGCGGGCGTTCCTGCCATGGATCGGGCTTCTGTCGGTTCCCGTCGCCGCCGTGGCGGCGATGCTCGCCGAGGGCGCGGCCGCCGCGTGGATGATCGGCGCGGGTTGTGCGGCGCTCGCCTACTGCGCGACCGCCTTCGGCATGCCTGCGGGCGCGGCTGTAGATGACGATGACGACGAAGAGGGCGATGGTGGCGTGCGCTCCGCCGCGCGCAACTCCGCCGTACACGGAGGTTCGCTTGCCGCCGCCGCGGCCAAGGATGTCCTTCTCCGCGCCATTGAGGTCCGCAGCACCGAGCGCACCGCGATCCTCGACGCGATCGCCGACGGCGTCATCCTCGTCGACCTCCACGGCGAGACGCGCTTCGCCAACAAGGCCGCTGGCGCGATGCTCGGCGAGAACGCCACCGTGGCGGGAACGCGCGACGCCATCGGCGCGCTGCCGCCGCAGGTCCTCCGCGCCGTGCAGGCTGTCGTCGAGGCTGGCGGAACAGAGCGCCGCAGGCTCGAGGCCGAGCTGCGCGACCACGCGTCGACGCCCGTCGTCATCCATGTGAGCGTCGTGCGCGGGCACTCCGAGAGCCTCGCCGCGATCATGGTGCGCGACGTGCGCTCCGAGCGCGAGGCCGACCGAATGAAGAGCGAGTTCGTCGCGAAGGCGAGCCACGAGCTGCGCACGCCGCTGGCGTCGCCGCGCGCCTACGCCGAGCTTCTCGCCGACGGCGAGGTGGGCGACGACGCGCAGCGCCGCGAGTTCGCGGGAATCATCCTGTCCGAGACGAACCGCCTCGGGGCGCTCGTCGACCGCATGCTCGACATCGGGCGCATCGAGAGCGGCATGGCCCGCGCCACGCTCGAGCAGGTCGATTTCGGCGAGCTCGGCAGGCAGTGCGTCGAGGAGCAGCAGGGCGAGGCCAATAGGCGCATGATCGCGCTCAAGCTCTCGCGCGCCGAGCGCGCGGCGGTGGCCCAGGCCGACCGGCCGCTCATGAAGCAGGTGATCCTCAACCTCCTCTCGAACGCGCTCAAGTACACCCCCGACGGCGGCGAGGTCAGCCTCGAGATCGACACCGACAACCTCGCGCGCGCCGTCGTCGTCAGCGTGAAGGACAACGGGCTTGGCATCCCCGAGCACGCGCTTCCGCGCCTGTTCGGCAAGTTCTACAGGGTCGAGAACCACGAGCGGATCGCCAAGGGTACGGGACTCGGCCTCAATCTCTGCCGCAATATTGTCGAAGCAATGCACGGCGGCCAGATCGGCGTCGACTCGAAGGTCGGCGTCGGATCGAGGTTCTGGTTCGCCATCCCGATGGACCAGAGCGCACGGGATCAGACTGCGAGGAAGGCAGCATGAACATGCAGGACTTCACTTCCGACCGCGTGCGCATCCTCGTCGCCGACGACGAGGCGTACATCCTCCAGGTCGTCGCGCTCAAGCTGCGCAACGCCGGATTCGAGGTGATGACCGCCTACGACGGCGAGGAGGCGCTCTCCTGCGTGCGCAGCTACGGCGCCGACCTCGTCGTGACGGACCTGCAGATGCCGGGCCTCACTGGCATCGCGCTCGCCCGCGCCATGGCGGCCGATCCGAAGCTCGCTGGGATTCCCATCATGATGCTCACCGCCCGCGGGCACCTCCTCCACGAGGGCGAGGCCGACAGCGCGAACATCGCGCGGGTCGTGCAGAAGCCCTTCTCCCCGCGCGCGCTCCTCGAGGAGATCGAGGCGCTGCTCGCCGAGCGGAGGCGCGCGGCATGAAGTCCTCAGCAATCCATCCACTCGCGCCGCTCCACGCGTCGTTCCGCGCGGCCGACGCCATGCTTCTTCCCGTCGATTCGGCGGTGGAGGACGCGTTCCCCGCTCGCGGCGACGACATCCTGCATGCGCTGTGCGCATCCGCGGCCGCACGCGCGGCCATCTCCCGCGCGGCCTCGCGCTGGTCTCCCGGCGCCGAGACCGTCGTCGAGCCGCTGCACGGCCTGATGGTCGTTCCGCTCGCGCTGCCCCGCGCCGTGGCGGGCGGCCGATACGCGCTCGCGGTGCTCCTCGACGAGGCGCTCGACTGCGAGACGGTCGATCTTCTCGCGCAGAGCGCGCACATGGACTCGCTTCTTGCGCGCCGCGTGCTCGGCGCAGGCGCGCTCTGGCAGCGCGGCTCGCTCCAGCGGCTCGAGGCCCTCGCCTCGGCGCTCGTCCGCAGCGAGACGGAGCGCCTCGCAAGCGTCGACGCGGGCGAACAGCTCAGCTCGGCGTGGGAAGAGCTCCACCTGCTCCACTCGCTCTCGGGCGAGATGGCGCTCGGCTCGTCGCCCGCGCGGTTTGTCGCAAACACCCTCGGCGCGCTGCGCGACACGATCGGATGCCGTTGGACGGCGCTGCGCGTCCACGGGCCCGCGGCGCAGCTCCTCGGCGTCTCGAACGGCGGCATCGTCGCGGAAGGCATCGAGTCCGCGGCAGCACGGCGGATCCTCGACCGCATCGGCGAGTCGCCGCGCTCGTCGGTCGTGGGCGACGACCTCGTCGTGTCGCCCGTGCGCCGCGACGCCGAGCCGCTCGGGCTCCTCGCGGCGGGCGACCGCATCTCGGGCAACGGCGCGATGTCGAGCTTCGAGAGCACGCTCGTCGAGACCGCGTCGGGCCATCTCGCCGTCTTCCTCGACAACGCCAGGCTCTACCGCGACCTCGACGCCATGTTCCTCGGCGCGCTCTCCGCGCTTGTGTCCGCGATCGAAGCGAAGGATCCCTACACGCGCGGCCACTCGCAGCGCGTGGCGCTCCTCTCGCGCGACCTTGCGGAGGCGGCCGGCTTCCCCGCGCCCTTCGTGAAGAACATCCACATCTCGGGGCTCGTCCACGACATCGGCAAGATCGGCGTGCCCGAGGTCGTGCTTCGCAAGCAGGGCCGCCTCGACGACGCGGAGTACGAGGCGATCAAGCAGCACCCCGAGGTCGGATTCCGCATCCTGCGCGACATTCCGCAGTTCGCGCCCATCCTCGACGGCGTCCGCTTCCACCACGAGCGCTACGACGGCCACGGCTATCCGCACGGCCTCGCAGGCGAGTCGATCCCGCTCTCCGCGCGCATCATCGCGCTCGCGGACACCTTCGACGCCATGAGCTCGAACCGCACCTACCGCTCCGCGCGCTCGCGCACCGATGTGATCGCGGAGATGTCGCGGCTCGGCGGCACGCAGTTCGATCCGAAGCTCCTCGCGCACTTCCTCCGGCTCGACTTCTCTGGGTACGACCGCATGATCTCGGGGCCGGGGGTCGGCTCGAACGAGGGATTCAGGAGGGCGGCATGAAGCTTTCTTGGGAAGAGCATGGCCCCGTCGCGCTCGTGATCGCCAGCGGCGAGTTCGCGGCGGATTCGTCGTCAAACTTCCGGCGCATCGTCGCCGAGCGGTTCGAGCGCGGCTCGCGCAACGTCGTGCTCGACCTGACGAACGTGACCATGGCCGACAGCGGCGCGCTCGAGGATCTGCTGTGGCTCTCCGAGGAGACCGCGCGGGTCGGCGGCGCGCTTCGCCTCGTCTCGCCGCAGCCAACCGTCCGCGAGGCGCTTCGCGTCACGCGCCTTTCCGACCGATTCGAGTGCGCGGAGAGCGTCGAGCTCGCCGCGCGGAGCCTGAGGTGATCGGGGGGTCATCATGAGCGCACTTCCGAGGCATCAAGCGATCGTCGACAAGCTCCCGAGGCTCCAGCTCGGCGAGATGCTCATCGGCCGCGGCATCATCACGCCGAAGCAGCTGCAGGACGCGCTCGAGCATCAGCGTGAGAACGGCAAGCGCGCGCTCCTCGGCGAGACGCTCGTCCAGCTCGGCTTCGTCTCCGACTACGACGTGATGGAGGCCGTCGCCGAGAGCTACGGCATTCCCTTCGCGCGCGACATCGCGCGCATCTCCGACCCGAAGACCCTCGAGGTCCTGCCGCGCGAGTACCTCATCGAGCACCTGGTGCTTCCGATGTTCCTCGTGCGCGACGTGCTCACGGTCGCCGTCGCCGAGCCGGCGAACCTGTATCTCTTCGAGGAGATCCGTCACCGCACGGGCAAGCAGGTGCAGATCGTCGCCACGACGGGCGCCGAGATCCGCGCTGCGCTCGACGCGTATGTCCCCGCCGCGAATGTCTTCGTGCTCGACGAGAGCGCAGGAGACCTCGACGAGCATGCGCTGTCGGTCGTCGAGCGCGAGGTCGCCGAGATCGACGACCTGCGCGAGGTCGCGGGCCGCTCGCCCGTCGTCAAGACGGTGAACGCGCTTCTCATGAACGCCGTGCACGAGGGCGCGAGCGACATCCACATCGAGCCCGCCGAACGGCGGCTGCGCATCCGCTTCCGCATCGACGGACGCCTCTTCGAGAAGTCCGATCCGCCGTGGAAGATGGCGGCGGCGATCACGAGCCGCATCAAGATCATGGCGAACCTCGACATCTCCGAGCGACGCCTGCCCCAGGACGGCGACATCCATGTCCTCCTCGAGGGCCGTCCCGTCGACCTTCGCGTTTCGACGATGCCGGGCCGCCATGGCGAGAAGGTCGTCATCCGCATCATCGACAGCCGCGCCACGCTCGTGCCGCTCGAGCGGCTCGGCATGACGCCCGAGATCCACAAGCGCTGGAGCGAGGTCATCGGCCACCCGAACGGAATCGCCCTCGTCACGGGCCCGACGGGCAGCGGCAAGTCGACCACGCTCTACTCGGTGCTCTCCGCGCTGAACGACACCGACTGCAACATCTCGACCGTCGAGGATCCGATCGAGGCCACGCTGCCGGGCGTCAACCAGTTCCAGGTGAACGACAAGGCGGGGTTCAGCTTCGCGAGCGCGCTGCGCGCGCTGCTCCGCCAGGATCCCGATGTCCTCATGGTCGGCGAGATCCGCGACGCGGAGACCGCGGGCATCGCCGTGCAGGCCGCGCTCACGGGCCACCTCGTCTTCTCGACGCTCCACACGAACGACTCGGTCAGCGCGGTCACGCGCCTCGTGAACGTCGGCATCGAGCCCTATCTCGTGGCCGCCGTCGTCCGCGGCGTGCTCGCGCAGCGGCTCGTGCGGCGCATCTGCCCGCACTGCCGCGAGACCTACGAGCCCGAGCCGCATGTGCGCGCCACGGTCGAGGCCGTCACGGGTCCGTGCGGCGCGTTCGCCCGCGGCGGAGGCTGTGCCCGTTGCCGCGGCAGCGGCTTCGCCGGGCGGCTCGGCGTGTTCGAGCTGCTCGTGCCCGACGAGGCGTTCACCGCCGAGGTCGCGCGCGGCGCGACGCTCCAGGAGCTCACTGTGGCGGCGCGCGCTGCGGGTCACCGCACGATGCGCATGGACGGATTCGACAAGGTGCGCGACGGGCAGACGACCGTCGAGGAAGTCATGCTCGCGACGGCGTCGTGAGCGGGGGGAAGACCGATGCAGACCAAGCAACCGAGCAGGCCCGGCCCGACCTTCGACCCACAGCAGGAGTCGGACGGTCGTCTCGACGCGCGCGCGACCTTTGCCTACCGCGTCCTTGACGGCGCGCGCGAGGTGAGCGGCACGATGGCCGCCGCGAATCCGCAGGAGGTCGCCCGCAGGCTTCGCGCCGAGGGAAAGACGGTGCTCTCGGTCGCGCTCGACGCCTCGATCTCCTCGAAGGCGAAGGCGCAGCGCCCGACGGGCTCCGCCACGGGCACCAAGGTCCGCCGCAGCGACATGGCGGCGCTGTGCCGTCACCTTGGCACCATGGGTGAGGCGGGCGTCCCGCTCGCCGAGGCGCTTGACTCTGCCGCCACAGAGGGCGTGCGCGTCGAGTTCCGCCCGTTCGTCCAGCTTCTCGCGGAGGATGTCCACAGCGGTGCGCCGCTCTCGGCGTCGCTCTCGCGCCGTGGCCGCAACATGCCGCCGATCGTCGTGGCGCTGACCCGCGCTGCGGAGTCGACTGGGCAACTCGGCGCGATGCTCCTGCGCGCGGCCGATCATCTCCAGCGCGCCGAGCGCACGGGCCGCCAGTTGAAGGCGGCCGCGAGCTATCCGCTCTTCATGCTCGGCGCGGGCCTTCTCGTCGTGCTCGCGCTCCTCGTCTTCGTGCTTCCGCGGTTCTCGAAGATCTACGCCGATCGCGGCGCGGACCTTCCGTGGCTCACGGACATCCTGCTCAGCGCAAGCAACGGCGTGCGCGATCACGGCATCGTGATCTCGCTCGTCGCCGTGGCGCTCGCCGGCCTCGTCGCGGTGGCGTCGCGCACGCGCGCCGTCCGCAGCACGCTCGACCGCCTCCGATTCGGCGCTCCGATCATCGGCCGCCTCACGCAGCTCGCCTTCGTCGCCGTCAGCTGCCGCACGCTCGCGACGCTCCTCCAGAGCGGCATCCATCTCCTCGACGCGATCGCGATCTGCCGCGGGCTCTCACACAGCCCGCGCACCGAGCGCTTCTGGGATGCGATCGACGCGCGCCTCCGCGACGGCGGAAGCTTCGTCGACGCGCTCCGCAACGAGAGCCTGCTCTCGCCGACGGTCGTGGCCATGGTCGCCGCGGGCGAACGCTCGGGCCGCTTGCCCGAGGTCCTCGGCCGCGCCGCGGACTTCGCGGAGGAGGACCTCGAGACCGCGCTCAAGCAGGCGACGAGCCTCCTCGAGCCCGTCCTCGTGCTCGCGTTCGGCGGCGTCCTCGGTCTCGTGGCCATCGCGCTGCTCCTGCCGCTCTTCAACATGTCGAGCGTCATCACGAAGTGAGGCGCCGCACGCCGGAGCGGCCGCGGCTCCCGCAGGCTGCCTCGGCGATGGGAACGCGCACGGGAGCGACGGCGGCGGCGAGCGCCTCCTAGGCCATCAGTTTCGTGGTCTTCACGGGCTGCACGGGCTTGATGGGCTGCATGGCTGCATGGCTGCATGGCTGCATGGGCTTCATGGGCTGCATGGGCTGCATGGGCTTCATGGGCTTCATGGGCTTCATGGGCTTCATGGCATCCATCGGATCCATAGGGCACCCACCCCGCCTTGCCCCTTCGCGGCCTTCGGGTATGCTCCGCTGGCTGCCATGGATGGCGGCAGGAAGGACAAGCCGATGGCCAGCAAGGATGCAGTCCAGATTTCGGCCGATGCGCGCCGCCCCGAGGCCGCTGCCACGCAGCCCGCGCTCGCGACCGACCTCACCCGTGAACTCGTCAAGGAACTCTCGCGGAGGGAGCGTCTTGTGCTCATGCTCCGCTACACCGAGGAACTGACGGTCGCGGAGATCGCCGCCGTCCTCGAGATCGCCGTCGCCGAAGTCGAGCGCATGCTCGAGAACATCGCGGAGCGCGTTCGTCGCCGACTTCAGCCGGTGTACGGCCGGCCTTCGCAGCGCCTCTCGCGTGCCTGAAGTCGAGGTGTAGCCGGCTCCCCAGGCGCAGCTGGCTCCCCAGGCGCAGCCGGCTCCCAAGCGGCCTCGTTCGGCCGCGTTGTCAGTTCCCCCACGCCCCGAGCAGGACTGCCAGGTCGGACGCGCCCACCGTGCCGTTGCCGTCGAGGTCCGCGGGGCCGCCGCCTCCCCACGCGCCAAGCAGGATCGCGAGGTCCTGTGCACCGACCGAACCGCTGCAGTCGAGATCCGCCGCCACGCAGGTGGAGGTCGCGACCGTCATCGACAGCGTCGCCGCGCCGACGCCCGTCGCCGTCACGATCGGATTCTCGCGGCAGTAGAAGACAGGGAAGTCGCCGCTCTGCTGCGCCACCAGCGTCAGCGAGGTGACCGAGAGCCGCAACCGGCCGGCATCGACAGCCTCGCGCAGGTAGGCCTGCACCTCGGGGCGCGACACATCGAGCGAGAAGCGAATGGCGGTTCCGATCGGGACGAGGTCGCCCGGCTTGAGGCCGTCGATCGTTCCGACCGCGAATGGCTCGGGCGTCCAGCGTCCTCGCACCGAGTTCGAGACATCGACCCACGCGCCGTCGCGCCAGCCGAGCGCGTAGGCGTTGCGCACCGACGGATTCAGCAGGTTCTGGCCCGCGACCGTGAAGGGACTCGTCTCGACCCAGTTGGCGCGGCTGAAGCCATTGCGGAAGCCGACTCCGTAGATCTCGATCGGCTGCCCCGGGTCTTCGTCCTCGGTGCGCTCGGGGTTGCTCGCCGCGAGGAACACCGTGTACGGGTCGACGGAGGGGTCGTAGGGGATCACGAAGTCGTTCGCGACCGTCACCTCGACCACGCAGGAGACGACCTCGTAGCGCGATGCGCCGAGCCCAGCAGGCACCTGCGCGCCCGTGTCAAACCCGACGATGAACTGTCCGTCCCTGTTGTCGAACTCGGGCGCGCCTGGCTCATTGCCGAAGGTCGACGCCGTGATGCGTGTTCCGGGCGTCGGGTTGAAGGGATAGTTCCAGCGGTCGAGCGTTGGAGACGCGAAGGTCGCCGTGTAGGTGTCGGCGGCGGCGACGCCGACCACCGCTGCGACCGCGGTGGCGGCGATGCCCGCGAGCAACGGCCTCGGAAGGCGAGCAGGGGCGCGGAGAGGCGAGATCGGTCGGAGGTTCATGCGTGGGCTCGTGCAGACGGTGCGTACGGGCTCGGGTCATCCCGCAAACGCGCGAAATCAGGCGTCGGGGCGGAGCGTAGACTCCGTCCGCGCCGCGCGGAAGAAAGTTGCGTGGCGACCACGGACTTTGGCGTGCAACGGCGCCCGAAACCCGTGAGTTCGTGTAGGTTTTCGGGCCTTTGCAACGGCCCGCCCGCCCGCTGCGTATCGCCTCGCCTCGCCCGACCCGACCACCAGCCATTCGGTTCCCCGTGTCCGCAAGCATCGCCACCGCTCCCGCCGCCAACGCTCCCGCCGCGACGACCGCGCCACGCGCGCGCCGCTGCCCGCTCCGCGGCATCGCCGAGCTCGCGGGCTTCACGCTCGTCGAGCTCCTCGTGGTGGTCGCGATCCTCGTTGTCTTGCTCGCGGCGCTCTTTCCCGTCTTCGCATCGATGCGTCAGGCAAGTGCGCGCGCACGGGAGATCGCGGCGGCGCGCTCGCTTGTCGGCGCGTGGACCCAGTACGCGCACGACTCGCAGGGCGCAGTGCTCCCCGGCTACCGCGCGGGGCTTCCCGCCTACGACGCGCAGCGCAACGCGATCGCCGCGCAGACGATCGGCGTCACCGCCAACCGCTGGGTGTGGCGCCTCGCGCCGTATCTCGGCCACGACTTCAACGCGCTCTATCTCGGCGAACACGAGCGCATGCTGCGCGAGCTCGAGCTCACCGACTACTCGAACTACCTCTACCAGACGAGCGTCTTCCCGAGCCTCGGCCTCAACAGCGTCTGGGTCGGCGGCGACGAGACCTTCGGCGGCTTCAACAGCGCGTTCCTCGGGCTCTATGGGAAGTTCTACGTGACGCGCCTCAGCGAGATCTCGCGCCCCGCGGGGCTTCTCGTCTTCGCAAGCGCACGCGGGCAGGACAGCATGCCGAGCGGCGAGCTCACGCCGATCGCGGAGGGCTTTTTCCGCGTGCGCTCGCCAGCGTTCGACAGCCGCACCTGGGGCGAGCGCTACGACGCCGACGACCCTGCGTCGTGGGGCAACACCAGCGCGCGCAACGGCGGCGTGACGGTCGCGGCTTTCGCCGACGGCCACGCGGAGGCGCGCGCGCCCGAGGAGATCGACGACATGCGGCTCTGGTCGAACGGCGCGACGGCGAAGGACTGGACGATCACGCCAGGCGGCGGATGACGCGCGCGACTCCGTGCGACGCGGGAACGGCCGCCACGAGAAGGACCGCAATCATGCCCGCCGCGTTCAGCGCTGTCGCAGTGCCGAACAGGCTCGGCGCGTGGGCCGCCGCGAAGTAGGCGGCCCCGACGAGCGGGATCGAGAGGGCGAGGCCGAGGGAGAGCTGCCCGCCGACGCTGCGCGCGTGCGGCGCGGCGATGAGCGCTGGGCACGCGACGAGCGCGACGACGAGGATGCTGCCGACCGCCGCGAAGCTGGCGACGATCGCGGCGCTCGTCGCAGCGAGGAGCGCGCGCTCGAGCGCGCGCGGCGAGCGGAGCGAGAGGCGCGCGTGCAGCGGGTCGAAGGCGAGCGCCGCGAGCTCCTTGGCCAGAAGCGCGTGGAACGCGAGCGCGAGCACCGCCGCCGCCGCGAGAAGCCAGATCTCGCCGGGGACGCCCGCGAGCCAGCTTCCGCCTTCAGGAGCCGCGACGAAGAGCGTCTCGAGCGACCCGAAGAGGACGCACGATGGGTCGAGGTCGATCTGCCGCGCGCCCTGGGTCTCGAGAAGAACGACGCCGAGCGCAAAGAACGCCGTGAAGACGACCCCGAGCACAGCGCCCGCCTCGAGCCGCGTGCGCGCGCGGATCGCGGCCGAGAGGAGCACCGACGCGACGCCTGCAAGCGCCGCGCCCGCGAGCATCGCGCCCATCGAGCGCGAGCCCGACACGAGGTAGCCCGCGACGAGCCCCGGAAGGACTGCATGCGCGATGGCGTCGGCCGTCATTGATTCCTTGCGGAGGACGAGCCAGTTGCCGAGCGTGCCGCACGCGACCGTGGCCAGGACGGCCGCGAGGAGCGCGGGGAGGTCGATCGCGAGGAACGCGTTCACGCGGCCTCCGCGCGCGCCGCGCGCGAGAACGGGATCGCCCCCAGGAAGAGGAGCGCGGCCGCGAGGGTCATCGCGGCGCCCGTCGGAATGCGCTCGCCGAGAAGCGACGCGACCACGCCGAGCGATGCGGCGAGCGCGCCGATGAGCGCCGCGCGGCGCGCGACGGTCGCGAGCGTTCCGCCGAGAAGCCGCGACGCGGCCGCGGGCGTGATCACGAGCGCGACGACGAGCACGATGCCCGCGACCTGCATGCCCGCGACCACCGTCGCCACGAGGAGAAGGATGAGCGCGAGGTCGAGCGCGCGCACGGGAAGCCCCGCCGTGCGCGCGAATGCCTCGTCGAACGCAACGATCGCGAGGGCCCTGAAGAGGACGACGAGCGCGACGATCGACGCAAGCGCGACGGCCGCGAGCGCACCCACCTCGTCGAGCGTGATGGCCGCTGCGTTTCCGAAGAGAAGCGTGCGCAGCCCGCCCTGCGCTCCCGATGGATGCGACTGGACGACCGAGAGGAGGACCGCGCCGAGCCCGAAGAAACCCGCGAGCGCGAGCGCCGTTGCGCCGTCGGAGCCGACGCGCCTGAGCCGCGCGAGCGGCGGAACGAGCGCCGCCGCAAGGAGCGCGGTCGCCGCCCCCCCGAGGAAGAGCATCCACGGCGTGCGGCCGTCGACGCCGAGCGCCTCCGCGACGAGGAACGCGAGCGCCACGCCTGGAAGCGTCGCATGGCCCGCCACGTCGGCGACGAGCGCGCGACGGCGCGCGAGGACGAGCGTGCCGACGGCGCCCGCGAGCGCGCCGAAGAGCGCGCAGCCCGCGAGCACGGCGATGGTGTTGATTCCAGTCGTCGGAAGCGTCACGCGCGCGCCTCCGCCTCGCCTGCGCGCGCGGCGGGAGCCCTCTCGGCGGAAGTCACGCCCACGAAGCCATAGGCCTCTGCAAGCCTCGCATCGGTCAGCACCGCCGCCACGGGCCCGTGCGCGAGCAGCGCGCGGTTCAAGAGGATCGCTTCGTCGAAGTGGGCCCGCACGCTGCGCAGGTCGTGGTGGACGGCGAGCACCGTGCTCCCGCGCGCCGCGCGCGCGCGCAGCACCGACGCAAGATGCGCCTCGCTCGCGGCGTCGACGTTCGCGAACGGCTCGTCGAGCAGAAGGAGGTCGGGTTCGGCCACGAGCGCGCGCGCCACCAGCACGCGCTGCTGCTGTCCGCCCGAGAGTTCGCCCACCTGTTCCCGCGCCATCCCGAGGAGCCCGACGGAGTCGAGCGCGCGCTCGGCGGCCGCGAGCGCGTCGCGCCCCGTCCTGCGGAAGAGCCCGATCCTCGCGACGAGCCCCATCGCGACCACGTCGCGCGCGGTCGCGGGGAAGTCCCAGTCGATCGCGCTTCGCTGCGGGATGAACGCCACGCGCGCGCGCGCGGCGTCGAGGTCGCCACCGAAGAAGGCCACGCGCTCTGCGCGCACGATGGGCGCGAGCCCGAGGACCGCCTTGAGAAGCGTGCTCTTCCCGGCGCCGTTCGGTCCGACGAGCGCGGTCATCGAGCCTGCGGCAAGGGCGAACGACGCGTCCTCCACGATCCACGCGTCGCGCACATAGCCCGCGCGCAGGTGCACGACCTCGAGCGGCGGCGCGGTCGCGCTCAAGAGCCGCCTCCGAGCGCGCGGGCGATCGAGCGCGCGTTGTGGAGCATCATGCCCTTCCAGGTTCCCTCGGGGGTTCCAGCGCGGCCAAGCGAATCGGAGAAGAGCGTCTCCCCGAGCAGGACCTCGTGTCCGCGCGCCGCGCAGCCGTCGATCACGGCGCGGACCGAGCGGTCCGACACCGTCGACTCCGCGAAGAGCGCGGGCACGCGCCTCTCGGACATCTCCGCCACAAGCGACTCGATCGCCGCGAGCGAGGGCTCGCTCTCGGTCGAGATTCCCTGGATCCCGCGCAGCTCAAGCCCGTAGCGCTTCCCGAAGTAGCCGAACGCGTCGTGCGCGGTCACGAGCACGCGCGCGGAGGGCGGCACGGCGGAGAGAATCAGGGCGCACTCGCGGTCGAGCTCGCGCGCGAGGTCCTCGAACGCCGCGAGGTTTCGGTCGAACTCCTCCTTGCCAGCGGGGTCGACCTTGACGAGCGCGTCGCGCACCGCGGGCGCGGTGCGGGCCCAGAGGAGCGGATCCATCCACACATGCGGATCGAACCGCGAGGGGTTCTCCGCGTCGGTCAGGAGATCGGCCTTCGGCAGCGTCTCCGCAAGCCGCACGACGGGCCTGCCCGAGACCTCGACGCGCGCGAAGGCGTCGCCCGCGCGGCCCTCGAGGAGGAGCCCGTTCATGAAGACCGCGTCCGCCTCGAGGATCTGGAGGACCTCGGTGCGCGTCGGCGCCCAGAGATGAGGATCGACGCCAGGAGTGATCAGCGCGGTGACCTCGGCGCGGTCGCCCGCGATCGCGCGCACGAGATCGGCGACGACGGGGGTCGTGGCGACCACGGAGGGCTTTCCTTCCCCTGCGGTGCTCAGCCCCGCGCCTTCGCCGCGCGTGCCCGCGCCGTGCTCGCCGCAGCCAACGAGCGCGCAGGCGGTCGCACAGGCGACGAACGCCAGGACGGCGGCGCGTCGCGGGAGAAGGCGGATGGAGAGGGCAGGATGGATCGGGAGCATGTTTCGTAGCATATGCTACGAAGCGGCGGTGTGCGCGGCGGTCAGGGAAGCGCGGGCGGGAAAGCCCCGATCAGGAAAGCCCCGATCAGGAAAGCCCGCCCGTTCGCGACTGCGTCTCGAGAAGCCACTGTCTGAACGCCTCGGGAAGATCGACCGATTCGCCCGCCCGCGGGTCGATCGCCACGCGCTTCACGCGCACGCTGATCGCCGCCTCGGCCCCGAGGGAGAAGGTCCACGCGAGCGTGTAGCCGCTTCGGCCGATCTCGACGCCCGCGAGCTGCGCCACAAGCTTGTCGCCCGCCCGCACGGGCAGGCGGTAGTCGGCCTCGCAGCGGACGATCGGGGTCGGGGCCAGCTTGCGGTCGAGCATGTCGCGGAGGCTGAAGCCGCCGAGCTCGAGCCAGCGCTCGAAGAGCTCCTGCTCGATCTCGAAGACCTTGGGATAGAACACCACGCCCGCCGCGTCGGTGTGCGGAAGGCGGACCACCAGCCGTTCGGTGAAATCCGTCGGGTTCATGCAGCGCACGATAGCGGGGGGAGTGCGCCGCAAGGCGTCGCGCTGCGGTACAACACACGCCTCGGACGCGTCCCGCGCCCGCCCGTGCAACGCCCCACGAGCCCCATAGAGGAGCCCACACCATGCGATTCAGCCTCTCCTGCCCTTCGTGCCCGATCGTCTCGCTCGGTCTCCTCGTGGCCATTCCCGCGGGACTCCTCGTGGCCGCGAGCACCGTTCCTGCCGCGCCTGCCGCGAATCAGCAGGAGGGCGCGGAGAAGGGTCGAGAGTGGGCCGTGCACGACCCCGCCCGCCCGCAGCCCGCGCGCGTCGAGACGCCCGAGGGCCGCGCCCCGAGCGACGCCGTCGTCCTCTTCGACGGCACCGACCTCTCCGCGTGGACGAGCGGCGACGGCCCCGCGAAGTGGGCTGTGCGCGACGGCTACTTCGAGGTGGTCCCCGGTTCGGGCGGCATCCGCACGCGCGACGGCTTCGGAAGCTGCCAGCTCCACATCGAGTGGATGATCCCCGAGACGAACAACTGCGAAGGCCAGAAGGGCTGCAACAGCGGCGTCTTCTTCATGGACCGCTACGAGCTCCAGATCCTCGGCTCGAACCCGAACGAGACCTATGTCGACGGCATGGCGGGCGCGATGTATGGCCAGTATCCGCCGCTCGTCAACCCTGCGCGTCCGAACGGACAGTGGAACACCTACGACGTCATCTTCCACGCGCCTGTCTTCGGTTCAGACGGCTCCCTCGAGAAGCCTGGCACGATGACCGTCTTCTTCAACGGCGTGCTGGTGCAGGACCACTCGGTCATCCAGGGCGCGACCGCGCACATGGCGCGCGCGAAGTACTCGGCGCACGAGGCCGCGCTGCCGATCAGCCTGCAGGACCACGGCGACCCGATCCGCTTCCGCAACATCTGGCTGCGCCCGCTCGGGAAGTGAGCGCGCGACCAGAGAAGGGCGAAGCAGCCAGTGGCGAAGGGGGACGACGATGGGCTGGTACTTCAGGCGAGGCATCAATCTCGGGCCGTTTCGCGTGAACCTCTCGCGGAGCGGCGTCGGCTGGTCCGTCGGACGGCGCGGCGCGCGCATCGGAGTCGACGCCAAGGGGCGGCGCACGACGCACGCCTCGATCCCGGGAACGGGGCTTGGCTATCGCTCCGTCGGGAGGCGTGGCGCGAAGGGTTGCCTCGGGGCGGTCGCGGTCGGCGTGGCCGCCTCGCTCCTCGCAGGCGGAGTCGTTGCGGTCGTCGCAAGCCTCGGCGCGCTTGTGCTGCTCCGCTGACCGCCGTTTGCGGACGCAGTGCGGATTTCAACGCGATTTCCTGACGCCTCGTCGGGATTTCGCGCTCGACCCGTGGAGGATGCGGAGTAGACTCGCCGCACCATGACGAAGCGAGACCTCCGACCCGCGCGCCATGCGCGCCGCTGGATCCCACTCGCCGCCTGCGCCGCGGCGGCATTCGCAGCGATTTCCGCCACGCACGCGCAGTCGCCGCGTCCGGGCGTGGGCGCCATTCCCTACTTCTCCCCGCTTCCAGCGGGCACGACCTTCCGCGTGTGGGCGCCCAACGCCACCGCCGTGCGCGTCGCGGGCACCTTCAACGGCTGGAGCATGACGGCCAACCCGCTCGTCAGCGAGGGCAACGGCTACTGGTCTGCGGATGTCCCGTTCGCCTACCAGAACGCCCAGTACAAGTTCGTCATCACGGGCCCCGCGGGCACGATCTGGAAGGCCGACGCTCGCGCGCGGCGCATGACGAATTCCGTCGGGAACTCCGTCATCTACAACCCGCAGTCCTACGCGTGGACGACGACGAACTACGCCACGCCGAACTTCGACGACCTCGTCCTCTATGAGATGCACATCGGCACCTTCGGCCAGCATCCGTCGGTGCCCGCGCCGATCTCGAAGGCGAAGGACAAGCTCGACTACCTCAAGGACCTCGGCGTCAACTGCGTGGCGCTCATGCCCTTCGCGGAATTCGCGGGGTCGCTCTCGTGGGGCTACAACCCCGCGCACCCGTTCGCGTTCGAGAGCGCCTACGGGCACCCCGACGACCTCAAGGCGTTCGTCGACGCGGCGCACGCGCGCGGCATCGCCGTGATCGGCGACATGGTCTACAACCACTTCGGCCCGAGCGACCTCGACCTGTGGCGCTACGACGGCTGGAGCCAGAACAACGGCGGTGGCATCTACTTCTATCAGGACTTCCGCGCGAACACGCCGTGGGGCCCGCGGCCCGACTTCGGCCGCGGCGAGGTGCGCAGCTTCATCCGCGACAACATGATGTATTGGCTCGACGAGTTCCGCCTCGACGGCCACCGCATCGACGGCACGAAGTTCATCCGCCTCGCCGACTTCAGCGGCCCCGAGATCCCCGAGGGCTGGTCGCTCCTCCAGTGGCTCAACAACGAGGTGAACGCGCTGAGCCCATGGAAGATCATGATCGCGGAGGACATGGACGCGAACAACTGGATCACGCGCACGACGGGCGAGGGCGGCGCTGGGTTCGACTCGCAGTGGGACACGGCCTTCGTCCATCCCGTGCGCGGCGTGATCGAGGCGCAGAACGACTCCGACCGCAGCATGTGGGCGATCCGCGACGCGGTCACGAGCACCTTGTCGGGCGGCCACACGCGACGCGTCATCTACACCGAGAGCCACGACGAGGTCGCGAACGGCCGCCAGCGCGTGCCCGAGACGATCTGGCCCGGCAACGCAGGAAGCTGGTTCTCGAAGAAGCGCTCGACCCTCGGCGCTGCGCTCGTCTTCACCACCCCCGGGATCCCGATGCTCTTCCAAGGCCAGGAGTTCCTCGAGGACGGTTGGTTCACCGACACCGACCCGCTCGACTGGAGCAAGGCGACGACCTACGCGGGCATCAAGTCGATGTACCGCGACCTCATCCGCCTGCGACGCAACCTCGATGGCGTTTCGCAGGGCCTGAAGGGCGCGAGCCTGAACTTCCACCATGTCAACGACGGCGCGAAGGTCGTGGCGTTCCACCGCTGGCAGAACGGCGGCGACCTCGACGATGTCGTCGTCGTGATGAACTTCACGCAGAACGGAATCAACAACTACCGCATCGGCATGCCGCGCGGTGGCCAGTGGCGCGTGCGCTTCAACAGCGACTGGAACGGCTACGACCCGTCGTTCTCGAACTGGGGCACCTTCGACACCGAGGCCACGACATCCGTCCCGTGGGACGGCATGCCCGCTTCCGCGCTTGTCAACATCGGGCCGTACTCGACCGTGATCTTCTCGCAGGGCGAGCCGCCTTCGCCGCCGAACCCCGCCGATCTGAACCGGGACGGCATGGTCGATGGTGCGGATCTCGCCGCCGTGCTCGGCGCGTGGGGAACGGCCGGCGGTCCCGCCGATGTGAACGGCGACGGCGTTGTCAACGCCGCCGATCTCGCTGCACTTCTCGCCTCATGGGGCCCCGTCAAGTGAGTCGGCGCAACGGGGTGCGCTCGCGGCAGGACGCCCTGTAACCAGCCCATTTGCCGCGCACGGCGCGAAACGCGGGCCGACGGCGCGAAAGAAGGTTCGGAATCAACGCCGACTCGGCTAGATTCGTCGGGTCCTCGTTCTCGTTCTCGTTCTCGTCCTCGTCCTCGTCGTCGACATCGACATCGACATCGACATCGACATCGTTCATCAGGTCAACCACCCTCACGACATTCAGGAGTTTCGAAAGATGCGCAACACGATCATGTTTGCAGCGGCGCTCGCCATCGCCGGCGCCTCGCACGCCCAGGTCACCCTCGACGGCGTCGCAGACCCCGCCTACGGCAAGCCCGTCGTCGTCCAGAACACCCAGACCGGCTTCGGCGACGCGAACCAGGGCACGATCGACTTCGCGAACGGCAGCGAGCTCAACGGCGCCTACGCGCGCATCGAGGGCGGCTTCCTCTTCCTCCTCCTCGCGGGCAACCTCGAGTCGAACTACAACAAGCTCGAGGTCTTCATCGACGCCGTCCCCGGCGGGCAGAACCAGCTCCGTGGCGACAACCTCGATGTCGACTTCAACGGCCTCAACCGCATGGGCGACGACCTCAGCACCCCGAAGACCGTCGAGGGTCTTCGCTTCGACGAGGGATTCGAGGCGGATCTCTGGGTGAGCCTCACCTGCGGCGGCCCGACCTTCGCCGTGTTCTTCAACTACGCCACGCTTCCCACCGAAGGCGCCGGCACGGGCGGCTACCAGGGCTCTGGCGGCGCGGGCTTCGCGGGCGCCACGGTCTTCAAGAGCGGCTTTGGCTTCGGTCTCGACAACTCGAACATCGCGGGCGTCGTGGGCGGCAGTGACATCGGAAGCGGCGCGGGCGTCTTCACGGGCGTCGAGCTGCAGATCCCGCTCTCGTCGATCGCGGGCTACAAGGGCGGCGACCTCAAGGTGTCCGCCTTCATCAACGGCCAGGGCCACGACTTCCTCTCGAACCAGGTCCTCGGCCCGCTCGGTGGCGGCGGAAACCTCGGCGAGCCGCGCTCGGTGAGCTTCGCCGACATCCCCGGCGACCAGTTCTTCGTGGTCGCGGGCGGCGGCGGCTCGAGCTGCCCCGCGGACCTCGACGGCAGCGGTTCGGTCGACGCCTCCGACCTCGCGACGCTCCTCGGCGCGTGGGACGCGGCCGGCGGCGACATCGACGACAGCGGCAACACCGACGCGTCCGACCTCGCGATCCTGCTGAGCTCGTGGGGCGACTGCTGAACGAACGCCTCGACTGAAGGCTTGTCTTCTGCATCCGATCGACGGGCGGCCCGCTTGGGCCGCCCGTCATCGCTTCCCGTGAACCGCGCGCGCCCACCGCGGTACGAAGTCGCCCGCGGGGCGCCCGCGCGCCGCGTCCCGCCGCCGACTCTCGCGTACAGTGCGTGCTCACGCCCGCATTGGCGCGGGCCGACACCAACGGAGTCCAATCGACGATGGCATCCCTCTTCCGAACCTGTGTTGCGCTCCTTCCATCGCTCGTGACCGCGGTCGCGGTCGCCCAGCAGGAACTCCCGCCCTTCGCGGATGTCTCGAAGAACTTCGAGAGGGTCGTCTCGAGCGCCGACGGCAACTCGCTCTTCAACCTCTTCGTGAACCGCAAGGACGAGCAGATGCTCGCCGAGCTCCCGCGAGGCTGGGAGAAGATGCGCTTCCTGATCGCGGCGACCCCCTCGGGCGGCGAGATCTTCGCGGGCCTGCAGGGCCCCGACAAGTATGTGTTCTGGCGCCAGTACGGCAACCGCCTCGCGCTCATCCAGCCGCAGCTCGATGTGCGCTCGACGGGCGAGCAGGCGTCGAGGGATTCCGTGCAGCGGATCTTCACCGACAATGTCCTGCTCGAGGTCCCGATCGTCGCGACCGGTCCGAGCGGACAGCCTGTGATCGACCTCGACGGCATGCTCGTCGGCCAGTCGCAGCAGCTGGTGGGCCTGCAGCTCAACGGCCGCCTCGCGAAGATCGCGAAGGCGAAGAGCTTCCCGCAGAATGTCGAGATCGCCATCGAGGCGCCCGATCCCTCCGGCAAGTTCAAGGTCGTGCACTACTCGATCTCGGTGCTGCCTGAGAACACGGGCTACAAGCCGCGTGTCGCCGACGACCGCGTGGGCTACTTCCTCACGGGCTACCGCGATCTCGGCCTCTACGGCACCGAGACCAACGCCACGCGCTACATCAACCGCTGGAACCTCGAGAAGCGCGACCCCAAGCTCTCGCTCTCGCCGCCGAAGGAACCGATCATCTTCTATGTCGAGTACACGGTTCCGGTGCGCTACCGCCGCTGGGTTCGCGACGGCGTGCTCCAGTGGAACGAGGCGTTCCGCAAGATCGGCATCGACAACGCGATCGAGGTCTATCAGCAGGACGAGGTGACTGGCGCGCACATGGACAAGGATCCCGAGGATGTGCGCTACAACTTCGTGCGCTGGCTGAACAACGATGTGGCGACGGCCATCGGCCCGAGCCGCGCGCATCCCGTCACGGGCGAGATCCTCGACGCGGACATCGTGCTCACCGACGGCTGGATCCGCGCGTTCTACAGCTGGTACGACGACCGGCCGACCGAGGTCGTGACGAGCCTCACCTCCGAGACGCTCGGCTGGCTCGAGGCGCACCCGCAGTGGGATCCGCGCATCCAGCTCCTGCCCTCGAGCGATCGCCAGAGCGCGCTGATCGAGCGCCAGAGGCGCGCGGCCGCGGGCGACCCGGACCCCGCCGACAGCCGCAAGGACCCTGCGATCGCCGCCAGCCCCGAGCTGCGCGCGATCTCGGAGTGGTACCAGGCCGCGGGCGGCGACCTGCACGACCACTCGCGCTGCGGCTCCATGTGCTTCGCGGCGCATGGGCTCGCCAGCAACATGGCAATGGCGAGCATGGTGCTCGATGTGCTTGCGCTCGACCAACAGTCTGCCGACCCGAACGCGCCGAAGGGCGACACGCTCGACGGCGTCCCTGAGTCGTTCGCAGGCCCGCAGCTTGCGCACCTCGTCGCGCACGAGGTCGGCCACACGCTCGGCCTCCGTCACAACTTCAAGGCTTCCGCGCTCTACACCCTCGACGAGATCAACTCGGACAAGGTCAAGGGCAAGCCTCTCGCCGCCTCGGTGATGGACTACATGTCGACGAACTTCAATGTCGACAAGGACCAGATCCAGGGCGACTACACCATGGTCGGCATCGGCCCCTACGACATGTGGGCGATCGAGTACGGCTACACCTTCGACGACCCCGCGAAGGTCGCCGCGCGTGTCGGCGAGCCAGGTCATGCGTACCTCACCGACGAGGACACGGGCGGCCCCGACCCGCTGGCGCGTCGCTACGACTTCTCCAAGGACCCGCTCGACTTCGCGCAGGCCGAGATGAAGCTCGTCGGCATGCTTCGCGCCGCGATTCTCGACAAGTATGTGAAGGACGGCGACAGCTGGGAGCGCGCGCGCAGGGGCTACCTCAAGACGCTGCGCAAGCAGCGCTCGAGCATCGACATGATGGCGCCTTGGATCGGCGGAACCTATGTGAGCCGCGCCAAGAAGGGCGACCCGAACACGGGCGACCCGCTGGTGCCCGTCGAGGTCGAGAAGCAGCGCGCCGCGCTGAAGTTCATCATCGAGACCGCGTTCCGCGACGAGGCGTACGGACTTTCGCCCGAGCTCGTCAACAAGATGACGGTCGAGAAGTGGATGGATGGCGGCCGCGGCTCGATGGCCGAGAGCACCTGGCCGATCAACGATCAGATCGCGGCCACGCAGTCGATGGCGCTCACGATGCTTCTCAACCCGACCACGCTGAGCCGCGTGTTCGACAACGAGAAGCGCGTGCCGAAGGATCAGGACGCGTTCACGCTGCCTGAGCTGATGACCGCGCTCTCGACCGAGATCTTCCAGGAGGTCTCGCCCTCGAAGCTCGGATCGTCCGATCCGCGCAACCCGATGATCTCTGCGTTCCGCCGCAACCTGCAGGCCGACTACACCGACCGCCTCATCGCGGTCGCGACGGGCAAGGCCGGCCTGCCGCGCGTGGCGCGTCAGCTTTCGGCGCAGGAGCTGCGCGATCTCAAGGCGAAGCTCGACGCCACGCTGGCGAAGGCCACCACGGGCAACTGCGATCCGTACTCGCGCGCGCACCTCGCGGACCTGAAGGACCGCACCGATGCGGCGCTCGAGGCGATCGTCGTCATGAACTGACGGCGCGCAGCGCTCCTCCGAGCCGATCCACTCCTTGATGCAACGCGGCCCCGCCCCAGGCGGGGCCGCTTTCTTTGTCGTCTGACCTCCGAGCGTTCAATCCGCAGCGCGCCTCCCGTATCCTGCAGCGATGCGGCGAGGCCTTCCGCCAACCAGCAGGCATCGCGGCGCGGGCGCCGCGCTCGCGCTCTGTGCGGCGTTTGCAGGCGCCGCGTTCGCTCGCGAGACGCGGTACGGCGACGAGGTGCCCGCCGCGCGCGCCGACCCCGCGCCCGACGACGGCGCGCGCGTCGACTTCGCGCGCGAGGTGCTGCCCATCCTCGCCTCGCAGTGCTTCCGCTGCCACGGCGGCGTGCGCGAGCTCGCGGGCCTGAACCTCGCCGACGAATCACGCATCAAGGCGCCGCTTCGAAGCGGCGAGACGGCGGTCGTCGCAGGCCACCCCGAGGCGAGCGAACTCTTCCGTCGCATCGTGTCGGGCGACCCCGACGAGCGCATGCCGCCCGAGGCCGCGCCGCTTTCCGAGAAGGAGATCGGCGTGATCAGGCGCTGGATCGCCGAGGGCGCAGAGTGGGGCACGCACTGGGCGTTCGCGCCTCGATCGGAGCCGGTCGTGCCTGCGACGGCGGGGGGGCGCGACGCAAGCGCCGCGCGTCCGCTCGACCGCCCTCAGCTCGACGATCTCGTGATCGCGCGCCTCGAAGCGGCGGGGCTCGCGCTCTCGGCGGAGGCCGACCGCGCCACGCTTGCGCGCCGCGTGGCGCTCGACCTCACGGGGCTTCCGCCCGACGACGCGCTGCGCGAGGCGTTCCTCGCGGACGAGCGACCCGATGCCTACGAGCGCTTCGTGGACGCGCTGCTCGCAAGCCCAGCCTATGGCGAGCGCTTCGCGCGCATCTGGCTCGACCTCGGCCGATACGCCGACACGCAGGGCTACGAGAAGGACAGCCGACGCGACATCTGGGCCTGGCGCGACTGGCTCATCGACGCGCTCAACGCCGACATGCCGTACGACGAGTTCGCCGTGCGGCTTCTCGCGGGCGACATGCTGGAGGGCGCGACCGAGTCCGACGTCCTCGCGACCGCGTTCCACCGCAACACGCTCACGAACACGGAGGGCGGCACCGACAACGAGGAGTTCCGCATGGCCGCCGTCTTCGACCGCGTGTCGACGACCTGGCAGTCGTTCCTCGGCGTCACCTTCCAGTGCGTCCAGTGCCATGGGCATCCCTACGACCCGTTCACGCACCGCGAGTACTTCCGCTTCCTCGCCTATCTGAACCAGACCGAGGACGCCGACCGCGACGACGACCACCCGCGCCTCGAGGTCGAGCGCGCGGGCGCGAAGACGAGCGCGCCCGTCATGCGCGAGCTTGCGGGCGACGCGCGGCGGAAGACGCATGTGCTGGCGCGTGGTTCGCTCGGAAGCCCCGAGGAAGAGGTCGAGGCGGGCGTGCCCGCGGTCCTCGGCGGCGTCGACGGCGCACAGCCCGCGGACCGACTTGCGATGGCGCGCTGGGTCGCGAGCGCCGCGAACCCGCTCTTCGCGCGCGTTGCGGCGAACCGCGCATGGGAGACGCTCTTCGGCCGCGGCATCGTCGAGTCGAGCGAGGACTTCGGCGTGATGGGTTCGGGCGCGAGCGACCAGGCGCTGCTCGACCACCTCGCGAGCGTCCTCGTCGAGCGCGGGTTCTCGATGAAGGCGCTGCTCCGCGAGATCGTCACGAGCGCGACCTACCGCCAGTCGTCGGTTGCGTCGGCTGAGGCGCTTGCGCGCGACCCCGACAACCGCCTCTGGTCGCGCGCGCCGCGCCTCAGGCTCGAGGCCGAGCAGATCCGCGACACGGCGCTCGCGGCCAGCGGGCTTCTCTCGCGCAAGCTCGGCGGCCCGCCCGTCATGCCGCCGCAGCCCGAAGGCGTGTGGCAGGTCGTCTACTCGGGCGACGACTGGAAGACGAGCGAGGGCGAGGACCGCCATCGCCGCGCGATCTACACCTTCCTCAGGCGGAGTTCGCCGTATCCATCGTTCATCGCCTTCGACGCGACGAGCCGCGAGACCTGCACCGTGCGGCGCACGCGCACGAATACGCCCCTTGCGGCGCTCGTCATGCTGAACGATCCCGTCTACCTCGAGGCGGCGCAGGCGCTGGCGGTGTCGGCGCGCGCGCACGCCGACGACGCGGCCGCGGTGCGCGCCATGCTCGAGCGCGCGCTCGGGCGACGCGCCCATGACGACGAGGTCGAGCGGCTCGCCGCGCTCGTCGCTTCGGAACGCGTGCGCTATGCGGGGCGCGACGAACTCGCGCTGGTCCTCGCGGGGCGCGCGGCCGAAGGTTCCATCGACCTTGCGCGCGACGCCGCGCTCGTCGCCGCCGCGAATGTGATCCTCAACCTCGACGACTTCCTCACGAGATCGTGATTCCCCGATGACGCCGCGCGACGCACTCGCCAACCTCGAAGCGCAGACGCGCCGCACCTTTCTCGGCTCGTGCCTCGGAGGCCTCGCGGGCGGAACCGCCGCGTTCAGCCTTGGCGGAATCGCGCTGTCCGAGCTCCTCGCGCGCGAGGCGGGCGCCGCGCGCGGCGGCGGGGGCGTCGCGGGAGCCGACCCGCTCGCCGCGCGCGCTCCGCACTTCCCCGCGCGTGCGAAGAGCGTGATCTACATCCACCTCGCAGGTTCGCCGAGCCAGCTCGAGCTTCTCGACTACAAGCCCGAGCTTGCGAAGTTCGACGGGACACCTTGCCCCGACGAGTACCTGAAGGGCGAGAAGTTCGCGTTCATCAAGGGCCACCCGACGCTCCTCGCGCCGCAGCACAGGTTGAGGCAGGCGGGCCGCGCGGGCTTCTGGACGAGCGACCTTCTCCCGCACTTCCGCACGATCGAGGACGAGGTCTGCGTCGTGAAGACGCTCACGACCGACCAGTTCAACCATGCGCCCGCGCAGCTTCTCCTCCACACGGGCGAGGCGCGGTTCGGCGCCGCGAGCCTCGGCTCGTGGGTTGGCTACGGGCTCGGAAGCGAGTCGCGCGACCTGCCTGCGTTCGTCGTGCTCGTGTCGGGAGACAAGACGCCCGACGCAGGCAAGAGCGTGTGGGGGAGCGGTTTCCTTCCGGGCGTCTACCAGGGCGTCCAGTGTCGCGCGAGCGGTGCGCCCGTCCTCTATGTGAACGACCCCGAGGGAATGCTGCGCGAGACGCGGCGCGCCACCATCGAGGCCATCGCGTCGATCGGGCGCGCGCGGCTTGCCGAGCACGGCGACCGCGAGACGGAGGCGCGCATCGCGCAGTACGAGCTCGCCTATCGCATGCAGATGGCCGTGCCTGAGGCGATGGACCTCGCGCGCGAACCGAAGGAGACGCTCGAGGAGTACGGCGCGGAGCCTGGGAAGCCGAGTCTCGCGAACTCGTGCCTGCTCGCGCGGCGGCTCGTCGAGCGCGGCGTGCGCTTCGTGCAGCTCTACGACTGGGGCTGGGACGGCCACGGCACGAGCCCGCACGACGATCTCCTCACTCAGCTCCCGAAGAAGTGCAAGGAGATGGACCAGCCCGTCGCCGCGCTCGTGCGCGACCTCCGACGCCGCGGCCTGCTCGACGAGACGCTCGTCGTCTGGGGCGGCGAGTTCGGCCGCACGCCCGTCGCGGAGTTCCGCGACGGCAAGAAGGATTTCCTCGGGCGCGACCATCATCCGCACGCCTTCACGATGTGGATGGCGGGCGGCGGCGTGCGCCGCGGCACCGTCTACGGCGAGACCGACGAACTCGGCTACCGCATCGCGCGCGACCCCGTGCGCGTACGCGACTTCCAGGCGACGGTGCTGCACCTCCTCGGCCTCGACCACCTGCGCCTCGGCTATGCCCACGCAGGCCTCAACCACCGCCTCACGGGCGTGCAAGGCGACGCGAAGGTGATCGCAGGCCTGCTCGCGTGAGGGCGGGTCGCGCGACGCGGAGCCCCGCGACACGAAGGCATCCGCCACGAAGGCATCCACCCCTTGGTTGTCGACTCCCACGACCCGAACCGCGCGCCACGAAAATCAGGGGTGCCCGCATGCTTCAGCATGCGGAACGGATGATGCCAGCCGTCGACTCCGACGGTTCGCGTTCCGCAGGTTGAAACCTGCGGGCACCCCTTGTTTGTCGACTCCCACGACCTGAACCTTGCGCCACGAAGATCAGGGGTGCCCGCATGCTTCAGCATGCGGAACGGATGATGCCAGCCTTCGACTCCGATGCGCATCGCTCCCCGTTCGCTGCGAACGGTGCGAATCCGTCACATCACGGAGAGGTGGCCCGGACCACCGATATGTTCGCCTCCGGAGGAGTCGAGCACATGACAACGCAAGTCCGCCATGCGCCGTCCAGAACGGCCTTTCTCACCTTCTCGTGCGATGGACGCGCGCACTGGCTGGGCCATGATGCCACCCGTCGGATCATCCGCGACCAGCTGTCTGCAGATGTCACACAATCCTGCATCGAACTCCATGCATGGGTGCTCATGTCGAACCATGTCCATCTGCTTGTGACGGCGCGCACGCTCTCGGTATCTGCATGGTTGCGCCGCTTCAAGCAGCACACGGCGTTCAACATCCGCAGGCATGCACACATCTGCATTGACGCCGATGCAGCCGCGGGGGCGTTCTGGCTCCATGGAGGCGGCCACGACCGCACGATCTGGTCCTGGCAGGAGTACTGGGCCAAGGTCAGATACATCCACCTCAACCCCGTGCGCGCGGGACTCTGCCGGCGGGCCGAGGATTGGGAGTGGAGCTCTGCGCCAGACTTCCTTCGGCTGCCGCGCGCAGGATCTCCGACGCTGTCGCCACCGCCCGAAGCCCTCGTCGATCTGCTCTGGTGGAAGCCGCCCGCCTGATCTATCTGCGCGGCGATCGCGCCACCCGCGCCATCGCGTGCAGCGTCGCGGGCGACACATGGTGCTCGATGCCCTCGGCGTCGGCCTGTGCGGTGCGTTCGTCGACGCCGATCGCGCGCAGGAACGCGACGACGACCTCGTGGCGCGCCCGCGCCTCGGCGGCGAGCGTGCGGCCGCGCGGCGTCAGTCCGAGCGGCGCGCGCGCGCGGGCCACGATGTATCCCTCGCTCGCGAGGCGCCGCACCACGCGGCTCACCGTCACATGCGAAAGGCCGAATCGCTCGGCGATGCGGCCGACGCGCGCTTCGACACCTGAATCGAGCAGTTCCGCGATCACCTCGCAGTAGTCCTGCGCCGCCTCGGACTCATGCTGCTGGCGCAGCACGCGGTGGTGCTCGGCGCTCGAGGTCGTCTTCGGCTTCTTCGCGCGCGTCGCCTTCCGTGTCGCTCCCCGCGTCACTCGTCGTTCCCCCGCAGCGCCGCGAGCACATTGAAGTCTTCAAGCGTCGTCGTGTCCTGCTTCGAATCGCGGCCTGCCGCCACATCGCGCAACAGCCGCCGCATGATCTTCCCCGAGCGCGTCTTCGGCAGCGCCTGCGTGAAGCGGATCATGTCGGGCTTCGCGATCGGCCCGAGGAACCCCGACACATGCTCACGCAGCGACGCCTTCAGCGCCTCGCTCGGCGCGTGGCCGGGGCCAAGCGATACGAACGCAGCGATGCCCGTCCCCTTGATGTCGTGCGGCATGCCGACGACCGCCGCCTCGACGACCGCCTCGTGCGAGACGAGCGCGCTCTCGACCTCCATCGTGCCGAGGCGATGCCCCGACACGTTGATGACATCGTCGATGCGCCCCATGATCCAGAAGTACCCGCGGTCGTCGCGGCGCGCGCCGTCGCCTGCGAGATACATGCCAGCGACGCGCGACCAGTAGGTGTCGATGAAGCGCTGGCGGTCGCCGTGGATCCCGCGCAGCATGCTCGGCCACGGCTTGCGGATCACGAGCAGGCCGCCCGTGTTCGCGGGCAATTCATGGCCGTTTTCGTCGACCACCGCCGCGTCGATCCCGAAGAAGGGCAGCGTGCACGAGCCAGGCACCGTCGGCGTCGCGCACGCAAGCGGCGTGATCACATGCCCGCCCGTCTCGGTTTGCCAGAAGGTGTCGACGATCGGGCACTGCGCGTGGCCGATCTTCTCGTGGTACCAGATCCACGCCTCAGGATTGATCGGTTCGCCGACCGTGCCGAGCACCTTCAGGCTCGAGAGATCGTGCTTCGCGGGGTGTTCGTCGCCCCACTTCATGAACGCGCGAATCGCGGTCGGCGCCGTGTAGAAGTGCGTCACGCGGTGGCGCGCGACCATCTCCCAGAAGCGGTCGTCCGCAGGCCAGTTCGGCGCGCCCTCGTACATCACGGTCGGCACGCGGTTCGGCATGATGCCGTAGACGATGTACGAGTGGCCCGTCACCCAGCCGATGTCGGCGGTGCACCAGTAGACATGGCCCGCGCCTGCACGCAGATTGAAGGTCTGCTGCGCGGTGTACGCGGTGTAGACCATGTAGCCGCCGGTCGTGTGGCGGATTCCCTTCGGTTTTCCCGTCGAACCCGAGGTGTAGAGGAGGAAGAGAAGGTCTTCGGAATCCATCGCCTCGCACGCGCATTCCGCGCTCTGCGCGCCCACGAGCTCGTGCCACGCGTGGTCGCGGCCTGCGGTCCACGCGATCTCGTTCTTCGTGCGATGGAGCACGATGCAATGCTCGACCGTGTGGTTCTGCGCGGCAAGCAGCGCAATCGCCTCGTCGACGTTCTTCTTGAGCGGCACGACCTGCCCGCGCCGCCACGCGCCGTCGCAGGTGACGATCACTCGCGACGACGCGTCGAGCACGCGGTCGACGATCGAAGGCGCGGGGAAACCGCCAAAGATCACGCTGTGCGCCGCGCCGATGCGGGCGCAGGCAAGCATCGCGATCGCAAGCTCGGGCACCATGCCCATGTAGAGCGTCACGACATCGCCCTTCTTCACTCCGAGCGACTTCAGCGCGTTCGCGCAGCGCGAGACTTCGTCGAGCAGTTCGCCGTACGACAGGTGCTTCACCTCGGGGGTGCCGTTCGCGCCCTTCGGTTCGCCTTCCCAGATGATCCCGACCTCGTGCCCGTGCCCGTCAAGCACATGCCGGTCGAGCGCGTTGTGACAGATGTTGGTCGTCGCGCCCACGAACCACTTTGCGTCGGGCGCGCTCCACTCGAGGACGCGCGTCCACGGCGTGAACCACTCGAAGTCCGCCGCGACCTCGCCCCAGAACCCCTCGGGGTCTGCGATCGACCGCGCGTGGCGCGCGCGGTACTCGTCCATCGACGCACAGAACGCTCCGCCAAGCGCGGCCGCATGCGCAGCGCTCGGCGCGAACACGCGGTCTTCCTT
The DNA here is from genome assembly GCA_016124975.1 of Phycisphaera sp. Taxonomy (GTDB): domain Bacteria; phylum Planctomycetota; class Phycisphaerae; order Phycisphaerales; family SM1A02; genus QWPT01. The sequence goes on along the minus strand of WGMP01000029.1, from coordinate 36,104 downwards.
CAGGAGCGATTCGACATTGCCGTTGGGGCTCGCAGCGGGGGAGGACATGGGGGGAATGTACGGGACGGGGTCAGGTGGCGGCGCGGGTGTTGCGTTGGCCATGAACCGGGCAGCGGCGGTTCATCGGAGTGAGCGGTTCGGGTGGTCGCCTACGGCGTGGCCCGTGTGCCGCTCTCCCCCGCACGATTGACCTCCCGCTCAAGCCGCTCAAGTCGCTTCAGAATCGCACCAACCGAAGGAGGCTCCGCGAGGAACATGTCGCGCATCGCTTGATAGTCTTCCTCGAGCGAGGCAAGCTGTTTCTCCTGCGGCACAAGGCGGATCATGCCTTCCGCCGCCTCGCGATAGCGCGCGGAGGGCTGGAGATCAGTCAGCTCGCGGTGCTCGACGACGCGCCCGAGCAGGGCACGGTCAGCGCGTGCCGCTCGGCCGAGCCGATGATCCGCGAGCCGAAAGACATCGAAGTAGTGCCGCGCCTGGCGCGCTCGGATCGGTGCGCCGCGATGGTGGATTCCATGCAGAAGCGTGGCCTTCTCCCAGAAGGTCCGAGCAGCCGACATCGCGCGCACCGTCGTCTTCGGCTCCTTGAATGCCTGCGGAACGGTGGCGGCGGCCATTGGGCTCACCGATGCATCCTCCGATGGCTCCTGCTCGCCGCGCGCGCCGAACTCAACGCGGATCGAGGGAAGCAGGTAGCGATGCGCCGACGCCTCCTTCGATGGATATCGAAAGACCAGCGTCGCCTCGCGAGCGTTGGGGTCGAGGTCGAGGCTCCAGTCTTCGCGAGGGTCGAGCGTGGCCTCGATCGCAGAAGAAAGCGCCGTCTTGATCGTCTCGCGGGTCCACTCGATGCAAGCACCCTCGATCGCCTCGCGAAGGCGCTCGCGCGTCTTCCGCGAGTCAGAGCTCACGGGGCTCGGCGCGCCGATCGTGGCGCGATCGACCGTGATGTCGATGTCCTCTGAGAACCGATCGATCGCGCCGAAGACCTTCGAGAGCGGAGTGCCGCCCTTGAAGACGAAGAGCGGAGAGGAGCGCATGGTTGAGGCATCCGCACGCGCCTGCTCTGACGCGATCGAGTCGCGCAGCGCGGGCGAGTAGAGCCTGCGCAGCGTCCAGCAAACCCAGAAGTCCTTCTCGACCACGACGCCCGGCACCCCAAGCGCGTCTGCCGACACTGCGAACACCTCGTCGCGCTCATTCGGGTGGAAACGCGCGAACTCATCCACCCCGCATCCTCCGACGCGACGGCGGCGTGGCCACGCCGGCATCGGGCGCCGCAGCCGCCGTGGTGCGAGCCATCACCTGGCGCACGACCGCAACCACCCAGGCGGGTTGGTTGCGAGCGTCGTCGAGAAGCGAAGCGTCGTCGGCGCGTTCGGTCACGCTGCGCAGGCGCGCAAGCGTCGTTTCGTCGATGTTCGCCTTGCCGAGGTGCGCGATTGCCGAGAGCACCGCGAGGTTGCGCGGCGAAGAGGCCTTGAGCCGCCGCGGCGAGACATGTCGCAGCTCGACGGTCGTTCCGCCGATCTGGTATCGCCGCGCGCGGCCCGTCGTTTGGAAGGTTGCGCGCATCGGCACCTGCGTGGAGAGCCCGAGTTGATTCGCGAAGGTTGCGCCCGATGGGACGACGGTCGCGCCCGAGCGGCGAGCGAGCGCGTCGACGACCTCCTCGAGCTTCGCGGGCAACTCGATCCCAAGGCGCTCCGACTTGCGGTGCACCGCGTACAGCCCGCGCGCAGGGCGGGTGAGCGCGCCGCGGCGTACGAGCCGCGAGAGCGCTTGGTCGACCGCCGCACGGCTGCCGAGGTCGAGGAAGTCCGCCGTTGTCCACACACGCTGCGACGGGGCGGACTTCGTACGGGTGAGGAGTTGGTCGGGCAGGGCGATCACGCGTCAGAAATATATCGCACATTTCTGACACGCTCTTCGAATCAACCGCCTTCCAGCATCAAATCGATGCTCGCGATTCACTGAGTCCGAGAATAGAGAGGCCTTGTTTCCACCTCAATCGCGGCTCACGCCCCACACCGTCTCGATCTCTGCGCCGCCTGCCCACCTGAGTCCCACGCGCTCGCGTTCCATCGCGGCGTCGATCACCGCGTCGGTCAAGAGCCCCGCAGGCGCAGGCATCCGCCGCGGGTCGGGCCGGAACCCGACGCGCGAGAGGTCGAGCCGGTCGGCGACGAAGCACGCGGCGACCGTCGGGTCGTCGTGGCGGGGCGTCCCCGTGTGCAGCTCGCACGCAACGCGCAGCGACTCGAACTCTCCGTCATCGAGCGCGCGGATCGTGTCGGAGGTGACGACGCAGCAGTCCGCGTCCTGCCCGCGCCGCACGCGCGCCAGCCACGCCGCCGCGCGCGGCCCATGCTGGCGGTCGGCGCCGTCGTCGTTCCGATGCGAGTCGTGGAAGATCGCAAACAGCGTCACCACGCGCGCGCTCGCGCCCATCGCGTCGGCGACGAGCAACCCGTTGTGCCGCACGCGCCACCAGTGCGCGAGCCCGTGCAGGCCCCACGGGTGCATGCGGCGGCCGAGGACATGCGAGACAGACGCGGCGACAAGCGCGCGTTCGGGGAGGGCGGGGGAGGGCGAAGATTTCGAGATCGGTGACAACGGCTGATCGATCCAAGGGGCGGTCTACTCGCACGGCCCCCAACGGCTCAGCAGTCGCGCGAGGTCGCCAGCTGCGACGATACCGTCTCCATCCAAGTCTGGGTCCACGACGGGCGAGCCCGCTGTGCCCCAGAAGGACAGCAGTAGCGCGAGGTCGGGTGCCGACACGACACCGTCCTGCGACAGATCCTCCAGGCATTGGCAGCTGTCGGGCGTGCCGTCGCCGTTCGTATCGGCGAGCGTGCCATTCGCGATTTCGATCGCATCTGGAACTCCACTCGCGTTGCAGTCCTTCGTACGGTCGAGGACGAACATGCGGCCTGCGTAGACGGCGACACCGACCTGTGCGGCGGGAGCAGCCGCGATCACGCCAGACGCGACGCAGGCGATGCGTGTGCCGACAAGCTGCATCGCTCCCGAGGAGCTCGGCGCGAGGACGCCGCTGAGCGTCGTGCCATTCAGATAGACGAACGCGCCGCCGCGCAGTTGGCCTGCTGCGACGAGTCCTGGCGCTCCAACCGCGACCGCGGCTCCGTCGGTTGCAACGGAGAAGCCGAACTCGGCGCCCGACGACCCGGCAGGCGGCAGGAGCGTCGCGGCCAGCGTCGCGCCCTTGGGCGTGAGCTGGTATCGGAACGCGGCGCCAGACGAAGCGCCCGAGAGCCCTGCCTCCGACGCGCCGACGACGAGCGTGTCGCCCGCGATCGCGACCGACTGGCCAAAGCTCGCGTTCGCTGCCTGCGCCGCAGGCAGCGGGCAGTCGATCTTGCGGAAGAACGAGTAGCCTGTCGGGCCGCTGCGATAGAGCCAGACGCAGCCCGCGTTCACCGCTGCGTCGTCGTCGCCTGGCGCCGAGATCGCAAGCCACGGTCCGCTCATCGCGACGGCGAAGCCGAAGCGGTCGCCGGGGTCGGGAAACGCAGCCGTCAGCACGGCGCCCTGGTTCCACTGCGTGCCGCTACGGTTGAACAGCCGCACGCGGCCCGCATTCGCGCCAACGCCCTCGTGGCTTGCGGGCGCGCCGATCGCTACCACATCCTCGGTGCACGCGACGGCCGATCCGAATCCCGAGCCGGCTGCGAGCGCTGTGTCGCTGACTTCGCTGACCGTCGACCACGCGCCGCCGTCGAACCGCAGAATGAAGGCCCTACCCGACGCACCACGCAGCGGTGCGCCCGCGACACCGACGCCTCCGCGCACGGCGAGCGCGGTGCCGATCTCGTCTCCCGTCTGCGCGGTGGGAAACAGGATCTTCTGCGACTGCTGCCAGCCCGTGCTCGCGCGCGTGAACGCGTAGACCGATCCGCCGTTCAGCGCGATCGAGTCGGATCCGCGTGCCCCGAAGAGCATCGTCGTGCCGTCGACCGCGAGTCCGTACCCCGCGGTGTCGTAGGGCTGCGCATCGTTCGCGTTCACGCTCTGGTCGGGCGCAACCGTGACCTGCGCGTCAACAAGGGCAGCCGCGAACGCTGCTGCGAACGCGCCGATGACGGCGGGGGTCTTGGCGTGACGCCTCCTGTGATCTCGTGTGTGTCCGTTCATGCGCGCTCCTTCGGGAAATCCCGCATGGTTTGGATCACAGGCAGCCGCCATAGCCCGCAAGCACGATGGCAAGGTCGGCCGCGCCCACGACATCGTCGTTGTTGACATCGGCGGGATTGTCGCCGACGGAACCCCACGCGGCGATCACATCGATGATGTCGTCCACGTCGACGCGTCCGTTGCCGTCGACATCCCCCGAGCACTCGCACTCGTCGGGCACGAAGTTGCCGTTGAGGTCGGCGCTGAAGGCGCTGATCACGTCACAGAGGTCGGGCACGCCGTTGCCGTTGCAGTCTGTGCTGGCGGAGCCGTACTCGCAGGTGTCGGGCACGCCGCTCTGGTCGCAGTCGCGCACGGTGCCGAGCGCGATCTCGAAGGCGTCCTGCTGGCCGTTGTTGTTGCAGTCGACGAGCGCGGGAACGGGGATCGCCTGGTTGTAGGCCTCCCAGCCTGCTGTGCCGCTCGCAGAACGGCCCACGACATCGATGAACCCGCTCGGAAGGACGGCCGAGTTCGTTGTGAGTTGCGCAAGCAGCACCCGCCTTGAGGTGCCCGCGATCGACTGCGCGGCGCCAGGCTGCACAAAGATAATGCCGTCGTTGTCGTTGACGCCGCCGCCGTTGTTGAAGGCTGTGAGGTCGAGGCCCGTGTTCTGCACGCTGTTGCCAGCCGCGCAGGCGAGGCCGATGGTGAACCAGCTGTCGTACTTCGCGCTCGGCAGCGCGCCCGAGAGGTTGCACGGAATCTGGCTCGCAAGGTCCCCGCCGAAGGGGCTCTGCCAGAAACCGCCCGTCGCGTTGATCGAGAGAGGGTGCGCGTTGTTGCCGAAGAGCCCGACGACCGCGGCGCCCGCCACGGTGGTACGCGCGTACAAGCGGTAGCAGATCGCAGTCTGCGGGAAGAGGTCGTCGAGGCCACGGTTCACGATCGGCACGATCTCAAGCTCGAGGCCAGCGAACTGCATCTCGGGCTGGCAAGAGTCAGGAATGGCGTCCTTGTTGAAGTCGGCTGCGCTGCCGTTCGCGATCTCGCACGAGTCGGGGATTCCGTTCGTGTTGCAGTCGGCGGCTCCTGCGGTGATTTCGCAAGCGTCGATCACGCCGTCGGCGTTGCAGTCCGACTGGCACGAGTCAGGCACGCCGTTCGCATCGCAGTCGGCGGCGCCTGCCGCGATCTCGCACGCGTTCGGAATGCCATCGCCGTCGCAGTCGGGTTCACAGGTGTCAGGGACGCCGTTCTTGTTGCAGTCAGCCGCACCGTTCGCGATGTCGCACGCGTCGGGGATGCCGTTCGCGTTGCAGTCGGGCGCAGTGTCCGAACCCGCCTCACAGCTGTCGGGGATGTCGTTCCCGTTGCAGTCGGTGTCGAGGCCGATCTTCAGCTCATACGCGTTCGGAAGTCCGTCGCCATCGCAGTCCGACGCACAGTCGGCGCCGAATGTGTTCGGGCCCTTCTCGAAGTAGAAGCCGCTGCACGCCTGCGCTTCGGTGGCGCAGAAGGTGTTTTGGGAGAGGAAGGCGATGGCACTTTGCCCGGTCGGTGGAACTGCGATATCGCGGCCGAAGTTTGTACTGATGGTCGTGTTCCCAACGAACAGACACTCAGTAATGAACGCGGATGCAAACGGGACACCACCCTGGAACACCAGTGCGCCTCCACTGCCAGCAGAGTTGTCAATGAATCGGCATCGCGTAATCGATGCGCTGCCCACGAAGTACACCGCGCCACCCTGGTAGATAGTGCCGCCGCTGAACGGCGGTGTCCTGTTGCCCACAAATGAGCAATCGGTGAGCGTCACATGTCCCGAACTTGCGAAGATCGCGCCGCCGTACCACGCATTTCCGCCGCAAGTCGTGAAGCTAGATCGAATCACGCTTAGCGGGCCAGGCGTGTAAACGGCGCCGCCATAGAGCGCCTGCGCGGATTCATCCCCCCCGCAATCCACGAAGGTGCAATCGGCAAGCGAGGTTACCGAGTCGGTCGTGAGGCCAGCGATCGCGCCGCCGAGCACTCCGCCGCCACTTCCACCTGCTCCGCACGCCGAGAACGAGCACGATGTGACGGTGATGGCACCTTGGGCGCTGATGGCGCCTCCGTAGCCATTCACGCTCGTGTTGTTACGGAAGCGACATCCCACGAACACGCTTGATGAAGCGGTCACCGCGCCTGTGGAATAGATTGCTCCTCGATTTGTGCTGCTTTCGTAGTCCCGAACCTCGCTGTTCGAGATCGTTACCCCGTTTCCGGAGACTGCACCACCTCCGATTCCGCCCTGAAAGACTGAGCCATCAATTGTGACGCTCTGTCCCATACTGATCGGGGAGTTGCAGGCGATGAACTCGGAAGCTGTCACCGAGAGCGAGCCGGTGCTGCTAATTGAGGAGTTACTTCGGAAGATGGTACGGGTGATGCTGTGGTTGCTCGCGACTTGCTGCGAGTTTGCGGAGTAGATCTGGGATCCGACGAGTTCCGAGTCGAGGAGCGCGACGCGCGCGGTCCCCGAAAGTGGGACCGCGACGCCGGCCGCACGGACGCGGTCCCAAGTCAACACCGTGGATGCTGTGTTCAGTGTCAGGCCGATTAGAGTGATGTTCTCGAACTCGAATCCATTCGGCGCGCTGTTGATCCAGCACTGGCTCGTGATCCTCGTCGTCGCAAACGACCCCGTCGAACGGATCTTCAGCGACTTGTTCGACACGCTAAAGCCTTGCCAGGTCCCAGGCGACACGACGATCTCGTCGCCATCGTCCGCCGCATCCACCGCCGCCTGCAGCGTCGGATAGTCCTGCGGAACCCGCCGATCAACCGCAAACGCCGACGGCGCGAGCATGGTCGCGCACAGCAGGAACAGACCGACCACGCAACCGATTCGGTTCATCGACCAGGGTGCCATCTCTTTCGCCATCCTGCGGCGTTGCCGCGTGAATCAACCCGCCTACAGCATCGCTGTGCGCCCGGGGACGACGGGCGCGGCGAAGTATGGCATCGGCCGCGCGCAACGCAAGGCGCGCAGGGTGTTTACGGGCGAGATTTCGTCGTGCGGCGTCCGCGAGGGTGACGAAGAGGGTCGAGAGAATCGGTCGAGCGAACTTGTGTTCCGTTTAGTAAATCGTTCGCCCGCCTGGAGTTGGGCGCTGACGACAACGAGCGCCCACTCCCGTTTCCCCCGCGACGACTCACGCCTTCCCGTTCGCAAACGCCTCCGCCGCCTCGAGCGCCTCGCGGGTCTTGCTCGGGTCCTTGCCACCTGCCTGCGCGGTGTCGGGGCGGCCGCCGCCGGCGCCGCCGCAGGCCTGCGCCGCGGCCTTCACCCAGTCGCCGGCCTTGAGGCCCTTGTCGATCGCGGGCTTCGGGCTCGTGGCGGCGATCGCCACCTTGCCTGCGTCGAAGTCGGGGGAGAGGAAGAGGATCGGCGTGTCGCCGAGCTTCGCGCGCGCGCAGTCGATCGCGGCGAGAAGCGCGGGCGCGTCGGCGCCGTTGATCATCGCGACGAGCGGCTGCGTCGCGTCCTTCTTCGTGTGGGCGTTGGCCGATCCGCGCGGGCGCGCGCGCTGGGAGCGCGCCGTACTGCGAAGGAGGTCCAATATTGGAAAGTTCGCGATTGAGCGGGAATGTTCGGGAAAATCTGTACTCAAAACGATAATACCTATATCGCACGATATGATTCTGCCAAGGAGAAGACGATGGCATGCATGCGACGAGGGAGGAGGTCGAGGAGTTTCTCGCGGCGTTTCGCTTCGCGATTCAGTTCGGCGAGTGCCGTTTCAGTGCCGTTTCAAGGGGCATCCGGAGGTCGACAGGGCGCTGGTCGAACTTGGGATGACGCGGCGTGCGGCGCTTGACGAGATCACGCGACTGACGACGGCGAACTACTCGTCGGGGCCGACTGCAGACCACAGCGACCCGTCGAAGGATGTGTGGGTGTTTGGACAGGTCTTGGAGGGAACCGAACTTGGAACGGTCGAGGTGTACATCAAGCTGCGGCTCACGCAGCCTGCCGGTGCGGGGCGCGCTGCGCAGGGGTTCGTGTGGTCGTTTCACGCGGCCGAGCGACCGCTGCGGTATCCGTTTCGTGGTGGTGGGCGTGGTGGCGGGGGTGGTGGCGGGCGTGGCGGAGGCTAGCGCCGTCGCGACTCTGAGCGAGGCAGGGCGAGTCAACGCGTTTCGAACGGAAGAGGTGCGAGCATGAAGAAGTCGAAGGCGCGAGCTGATGCGAGCGAGGGTGGCGCGACCGGCAGGGCGAAGGTGTTGTGCTCGGCGTGCGAATGCGAGCGGTCTGCGCGGCGCGAGGTCCGCGCGCAGGAGTTCTCCGTGCGCGGAGAGGCGGTCGCGCTTGAGATTCCCGTGCTCGTTTGCACGACATGCGGCGGCATCGAGGTTGACCCCGCGTTTGGCGATCCGGCCGCGCTCGCGCTCGACGCGTATCGCCGCAAGCGGGGGCTGTTGCTGCCCGCCGAGATCACCCGTATCCGCGAGCAGTGGGGGCTCAGCCAGGTGGCGCTCGCGACGCTGCTCGGGATGAGCCCTGCGACGATCAACCGCTATGAACTCGGCGCGCTCCAGCAGGAGAAGGAGGATGTCCTGCTCCGCGCGTGCGAGAACCCGAGCGTTGTCCGCGGGTTGCTCGACCATCGGGGCGGATTGTTGTCAGAGCGGCAACGCGCGCTGGCGGAGGCGAGACTTTCGGGCGCGGGGGAGGGTGGTGGCGCTGGCGTGCGTTTGCGAACCTATGCGGAGATACCGGTCGAAGTCAGCCACCGAAGCGGCATGCGGGCGTTCGCCTTCGATCGCTACTCGGCGGTGGTCGCATGGCTGTGCGGGAACGCGCCGCTCGTCACGCAGACGAAGCTCTACAAACTGCTGTTCTACTCCGACTTCCTCGCGTACCGGAGTTCGGGTCGTTCGCTCACGGGTGTTGCGTACTGCCGCATGCCATACGGGCCAGTGCCCGTCGGCTTCAGCGTGCTTCGGTCCGCCCTCGAGGAGGGCGAGATCGTCTCGGTCGAGGAAGTCACCTTCCAGAACGGCAACACGGGCGAGGTCTTCCGAGTCGGGCCTCGGGGTGAACGCGCCGCGGCTGCACTCGAGGCCGATGACCTCGTGGTGTTGCGGTTGATCCGCGACACGCTCGGTGGACTGTCGTCATCTGCGATCAGCGACCGTTCGCACGAGGAAGCCGCGTGGAAGGAGACGCCTCCGAAGGCCGTGATCGACTACGAGCATGCTCGCGCGCTGTCGATCGCGCTGCCTGCGGCGTCGTGAGCGCGTGCCCTTCGCTTACGCCTTGCCAGCCGCAAACGCTTGCGCCGCTTCGAGCGCCTCGCGGGTCTTCGACGGGTCCTTGCCGCCCGCCTGCGCAGTGTCGGGGCGGCCTCCGCCGGCGCCGCCGCACGCCTGCGCCGCGGCCTTCACCCAGTCGCCGGCCTTGAGGCCCTTGTCGATCGCGGGCTTCGGGCTCGTGGCGGCGATCGCCACCTTGCCTGCATCGAAGTCGGGGGAGAGGAAGAGGATCGGCGTGTCGCCGAGCTTGGCGCGGGCGCAGTCGATCGCGGCGAGGAGCGCGGGCGCGTCGGCGCCGTTGATCATGGCGACGAGGGGCTTCGTGGCGTCCTTCTTCGCGTGCGCATCGGCGATCTCGCGCGCCTGTGCGACCGCCGCGTCGCGCGCGGCGCCTTCGGCCTGCTTGCGCGCGGCCTTCGCGCGCTCGCGCAGCGGCTCCATCGAGCGGTCGAGCTCGACCTTCGCGACGGCGCCGATCTCGAGCGTCTCCATCAGCTTTGCGATCTCCGCGATCTCCTTCGCGAGTGCCTCGCCGTCGAGCTTCGCGGCGTCCTTGATCTGCTGCGCGAGGTTGTCGGCCGCCATCTGCGCGGCCATCGCGCGCGGACCCGTCAGCGCGAACACGCGGCGCACGCCTGCGGCGAGGCCACCTTCGCTCAAGAGCACGAACTGCTTCGCCTCGCCCATCGTGCCGAGATGCGTGCCGCCGCAGAACTCGATCGACAGCTCGCGCCACTTCGGGTTGTCGGGCTTCGCGACGAGCTCGGCGACGGGCGCGCCGATCGACACGACGCGCACGGGGTCTGGGTAGCGCTCGCCGAACACGGCGCGCACGCCGCTGATCGTGCGGGCCTTCTCGAGCGGGACTTCACGGGCGTCCACCGCAAGGTTCGCCTTGATGGCGTCATTCACGCGACGCTCGACCTCCCTGATCTGGTCGATCGTGAGCGCGGCCTTCGCTGCGTAGTCGAAGCGCAGCTTCTCGTCGTCGACGAGCGAGCCCTTCTGCTCGACTTCGTCGCCCGCGACGGCGCGCAGCGCGAGGTTCAGCATGTGCGTGGCGCTGTGGTTCGCGCGGATCGACTCGCGGCGGTCGCGCTCGAGCATGAGCTGTCCCGACTCGCCGCACGAGAAGCGGCCTTGCTTCACGCGGCCGATGTGGAGCACATAGCTGCCCGCGCGCTGGACATCCTCGACCACGAACACGCTGTTTCCGCCCGACGAGCGCTCGAGGTCGCTGCCGTGGCCGCGTGCGCGGTCGACGCGGAAGGTGCCGTGGTCGGCGACCTGTCCGCCCATCTCGGCGTACATCGGGGTCTTGTCGAAGACGAAGGCGAGGAGTCCCGTCGAGTCTGCCTCCGCGGTCTCGTCGAAGTCGTGGCCGTTCCAGATCGCCATGAGCGTTGCGCTCGTCGGCTTGCCCGCGAACTTGCCGTGGTCGTCGGTCGGCTTCGCGCCGAGTTCCTCAAGCTTCGCGATCGCGTCGGGCGGGAAGTGCATGCCCGTCTCCGCGCCGCCGGCCGAGCGGCTCTTCTCGCGCGCGGCCTCCATGAGCGTCTCGTAGCCCGCGACATCGACGGTCAGGCCCGCTTCCTCGGCCATCACCTGCGTGAGGTCGATGGGGAAGCCCCAGGTGTCGTGCAGGCGGAACGCATCGTCGGCGGAGATGGTCTTTCCGCCCGCTTTCTTGACGCGCGCGGCGGCGTCGGCGAAGAGCGCGAGGCCGCGCTCGAGCGTCTTCCCGAACTGGATCTCCTCGTCCTCGATGAGCTGCGCAACGCGCTTCGCGGCGGGCGCAAGCTCGGGGAACGCGCCGCCGAGGCTCGCGACGACCGCTGGCACGAGGTCCTTGAGGAACGGCCCGCGCACGCCGAGGGTCTGGTGCCCGTGGCGCACGGCGCGGCGCAAAATGCGGCGCAGCACATAGCCGCGGCCTTCGTTCGACGGCGTGGCGCCGTCGGTGAGCGCCATCGTGAGGCAGCGGATGTGGTCTGCGATCACGCGGTAGGCGATGTCGGTGTGGTCGTCGAGCTTGCCCGAGTAGGCGCGCGCGCCCGTGCGCACGCGGATCGCCTCGAAGACGGGCGCCCAGATGTCGGTGTCGTAGTTCGAGCGCTTGTCCTGGATCACCGAGACGAGTCGCTCGAAGCCCATGCCCGTGTCGACATGCTTCGCGGGGAGCGGCTTCAGGCTCTTGTCGGGCTCGCGGTTGAACTGGATGAACACATGGTTCCAGATCTCGAGGACATCGGGGTCGCCCGAGTTCACCTTCGACGCGGCGTTGCGGCCGCCGCCGATCCGGTCGAAGTGGATCTCGGTGCACGGACCGCACGGGCCCGTGTCGCCCATCTCCCAGAAGTTGTCCTTCATGTTTCCCGGCAGGACATGGCCCGCGGGGAGGAGCGATTCCCAAATGCGCTTGGCGTCGAGGTCGGGCTCGAGCCCAGCGGCGGCGTTGCCTTCGAACCAGGTCGCGTAGAGGCGGTTCGGGTCGAGGCCGTAGACCTTGGTGAGGAGCTCGAACCCCCAGCGGATCGACTCTTCCTTGAAGTAGTCGCCGAAGGACCAGTTGCCGAGCATCTCGAAGAAGGTGTGGTGATAGGTGTCCTTGCCCACATCCTCGAGGTCGTTGTGCTTGCCGCCGGCGCGAATGCACTTCTGGGTGTTGACGGCGCGGGTGTAGGGGCGCTTGCCGCGGCCGAGGAACACATCCTTGAACTGGTTCATGCCCGCGTTGGTGAAGAGCAGGGTCGGGTCGTCGTGTGGGACGACGGGGCTCGACGGGGCGAAGGTGTGGCCTGCCTTCTCGACGAAGAAGTCGATGAAGGCCTTGCGGATCTCGGCGGCGGTGGTGGGGCGCGGCATATGAGGAGGGGAAGGATAGATGGAAACGGTTCCCAGAGAAGGAAACGGTGCCTGGCATGGGTCAGCGGGTCCACGGCACCTCTCGGCACATGCCAAGCACCGTTTCTGGGGTAGGCTGCGCACATGGCCACCCGCGACTCTCGCACGCCTTTCGTCGGCGGCAACTGGAAGATGAACCTCACCCGCGCGGGTGCCGCCGAGCTTGCGCGCGCCACCGCCGCCGCCGCCGCGGGCCGCGCCGTCGAGTGCGTGGTCTTCCCGCCATTCGTCTACCTCGGTGACGCGCGCGCCGTCGAGTCGCGGGACCTACGCGTCGGTGGCCAGGACTGCTCCGCCGAGACCCACGGCGCCTTCACGGGGCAGATCAGCGCGAGCATGCTCCGCGACTCGGGCTGCACCCATGTGCTTATCGGTCATTCTGAGCGCCGCCATGGCCTCGGCGAGGACGACGCACTCCTCGCGCGAAAGATCGCCCGTGCCCTCGACGCCGGCCTCGTCCCCGTCCTCTGCGTCGGAGAGACCCTCTCCGAGCGCGAGCGTGGCGAGGCCGATGCGGTCATCGAGTCGCAGCTCTGCGGCTCGCTCACGGGGCATTCCGAGAACGCGCTCGCCTCGCTCGTCGTCGCCTACGAACCCGTCTGGGCGATCGGGACAGGTCGAACCGCGACGCCCTCGGACGCAACCGCCGCGCACGCCACCGCGCGGAAGACGCTTGGGAGGCTGTATAGTGGTCGATTCGCTGAGCGCACCCGCATTATCTACGGGGGCTCTGTGAACGCCCGCAACGCCGCCGAACTCTTCGCCTCTGAGGAGATCGACGGCGGTCTGGTCGGGGGTGCCTCGCTGGTCGCGGCCGACTTCGCCGCCATCATCGAGGCCGCCGCGCGCCGATGAGCCTCGGTCGCGAACCCGCCCGCGGCGTGCGCTTGAACGGATCATCAACGCCATGAGCTTCCTCTTCACCATCCTGACGCTTCTCTTCTTCGTGACGGCGGTTGCGCTCGTCCTGATCATCCTGGTTCAGCGCCCGCAGGGCGGCGGACTCTCGGGCGCGTTCGGCGGCGGTGGCGGAACCGACACGGCCTTCGGTGGCCGCACGGGCGACGCGCTCACCGTGGCGACGATCACGGCGTTCGGGATTTACCTGCTCCTCGCGATCGGCCTCAACATCACGGGCAACATCATCCGCTCGACCCCCGTCGAGCCCGTCGCCGACACGGCGCCTGCGACCGATCCGCTTGCGGCCCCCGGCGCTGGCCTCGAGCCGACGCTCCCGTCGGGCGATGCGGCAAACCCTGCGACCGAACCCGCGCCCGCGCCCGCCGATGCTGCTCCCACCGTGCCCGCGGAGACGCCTGCGCCGGTCCCCGCGCCCGCGCCGACCGACACTCCAGCGGCCGACCCCGCCACTCCGCCCGCGGGCGGCTGAGCCGAAGGCTCCACGACCATGATCCGCTCGATGACAGGTTTCGGCGCCGCCGCCGCTGACGCGGAGGGCTGCCGTTTCGCCGTCGAGGTGAAGAGCGTCAACAACCGCTTCTTCAAGGCGACTGTGCGCCTTCCCGAGGAACTCTCGACCCTCGAGGCAGAGATCGAGGCCGCCGTCGCGCGCAGGCTTGGCCGCGGCAGCGTGATGGTGCTCGTGCGCTTCGTCCCCGGCGGCGCAGTCGCGGCGGCGGAGGTGAACCCAGACGCCGCGCGAACCGCGCTCACCGCGCTTCTCGCCGCGCTTCCCGTCGAGCTCCGCGACCGCGCCACGGTCGACCTCGGCGCGCTCCTCGCGGTGCCGGGCGTCCTCCGCACCGACGGCGTCGAGAAGATCGTCGAGTTCGCGCGGCCCGTCGTCCTTCGTCTTCTCGACGAGGCGTGCGCGCGCGTCCTCGAGATGCGCGCCCGCGAAGGCGAGTCGATCCGAGCCGAACTCAGCCGTCACGGCGCGATCCTCCGCGACGCGCTCTCCGACATCGCGCGCCTCGCGCCGCAGGCGTCGACGGCCTATCAGGAGCGCCTGCGCACCCGCATGAACACGCTGCTCGCCGAAGTCGGCGCCGTCGCCGCCGAGACCGACCTCCTGCGCGAGGTCGCCGTCTTCGCCGAGCGCTCCGACATTGCCGAGGAGGTCGCGCGGCTCTCGGGCCACCTCGAGCAGTTCGACGGCGTGATCTCGCCCGCGCACCCCGAACCCGCGGGCCGCACGCTCGACTTCCTGTCGCAGGAGATGCTGCGTGAGGCGAACACGATCGCGAGCAAGTCGCAGGATGTGGGAATTGCGCGGCGGGTCGTCGAGATGAAGACCTCGATCGACCGTATCAAGGAGCAGGCGGCGAACGCCGAATAGACGGAGAGCCGCCGAGCGCGCGGCCGCCTCACCTGCGCACACCGCCAGCGACCGACCGCCGTGGCCGAGAAGCACGAGCCCAACGCCCAGAACGACGCACCGCACCCGCGGGCCGATGGCCACGGAGCGTCGGACTCGCGCCGCGAGCGCTTCACCGCGCACGAGATCGCGCAGGTCCTCTCGCACTACGACCTCGGCGTCATCAGCGCGATCCGCGAGTATCGCCGCGGTTCGCGCCGCGCGGCCAAGCTGAAGCTCGTCACCGAGCGCGGCGAGCACCTCCTCAAGCGCCGCGCGAGCGGACGGGTCGCCGATCGCGAGCGCGACCGCGCCACCGCGAGCCACCGCCTGCAGCAGATCGCCGCCAAGTCGGGCGTGCCCGTCGCCTCGCTGGTCTCGCTTCGGACGGGCGGCACGCTCCTCGAGCTCGACAGCCGGCTCTACGAGCTCTTCGTGTGGGTGCCTGGCACGCGCTACGCCCGCCACGCCGAGCAGGCGCGTGCGGCGGGCATCGCGCTTTCGCGGCTCCATGGCGCCTTCGCGGGGCTCGAGCTTCTCGATGAGCTCCCGCTCGGCGGATTCAGCGCCTTCGCCTCGGTCCGCACGACGCTTCGCCAAGCGCTCGAGCGCGCGTGCGAGAGCGCGTCCGCAGAGACGGCCGTCTCGCTGCAGGCCTCCGTCGACGGGATGCTCGCGCATCTCGACCGCGTCGAGTCGAAGCTGAACGCGAAGGGCCTCGCGATGCAGCGCACCGCCATCTGCCACGGCGACTTCCACCCCGGGAACACGCTCTGGTCGGGCGATGTGCTCGCCGCGGTCATCGACTTCGACAGCGCGCGCCACGAGTCGATCGCGGCCGAGATCGCCAACGCCATGCTGCAGTTCTCGATCCGCCAGCGCGTGGGCGAGAACCCGCTCGCGTGGCCCGTCGGCCTCGACCCCGAGAATCTGCGCTCGTTCGCCACGGGCTATGCGGCCGCGCCCGCGATCGAGCTTGCGGAGATCGCGCCGCTCGTCCCGTGGCTCATGATGTCGGCCATCATGGCCGAGGCGGCCTCGCCGATCGCGCGCGACGGCGACTTCGCGGGGATCCCCGCGGAACCGTTCCTGAAGGCGAGCCTGAACCTGATCGACTGGATCGCGCAGCGCACCCGCGCGGTCGCGGCGGTGCTCGGCGAGTGAGCCGAGGCGGCCGCGCGAGGGACCCGCGTGTGGCATTTCCCCGCGGTTTTGCCGCGTTTCCGTGAAAGCGGCCCACAGCCGCGTGACGCGGCCCGATCCCGTGCTACCCTCTCTCCGTGCTTTCCGAAGCCGCACTTTCGCTTGTCCTCGGGCTGGCCGCGCAGGCTGAGAACCGTGCCGCGCAGACGGTGCCGCGTGTCCCCGTTGAGGTGAACCCGCGCGGCGGCGTCGAGGGCGACTTCGAGATCCCGCTCGGCGCAGGCGCGGAGGCAGGGCGGCGGGTCGTGCTGCCGACGGCGCCTGTGCCCGCGCTGCCGACCGATGCCGACCTGTCGCGGATCGATGTCGACGGCGAGCTCGTTCGCCTCGCGCGGCAGCTCGATGCGGAGACCTACGCGGAGCGGGCATCTGCGCGCGCTCAGATCCGCGCGCGGCGGGATTCGCCCGAGGAGCTCATGGCGCTCCTCCTCCGAAAGGACCTTTCGCCCGAAGCGCGCAACGCGCTGGTGGCCGTGCTTGAGTCGCGGATCCTGCATGCGCCGCGCGGCGCGCTTGGCGTGCGCATGGACGGGTTCGACGGGCGCGATGGCGGCGTACGCATCACGGGCCTCATCGCGGGCATGCCCGCGGAGCGCGTCCTGCAGATCGGCGACGCCGTCCTCGACATCAACGGAACCCGCATCATCGATCGCGCCGACCTGATCCGCGTCGTGCAGACGCTTCCGCCCGCCGCCGAGGTGAAGCTCGTCGTCCGTCGCGCCAAGCGCGATGCGGCGGGGCGGCCCCAGCTCGCCGCCGATGGAAGCGAGCAGACCGACGACATCAAGCTCTCGCTGCGGCTTGGGTCCACGGAGGAACTCGACAAGTTCGGCGATCCGGCGGGCCCTGCGGTGAACGCCGTGTCGCTCGAGCGGCGCGCTCGCGCGCAGGTCGCTTCGCAGCGGTTCCTGCCCTCGGCGCAGACGGTCGAGTTTCCCGATCGCGGCGACCCGCGCGAGCGCTTCCCACCCGCGACCGTGCAGAGCCTCCGCAAGGAGATCATGAGGCTGCAGCTCGCGGGAGCAGACCCGGAGGGCGTGCGCAAGATCAGGGAGAAGCTCGACGAGATCGCGGCCGAGATTGGCGCAGCGGGAGCGGGCGACCTCGCGGGGGCGGCCAACGCAGCGGCGACGATCGAACCGTCGAGCGAGCCCTCGATCGATCCGTCCGTCCAGGCCAGGCTCGAAACGCTCGCCGCCGAACTGAGGTCCCTCCGCGCAGGCGCGGGCCTCTAGCCGCCCGCAGCGGCGCGCTCAAACCACGCCGCCGCAGCGGCGCGAACACGACCCGCATCCATAGCACCAGAGGAAGCCGCCGCAGCGGCGACCGCTCAACTCACGCCGCCGCAGCGGCGCGATCACCATCCGCATCCCCAGCACCAGAGGGAGCCGCCGCAGCGGCGACCGCTCAAATCACGCCGCCGCAGCGGCGCGATCACCATCCGCATCCCCAGCACCAGAGGGAGCCGCCGCAGCGGCGACCGCTACGACAACGGATTGCGGAAATGCTCGTTCTGGATCGGCACAATCACCTCGAGCACATGCTGCAGGACCTCGGCGGGCGAACCCATCGCGTTCACCTCGTAGATGATCTCGTTCGGGTAGCAGGCGAGGACGGGCCGCGTCTCGCGCTCGTAGACCTCGAACCGCTTGCGGATCACCTTCTCGTCGGCGTCGTCGATGCGGTTCTCCTTGAGCGCGCGGCGGCGCATGCGCGTCACCATCGCCTCGATGTCGGGGCAGACGAGGTGCAGCACCGCGAGCACCTCGAGGTGGTTCTCGAGTTCGCGCGCCTGTGTCACGTTGCGCGGGATGCCGTCAAGGACGAGAAGGTCGACCGCGGGCTTGTAAATCGAGAGCACGGTCTGCGCGTGCATGTTCTGGTTCCACATCTCGATCGTCAGCTCGTCGGGCACGAGCTCGCCGCGAGACGAGTACGCCATGAACTTCCTGCCGAGCTCGGACCCCATGTCGAGCGAGCGGAACACATCGCCGCACGCGAGGTGGAAGAACCCGGGCACCTTGCCGAGGATCTTGCCCTGCGTTCCCTTGCCGGCACCGGGGGCGCCGAAGAGGAGGACCGTCTTGTAGCGACGCTTGGACTGAGGTGGGGACACTGTGGACATGGCTCGCTCCGGGCGCCCGTCCGCGGACGCGGTGCGGAGGGTAGAACGGGCATCGGCACGCGGGGCGCGGGGGCGGAGCGAAATCGGCAAAATCGCCCGAGGGGAGGGGCATCGAGGGGAGGGGCATCGAGGGGATGGGCCTCGGTCCCACGGGCTGCGGCGACGAGCCGTGCTCGGCACCCTTCGATGGATGCCGCGCGGGGCTCGGTACACTCCGAATCATGGAGTTCCCGACCAAGAGGTGGATCAGGCCCGAGCGGCGCGAGGACGGGGGAGGGCTCCTCGATCGGCTCTTTGCGGCGCGCGGACTTCACGGGCTCGACGCCCGCGAGGCCTTCTGCAGGCCGACCCTCCTCCAGCTCGAGCGCCCCGACGCGATGCACGGGATGCGCGAGGCCGCCGACGCGATCCTCGAGGCGCTTCAGTCGGGGCGCAGGCTCGCGATCTACGGCGACTACGACGTGGACGGCATCATGTCGACCGCGATCCTCTGGCACATGCTGCGCGCGATCGCGCCCGAGGTGCCCGTGCGCACCTATGTCCCGCACAGGATCGAGGAGGGATACGGACTCAACCGCGAGGCGCTCGATGCGCTGAAGGCAGAGGGCGTCGGAACGGTCGTGACGGTCGACTGCGGCGTCTCCGCGATCCGCGAGGCGGTGCATGCGCGCGACATCGGCCTCGAGCTCGTCATCACCGACCACCACGAGCTGCATCCGTCGCAGGAGATTCCTGCGGCGCGCGCGGTCGTGCACCCGCGGCTACCTGGCGCGCAGAAGTTCGGCGAGCTCTGCGGCGCGGGCGTCGCGTGGAAGCTCGCATGGATGCTCGCGGAGCGGTTCTGCGGATCGGAGCGGCTGCCGAAGGTGCTGTCGGAGCGGCTGCTTGCGCTGCTTCCGCTCGCGGCGATCGGCTCCGTCGCCGATGTCGTGCCGCTCCTCGGCGAGAACCGCATCATCGTGGCGCGCGGGCTCACGCTCGCCCACCGCACGGGCATCGCGGGGCTCGACGAGCTGCTCGCGTCCTCGCGCGTGGCCGAGACGGTCGATGCCGAGCAGGTCGCGTTCCGCGTGGCGCCGCGGCTCAACGCCTGCGGACGCATGGGACATCCCGAGGAGGCGGTCGAGCTGATGACGACCGCGGACCGCATGCGCGCGAAGGAGATCACGGCGCGCCTCGAGGAGCTGAACGCGGGGCGCAAGAAGGAAGAGAACCGCATCTTCGAGGAGGCGCTTGCGCAGTTGGCGCCGCAGCTTGCCTCGGGCGCGCCGCCGCGCGGCATCGTCCTCGCGAGCGAGTCGTGGAACCTCGGCGTCGTGGGCATCGTCTGCTCGCGGCTCGTCGACCGCTTCGCGTGCCCCGCGATCCTCTTCACGCGCAACAAGGAGCTCTACAAGGGCTCGGGACGAAGTGTCGCGGGCGTCGAGCTGCACACCGTGCTCGCGGCCTGCGCGGAGCATCTCGTCGGCTTCGGCGGCCACGCCATGGCCGCGGGCATGTCGGCGGCTGGCCCCGACGAGATCGCGCGCTTCACCGAGGCGTTCGTGCGAGAGGTCGACGCGCTCCTGCCGCCCGTCGAGGAGCAGCGCCCGCCGCTTGCAATCGACTCGTCGTGCGAGATCGGCGAGCTCGACATCGCGACCGTGCAGGGAATCGAGCAACTCGCGCCCTTCGGCCGCGAGAACAGGAAGCCCGCGCTCCTCGTCGAGGGTGCCCGACTGACGCGCACACGCATCTTCGGGAAGACCGGCGACGCGCGGCATCTCGAGCTCGTCGTGAGCCAGCCGCGGTTCGGCCGCGACAGCTTCCTGCGCATCCAGTGGTGGGATGGCGCGCGCCACGCGGAGTCGCTCGAGAAGGGCATGCTGCTCGACCTCGTGATCGAGCCAGGGCTCGATCGGTTCCGCGGCACGGTCGAGCCGAACGCACGGCTCGTCGACCTCGCGCCCGCCACGGTCGGGAGCGTGCGATGACGCGCGTCGCGATCGATTCGGTCGCCGCGCGCGCGGAGGCGCCCGTGCGCGCCTACCTCGCGTGCGCGAGGCTCGCGTGGATCGACGACGTCGACGCGTTCGCCGCGCGCTTCGCGGCCGATCACGCTGCGCTGCGTGCGGCCGCGGAATCCGGCCTTCCGTTCAGGCGCGGCGTGGTGCGCGCGCTGCTCGCCGCCGCGCGCGACGCACGCAAGGCGACGGGCGCATGCACGGGCTGCGACTGCACGCAGCCCTGCGAGACGCCGCTTGATCCGCAGGCGTTCGAGGCCTTCGAGCGCGCGTGGGCCGCGGGCGTCGTCGCCGCCGCCGCCGCGCGCACGCGGGACGCCGCAGAAACCGCAGGCGAAGCCGACGCGTGGGACATCTTCCGCAAGACCGCGCTCGAAGGCCACGAGACCTCCGCGCTCGCCCGCGAACGCGGCATCACGACCGCCGAAGCCCGCGCGCGCGCCACCCGCATGGCCGAACCCTTCGACCGCGCGCTGCGCGACGCGCTGCGCGAGGAAGGCATCGCCTCCGAAGACATCGACGACGAACTCGCGTGGCTGATGGAGGCGGCGACGCGGTGAGGCGTGCACGCGCGTTCAGCGCGGCGAGCCGTCGATCATGCGCAGCATGCCGTCCTCGCAGGCGAGCCAGAGGTTGCCGCGCGCGTCGAAGGAGAGGTCGTTGCAGGTGCCGCGCCACAGGGTAAGGAGTTCGGTGGCGCGCGCGACATGCCAGAGGCGGACCGTGCCGTCGATCGAGGCGGACGCCACGCGGGATCCGTCGGGGGACCAATCGACCGCGTGCACCGGCTTGCGGTGGCTTGCGAACAACGTGCGCGGCGCGAGGTCGCCCGCGTCGATCAGCGCGACTTCCGCCGCCCGTGCGATGGTGCCGAGCGCGATGGTGCGTCGATCGGGCGAGAGGGCAGCGGTGAGCGGGTGCTCGATGTTCCACGGAATCAGGGTCTCGACCCCGGTCGCGGAGTCGACCGCGTGCGGCGCGCCCAGTGTTCCTTTCACGAGCAGCAGACGGCCGCTGATCGCGGTGTCGCACGCGACATCCGAGTCCGAGTTCATGCCGTCTTGCGTCCAGAGCGGCGCGCCTGTGGTGCTGTCGAAGCCTGCATGCGTGCCGTCCGCGAGCCGTGCGAGCGTGGTGCGACCGCCGTCGATCGATCCGACGCGCTCGACCGATGCGTCGCACGCGACGCGATGTGTCTCGCGGCCTTCCTTCGACAGCCACACGACGCCGGTGCGGTGGCCCACCGCGGCGGTTCCGTCGGGAAGCTCGTGCACGGCGTTGGCGTGGGCGTCGAGTGCGATCCGCACGGGCGATGCGTCGCGGATCTCGAACAGGGCGCCTGCGGCCGTCGCCGTGAGCACGCGCGTGCGGCACGAGACGCTCTGGACCGATGAGCCATCGAGTGCGATGGCAGGGGCATCCGGCGATGCCTCGGCCGGGAAGAAGCGGATCTCGTTGTTAAAGGTGCCTGCGACGAACTCGCGGCCATCGGGCGATTGCGCGAGCGACCAGATCTGCCCGCCTGCTCCGTGAATGGTCGCGCGCGGCTCGCCTGTGACGGCATCGAAGCGGGCGATCCACTCGTCGTAGGTCGCGACGAGGAGCTCGTTCGCGTCGGGGCTGAAGGCAGGCGTACGGAACCAGATTCCTGTCGGCGTCTGGCTCCAGATCGCCTCGCCTGACGCGACGCCGAGCATCGTGACGCGCTCGGTCGAGGTAGCCGCCAGCCGGTCACCCGAGGGCGAGAAGGCGATTCCGCGGGTTTCGTAGCGAATCGGTTCCGACGGCATCCATCGCCAGAGCATGGAGCCGTCGTCGGCGCGGAGGAGCCGGACCGCGCCGCTCGTCTCGCCGAGCGCGAGCAGCGAGCCATCGGGTGACATCGCGAGGCTCGCGAGCGCGACGCCGCGCTCGACCGAAAGCGGGGGATCGAGTGCGACGGTGCGGATCGTGTCGAGCGTGCGCGGGTCGATCTCCTCGATGCCCGTCGCAAGGCCGACGAACACGCGTTCGCCCTTCGCATCGGTCGCAAGCGTGCGCGCCGACGGCAGCGGGCGCTCGCGCTGCACGCGCCCCGCATCGTCAAGATGGACGAGCACGCCACGGAAGTCGACGACGAGCGAACCGCCTTGCGCGACGGGCGCGTGCCTCCACGCCACGAAGCCGTCTGGAAGCTCGGTGCGCCAGCGTTCACGGCGGGTCGCCGCGTCGATGGCGGCTGCATAGCTGGTCGCAGCGGCGTAGAGGGTCTTGCCGTCACGGGAGTAGCGGAGGTCGTAGACCTGGTCGTTGCCTCCGAAGTCGAGGCGCGCGATCGACTGGTCGGCACGGCGCGAGAGCGCGCGCCACTCCCAGCCCCGATGCTCATGCGGCGCCGCGTCGAGCTGCGCGGCCGCCGCGCTGGCATCGCCCTGCTCGAGGAGCGAACCGGCGGCTGCGAGCGACGCGACATACGCCGCCCACTGCGCGCGCTCGTTCGCGGCGCGCGTCTGCGCGAGGAGGACGGAGACGACGACGAGCGCGACCGTGGCGGCGGCCGCGATCGCGGAGACGGTGGCGATCGCGCGCGCATGACGCCGCGCGAGCCGCCGCAGTTCGTCGCCGCGCGAGGCGGCGCGCGCGAGGAGCGGCAGGCCTTCGACGAGGTTGCGGAGTTCCTCCGCGAGTTCGGCGGCGCTGCGGTAGCGATCGGCGGGATCCGTCGCGAGCGCCTTCTGCAGCACCGCGTCGGTCGCTGCGGGCAGGCGCGCGGCCTCGTCGGCGCCGAGCGACTGCGCGACGAGCGGTGCGACGGGCGCGGGCGCCCCGTGCATGAGCCGCACGAGATGGCCTGCGAGCGAGGCGTCTTCGCCGTCGAACGGCGGTTGGCCCGTGAGGAGGTCGTAGAGCAGCGCGCCGAGGCCCCAGACATCGCTGCGCGTGTCGGTTCCGCGGCCATGAGCTTGTTCGGGGCTCATGTACGCGAGCGTGCCCATCGGTCCCTCGGTCGCGGCGGTGACGGTCGAGTCGGTCACAGCCGCGATTCCAAAGTCGATGACCTTCGGCACGCCGTCGGCGCCGACAAGCACGTTCCCGGGCTTGAGGTCGCGGTGGATCACGCCCGCGCGGTGAGCATGCTCGATCGCATCGGCGATGGTCGCCGCAAGCAGGATGCGCGCGCGCACATCGAGCGCGCGCTCGCTGGCCCAGCGCGTGACGGGCTTCGCGTCAGGCACGAGCTCCATCACGAGATACGGGAACTCCTGCGTCGCGGCGCCATCCGCAGCGATCGACCTCGAGCCCGCCGCGAAGACGCGCGCGATGTTCGGGTGCTCGAGCCGCGCGAGCGCCTCGGCCTCGACGCGCAGCCGCCGCTGCGCCGCGGCGGTCAGGCGCTCGGGGCGGATGAACTTCAGCGCGACGCGGCGATGGGGAAACCGCTCAGTTGCCGCATAGACGAGGCTCATTCCGCCGATCCCGATGAGGCGATCGATCTCGAAGCCTGCGATCGAGGAGCCGATGAGGCCGCCGATGAGACCACCGACGAGCGGGTGCGCCAGCGACGCGGATGCGTCGTCTGGCGCGCCGTGATAGCGGAGGAGCGACTCGACCTCGTCGGCGAGCGAAGCGTCCTCGGCGCGAAGCCGCGCGAGAAACGCGCTGCGCGCAAGCGTCGGTGTGTCGGTCGCCTCTGCGAACGCAGCCTGGATGCGGGCGCGGCGCGCCTCGAGGTTGTCGCTCTCCGATTCCATCTCGGTCTTCATGCGGAATCCTGCGGTCGATCCTTCACGGAAACCGTCACGCGCCGCGATCGAGTTCGCGACGCAGCCACGCGCGGGCGAAGGCCCAGTCCTTCTCGACCGTCGACTCGCTCACCCCGAGGATGCGCGCGGTCTCGGCCGTCGGAAAGCCCATCATGTAGCGAAGCCGCGCCACCTCGGCCGCACGCGGGTACTCGCGCGCGAGCGCGTCGAGCGCGGCGGGCAGGCCGACATCGGCGGCCGCACGCGCGGAATCGGCGTGCATGAGCTCGCCCGCGACGAAGGTGAGCGGGACGGGCGCCTTGCCACCGCCGCGCTTCAGGGTCTGGCGGGCACGGGCGAGGTCGACGAGGACCTGCTCGCACGCCTGCGAGACCGCCCCGAAGAAGTGCCGCCGGCTGTCCCACGAGCGCGGCGGATTCCGTCCGATACGCAGGAAGATCTCGTGGACGAGCGCGGTCGGATGCAGGTCGCCGTCGCCCGCAAGCACCCCTCGCTCCCGCGCGATCGCGTTCGCGGTGATGGTGCGAACCTCGGCGTAAACCTCTGTCCACGCTCGCTCTGCGGCAGCGGCATCGCCGGCAAGCGCGGAGTTGAGGAGCGTGGTGAGCGGCGCGGACATCGGCCGCAGGATAGCGCGTGCGCAGTGGCTTCCATCGCGTTCGCGACGGGGGCTTACGGATGCGCCGATGCACGCCGCATGGGGTCTTGTCGGCGCGCATGTCGTGACGGCCGGGTGGCCTGAAGGCGCGTCGTTGTCGTCAATGAGATTCACAAGTGTACCGAGGAGGTTTCATGCGTCTATCCGCTGTTGCTGCCATGACGTTTCTTGCCACAAGTGGCGTTGTCGAGGCTGCAAATGTGGTGTGTTGGGGTGCGGGTCCAGGAGGCAACTATGGTCAGGCAAATGTGCCATCGGACCTTTCGAACGCAATCCAGATCACTTCTGGCGACTGGCACACGGTCGCGCTCTTCGCCGATGGGCGCGTAGCCTGCTGGGGCGACAGCGCCTTCGGCGCGCTCAATGTTCCCGCGAATCTAGGGAACGTCGTGGAGATCTCGGGTGGAAACAACCACACCATGGCGCGCCTGATCAGCGGAGCGGTCGTCTGCTGGGGCTTCAATGGTGCCGGAGCCTGCAGTGTTCCTGCAGACCTCGGACCCGTCGTTCGGGTCTCGGCGGGTGGTCAGCACTCCGTTGCGCTGCAGGCCGATGGAGTCGTCCGCTGCTGGGGTGCAAACAACGACGGACAGACCAATGTTCCTGCGAAACTGCCCGCATGTCTTTCGATTGCAGGAGGCGATGACTTCACGCTCGTGCTGCAGCAGGACGGCGTCGTCCGTGGCTGGGGCTACAACAACGCTGGGCAGGTCACGATTCCAGCGGATCTCGGTGGGGTCGTGCAGATTGGTGCCGGGCGGTATTTCTCCGCAGCGCGCCGCAGCGACGGGAGCGTGCGGGTCTGGGGAGACAACGGCAGCGGACAGGCGAATGTGCCGGCGACGCTGGGAGCCGTCCGTGAGATCTCATGCGGGAGCGACCATGTCGTGGCAATCAAGGCCGACGGAAGCGTCGTTGCATGGGGCAGCGATGCATACGGGCAGTCTTCGGTGCCATCGGGTCTCGGCCCTGTTCTTCAGATCGCTGCAGGCCGAGCCCACACCGCTGTGCTGAGGCTCGCCGACACCTCGTGTCGCGCGGATATCTCGGCCGACGGCACGGTGAACGGCGTCGATCTCGCGGAGGTCCTTACGAGGTGGGGTGTCTGCCAGTGAGTCTCGTCTGAAACACGGCCCCATCGCGGAAAAGATGGGAATCGAGAAACCGAAGGCCCCGCGTGGAGCACACTCCGCGCGGGGCCTTCGCATGTTCACGGCGGGTCGCGCGGCGTGGCTGCGTGCGCGCCTCGTCCCGACCTACAGCAGCACTTCCTCGCCCGACTTGATCTCGCGGGGCAGCGCGACATCGGCGAGGTCGTCGGCCTCGAGGGCGGTTTCGGCTGCGATCTCGATGCGGGCGTCGACATCGCCGTTGGGCTTGCGCGGGATCTTCACGCCGAACTTCTCGAGCCAGTCGCCGTTGCGGTTTGACTGGATCTGGTGGCTCCAGGCGGGGCTGTCCTCGCCGGTCGCGTTCTTCAGGGGTGCGAACTCCTCGGTGCGGCTTGTCTCCATCACGAGCGACTTCCTCGCGAGGCCGAGCGCGTCGAAGATGAACGCCTCGAACTTGATCGCGTTTGGTTCCGCGGGCTCGACGGTCTTCTTCGCGTCGTCGCACCAGTAGGGGACCTTCTTCTTCGCGCGGTGGAAGGGGAGCGCGAAGTCGCCCTGCGTGAGGCGCTGCATGAACTCGACCGAGATCGCGTGGATGGCGATCGAGCCTGCGTTGAAGCGGAGCTTGCCCTGCGCGTCGAGCGAGTTCGTGAGCTCGGCGGGCATGTCGCTGTATTCGATGACCGCGGTCTTGCCGGCGACCTCGCAGAAGACGCCGACCTTCTCGGCCGCGTTGCGCTTGGCGACCATCTTGCTCGACATCTCGGCCGACGAACCCTCGCTCGACGCGTGCAGGCCGAGGAACACGGGGTCCGCGATCCGCACCATCGGGTTGTCGACCTGGAAGTAGCTCATGTGCTCGACTCCGCGCGCCTGCATGTCCTCGAGGGCGCCGCTCGCGTGGAGCGCGCGGATCGCGCCGCCGTGGCCGTCAGGGTTGAGCGCAAGCGACTGCGGGCTCTCGAGGATGAGCCTGCCGTCGAAGGTGACCGACGGCATCGTGCCCTGCTCGAAGAGGAAGGTGTCGGCGGGATTTCGGCCGAACCAGTTGTTGTCGCGGAAGAACGCCTGCGTGTCGGCGCTGTTCAGCGGGCTCGTCATGATGTACCAGGGGAGCGAGCGGCCGTAGCGCTTCTCGGCGGCCGCGATCTGCTCGGCGAACACGCGGAAGAGCGGCTTGCCCGTGACGACGGTCGCGGGGAAGGTGCCCTTGGGGCCCTTCCAGCCGAGGCGCGTGCCTTGGCCGCCCGCGACGGTGAACACGGCGACCTTTCCTGCGCGGAGGAGCGCTTCGCCGTGCGCGCGCGCGGAACCCGCGGGCGAGCCGAGCGCGACATAGGGCGCGGGCTTCACGGACGCGTAGTCGACCTTCGACTCCTCGCCGCCCTTCACGAGCCGCGAGACGAGCGCGAGGTCGACCGACGCGAGCTGGGCGATGAGCGCCGCGCGTCGCGCGTCGTCGAGCGTGCCGAGATGGCGCAGGACATGGGCCTGTCCGTGGCGCTCGAAGTCGGCGCGGATTTCGGGTTCGCGTTCGGTCGTCTGCATGTCCGCTCCGTGGGTCTGGGAGGTCGGGGCTCGGAAGGGGAGAGATCAGGGCGAAGGCGGAAGCGGCTTCGACCAGCCCTCGGGGCGATGGCGCACGATCAGGCCCGCATGCAGGTAGATCACCTGCTCGCAGATGTTCGTGCAGTGGTCGGCGACGCGCTCGATCGACTTCGTGATCGTGAGGAGGCGGAACGCGTAGTCGACGGGAAGCGTGCCCGCGGCGACCTGCTCCTGCGCGGTCTTCATGAGCTGCTTCTTGAACGACGCCACGGTGTCGTCGAAGAGAAGCACCTGCTGCGCGAGGCTGGTGTTGCCGTCCGCGAGGGCGCGGTTCGAGTCGCGCAGCATGCCGATCACGGAGTTCGCCATCACGCGGAAGACATCGGGGATGCGCGCGGGGAGCGCCACATCGGAGAGGACGGCCTCCGCGATGTCCACCGCGCAGTCGGCGACGCGCTCGAGCTCGTTGTTGACCTTCACGATCGTCAGCACCGAGCGGATCGACTTCTCGTCGGTCACGCCCATCGCAAGCAGCGGAATCGACGCGCGCTCGATCTCGACATCGACTCGGTCGATCTCCTCGTCGAGCGCGATCACGGCGGCGGCCTTGGCGCGGTCGCCGTCGAAGTAGCTCTCGACCGCGCGCAGCGTGATGTCGAGCACGCGGTCGCCCTGGGCAACGATGTCGGTGCGGAGGTCGGCGAGTCGTTCGTTGAAGGTCGTCACGGGAGCGCGAGTATACCTCTCGCGCGTATGCTGACGGCCCTCTCGGATACATCAGCCATGCCTGAACTGTGCGTCAACATCGACCATGTCGCGACCGTCCGCCAGGCGCGCCGCACCTACGAGCCCGACCCCGTGCTTGCGGCGACCGAAGCCGAGGCTGGCGGAGCGGACGGGATCACCGTGCACCTCCGCGAGGACCGGCGGCACATCCAGGACTCGGACCTGCCGCGCCTGAAGGAGGTCGTGCGGACGAAGCTGAACCTCGAGATGGCGGCGACCGACGAGATGGTGGCGATCGCGATCGCGCTGAAGCCCGGGCTCTCAATGTTCGTGCCCGAGCGGCGGGCCGAGGTGACGACCGAGGGCGGCCTCGATGTCGCGGGGCAGGAGGGACGGATCCGCGAGGCGGTGGCGCGCCTCAAGGGCGCGGGCATCGCGGTGAGCGCGTTCATCGACGCCGACGAACGGCAGATCGAGGCGGCGGCGCGCGCGGGCTTCGACTTCTGCGAGATCCACACGGGGCCGTATGCCCATGCCCATCATGACTTTGGGGCGGGGGACGCCCGCACCGCGGCCGAGCTTGCGAAGGTGCGGCGTGCGGTCGAGGCGGTGGGCGCCGCGGGCATGCGCCCGAACGCGGGGCACGCGCTGAACTACGGGAATGTTGCGGCCATCGCCGCGATTCCGAACCTCCGCGAGCTGCACATCGGCCACGCCATCGTGTCGCGCGCTGTATTCGCTGGTCTGCGCGCGGCGGTGCGGGAGATGAAGGACGCGATCGACGCGCGGTGATCGTGCGGCGCGCTCGCGGCGCGCTCGCGGCGTGTTTCGCGGGAAACTCCCGCTACACTCCGCGCCATGATCGAGTTCCGTGGCTGCTACACAGCGATCGTCACGCCCTTCACCTCGGACGGGATCGCCGTCGACGAGGCGCGTCTTGCCGACCACATCGCCTTCCAGGCCGATGGCGGTGTGCGCGGCATCGTCGCCTGCGGCACGACGGGCGAGTCGCCCACGCTCGAGGACGACGAGCATCGGCTCGTGGTCGAGACGGCGGTCGAGCTCGGGAAGAAGCGCGGCCTGCAGGTGATCGCGGGCGCCGGCTCGAACTGCACGCGCCATGCGGTCGAGCTGCAGAAGCTCGCCTTCGAGCTCGGCGCGGACGCTGGGCTCCAGGTGAGCCCCTACTACAACAAGCCCTCGCAGGAGGGGCTCTATCGCCACTTCATGACGGTCGCGGATTCGTGCCCGCTTCCCGTGATGCTCTACAACATCCCCGGGCGCTGCGGCGTGGCGATCAACCCAGACACCGTCGCGCGCCTCGCGAAGCATCCGAACATCGTCGCCATCAAGGAGGCGACGGGGTCGATGGACTCCGCGAGCGAGATCCGACAGCGCTGCGGCATCACGATCCTCTCGGGCGACGACTCGCTGACGCTTTCGTTCGCGGGCTGCGGCAGCGCGGGCGTCGTGAGCGTGGTGTCGAACCTGATCCCCGCGCGCGTGCAGGCGCTGTGCGACGCGTTCCTCGGCGACCGCTTCGCGGAGGCGCAGGAGATCCACCGCGGCATCTTCCCGCTTGCGAAGGGGCTTCTGTCGCTCGATGTGAACCCCGTGCCGCTCAAGGCGGCGATGAAGATCCTCGGCCGCGACTCGGGCGCGGTGCGGCTTCCGCTTGCGGAGGCGTCGAAGGAGACGGTCGTGCGGATCGCCGAGATTCTGGCGACGGCAGGGCTGACGAAGCTCGAGGCGATCGCGGTCGAGACGAAGCAGACGGGGCAGACGGGGCAGACGGGGCAGGCCCAGACGGTGCGCGCGTGAGTTCCCCCGCGATTCCTGCCAATCCGCACGACGCGCGGTCGATGCCGTACAAGATCGCCGTCCTCTGCTACCTCTACGACGAGGAGGGGCGGCTCCTGCTCCTCCATCGCCGCAAGCCGCCGAACCGCGACATGTACTCGCCGATCGGCGGAAAGCTCGAGATCGCCGATGGCGAGGGGCCGCACGACTGCGCGCTCCGCGAGATCCGCGAGGAGGCGTCGATCGCGCTCAAGCCCGACGAGATCAGGCTGATCTCGATCGTGAGCGAGCGCGCGTACCAAGGCGAGGAGCACTGGCTGATCTTCCTCTTCGAGGCGACGCGCGCGATCCGTCACGACGAGATCCCTCACTCGGAGTTCGACGAGGGGCGGCTCGAGTGGCACCGCGTCGAGGACGTCGAGAAGCTGCCGATTCCCGAGACCGACCGCGCGGTGATGTGGCCGAACGTCTGCAGGCACCGCGGTGGCTTCTTCATGGTGCACATCGACTGCGCGGAGCAGCCGATCAGGCCGCGCGTGGTCGAGTCGTGGCCGCGGACACCGTCGCCGTGATCTGAAACCCGCCGCAGACGATTGCGAAACGGAGCGCCATGAGCACCTCCACAGGAACTGGCCAGGGAAGCGCGGGCAATGTCATCGCCGCAGTCTGCAGCTTCTTCATCCCCGGTCTTGGGCAACTCGTGCAGGGTCGCGTGCTCGCGGCGCTCCTGATGTTCGTCCTGACGGGCGTGCTGTGGTTCGTGACGCTCGGCACGCTCGGCTGGATCATGCATCTCGTCGCGTGCATCGAGGCGGCGCGGTGGCGCAAGCGCAGCTGAGCCAGAGTTCATGCGAACGCAAAAAGTCAGCGGCCCCGACGCGCAAACGCGAGTGGGGCCGCTGACGCAGGGGGCTTGTCAGGTGGCGTCGAGGGCTCGGCGGTCGCTCCACGCGACCCCTCCCTTGACGCTGCGCATCAAACCGCCCCAGCGATGAGCGTGCAAGGCGATCAATCGGATTGATATGATCGGTTTATCCGATGAATGGATCGCGCGTCCAGCGTCCCCTCGACTGCTCCCTGCGGGAACTTCACGCGGTGAGCTGCGTGGCCGCAGAGGCGAACTTCGGTCGCGCCGCGCGGAGGCTCGGCATCGCGCAGGCGACGCTCTCGGGGCAGGTTCGGAAGGTCGAGGAGGCGCTTGGCGCGAGGCTCTTCGAGCGGCGTGGGCGGCGATTCCTGGTGACCGACGAAGGTCGCGCGCTGCTGCCGCAGATCGACGGCCTGCTTGCGGCCGCAGGGGCGTTGGCGGACGAGTCGAGGCGCCTGGCGAGCGCGGAACTCCGCCCGCTTCGCGTGGGGGTGATTCCGACGCTTGGGCCCTATCTCGTGCCGCACCTCCTCGCGCATGCGGGAGGGGCTGCGTCGGCCGCCGCGCGCCGAAAGGGGCCCGCGGAGCTGCCCTTCGAGGTGTCTGAGCACAGGACGGCGGAGCTTCTCGAGCTTCTCGCCGTCGGAGCGATCGATGCGGCGGTGCTCGCGCCGTCGGGCCGCGAGCCCGGGCTCGTTCTCGAGCCGCTCTTCACAGAGCCGTTTCGGCTGCTTGCGCGGCGCGGAAGCGCGATCCTCGGCGTGAAGCGGCTGGTGCCCAACTGTCTCGACGCGCACGAGATGGTGCTTCTCGAGGAGGGGCACTGCATGCGCGACCATGCGCTTGCGATCTGCCATGCGGGAAGCGGGGACGAGCCGAAGCTCGCCGCCGCGAGCATCGAGACGCTGAAGTACCTCGTGGCGGCCGGGGCGGGATACTCGCTGCTTCCCGCGCTTGCCTGCTCGATTCCGACGGAGCTCGGCACCGTGCTCGAGCTTCGTGCGTTCGACGGCCAGGCCCCGTCGCGCCATGTTGCGCTCGCCGCGCGGACGGGATATCCGCGGCTTGGCGAAGTGGGGCGGCTCGCGGCATGGATCCGCGAGGCCGTGCGGGCGCGCGCGCCGATCGTCGCCGAGTGACGCTTGCGCGGACTGTGCGGGCTGCGCGGCCTGCACGGCCTGCACGGCCTGTGCGGAGCGTGCGGCCCGTGCGGCGCGTGATGATCGTGACGGCTGTGCGGGCGGTGACGCGTGGAACTTCTGCGCATCGTGGCGCGGCGGTTGCGATCATGCGGTTTGGAAGTAGGTTCCGCCCGAAGGAGCCTGCGCCATGAAGAGGGGAAACGGACATGCAAGGACGATCGGCCGCTGCTTGGCAGCACGCGGAGGGCGTCCGCTGGCGCGATGCATCGCCGCGGGTCTGGTCGCCTGCGCCGTGGCATCGTCCGCCGACGCCGCCTTCGTGGCATCGCTTGTCGCGCGGACCGAGGGCCGCAGCGAGCTCTGCGGCCACGCGGCGACCCTCGCCTGGGATGCGTCTGGGTCGGTGACCATGCACGCGCGCGCCGCCTTCCAGCACGACTTCGAGGATGGCGAGGGGACTCCGTTCCAAAGCTGGGCGCTCGAGCTTGGGCCCGCGCTTGACGGCGGCGCGATGTATCTCTTCGAGCAAAGAACTCTCGGCGCGGCGGGACTGGGCGCCATGCGCGCCACGCTTCTCGAGGACCTGTTCGCGCGTTGGATCGATCCCGCGACCAATCGCGTGATCGGGCCTCACGCGTCGCGCGCGACGATCTCGGCGGCGTTCCAGCTCGTGGTCTGGGAGATCGTCCACGAGAACCTCGACACCGCCGACGCAGGCGTGGCCCGTGCGCGGATGACGCTCGGACTCGGCGCATTCCAGGCCGACGCCTCTGCGACCACGGCATCTGCGTTCAGCGAGATCGTCGAGTCGCTCGGCGCGGGCGGATTCCTCGGAAGCGGCCTCGAGGTCCTCGCGAACCCCGTGGCGCAGGACCAGATCAGGGCTGTTCCGGCCCCGGCGGCGGCCCTCGCGCTGCTCGCGGGGCTCGGCGCGCCCGTGCGGCGCCGGCGCGGCTGACGCGACGCGCGGCGCCGCGGTCGCGCCGCGGTTCCCGTCGCACGGGTCGGGCGCGTACCCTCTCGGTCTGGCGATGCGATCGCCTCTCGCCGTCGAACCTGCCGCCTGCTCCCGATGTCCGTCGAACTCTCGCCTGCCAACCTTCCCGACTACCCGATCTCGCGCCCGGTCGAGCACATCGCGCGCGAGTGGACCATCGACCCGCGGATTCCCGCGGCCGTGAGGGGCTTCGACGCGCCGTTCTTCCAGGCGGGCCTCGCGGGCTATTCCGACGGGGCGATGCGGCTCGTCGCGCGGCGCCATGGTGCGCCGTTCTGCGTGACCGAGGCGCTCCTCGACCGCACGCTCATCAATGGCGGCAAGGGGCGACGCAAGGAAGACCCCGACCTGCTCGCGACAGAGTGCGGCATGGGCGAGATCGAAGACAACATCGCGGCCGGGCTTGACGACCATCCGATCGCGGGGCAGGTGATGGGGACCACGCCCCATGAGATGGCGCGCGCAAGCGAGATCCTCGTCGGCATGAACTACGACGTCATCGACGTCAACCTGGCGTGCCCCGTCAAGAAGATCAAGAAGGCGAACCGAGGCGGGCACTTCCTCGCCTACCCCGACGATGCGATCGAGATCCTGCGGGCCGTGCGCGCGGTGGTGCCGCGCGAGATCCCGTGCACGGTGAAGCTGCGACGCGCGTACGACGACACCCCCGAGATGGCGGCGAAGTTCGAGGAGATCTTCGCGGCGACCTACGAGCTCGGCTACGCGTGGGCCGTGGTCCATTGCCGAACCGTGCAGCAGAAGTACCTCGGGCCCGGGAAGTGGGAGTTCCTTCGCGAGTTGGTGCGGCGCTACCCCGACCGCGTGATCTTCGGTTCAGGCGACATCTGGACGGTCGACGACATCTTCCGCATGCACGACTACACGGGCGTGCACGGGGTGTCGGTTGCGCGCGGATGCATCGGAAACCCGTGGATCTTCACGCAGGCGCGTGCACTGATGCGCGGCGAGACTGCGCGCGCGCCGACCCTTTCCGAGCAGCGCACCGCGCTCGAGTCGCACTTCGAACTTGCGATGCAGCTCCACGGCGAGGCTGCGGGCGGGCGCCGGATGCGCAAGTTCGGCATCAAGTTCGCGACGCATCACCCCGAGGCCGAGCGCGTGAAGCGCGAGTTCATCGACTGCGAGACCGTCGTCGACTGGCGGCGGACGCTCGAGCGCTGGTATCCGCGCGGCGCGTCGCAGGCTGCGTTCACGGCGGCGCCTTGACGCGGGACGCGCGGTAGAGCGCGGCGCCTGGGCTCGGGACCTGCGATTCCTCCTCGGTGTAGCGATGCCCGACGACGGCGACCGGGGCCGGGTCGGGAGCGCCGTGCGGACACTCTCGGGCGGTTTGTTCGCTCCACGCCATGGGATCGTGGATGAAGCCAGGCCACGCAAGCGCCGCGGTCGCGCCGAAGAGCACCGATCGAGTCGCTCGAGGGGGAACGAGTTCCGCAGTGAACGCACCGTCGTCGAGCGCATAGATCCAGGCGCCTCCGACATCCTCGAGCATCGGGGAATCGGCCGCTGCAGACGGCGCGTCGGTGCTCGGCGCGCCGATCAGGAGTGTGCCGCGGCGCAACGCGAGCGTCTGCCCGAAACCCGTGCGGACACGCTCGCTCGGCGGGTCGATCCGCTTCGGGTGCGACTGGGGTCTCGCGAGGTCGAAGTGGTAGACGGCACCGCGGCGCTCGCCGTCGGCGCGGGTGCCCGCTGCACGAGGGGCGCCGATGGCGAGCGCCTCGTCTTCGAGCGCGATCGCAAGGCCGAACCAGGCCGACTCCTCCGGCTCCGGCGCGGTGAACACGCGCTCGAGACGGTATCGCTCGAGCGGAGCACCGCCCGCGGGGTCGGATGCGATGCGCCGATAGAGAAAGACCGCGCCTGCGTTCGAGATGGTTCCGGCGCCATCGGGTCGCGGCACATCATGCCCGGGGCTTCCGATCGCGAGGAGCTCGCCTTCGATCGCGACCGATGCGCCGAACCAACCGCTGAGCTCGGGCCTCGGCGGGTCGATGACGGCGGCTTCGCTCCAGCGCGCCGCGCCGCCTCGAGCCGCGGCATCGCCGTGGCGAGTGAAGACATGGACGCGCCCTGCGTCCCACACCCACGGCGCGTCGATGCCCGCGCGCGCATCGTGCCGCGCGGAACCGACCGCAAGCCGCGCGGCGCCGCCTGCGTCGAACGCAAGCGCTCCGCCGAACTCTGCGCCTGGCTGTGGGCTTGTCGCACGAAGCCTGGCTGAGCGGCCCCAACGCGGGGCCCCGCGATGTGCGCGCTCGAAGAGATCGACCGCGCCAGCCATCGGGATGGGCGGACCCGCGGGGAGGTCGACATCGGCGCGATCGGCGCCGACCGCCACGAGGTCGCCGCGCATCGGAGGGATGGCGGTCTGCGCAGGCGAATGGCCCGTGGGCTGCAGCACGGATGCTGCGACCGCCGCCCCGAAATGCTCGCCCTCGGCTCCGAGGCTCGATGAGAACCTGGCCTCCTCCACGACCTCGACCCCGTCGCGCGCGGTCCACAGCACGCGGTGGATCGCGACGAACCCCGGCGACCATGCGTCGTCGCCGTCGGTCGGCGCCGCGATGGCGAGAAGGCTGCCGCTGGCGGCGACGCCGTCGCCGAACCTTCGCACGGACGGATCTCCTGCCTCGATCAGCTCAAGCGGCGTCGTGGACGGGGGATCGGGCGCGTCCTGCGGCCGCGCGTGGAAGGCGACGAGCGACAGCGCACAGAGCATGAACGCGAGCGCGCGGGCCTGTGCCACGCTGCGCGTGCGCGCGCCCGGCGACATGCGCAGCGCCGCAGGACGGCTTCGCCCGACGCCGGTCATTGCGCGCGACACCGCCCTCCCGCCGCGCGCCTGCGCGATGGGGGAACCCCCGATGAATGGATGGGACACTTCTCTCTTCCGCCTTTCCGTCGGATGCACCGACGCGCGCGAACTTAGCACCCAGTCGGGCGCGGTCGCGAAAGTCTGCATGTTTTGCAGGAAGATTTTCCAGCGCTTGGCTAGCCGCGCCGGCGTGACGCGGAGTCGACGAAGGCGAACACCATGCGAGGCCGTGGGTGAAGCGCGCGGAGCGCGAGGTGTCTGCGTCGACGGCTGACATCATCCGTTCCGCATGCTGAAGCATGCGGGCACCCCTGATTGTCGTGTCGCACGATTCGGACCGTCGGAGTCCCCAGACATGATTGTCGTGTCGGATGGTCCACACCGTCGGAGTCGTCAATCGAGTGTGCCAGCAGACTTCAGTCTGCTGAACGACACGCGTCGGAGTCGACGGCTGACATCATCCGTTCCGCATGCTGAAGCATGCGGGCACCCCTGATTCTCGTGTCGCACGATTCGGACCGTCGGAGTCCCCAGACATGATTGTCGTGCCGGATGGTCCACACCGTCGGAGTCGTCAATCGAGAGCGGCAGCGCGCTTCGGTCTGCAGGAGGGCAGGCGTCGGAGGCGGCGGCTGCCGTCATCCGTTCCGCGGACTGAAGTCCACGGGCACCCCTGCTTGT